>NZ_AP025488.1:600000-1200000 GCF_024347475.1 Vibrio fortis
ATAATGTGCGCACGTACTATGTTGCGCCATTGCAGCTGGCAGAAGTGGTTGCTAGCTGATTCAGGACGAACTGCAACGTTTAACCAATCTTGAATCGAATCTTTATCGCCTTTTACCTGCCAGAATAGCAGCAGAGAAAGAGAGGCATTGGCTGTCCAATCTACGTGGTACGTGGATTGACGAAGTAGGTGTTGAATCTGATCGATAAACTTCGCCGCTTTGTCGATTTCACCACGGCTTAATGCAATGCGAGCAAGCATCGAGTAGCTGTGAAGATGCTTACTTGGTGAGTGGTGACCTAGAATATCTAAGCCTTTGTAACAGCACTCTTCAGCTTCGTCTAAACGGTTCCAACACCAACAGATCTGAGCACGGACGCGTAATAGGAATTCGTGTAGTGGTACGTACTGCAGCTGGTGCTCTTCGATAAGCTTGAAGGCACTGTCTTGCAGTTCGAATGCTGCTTGAACATAACCTTGCGCAATCAAGATCTCGCTCTGTTGCAAGATTGCCCAGAGTGCTTGATGGTAAACCTGATACTGGCGCGCCAGTTTTTCGGTTTGCTGCATCATAGGCAATGCACGGCTTAGGTTACCCATTACGTGGTTAACTTCACCAACAACAGAAGTCGCAACAATACGGCTGCGATAGACGGTGGTATTGAGTTGACTCAGTGCTAACTCTGCGAGTTCTAGTGCTTTTTCAGGCTCATTGCTGTTGATCGCTACCTGCGCTCGTAGCGCGTTGTATTGACCTTGCTGTTGAGTGTCGAGCTCAATATTACGTGCTTGATATTGAGACTCCGCTTCTTCTAACAGCGTACCAACTTGATCATAGCGGTGTTGGCTTTGTGCCAACCAAGCTCGTAGCATTGAGAGCTTAGGATCGCTGTAAAGCTGATCCGGTGTCAGTTGTTTGATCGCCATTTCCAATGAAGACAGTTCACCTTGGTTGAACATCTGCCAACCGTGAGTGCCTAGGATCTGTACAATCAGCTCCGCATTATTGGCTCTTTGTGCATGGCGAAGAGCTTGGTGAGGCGTGTTCTGCTTGAGCCAAGCATGAGCTGCGGCGTTGTGCAGTTCAGCCTCTTGTTGTGGTATGCGTGCTTGACGCTCGTGCGCCAAAAACTCACCGAATAGATTGTGGAAGCGATACCAGTTTTTCTCGCCCTCTAGTGGGTAGATAAACAACCCAAATCGGTTGAGTGATTCAATCATACCTAGAGCATCTTCACGCTGCGTGAGCGCACAAACTAACTCGTCATTGAAGTGATCCAGCACCGAGCACTGCATTAAGAAATGGCGAGTCTCTTTGTCTAATAGATCAAATACTTCTTCTACTAAATAGTCCCAAAGGTGAGCATGATTAAAATGAGAAACCGACTCTGCCGATTGGGCGAGGGTGCGTTTTTGATGTTGCGCTTGCAGGGCAATTAGCTGAAGTGCAGAAGGCCAGCCCTCTACATAGGCACAGATACTGCCTGCCGTAGTGTCATCGACACCGTCAGTAACACGTTGATTAAAGAAGCGGGTGGTTTCTTCAGTATCGAAAGCCAATGAATCGTTACCTAATTCAATCATTAGGTCGCGCACACGTAGGTTTGCTGTACCGAGTGGTGGCGTACCGCGGCTTGTCACAACAAGCGTTAGGTTATCTGGCATGTGTTTTAAGAAGAAGCGCATGGCTTCATGCACATCGTCATTATTAACGAGATGATAGTCATCAAGTACAAGGAAGCACTCATGGTGAAAGTTTGCCATCTCTGCGAATACTTCGCTCAATAAGGAGTGAAGCGATGAGAATTGACGCTTTTCCGCTAACTTCTGGGCGTTAGGGCAAGCATTTTGTGTCGCCTTGTTGAGAGACTGAAGCAGGTAGTTGATGAAACGGAAGGCATCATTGTCGCTGTCGTCAATGCTGTACCAACCTACATTGGGTTTATCAACTAGCCACTGAGCCGCCATGGTAGTTTTTCCATAGCCAGCAGGGGAGCGGAATAATACGAGCTTATAGCAGTCGGCATTTTGCAGCAGATCTAATACGCGTGGTCTTAAGATTGCGTTGTGTAATCGCCCTGGGCGAGTCAGTTTAGACGGGATCCACATGTCGAAGGTTACCTATTCCATGGCCCTTGTCTTTATAAGAAGAGTCGATTGCGTCTAACCGACCATCAAAACAAAAGCCGTCATGAATTAATTCTGAAGCTATGTTACGTGAAGAAAAATGGCCCAGACCATGATCAGCCTCAGAAACCTTGCACTGTGGCATATTTTGACCCAACTACGCCCTTTAATTGTGACTTTAATCACTAAATGGGGTGGTTTGTGATCGTGATGTTGCTCGTTTCTACACATGAATTTGTGAAAAAGATGAGAACGTGAAAAATATTTCGTGATCTAAATATCAGAACTCGCAAGAAAGTGAAAATAGGTAAACAAAAAATTCATCATTCAAAGTTAAGTTATGGAACGGGGGCTTGTGATCATAATCACTCCAATTTTTTATTCTGGAGCTGAACATGAGATTTGGATCACTAACCCAACGTCAGTACGCCCCCTACGCCCTTTCATCTACTCCTAGTCATCCGTTAGACCGGGATGATGTTTAGTTAATTGTGACCATGCACGATATGTCACAGATGAATTAGAACAAATAAAAGCGAGATTTCTGAAATGAAAGCAACTCAGCAAAAAACTTTTGATAAAGTGTCGTTCCAAGAAAGTGTTAAGAAACACCTATCTGCAACCTACGCTACTACAGTAGAAACAGCGGATAGCCGCGCATGGTACCTAGCAATGGGTCGTGCTTTAGCAGAACTTACTACATTTGATCTGCTTGCTACTGAAAACGATGAGAAGATTAAGAACGCTAAGAGCGTTAACTACCTATCTCTAGAGTTCCTGATTGGTCGTCTAACAGGTAACAACCTGATTAGCATGGGTCTTTACGAGCAAATCACTCACGCAATGGAAGAGCTAGGTCAAAACCTAACTGACCTTCTAGAAGAAGAGCGTGACCCATCACTAGGTAACGGTGGTCTAGGTCGTCTAGCTGCATGTTTCATGGACTCTTGTGCAGCACAAGAATTCCCAACAGTAGGTTACGGCCTACACTACGAGTACGGTCTATTTAAGCAATCTTTCGAAGATGGCCGTCAAAAAGAAGCACCAGACGCATGGCGTGGTGTTGAAGGCTACCCATGGGAAGTAGCTCGTCCAGAGCTTGCACAACACATCGGTTTCTACGGTCACGTTGAAGTGGAATATGTAGACGGTCGCGAAGTACGTACTTGGGTTCCAGGTATGGAAGTAAAAGCAATGCCTTGGGATCTCCCTATCGTAGGTTACGAGTCAGACACGGTTTACCCACTGCGTCTTTGGGAATGTCAGGCTATTGCACCATTCTCACTAGCAAGCTTCAACAACGGTGACTACTTCGAAGCACAACACGCGCTAATCGATGCTGGTAACATCACTAAGGTTCTATACCCGAACGACAACCACGAAAAAGGTAAGACTCTTCGTCTAATGCAGCAGTACTTCCACTCTGCAGCGTCTGTTCGCGATATCCTACGTCGTCACGAAGCAGCAGGTTTTGCTCTAGCCGATCTACCTAAGCAAGAGACTATCCAGCTTAACGATACGCACCCAACAATCGCTATCCCTGAGCTAATGCGCATTCTTATCGATGAGAAAGGTCTAGATTGGGATACTGCTTGGGACATCAGTGCAAACACGTTCGCATACACGAACCACACACTACTTCCTGAAGCTCTAGAGACTTGGTCTGAGTCGCTAATCCAGCGCCTACTTCCACGTCACATGGAGATCATTTTCGAAATCAACCACCGCTTCCTACAAGAAGTTCGTAAGATGTGGCCTGGTGACGGTGAGAAGCAAGCGAAGCTTTCTATCATCCAAGAAGGTTTCCACCGCATGGTTCGCATGGCAAACCTATGTGTAATCGGCTCTTACAAAGTAAACGGTGTAGCAGCGCTTCACTCACAGCTAGTTAAGAAAGACCTATTCCCTGAGTTCAACGAGATCTTCCCAGGTAAACTGACTAACGTGACAAACGGTATCACGCCACGTCGTTGGTTGAAGTTCTGTAACCCAGGTCTATCTAAGCTTATTACAGACAAGATTGGTTCTGAGTGGCCAGCGAAACTAGAGCAGCTTGAAGGCATCGCTCAGTACGCAACAGACGCGAAATTCCAAAAAGAATTCATGGCTGTTAAGAAAGAAAACAAACAGCGTCTTGCTGATTGGGTTCAAGAGAACATGGGTATCGAGCTAGATACTAACGCTATCTTCGACGTACAGATCAAGCGTCTGCACGAGTACAAGCGTCAGCACCTAGACTTGCTGCACATCCTATCTCTATACCACCGTATCCTGAACGAACCTGGTTTTGAGTGTGAGCCACGTGTATGTTTCTTCGCAGCGAAAGCAGCTCCGGGTTACCACCTAGCGAAAGAAATCATCTTCGCGGTGAACAAGATTGCAGAGAAGATCAACAACGATCCTCGTATCGGTAACAAGCTGAAAGTGGTATTCATCCCTGACTACCGTGTAAGCATGGCGGAAATCATCATCCCAGCAGCAGACGTTTCTCAACAAATCTCGCTAGCGGGTAAAGAAGCTTCTGGTACAGGTAACATGAAGATGGCTCTAAACGGTGCTCTAACTATCGGTACGATGGATGGTGCAAACGTAGAGATTCGTGAAGAAGTTGGCGAAGAAAACATCTACATCTTCGGCCTAGACGTTGATGGTGTTCAAGCGGTGAAAGCGCAAGGTTACAACCCTTACGACTACTACCACGCAGACCCACTACTGAAAGCGTCACTTGACCTACTAACGGGTGAAGAGTTCACTCCAGGTCAACCAGGTCTACTACGTGCAACGTTTGATAGCCTACTAGATGGCGGTGACCCATACCTATGTCTGGCGGACTTCGCATCTTACGTGAAAGCACATGAAGACATGGACAAGCAATACAAAGACCAAGCGGGCTGGGCTAAGAAAGCCATCCTAAACACCGCGTTGGTTGGTAAGTTCACATCAGACCGCTCAATCCGCGACTACGTGAACAACATTTGGAAACTAGAAGCGGTTAAACGTTAATAGAACCCAAAAAAGCCAAGGCAGTTTCTGCCTTGGCTCAATTAGTTGGCTCAAAGCTAAATTGAAATAAATAAACTTAGATAAATAACCCTACAAAATTGAAAGCGTTAGCGCGTTTTCGGAGATAGCGATGAAAGAACAAAGCGTATTAAAACAAGTCGCAGAAATGGCAAACCTTGCCGACAGTTACGTAAGTGCGTGGGGCGATGAAGCACAAGTATCTGACGAAACATTAACTCGTCTATTGGCTTCATTGGGCTACGACATAAGCAGCGACGACGCTCTGCTTAAATCTGCAGAGAAAAAACACAAGAAAGATGTATTAGACCCAGTTCTTGTCTTGCGCGATGGTGAGCCTGTAGAGGTTGCACTAAATCTAGGTGTGAGTGCTCGTGAAAGTGAGTTCAGCTGGCGTTTAGAGACAGAGCAAGGAGAGGTACTTGAAGGCTATCTTCAATCTCAAGTTGTACGAGACGAACGTGCAGAGGGTGGCCCTTTAGTGTTTGCATTGCCAAACGATTTGGCATGGGGTTATCACAAACTAGTCGTTAGCCGTAAGCGTCGTAAAAAGCCTTATGAGATGACGCTTATCATCACACCAAAAGCGTGTTACAAGCAGAATCCAATCGAAGAAGGTAAGAAGCTTTGGGGCCCAAGTGTCCAGCTTTACACACTTCGTACTCAGCACAACTGGGGTATTGGTGACTTCGGTGACTTAAAGCAACTTGTCGCTGATATCGCTTCACGTGGTGGTGACTTCGTAGGTCTTAACCCAATTCACTCTCTGTTCCCTGCAAACCCAGAAGGTGCGAGCCCATACAGCCCATCTTCACGCCGTTGGTTGAACATCCTATACATCGACGTGAGCTCAGTGCCTGAATTCGCGTTGAGCGCAGAAGCACAACAAACGGTAGGCAGCGCAGAGTTCCAACAGCGCCTACAGAAAGCACGCGACGCGCATTGGGTAAACTACACAGAAGTGTCTGAGCTGAAGATGAGCATTCTTCCGCTGCTATTCACTGAATTCAAACATCGTCACCTAGATAAAAACAGCGACCGCGCACAAGCATTCCTAGCGTTCGTTGAAGAGGGCGGTGATAGCCTAATGCATCAAGCAGCATTCGATGCACTGCACGCAGAGCTTCACGCAGAAGACTCAAACATGTGGGGCTGGCCTGTATTCCCAGAGAAATACCGTACATTTGAAAGCCCAGCGACCCAAAAGTTCATCAAAGACAATATTGAGAAAGTACATCTATACATGTACCTGCAATGGCTAGCGGATTGTCAGATCAATGATGCACAATCTTTGGCAGAAGAGAAAGGCATGGCTGTTGGCCTTTACCGTGACCTTGCGGTAGGTGTTGCAGACTCTGGTAGCGAAACGTGGGCGGATGAAGGCAACCTAGTGATGGATGCGAGCATTGGTGCTCCACCAGATATTCTAGGTCCACTTGGTCAAAACTGGGGTCTACCACCACTAAACCCAGAAGTACTTCAAGCAACGGGCTACGATGCATACATCAAACTACTGCGCGCTAACATGAAGCACTGTGGTGCACTGCGTATTGACCACGTATTAGGTCTATTGCGTCTGTGGTGGATTCCAAAAGGTGAAGACGCAACGCAAGGCGCGTACATCTACTACCCTGTGCAAGATATGCTAGCAATTCTAGCGCTTGAATCTCACCGCTATCAGTGTTCTGTGATTGGTGAAGACTTGGGTACTGTGCCTGATGAGATCGTAGACATTCTTGCCGATGCAGGCGTTCACTCATACAAGGTATTCTTCTTCGAAACATCTGAAGAAGATGGTGGCTTCATCTCACCAAAACATTACGCATCACAATCTATGGCGGCACTATGTACGCATGACATGCCGACGCTACGTGGCTTCTGGCACTGTGATGACCTGAAGATGGGACAAGAGATTGGTCTATATCCAAATCAAGAGCAGCTGAATGGCTTGTTTGATGACCGTCTAGAGTGCAAGCAAGGTATCCTAGACTCTGTGGCATGGCATGGTTTCCTACCAGAAGGTGTAGGCCGTGACGCAAGCCAAGTACCAATGGATTCTTACTTAGCTGAGGCACTGCAACTGCACGTTGCGGCAGGCTCTTCAACACTACTGAGTGTTCAGCTTGAAGACTGGCTAGAGATGGATCAGCCTGTAAACATTCCAGGTACGGTTGATGAGTACCCGAACTGGCGTCGTAAGTTGTCGATGAACCTTGATGAGATTTTTGCTCATGATGGTGTTAATCGTATTGCTTCTCGCCTGACTGAAGTTCGTGAGAAAGCGGGTAACTAATATGCTTGAGTGGCCCGAGAATACTGAGATTTTTGCTTGTTGCATAAGAAACTATAATCTTGGTCACTCAAACGTTTTCGTACGTCAGGTACAATAGATCGTCGTTATATTGCCCGCATCCATAGCGGGCATTTTTATTTTATATTTTTTGGATGTTTGGTTAGGGAGAAAGGTTTTGGAAATGAGTTCAATTTCAAAGCAAGAACAAATATATACCCAACTATCACAGGCTTCGTTTGCAGACCCATTCTCATGTTTAGGTCCATATATTCCTTCTGATGAAGGTGCATTGCGTGTATGGATTCCGGGAGCAGATAAAGTTGAGCTGATTGTTGGCGACGAACCTCGCGTTGAATTAGTGCGAGAGGGCGACAGTGGCTTTGTCCTAGAGCTAGAGCGCGATTTGCGTTTCACACACTACAAATTGGCTGTTGATTGGGCTGGCGTAGAACAGATCTTAGATGACCCTTATCAATACCATGAGCTGTATGCGAGCTACGAAGTGCTGCATACACCTAAAGACATGTACCATCATATGGGTGCTCAGTTTATTACGTTAGAGCGTGATGGTGACTCAATCTCTGGTACACGATTCCTAGTTTACGCACCTCACGCTTCAGCGGTTAGCTTGGTGGGTAACTTCAACTCTTGGGATGGCCGACGTCACCCAATGCAGCGTCTTGATTATGGTATTTGGGGTCTATTCATCCCTGAACTAGAAGAGGGCGCACAGT
The DNA here is from genome assembly GCF_024347475.1 of Vibrio fortis. Lineage (NCBI taxonomy): Bacteria > Pseudomonadati > Pseudomonadota > Gammaproteobacteria > Vibrionales > Vibrionaceae > Vibrio > Vibrio fortis. Next base: position 608,175 of record NZ_AP025488.1, read on the forward strand.
ACAAATTCGAGTTGAAAGGTCCAAATGGCGAAGGTCTACCGCATAAAGCAGACCCTTGGGGCTTCTATTCTGAGCAGTACCCATCGTTCTCTTCGGTGACTTACGATCACGCGCGTTATGAGTGGCAAGATGCGAAATGGCAAAGCCGCCCAGTAACCGAAAAACGCAAAGAAGCATTGTCGTTCTACGAACTGCATGCGGGTTCTTGGAAGCGTGATGCGAATGGTGATTTCTTAAACTACCGTGACCTCGCAAAAGAACTGATTCCATACCTAACTGATCTTGGTTACACCCACGTTGAATTGATGCCTGTATCAGAGCACCCGTTCTACGGTTCTTGGGGCTATCAACCAGTGGGTCTATTTGCGCCAACGAGCCGTTTTGGTTCTCCGGATGATTTCAAATACTTTGTTGATCAGTGTCACCAAGCTGGCCTAGGCGTGGTGTTGGATTGGGTTCCTGCCCATTTCCCAAGTGATGATCACGGACTAGCCAACTTCGATGGTACGCCTCTGTTCCACGATCCAGATCCACGCCGTGGCTGGCACCAAGACTGGAACTCTTACATTTACGATCTTGGTCGTGAGCATGTACGTCGTTTCCTAGTTTCTAATGCGCTGTATTGGTTTGAGCAATTCCACATTGACGGTATTCGTGTGGACGCTGTCGCGTCGATGCTTTACTTAGATTACTCACGTAGTCATGACCAATGGGTGCCAAATGTTGACGGTGGCAATGAGAACTACGATGCCATCGCGACATTGAAGTGGATGAACGAAGAGGTGTACAAACACTTCCCGAACGCAATGACGATTGCGGAAGAGTCCACCGCATTCCCAGGTGTATCTGCTCCGACATTCATGGGCGGGTTAGGCTTTGGCTTTAAGTGGAACATGGGTTGGATGCATGACAGCTTGTCTTACATTCAAGAAGATCCAATCAACCGTAAGTATCACCACGATACGATTACTTTCCCACTCGTTTATGCGCACAGCGAAAACTACGTGTTATCACTGTCTCATGATGAAGTCGTTTACGGTAAAGGCTCTATCCACAACAAGATGCCAGGTGATGAATGGCAGCAAACGGCTAACCTGCGCGCTTACATGGGCTACATGTATGCACAACCGGGCAAGAAGCTTAACTTCATGGGTGCTGAGTTTGGTCAGACTGCGGAATGGAATCACGACGACCAACTGCAATGGTTCTTATTGGACTACGAGCGTCACCAAGGCGTTCAACAGCTAACTAAAGACCTTAATCATCTATACCGTGATGAAGCGGCGATGCACGATTTGGACTTTGATCCTCGTGGCTTCGAGTGGCGTCTTCAAGACTCTGCAGAGGCAAGCATTTTAGCTCATGAACGTATCAGTGAATCTGGTGAACGCGTATTGGTGGTTTCAAACTTTACGCCAGTACCGCACGAGCACTTCCGCCTTGGTGTACCTGTTCAGGGTCAATACCGCCTGTTATTGAATACCGATGACGCTAAATACAACGGTAGTGGTTTTGAAGTGAAAGAGGTTGCGGAAATCGAAGCCGTTCAGAGTGAAGGGCTGGATACCTCGATTGAGCTGAGACTTCCACCACTAGCGACGGTTTTCTATAAGTTGAGCTAGTGTCTGAAGATCTCTAACTAAGATTGAAAGCAAAATGGGAGCCTCGAGGCTCCCATTTTTATGTCTACTTAACTCGCTTTAGCTTGGTCTAAAGTTGGTCATTTTCAGTAGAGAACGACCAATTACCGTCTCAATTACTTGTCTTGCATTACTTCCAAAGCTCTCGACTGCTTTCTGGCGTAGTTCTCCGTCCGCTTGTAAGTTGAAACCCTCAGGTTGCTCTGTTTGCGAGGCGTGAAAGAAGATCAGTTTCATGACACTTTGAAATTGTGGTTCTTCTAAGGCTTTATCCCATGACTCGTAAAAGGCATTCTCGCTCGAAAAATTAAGGGGCTGCAAAAGAATAGGCAGAATATGCCCATGCAGAGCTGCTCTAATAGCGCGAGTTGATGGAAAGTAGCCTTGCAGGGTAGTGAGGCTTACACCAATCTCTTTAGCAATACGAGCATATGTGAGAGATTCATGCCCTTCTGCCAAGAATAGCTCTAGAACGATTTTATTGTATTTTTTCTGGTTTTCGAGTTTCTGTTGTTGTGTTATACGTGCCATACGGTATTGGGATACTGTTCTGAATTTAGAGTATGGTAATCTGATAACGCAATTATCGCAATTATGAAACAAATAATTCATATTAATTTTCATAAAAAAATAAGTTTCGAAAATAGTGTAATAAAAAAGCCGCTTGATGAAAGCGGCTTTGCAAATGCGATTTAGAACGGATACCAGAATAATTGGGGTTCCAATATTCGCTTAGTGATGGCGAGAGCAACAATCAATACGATGACAACCAGCGTAATGAAGTCCACTCTTTTTAGCGGTGCTGAGCTATACCAAGTACGTGACTTATGGCGTCCGAAGCCACGTAGAGTCATCGCGTTAGAAATCTCATCAGCACGGTCCAAACTTGAGAAGATAAGCGGCCCTAAGATCTTAGCAACGTTTTTAATACGAGCGACAAGTGGCGCTTTCTTTGACAATTCAACGCCTCGTGCTTGTTGTGCGTGCATGATATTAACGAAGTCTTTTTTCACTTCTGGTAAATAACGAAGTGTAAGACTGACTGCGTAAGCAATCTTGTATGGCACCCCAATTCGGTTGAGACTTGCTGCAAACTCGGTAGGGTGAGTTGTAAATACAAAGATCAACGCAATCGGAAACATACTCATATATTTCAGAGTGACTGTGATGAGATAAAACAGTGTCTCTTGGCTTAGAGAGTAGTTACCTGGCAAAGTAAGCAGAATATGCTCACTGCCGATTAGCTCGGTACCTTGCTGAGGTGCAAGCAAGTACATGAACAGCGCATTCAAACTCAACACACTGACAGTACCAATCAACAGTGGCTTATAAACGCTCACAGGTACGCGCGTCATTTTAAGCAGCAGTAAACCGGTTGTAATCAGCGCTACGATTAAGCGCAGATCAAACGTTGTCAATACAACGGTTACCCATGCTAAAAACAGAGCAAACTTGGTGATGCCATTCAGTGCGTGCAGCGGTGATTTGGTATCAATGTAGTTAATACCAAATTTTATCTTCGAGGCATTCATAGTGCGCTTCTCTCGTAGTCGATGAAGTACTGCATAAATGCGTTGGTGTCTTCGATTTTCATCATTGTTGCGAGTTCGTAAATGCTGGTGGTACACAAGTTAGCACGGTCTAATAACGAAGGCTGGCTAAAGACTTCAGTCATAGGTGCATTGGCAATAAGCTTGCTATCCGCAATAACAATAGAGCGAGTGGTGTACTCAAGCACAAGATGCATATCGTGAGATATGATCACCACGGTAATACCTAGCTCTTTGTTTAACTTTTGGATAAACGCCAACATAGAAGTGTAGTTACGATAATCTTGGCCAGCTGTTGGCTCATCAAGAATCAACAATTCTGGCTCCAGCACAAGAATGGCAGCGATAGTGACACGCTTTTTCTGACCGTAGCTCAGGGCTTCGATTGGCCAATGGCGGAACTTACTCAGCCCGCAAAGCTCAAGTACTGATTCAACTTTCTCTTTTATGGTTGCTTCATCAATACCACGATTACGCAGGCCAAAAGCGACTTCATCGAAAATCATATGATGTGAAATCATATGATTTGGGTTTTGCATTACGACGCCGACTTTCTGGCTACGCTCGAAAATAGAGAGCGTACTCAGGTCTTCGCCATTAAGGTAGGCAGAACCAGAATCAGCCTCAATCACACCCATGATCAACTTGGTAATGGTCGACTTACCAGAGCCGTTCTTACCTAAGATCGAAACAAACTCGCCTTGACCGATTTTAAAGCTTACATCCTCAAGCGCGTTTTTTTCGCCATCGTATGAGTACGTTAGGCCATGCACTTCAAGTAACGGTGTGTATTGTTTTTCAGCTTGTGCTGGTGGACGCTGGTTAAACCAACCCTGCACGGTTGGTCTAAACGCTTTGTAATTCAAAGATTTTAAGTTCGAAAGCGTGTCTTTGGCTGAAAGCGGTACTTGAGCAGCTTTTAGCGCTGAAAGATACAGCGGCTCACGAATGCCGTGCTTTTCAAGCAGACCGGATGCAAGCAGCTCATCAGGTGTTGAGTCAGAAATGATCTCACCTTGGTCCATTAAGATGACGCGATCAACATGGCGATGCAGCACATCTTCAAGACGATGCTCGATAATTATGACGGTTTTGTTCGTTTCACGATGCAGTTGGTCGATGATCTCAATAGTCGCTTTACCCGTTTTAGGGTCTAGGCTCGCTAGAGGTTCATCAAAAAGCAGCGTGTCGACTTCATCAATTAAAATTCCAGCCAATGAAACACGTTGTTTCTGACCACCAGACAAATCATGAGGTGAGCGAGCAAGCATGTCCGCTAGATCAACCATCTTAGCGGTTGATTTCACTAACGGGTACATGTCGATGCTCGACATCAGTTGGTTCTCTAATGCAAAGGCAATGTCTTCACCAATGCTTAGGCCAACGAACTGGCTGTCTGTATCTTGAAGTACTGTACCAACTTGTTCGGTAAAGTCGTGCATGGAAAAGCTCGCACTGTCTTGGCCAGCGATCTCTAGTTTACCGGTGGTTTCGCCTTTAATTGCGTGTGGGATTAAGCCATTTAAACATTGACCAAGGGTAGATTTGCCACTACCACTTGGTCCAATAATGACGATTTTCTCTCCTTTCTCTATCCTTAGATTGATATTCTTTAGCGTCGGCTTATCCAGCGACTCATATCTAAAAGAGAAGTTCGAAAATTCGATAGTCATTAAACGCTTATGCCTCTGTTAGGTTACGGCTTTGCTTATTGCGCTTTGCAACAGATTTTAGAATTAGGAAGCCTACAACAGCGATAAGTACAGTGTTACCTGCTGCAATGATAGAGAGTTGCGTAAAGACTTTAGTGAACGGTTCTGCGTAAAGAATCGTGTCTAAGAATGCTGAACAGCCGTAGCCTACAACGTTACCGGCTAAGGCTAAAATGACGAAAAGAGCGAAATCTTTCATTGGAAGTTCGCCTTGCGCAAGGCGGTTTTTAGTCATTGCTGGGAACAGGCCAATGACCATCCCCACGATACCTGAGCCCAATACCCAAGTCAGCCAAACGCCCCAACCAGCGAAAAGGTCAGTAACCCAGTGACCGATAAAGCCGACAAGGAAGCCTACGATAGGGCCAAATAGAACAGAGAACAGCGCAAGCACTGCCATTGCTGGCTTTAGAGTGGTGTTTGCAAAGACAGGCACACCAAACATAGGTAGACCACCAATACCATATAGGGCAGCGCCGATGGCAATGACGACGACAGTTTTCGCTGAAAAGTTCATAGATAACCTCAAATGAAAAAATTTGCTTTATAAAGAGCGTGTATTCGCCATTGAATTATAAGTTGTCTTAGAGACGATTTTTTAGGCAAATATAAAAAATAAGGCGCGCATTATACAGTAGAAATACTCTATAAGGAAAGATAAGTGTCTGGATGTCTAAACAAGTTAAGCAGCTTGGTTAAAGAGTGATTAATATGCGCTGAATTTAGACCCAATACGAAAAAAGCCAGACAGTGTCTGGCTTTTGCATTCGCGATGATTGGATGTGGGAACTACCGCTTAGATTAATGATCTAGGTAGAGGTAGTTCTGCCAGCTCTTCATTCGAATGAGCACCTTACGCATCACCGAAACATGAGTGAAACTGTCGGAATACACCGCAACTTCAACCGCCGTACCCATTGGAAGGTGGTACTCCGACAGATCGTCGGTAATCGTCATTTTGGCAAACACACGTCCAGAGGTTCTTACTGCATTTGTACCCAGTAATGTGCCTCGAGCTTGTATTTGGCTTTCTCCTATTGCAGGAATAACTTCATCAATACGTCCTTTAAATATCTTCCCTGGTAGCGCTCTGAATAAGAACTCAGCCTCAAACCCCGGATGCAGTCGTTGCAAAGAGTTTTGGCGAAATGCAGCTATGTAATATTTGTCTTCGGTATGAATAAACGTCATCACTGGTGATAGAGGTAGTGGAACGGCCATAACACCTGGACGCAGCGCAACTTGAGTAACATAACCGTCTGTTGGTGCTCTTACTACGGTCTGTTCTAAGTCAAATTGAGCCTTACGTAAATCGGCCAATAGCCCCGCAACAGCCGTATTCTCACCACCAATCTCTGAATTTAGTGCGATTTGAGCTTGCTGCTGGTTGGCTTCAGCAACTTTTAGGGTCGCCTCAGCTGCTTTGTAAGCCTGACGTTTAGTATCCAATTGTTGCTCAGTAAAGGCACCGCTTTTATAGCCTCTTTCGTAACGAGAAAACTCTCGTTGGGCTTTGTCTCTTTCAGCGATGGCTTTGATTTTTGCCGCTTCAGATTCTGCGAGTTGGGATTCAAGCCCTAAAGCGCCTTGGCTCGCTTCTTTTACTTTCGCTTCTAGCTTAGCAACTTCAGCTTCAAATGGGACAGGGTCTATCTTGAAAAGAATATCGCCTTGTTTAAGAGGAGTGTTAGGTTTTACTGGAACCTCAATCACTTTTCCTCGTACACCAGACACAATAGGTGTTGTTGAATAAACCTGATTACCGAGCTGTGTGAAAGGGTGGTTGTAGTTCATTAATAGAATCAATGTACCTACGATGACAACACCACCAAGAACAGCCGTGGGTACCGTCCATTTGTTTAGAGGGATATTGAACACTTTGAAAATCGTGATACAAAGTGCTGCATAGGTCATTATCAGTAGTAAATCCATTACTTAACCTCCTGAACTTGAGACTTATCTTGGTTTGAAACTTCAGGTGATGCTTGCGTGCCAACGGCTTCTTTTAGTGCAGTGACTTCTTTTTGAAGAGCGGCGACTTGATCGATTAACGTATCGACGCGGTGGTGAGTATCGTGCTGTTCTTCTTCTAATTTAGCGAAGCCCCAACCACGGTCTGTGCGCCACAAGGTTGCCCAAATCCAAAGAAATGGCCAAATGGTGTGAAGTGTGAATAGACTAACCCAACCGGAAACGTGAATGGCATCTTGATGAGGGTGATTACGCTCTTTAGCGATTTCATAAGGGATATCATGAATCACAATGATTCCGTAAAAAATGACTAGTGCAACAAAAATTAATAAGCCGAGTGCGAAATAGTCTAAAAACATAACAGGTCCTTGTAATGTTATTAATGAGTTATCAGTATAGTACGCTATCGCACAAGTAATTGTTATAAAAATGATTTGTTTGTATATGATTTTTAGAACGGACACCGATAAAACATAGATTCTCACTATCAATTTCACTTGTTAGTGTTTACTTACTTTCTGGAGGCGAAGAAGAGCCAATGAGCTATATAGGTGAAGTAGCTGCGATTGGAGCGGCCATTGTTTGGGCTGGCGCGACGTGGATTTATAGTCAATTCAGTCACCGTTTTTCAGCGATGCAGCTCAACATAGTCAAAGGTGTACTCGCTTCGGTGATGATGATGCTTGTTATCCCTTTAATGCCTATGCCCGAACTTAACATAGAGACGAATCATATATTGGTGTTAGCGATATCAGGGGTTATTGGTATCGCGATAGGCGACAGCGCTTATTTTGCTGCACTTAAGAGAATAGGGGCGAATAAGACGTTACTGCTAGAGTCGCTCGCACCTCCCCTGTCTGGCGTATTGGCTTTAATGTTACTCGGTGCTGCGCTATCAATGCAGAGCTGGCTCGGAGTGATTATCACCACGCTGGCCGTGGCCTTTGTTGTGTTTCAACCTAGCCGACAAGAAGAGCAGGTTGATTGGAGTGGCGTTGGCTACGGTTTATTGGCAAGTGTTTGTCAGGCGTCTGGCGTGGTTATTTCACACTATGCGTTAGTCGCTGGTGATATTCCGCCGTTAGTTGGGGCGTTGATCCGATTAGCGGTTGGGGTTTTTGCGGTGATAGTAATGATTCGATTTTTCGAACCCAAACCATTTTCTAGTATGCTCAAGCATTTGAAAAAGATGGCCAAGAAAGACAAAGCTTGGTTATTGGGAGCGATTTTTGTGGGGACGTTTCTTGCGCTTTGGCTTCAACAAGTCGCGCTTAAACATGCCAATCCAGCGATTGCTCAAACGTTGATTGCGACCAGTCCAGTATTTATTCTGGTGATCTACGCCTTTAAAGGGGAATCAATATCCAAGCAGAGTTTGGTTGGAACATTGGCTGCTGTGGGGGGCATATCTCTGTTCTTTCTCTAGGGTTGAGACAAAAATAGAGAGGCAGCGACCTCTCTATTTTTATGACAATAACGGCAAAGCGAGCGTGTTGAAAAAGGCTATTCAGTACAGACTTGGTTTCGTCCATTTGCTTTTGCTCTGTAGAGCGCCTTATCCGCACGATAGAAGGTACGTTGCGTGTTTTCACCATCACGATGCAAGGTAATACCTACGCTGACGGTTAAACCGCGTTCACCCAGTATTTCATGCCAGCCAAATTGGAAGATACGCTCTCGATAATTCTCTGCGTGCATCGCAGCTTGTGCCTGAGTGGCGTTTTCCAGAATAACTAAGAATTCTTCGCCGCCAAATCGAACACAAGACGCGCCACGGAATTTAAAGTAGCCAGCTAATTCCTGAGCCACGCTGACGATCGCTTTATCGCCAACTAGGTGACTCAGCTCGTCGTTGATCGATTTAAAGTGGTCGATATCGACAACCAAGAGAGCAAACGACGTATTGTGGATAAGCAGGTCTTTAAGTTTTACATCCAACCAACGGCGGTTGTGTAAACCTGTGAGTGGATCGGTAAACACGTCTTGTTGTAGTTGAGCTACGGTATTTTTATGTTGCTCAGTCGTTTCTTTAAGCTCTTTATTCTCTTGCTCAGACAAGATGAGTTTGAGTTGCAGTTCAAAGCGCGATAAACGACGAAGTTGGCTTGCACCGAGTTCACTGATTGGGATCTGTTTCATCAAATCTGTTTCGATGCGATAGCCTTTCTTTTCATGTTCTAGTGCTTCTTTGTAGTGCCCTTGACGCATACAAACTTCACTCATTGAATCATAAAAGCGTTTAGCGAGTACAGGCGATGAGTAGCTTTTCACTCTTTTGCTTGTGCTTTCAAGAATCATACTCGCGTAGTCTTGCTTATTGATGATGGTTAAGCAGTGTGCAAGCTCCAAGCGGATCATGGTGGCTAACCAACTTGCTTGGGTATTAGTTGCAGTGTGTTGTACAGAAGAAATACAGCGCAGGGCTTCGTGGTATTTTTTCTGAGCTCGATAGACTTTGGCTTGATAGAGCGAAATTTGTGCCGTCAGCAGTTTATTGCTCACCAGTATGCTGAGCTCTTCACATTCGCGAAGGAGATCACTGGCTGCTGTGATTCGGTTGAGATGAAGAAAACTTGCAACCATGTGAAGCTTAAACTTTAGGCGGAGTAGGCGACTGCTAATGGCATGATCTATACTGCTGATCTTTTGGTAGTAACGAAGCGCACGGTTATGATCTCCATAGGCATCACATAGATTACCCATGCCTAAAATTGCCATGACATATTCGTCGATGTGCCCATGTTCAACGGCAATGTTAGAAGAGCTAATAAACTCATTCAGCGCCGCAGTGTAATCTCCGGTTTCGACCAAGCGATTACTGAGACTGGTTTTGACTGTTAGTATGTCTTCAACATCATTGGGCAAGGTTAGCAAGTTAAGCGCTTCGCGCAGCTCATCAATACTGATTTGATTCTGTTGCAGCTCTGCACGGTATTCAGAGCTAATAATGTAGCAGTGTGCTTGTTCTTGTTGTGTAGTCGCGATGTGCTGGCGAATGTGGTTCCAGAAAATGATCGCCTCTTCACCAGAAACTGAAGAGGGGTCCAAGCCTGCGTCCGTGATCTTATTTAATAACGTTTCCATCAGTCTCTTTCTCAGCTTCGTCTTCTTCTAACTGTTCTAAGGTGAACGGGAAGGTCAAGATGTCATGAAGTGTGACAACAGGAGGAGCGCCTTTCAGTCCCTTTCTGTGCCAAGGGTAGATGTTGAGCATGGTCGTGATCTTGTCAAAGATCGCTTGTGCTGCACTCCCTTTTTCGGCCAGCATCAGCGCAACTCGTTCACCGCTCAAACGCGAGATAAAATCTTCTTGGTTACAGAAGGTATGAGCAAGCTCGGTACACACTTCGAGATAGTTAGGGTCATCATGCTGGAACATAATGATGCTATGGTTCGAGCGTTTAAGCTCAGTCTTAAATAACACCAATTGTTCCCACCAAAAAGTCTCTGAAACAACGTGAGAAAACTGTTTCTCAGGGTCGTATTCGTATTGACCGCGAATTCGGTTAATCAGTTTACGAGCTCGTTGCTCTAATTGGCGTTTTGAACTGCGCGCTTTGTCTAAGCCAACTCGGGTGGTTTGCTCGCGAAGCATATTGGTCGAATATTGGCGATATTTTTTAAAGGCAATCAGTGCTGCTTGATAATCTTGATTCTCTTCTGCGACCAGAGATTGTTGGTAGCAGATTTGGCTTAGCAGCTCACCGTTATCGAATTCGTTGGCCGACTGTTCTGCGTGAGTTAACAATTCAGACGCTTGGTGTGGTCTCTTTCTTAATAACTCTAAACGGGCACGGCTAATGAAAGAGTGTGCTTTCATCCAAACTAGGTTGTGCTCAACCGCGAGCTTGTGAGCCTTAGCGGTTGCTTGTTCCGCATCATCGAGACGCTCAAGTCCAAGTAAGGCTAATCCTCTAAAATCCCATACCTCGGCATGCCAGGTGTTATCTGGATGATCTTTCAGTGCTTCTTCTGCACCGTCGAGCACTGAGAGCATCTCAACATAATTGTTGAGTAGGTAGTAATCCCAAGCAAGTAAGATCCTCGCCTTGCCTTCAAGCCAGCCAATTCGGCTATTATTTGCCACCTTAACTGCAAGCTGGTGGGTAGAACGTGCGAGCTTGTACTCATGCGTGATACGCCAGATATTACCAAGTCCAATCAGACATTCGATTTGAATTTCGAGTTCATCGACCAACGCAGACTGTTCGAGTGCGTTAATCCAGTATTGTTGAGCAGAGTAGTATTTGGCTTGCCCCCAGAATTGGAGCGCATGAAGATGGAGAATTTCAGGAAGAAAGAGATCAGTATCGAGTCGATTTTGGCGCTTATAAGCCTCTTTTATGTACTTTAGGCCTTTGCGGTAATCCATAAGATTCCAGCAGCAGCGAGACATCAGCATCAGTGACTGAATCGCCCCTTCTTCAAACAAAACCTGTTCAGCTCTCACCAGGCATTGCTCAGCCACCTCAAAGACGACGGCGGGTTCTGAGTCTATACGCTTTTTGAGTTTTTCAAGCTCTGTTTCAATTAGATACTGGTTTTTGTCCAAGGCATAAGTCCATTATTATCGAACATACTGATAACACCATCATTATAAGTGTGTGATTTAGGATAAGCACTAATTATCTAACGAAGAGGTGATACCAAGTAATGATCTTTTCGATTAATGAGTACTACCTCATGTTATTACTTGGTATTCAACTACTTCTAGCATATTCAGCTAGATGACTATCTTCGCCTTACGACAGTAGCTGCTTCAAGGTGAGAGGTTGTTCAGCGACGCCTAAGCGTTGTGCCGCGGTTAGCCCCTCTTTATCTTGATAGCACAAATTATGCCAAGCTCTGAAAATATCGAGCAGAGGAAGGATACCACCGGGACGCAGTTTACGTCTTGGTTCATTAATGAAACCGTCAAACAGGACTTGGAATCGCTGTTGGTAAAATTTGGTTTGCTTAAGAGATGCGTGCTCAAACCAATGTTCTGGTTGAGTTTGGTTACCAGCCAAATAACAGATCCCTTTTTGCTTGTCACCTTGACTGGCGATCGCCCAACGGTCTCGCCACCAACTCATGTGAACAATGTCGATCTTCTCAAATCCTAAACTATCGTCCCATGCTGCATCTTCCTCAACATACATCAAGTCGACGTTGTTGTTTTGGATTCGTGGCAAGCAGACGCTCAATGCCGCTGATCGTAATAGCGGATCTTGAGGTAGGTAAATAGATACACGTTTGCTCTCATCACACATGTCTAATACGTGAAGGAAATGAGCATAAGAGGTATAAGGTGGGCGAACTAAAGCCCCTTTAGACGGATAGCTAAAAGAGGTGAGGTTACCCATTGGATCTTCGACGTTACCACGAGCAAGAATCACTTGGTATTGCTGCTCAATGCGTTTTTTTAGATCGTCAGACGAGGTTGGTAACTCTAAGTTAGCCTCAGACGAGTGTTCTTTGGAAACGAATCGAGCGACGGAGTCGTAAGGGTTATGATCAATATTGCCAACAGGCTCTTCATTTTGAGAGTAGTTGACGTGTTGACAAAGAATATAGCCGGAATGCGCTTCGCCCGTAGCAATCCACACCACGCCATTATTACTGTGTGGCTGTAGTCGCTGATAATGGGAAGCAAATTGGTAATCCTTTGCATGATTAACCCAACGCGCGTCGATCATTGCAAGCTTGCGACGGCAGCGGCTAGCAATATGATCCACGTGATCGTAGAAAGTTTTTGGGTTGATCTCTAGTTTTCTACAGATTTCACGTACGGAATAGCCCATGAACAATAAGCCCATGAGGTTTTCTTGAAACTGGAGTTTTTTGTTGGATCCTGACCACTTATCAACAAACGTCGATTGGCAATCTTTACAGCGATAGCGTTGTCTATCTCCGCTGTAACCAAAAGCGTGATACAGATGTTTATGAGTGTGAACAGAAAGCCCAAAGTTGTCGCAGTCATCATTGCGACACGCAGGAAGGCCGTCACTATGGAGGTGACGAAGCCGATGAAGTTCATTCAAAACTTCATGGTTATTAAGTAAGGGGGGGAAAGCTCCACATTCACGACAAACCATCGCTGGACGCTTTGGGTTTGCATGTTGCAAAACATATCGTTTTGCATCGCTCAAGCCAAAGTTGTCACACGCCAATGTTTTACAAAAGTTGAGTTGTAAACCGTCCGCGTCTTTTGGCAGCTCGTCGTTGGACACGATCGCCCCCTCGGGATTATTTGGGCAGCCAAGCGAACCTGGCTGCGGGGTATTGCTTTTCAATGTATCGTTTATCAAGGATTAGATGTTGATAGCTGTCTCTAGAGCTACTTTCATCATATCGTTGAACGATTTTTGACGCTCTTCAGAGCTTAGTTTTTCACCACGGATAATGTGGTCAGAAACTGTTAGGATAGTCAGTGCTTTTGCGCCTAGGTCAGCAGCAACGCCGTAGATACCAGCAGCTTCCATATCAACACCTAGGATGCCTAGTTTTTCCATCTTCTCAAAGATGTCAGCTTCAGGAGTGTAGAATAGGTCTGCAGAGAATACGTTACCTACTTTTACTGGTACTTCTTGAGCACGCGCTTGGTTTACAGCTTCTTCTAGAAGACCGAAATCAGCGATTGCTGCGAAGTCGTGGTCGTTAAAACGAATGCGGTTAACTTTAGAGTCAGTTGATGCACCCATACCGATAACAACGTCCATTAGTTTAACGTCGTCGCGTACTGCGCCACAGCTACCAACACGGATAACATTTTTTACACCGTACTCAGCAATAAGTTCGTGAACGTAGATGCAGCATGAAGGGATACCCATACCGTGGCCCATTACAGAAACTTTCTTACCTTTGTAAGTGCCTGTGTAGCCGAACATGTTACGAACATCACAAACTTGCTTCACGTCATCAAGGAATGTTTCAGCGATGTATTTTGCGCGAAGTGGGTCACCCGGCATCAGTACAGTTTCAGCGAAATCACCAGCTTGTGCGTTAATATGAGGTGTAGCCATTGTCGTTCTCCAAATTTATAGCGGTAATTATAGGAACAGAATTTTTAATTACCGTTTCTGTTGAATTGAATTCGTTTCGATGAGGCAATATTAGCGAGTTAAAATGGGATTCCTTGAGAGGCGGGTCACAAAAAGAGGCGTTTACAACAATTGTTCGATCATTGATAACTAAATTTGTTGAAACCGCAAAGGCAATCGATTTTGCCAAGCTGATATCTGTTGAATTAAAGAGGGAAGCATCAACTATGGTGCGATTCGTACGCGAAACAGAGTTTAAGAGCATTGTCGAGACAAGGATTCAGCATTAATCTAAAATGATAATAATAAAAAATAGGGTTATTTATGTTGTACCGCTCAAGCTCAACGCTTCTTAACGTAGTAAAAAAACGAATAATTAAAAAACGCATTGCCGTTGCTTCGTTGCTGGCGACTAGCCTTTATTCTGCCTTTAGTTTTGGCGCAACGTTTGAATTGCCGCCGAGTGACAGCCGTGTTGTTGGTCGGATTCAACATCATGAAGTGGTGGCAGGAGAAACATTAGCTCTGATTGCTAAGCAGTATGATATTGGCTTTTTGTCCCTGATGGCGGCAAATAAAGGGGTCGATCCATTTCTGCCAGCAGAAGGCTATGTGCTGAGCATTCCGAGTCGCTTTATTCTCCCTGACACTCCACGCCAAGGGGTTGTTATCAATTTAGCCGAATTAAGACTTTACTATTTTGAGCCCGAGAAGAACCTTGTTCATGTGTTCCCCGTTGGCATTGGGCGAGTAGGACGAGACACGCCAGAAATGGTCACAACGATTAGCCAAAAACGACCAAACCCGACGTGGACGCCACCTAAATCTATTCGTGAAGAATACTTGAGCAAAGGCATTGAGCTGCCACCTGTCGTACCAGCAGGGCCAGAGAACCCTTTAGGTGATTACGCTTTGAGGCTGGCTTATGGCGCTGGAGATTACCTTATCCATGGCACTAATAAAGACTTTGGGATTGGCCTTCGTGTCAGCTCGGGTTGTATTCGAATGGAGCCGAAAGACATTGAATGGTTGTTTGATAAGGTGAATAAAGGTGAGAAGGTCACCATCATCAACGAACCTATTAAGGTGGCATTAGAGCCAGATAGGAGTGTGTTTGTAGAAGCGCATGAGCCTTTGACACGCAGTGATGGTTCTAAAAAGCCGTTAACGATTCCCATTGAACTAAAGTGGTGGCTAGACGAAGCCGATGTATCTAATTCGAAAGCTAAATCTGTAATTTTCGCTCAGAATGGTGTGCCTGTAGAGATAGCCCCTCCCACCCAGCAGTGGTAGCGCTAGGCACTGTTATCTGAATTTGAATGAACACATTTAGTTTGTTTGCTGCAATATGTTCGACACAAACAAAAGCGCCACTGCAAAAGCAGTGGCGCACAACTCATTGGTACATAAATTATTTAGTGTACGAGCTTGCGATATTGTCGATACGCTCATTAGCACGCATCGCTTCTTCTTTCGCTGCCATCGCCGCGTCGTTAGCTTCTTGAGCTTTCATTTCTGCGTCTGATTTTTCATTCTTAAGTGCTTCAACTTCACTGCTTAGTTGAGCTACTTGGTTTGATAGCTGTTCCATCTCCGACATTGCCGCCTCTTCTGGATCTGAAGAACAACCTGCCAATACGAACACAGAGGCTGCAGCTGCGATTAACACCTTATTCATAAGAACTCCTTGCTTATTGATCATCAAAAGATGCGCTATACATTCTTAATCATATAGTCGCTTCAACATTGATTGTAGCGACTAATTACTTAAGCGCAAAAGTGATCCTACGAAAAATTGCCAAATTATTGAGGTAATTAGCAAGGTGTCACACTGATTCTCAAAAGTGAGAACGATAAAACCCTCGAAGATAAGAGGTTGATATCTGTATGATGCTTCACACTAATTTACCGCATGTATACTCGAAGACTCAGTAAAAAGCCGGATAAATTTTATGTGATCTCTATCCTTGTAAAGGGGTTTCGCGGTATCATGTCGCGTTAAAATATTTTTATTCAATACCATCAAGACTGGAGAGTCCTTTGCACTTTAAAGATTTAGGCTTAGATAACCGCTTACTGAAGAACTTAAAACATTACGACTTTAAGAAAGCGACAGAGATCCAATCAAAAGCGATCCCTGTTGCTATTGCCGGTAAGGATCTATTGGCTTCATCAAAAACGGGATCAGGTAAAACATTGGCATTTGTACTGCCGATGATTCACAAGGCATTAAAAACAAAAGCGTTTTCTGCTCGTGATCCTCGTGGTGTAATCTTGGCTCCTACTCGTGAACTTGCTAAGCAGGTGTATGGCGAATTACGCAGTATGCTTGGTGGTTTATCTTACGAGGCGACACTGATCTTAGGTGGTGAAAACTTTAACGACCAAGTTAAAGCACTTCGTAAATACCCTCGCTTTATTGTTGCGACTCCTGGCCGTTTAGCAGACCACCTAGAACACCGCTCGTTGTTCCTAGATGGTGTTGAAACGCTGATCCTTGATGAAGCTGACCGTATGCTTGATTTAGGTTTCGCTCCAGAATTGCGCCGTATCGCTAATGCAGCGAAACACCGCCGTCGTCAAACCTTGATGTTCTCTGCAACACTTGATCACGCCGAAGTGAACGACATTGCAAATGAGATGCTAGACGCACCTAAGCGTATTGCGATCGGTGTTTCAAATGAGCAGCATCTTGATATCACACAGAAGTTCTACCTATGTGACCACCTAGACCATAAAGAGGCGATTCTAGATCGCGTTTTGGAAGAGGCTGAATACCGTCAGGTTATGATCTTCACGGCAACTCGTGCTGATACTGATCGTCTAACAGAAAAGCTAAACGAGAAGAAACTAAAAGCTGTCGCATTGAGTGGTAATCTAAACCAAACTCAACGTAATGCCATCATGAGCCAGTTCGAGCGTGCGGTTTACAAGATTCTGGTCACTACAGATGTGGCTTCTCGTGGTATTGATATTCCAAACGTGAGCCACGTAATTAACTTTGATATGCCTAAGCACACGGAAGAGTATGTTCACCGTGTTGGTCGTACCGGCCGTGCAGGTAATAAAGGTGATGCGATCTCTTTGGTTGGTCCAAAAGATTGGGACAGCTTCAAGCGTGTTGAGCTTTATCTACAGCAAGATCTTAACTTCTCAGTTCTTGAAGGACTAAAAGGTAAGTTCAAAGGCATCAAGCCTCGCAAACCTGCTTTCAAGAAGGGCGGTCCTGCTAAAAAAACGGGTAAACCTCAAGCGAAGAAGACAGCGAAGAAACCAGTTAAACGCGATAAGAGCTTCCACCAGAATGTGGCTGTGGGTGATTCAGTCTTCATCCCTAAAAAGAAAGTCGCACCTAAAGTCGACGACGAATAAATATGAAAACCGCCGGAATGGCGGTTTTCTTTTATTTGCACTGTCGGATATCTTTAAAAGTCGAAGGTCGACATTGAATTCATCAGTATATGCGTTGCGATGTATTTATGAGTTGCTGTGGTTGGGTGTGTCACGCCCCAAAATACATAGCTATCAGAACCATAAGTTGCACAGTCGTTGGTTAGACTATGGCTGTATAGGTAGTCTTGAGATGCACTACGATTAATATCTAGGCAGGCATCTTTTGCGTTTCTGAATCCGTGTTTTTGTGGGTTGCTGGTGATGCTAGAGAATAGAGCGTGCGCATCAAATAGGATCACGTTGTCACCTTTGCTTTGATAGTACTCTGCTTGTTCTTTGATGAACTGGTTGAACGCCAGAATCTTGCCGCGAACGGTCTCGATTTCTTGGGCCGTTGAGTACTTAAACTGAGGGGCTTTGGTCGCATCTGGTAGGGTGAACAACAGAATGTTTTTTGCGCCAGCGTCGGTCAGGCGAATCAGTGCGCTACTAAAGTCAGCTTTTACATCAGCCACTTCACGTCCGTAATTCATAAAGTCATTCAATCCAAACTCTAATGTGAATAGCGTGTTCTCTGGGCGATAATTTTTCGCCATCTTCATGTAAGTCAGGTACGAAGTGACCTGATCATAGACACCAGTTAGAGCGACATATTGGTTGGTTCCTGCTGCGCCACCCACAGCCCAGTTATAGAGTGGAACGCCCTTATCGTTAGCCAAGTATTCAGTCCAAACAAAGCCGTTAGAGAAGTGACCCAAGAACCAAGAATTAGGGTTAGGGAAAATCCATTGTGACCCATTAAATAGGTTGCCCGTGTCTGAAAGACTATCGCCAAAAGCAACAACTCGGTTGATTTGATTCGCTTGAAAGCCGTGATCGTTAGTCCAGATAGAATGGTTGTAAGAGAAGCGGTTGTCAGCGGCAAAGTAGGTGATGTCGGCTTTGTCGTGCTGAACATCCAAGGTGTCTACACAACGCTGCTTGATCTCTTGTTGCGGAGTCTCGCTATAGAACATATTTTTAAAGGAGATCGATGACCACCAGTAACCGTCAATGGTGTAATAGTCTCCGTTTTCCTTTCTAGCCCACTCCCAGTCGGTCGCTGGTGAATCATGGCTTGCATCCGTTCGATACCAACACCTAACGTAGGTATAGGTGGAGGCTGATTGTGTTTGTGCGACTTGAGCTGATGTGATTGCTTCTGGAGTCATACTATTGTCTTGTGCGGAGGCGGCACCAAATGGCATCAATAGAGCCAAAACTAACGTTGTCTTTTTCATATATAGGTTCTTTCAATCGATTGTAAGAAGTTGAATAGACCAGTTATCAGTATCAGTTATTGAAAACTGGTCAGACCTATATCTCTTAGTGATGTGTTTTGGTCAATCCATTTGATTTTATAATTTTCTTTATCTGGTACTAAGATCCATTTTTCAACGTAAAACCGCTCAAAATTTGTCCTTTGTTTGTTCTCGAAAACTTCATCTCAATCACTCAAGTTTTTCCATACTTCGCCTAAATCAATTAAAAACAACAAGTTAAATGGGTGGCGTTTATTAAGCTAAGACAGCAGATAGAGATTTGATCATAACGATTTGTGGCTGTGTGAATGTATTGTTGATGTTTAATTTAGATGTTGAATGGTGGCTATTGCTCACGATTTCTAATTTATAAATTTCTACTTTTTGAATTCCTCTCCTAGCTTTTCAACTCATCCGAGGTCTAATTAGTTAAGGAGAAAGACGTTGAAAAAGATGATGCTGATGGCAGCTCTGTGCATGGGAAGTGCCACTGTGAACGCTGGAACGAGTACCGCACCACTGGAACATTCAGGGTACACACAAACTCAGTACCCAATTGTGTTGGTGCATGGGTTATTTGGTTTCGATACCTTGGCCGGTGTGGACTACTTTTACGGTATTCCTGAATCGCTAGCCAAAGATGGAGCTAACGTTTACGTCGCACAGGTGTCTGCGACAAACAGTTCTGAAGTGAGAGGCGAGCAGCTTCTTGCTCAAGTAGAAACCATTATCGCGGTTACTGGCGCAGAGAAGGTTAATTTGGTTGGTCATAGCCATGGCGGCCCGACTGCAAGGTATGTTGGCTCCGTGAGGCCAGATCTCGTGGCGTCAGTGACCAGTGTCGGTGGGGTTCATAAAGGCTCTAAAGTCGCTGATTTGGTGAGAGGGAATGTTGCCGAGGGATCGATAACCGAGTCGATTGCCGTCAAATTGGCTGGTGGCCTTACAACATTGATTAACTTACTGTCAGGCGGGAGCGATCTTGAGCAAGATGGGCTCGCTTCATTAGAAGCTCTGACCACAGAAGGTTCTCTAGCATTTAACCAGCATTATCCAGAGGGTGTCCCTACATCAGCGTGTGGAGACGGAGAGTGGCAAGCTAGCAATGGTGTCTATTACTACTCTTGGACTGGATCGTCGACCTTCACCAATCTACTTGACCCAACCGATGGGGCGATGACGATTTTAGGCTTGGCGTTTGATGGCCCTAGTGATGGTTTGGTTGGGACTTGCAGTGCGCATTTAGGTCGAGTGATTGGTGACAATTACAAAATGAATCACTTGGATGAAATCAATGGGACGCTAGGGATCCACCACCTTTTTGAAACAGACCCTGTCACTCTCTATCGTCAACACGCCAATCGTCTCAAGCTTGCCGGCTTATAAAGCCAGTTAGTATTAAAGGAGTTACTCAATGAAAAAGACCACACTGTTACTGATATCAATGATCGCTGTAGGAAGTTTCAGTGCGGTCTTTTACCAAGACCAGTCGCGAGCGCAAGTCGTATCGGCAAAGCAACTCAAGAGTGAGTCTCAAAGTGATACCGAAATCGACCAAAGTTCCGCCAAAGATACGATGGACTATTTCATGGCGGCAATGGTTGATGTTGACCTCAACCAAGTCATAGAAAATGTCTCAGATTTCAATAATATCGAACCTAATAGCGTGATAGATGACCAATTATTCGAAAAATATTTGGAGTATAAATCGGCGCTAGAGAAGATAGATTTTTCGAATAATTATTCTAATTTAAGCATTGAAGATCTCACCGAGTTACACGAGTTGTTGATGGAGCAGCAAGCTTATTACTTCACAGCGAGTGAACAAGAGTTACTGTTTGCACATGAAAATAGAATGCGTGAACTCGCTATTGAAAAGCTGAAATTGCGACAGGAATATACTGACCCTATTGAATTTGAAAAGCAGTGGCTAGAGGCGCTGAGTCTTCAACCTGAGTATGTTCAACAAACGCAGAAAAACACCCTAATCTTAACTCAGCTCACGCATACAAATGGTTTGGATAATCAGCAAAAATACCTTAATCGAGTCGAGATTGTCGGCGAAACTGCCGCACAGCGGTTAACTGCGTTAGACGCTGAGCGTGCGCAATTTGATAACGACTTTAAACAGTTTATCAATCAAAGAGAGACGATACTTGATAATCCCAATTTGAGTGCTGATCAGCAGGCACAGGAAGTTGCTTTGTTGAGAAACGACCTATTTACTGAACAACAGATAAAACGCGTGGAAGCGCTAGAGCGAATTCATGACAGTGGAAAAAACTGAGATGGTCGTCTAAGTCTCTGAAAATGAATAGTTAGACAGTACAATAAACCAATAAGTCACTCGCTATGAGAATAATAATTGAGACCAATATCACTAAACCATGAAAATGATAATTGATCTCATTATCGTTTGAGTGCAGTATACGCGAAATTTATTAAATTGGCGTATGGATTTGTTGGGTTTATGAAAAGGTGTTGCCTGCTTGTTTTAGCAACTTTAATTTCAGGAAGTGTGATTGCTGAGGATCGGTTCTCTTGGTTGAGAGACGATTCTAGAAGCAATGAGCGCGTCTTAGATTATCTCGAGAAACAGAACGAGACGACTGACGCGTTTCAGAAGACCCTACAACATGAAATCGACTCGCTACAATCTATGTGGCGTGAAAACCGTCCGCAACGCTCCGAGAAGCCTTGGCGGGAAATCCATGGTGTCGAGTATGTGTGGAATGATTACACACTGTTGTCGCGAGCTCAGGGTAGTGTTAATTCTACGCCTATTTTTGATGCCACAGTCCATGCAGCACAATATGAGTTTTATCAAATTGGTGGCTGGAAACTAAGCCCTGACAATACCTTACTCGCTATTGCAGAAGATCTTGATGGTTCTGAACAGTATCAGATCAGCATTGTTGAGTTAGCGACTAATAAAATCACGCCTCTTGTTACTGGTGTTGAGCCATCTATCGCTTGGTCGAACGATGGGGAATCTTTGTATTTGGTAAAACAAGAACCAAATACACAGCGGCCGCATGTATTGTTCAACAAGTCGTTGAAAGGTGGAACTGAGAAGCTGCTGTTCCAAGAGCATGAAAGTGCATGGCTGCTTTCAACGTATCTTGCAAGTGATCCAAGCTTCGCCATTGTTCAAAGCAACAGTGAAAATAGCAGCGAACAACGTTTTCTCGATCTCAATACGGGTGAGTTATCTCAACCAATTCAAACGCGCCAAGAGGGCATTGAGTACTATGCCGACCGTTTTGCCGATCGCGTGTATATCAATAGCAATCATCAACGCAAAAATTTCCAGATCTATCGAGTGATTAGCTCTGATTTTATGAATATTGAGGCTTGGCATGATTTTGGTGATTTTAAAGCGGATGAATCTATCAACAACTTTCATTTATTCCGTTCAGGTGTCGTGGTTCAAACCAATCTGCAAGGTAAGCAAAAACTGCATGTTTTTGATGAAAGCGACAAGCTGATAAAGATTGAAAACGTGGCTCGTGAAGGTGGCGTCGCTTGGGTTAGCCAAGTTGGAGACTATCAGAGTAATCAGTTACATATTCGCAGCATGTCTATGGTCCAACCTGGACTTTGGGAACGCTTCAATACGCTAACGGCAACTCGTGAATCGATAGGACAAGATATCTATCCAAACTATCAAGCAGACATGTATGTTACCCAAACTCTGAATATTGAGAATGACGGACATGCTGTCCCAGTGACGCTCGCTTACCGAAAAGATCTTCTGAATAAGCAGAATCCGGTAGTCCTATACGGGTATGGCGCTTATGGGGTCACAATGAAACCCTACTTTATGCCACAGATAATCAGTTTACTTGATCGTGGTGTTATCTACGCTATCGCTCATGTAAGAGGTGGTGGTTTTAAAGGTGAGCATTGGTATCAAGATGGCAAAGGTATCAACAAGCCCACGAGTATTGCTGATTTTGTAGCTGCCGCTCGAACCCTTCAACATTTTCAACAAGGTGAGCGAGCAATATTAGCCATGGGATCCAGTGCTGGAGGCACTTTAGTAGCTGGAGCTTTAAATGAAGCTCCCGAAGTATTTGCTGGCGCCTCTCTTAAGGTCCCATTTGTGGATGTGATCAGCAGTATGTCGGATGAAACATTACCGTTAACTGCTCAGCAGTATGCTGAGTGGGGTGACCCTCATAAAGAGTCTGAACTTTCAGCCATGAAAGCCTATGACCCTTATCTCAATCTTTCCAAAGCCGATTATCCACCTGTTTTGATCAGTGTTGGCCTCAATGATCGACGGGTTCCTTATTGGGAAGGCGCTAAGTATCACGCCAAGTTGCAATCTTTGACGACAGGAAATGGCCCTTATTTGCTGTCGACCAACTTTAGCCAAGGTCATTCGAGTGACAGGCGGCAGTCTTTATCACAACAAGCGTTTGAATACGCATTTCTATTATCACTTACGCATAAAAATACTAAAGCGGAGCAGTAAATGAAGCTTTCCCCCCTATCAGCGGCAGTACTGAGTGTACTTGCTGCCAACGTCGTGCACGCCGAATCTGAGGTTTTTCAGTTTGAAGAGGTGGTCGTCACCGCAAATAAAATCGAACAACCCCTATCTGAAGTGGCTGGTTCAGTGGCTGTTATCGATGGCGAACAGATCGAAAAAGCGGGCGCGACCGAGCTTTACGACGCAATCAGAAATGAGCCGGGTGTCAGCGTGAGTGGTGGGGCAGGCCGACCTCAGAACATTACTATCCGTGGTATGTCAGGCAACCGTATTGCGATTGTGAAAGATGGCATTAGAGCGTCAGACGGCTTTGGTGCGAATGCCCTAAACGACAAGGTAGGGCGTAACTCATTTGATATGTCTGATCTCGATAGCATTGAAATTGTTAAAGGCGCGAGCTCATCTATTTATGGTTCTGGTGCGATCGGTGGTGTGGTTGTGTTCAAGACCAAGCAACCAGGCGATTACCTAAAAGACAAAGACTTTTATAGCGATGTGTCAGGTACTTATACCGGTATAAGCAATAAATATCGAGGTGCAACGAAACTTGCTTTTCGCTCGGGAAATGTTGAGAGCTTAGTTAGCCTAGCCTATTGGGAAGGTGAAGAAACACGTAATTTCGATCAAGACTTAAATAACCGTGAAATCGACGGAGTAAGCGGTGCTTACACACTGAACTACTGGGTGGAAGATGACTTAATGCTGAAAGGTCGAGTCGAGTACTACAAAGATAATCAGAGCAGGTTGGAAGGACTCGCTAAGATTCAAAAAGATGGTAGTTGGGTTACTCAGAGCTTCAACCAGCAGACATATACCGAAACGGTAACTGCGTATGTGGGGGCTGAGTATTTGCCTTTGAATTCTTGGTTTGAAGAGCTTGATACTAAGTTGTACTGGCGCGAGATGGTGGCCGATGAAGCCTTAAATGTGCTGATCTCGCAAGATCAGAACAACGTGCCTGTGCAACGCAGATTGATTGATGATCGCCATTTCACAGACCAATTAATTGGTTTAAATGCGGACTTTATCTCTTCATTTCAACAAGGGAATGCAAGCCACAGCTTAGCGTATGGCGCGAGTTTAGAAAGTACACTCTATGAACGCCCTAGCTCAAGTTCGACAATCGATTGGAATGGCTTGAAAGTCGAAAACAAGAAGCCTTTTTCACCTGCTCGTACTTACAATTTTGCGGCACATGTTCGAGATGTTATGGAGATAGACAAATGGACACTGACGACCGGCGTACGATTTGACTTAGAGCAGATAACCCCTGAATCGGAAAATCAGATTCAAGGTTATGAAGTGAAAGATAGAACTAGCAGCGCTGTATCACCAAGTCTATCTGTGGCTTATCAATTGACGGATTCATTGAACACGTACTTGTCATACAACCGTGGTTTCAGAGCGCCTAGCTATGACAAGATTTACGGTTTTCAAAATCATGACTTTGTGCCAATCACGCCCTTCGTAATCATACCTAACGAAGATCTTGAAGCTGAGACGAGTGATTCATTCGAGCTAGGCAGTAAGTTTGACAATGGAAGCACTCTTTTATACGCGTCTGTTTTTTATCAGAAGTTTAAGAACTTCATTGATGTCAAACAGATCTCGTTCGCTCCTGATCCAAGCAACAATGGAAACTACTACAAGCAATATCAGAATGTGAGCGGTGTTGAAACATACGGTTTTGAAGCATCGGTAGGACAGCGTTTAAGCGAGTTTTGGAGTGTAACTGCGCAGGTTGGCTTTGTTGATGGTGAAGACAATAACGGTGAAAAAGTGCGTACGTTAACCCCTTGGGAGGGTAGCGCTCAGCTACGTTACGACAACCAAGCGTTATCCGCTTATACCATGTTGAATTGGGCACAAGCGATGGATAAGGTGCCGGAGTGCGAAACAGATATTGGCCTTGCAACGGATTGTGCGACAACAGCAGGTTGGGCGACCGTAGATATGGGGGTGAGCTATTCGTGGAACTTTGGCTTAGACCTTTCTGCTAATGTCATCAACTTATTCGATAAGGAATACATCCGTTACCAAGATGTCGCAGGCATTATGGACGAAAACAAGCACTACTCTACAGAGCCAGGGCGTTACTTCACTGTAAATGCTCGATACGAGTTTTAAGGCGGATTTATGAAAAAGAGATCGCTTTACCTCGCAATGTTACTGGCATCTACTCCGAGCTTAGCTGCGGAGTGGGACTACCCTGTAGGTAACGTTTCAGTTTCTAATTCTCAAGAAGCACTGGCGTACTTGGAGCAAGCATACCCAGAGGCTGGCTCGTTAAGATTTAGGTACCAAAAACAGTCTAAGCTTGGTCATCACTACAATTTTGATGTCCTGGTTATGGGGGAGTACAAACAGCAGCGTACGATAGTACTGTCCACTAACAGTGACGATCAGGTTTCTAGAATATTCAGAAGCTTGGAAGATACGGTGCTACTTAGTGGTCAACCGACGACGGCCGCTGAACTTGAAGCTCCACGACAGTTAAAAGCAGAACGTGCGCCAGAACTGAGCAGCGGCCAACTTGTGCCAGCTAAGGTCAAGGTATTTAGCCCAGATTTAAGAACGATGGATCGCAGCGCGCCTCCCGAAACACTGCTTACTGATATCACTCAGTATCAGAATGCGCCGCAATACGTTGAAGCTAACGTTGAGGTTCTCGACCACGCTGATGGCATCTATTTAAGTAACTCTCGTGTATCTCAGGTCGATGCAATCGCTTTAGTGGCTTATGGCCCTGGCTCGGGTGAGGTCGTGTCACGTGACACATCGGGCTTTCTTACACCTGAAGGTATTACAAGATTCGATAAAATCGAAGATCTTCAGCATGTAGGATGGCAAGACAATCGTTTCCCACAGTTGATGGCGTTTACTCACCTCGACCAATCACTTCGCTACATCGAAGGGCTTGGCTTTTCTGTATTTGAACAACCACTAGAGTTCGATGGGCGTGGGTTATCCGCTGATAACTCTACTTATTACTACGGTCCAAAAGCCACTCTGTTTGGGATTGCGGGCGGTTCACCAGATGCCCTTGATGCAGATGTGATTTTGCATGAGCTTGGTCATGGAATCCATTATCAGATTGTTCGCGACTGGGCTTATGGTCATACCGGAGCAATTGGTGAAGGATTTGGTGACTACTGGGCGGGGTCGTTTAGCTTCAGAGCGCAGTATGAAGATGCCCAAACTCAAGGACAAGAGTTTGAAATCGATACTGTCTTCAATTGGGATGGTTACTTTGGTGTAAGAAAGACGACGCGTAGCCTTTGGAATCAAAGAGCGCGCTACTTTAGACAAGCTGAGTATCGTGCGCACGAAAGTGTCGCAGGTGAATTGGGCGATGAACTGTGGTCAACACCCTTGTTTCAGGCTCTAAAAGTCGGTGTAGAGCGTTACGGGCACGCTGCGTTTCAAGAGTTCGATTCTATCGTTCTTGAATCAATGTACGGTGTTGGTCGTGGCGTCAAGATGCATGACCTAGCAGAGAGCATGTTGTTTGTTGCTGAAGCGCTTTATCCAGCGCGTGACTATGCGCAAATTTTGAAAGAAAAATTTGATGTGCATAACTTGATCATTGAGCCATTCTCGGTCGAGACGAAGGGCCGATACGCTCACCCAGAGCAATCCTTAGATATCGAGCTACATCCAACATTGCGTCAGCCTCAATGGAGTGGACATATTGATATCGACGGTCTGAGTCAGCCTTTTGATAGTGCCACAACTGCAAGTCTCGCCATTCAAGCAACGTTGCCTACAGGTAAAGTGTGCGGAACTGCTATTCCTTTAAATACAACCATCGACTACCAGTACTCAGCTTCGCTGAAACAGCAGAATTGGCAGCATGATATGACGATCGTTTATGGCTTGCCTTCTTTCTCCACGCCAATTAAAGAGGTGAATGGTTACTTACCGGACAGCCGTCAGAGTTCGAACAATCAGCCTATTGTTGGTTTCAAAACTTTTAACTTCACGGTAGAAGGCTCTGGGCAAACCGTTGGTGAGAATTTTGGCCTGTATCTGGATATTGACCACTCAAGGTTGAGTGACTTGGTAATTAGTCTTGTCTCTCCACGAGGAACAAAGGTCGATTTAATCAATCACCAATCAACAACGTTCGACGGTTTTGATGGGTATTTCACGTTTAAACACGACTCGGTCTTAGGTGAGTTTAAAAATGAACCCATGAATGGTACGTGGCGACTTGAAGTGGGTGATTACGTTGAAAGTGAAACAGGGCAACTTAATCGCTGGGTAATCGGCAATATCTCTCATTACGAATGTGGTGACGCTGCAGCTAAGGAACAAGGTTCATCCAGCAGTTCTGGTGGCTCGATATCACCATTCATTCTCTTATTTGCAGCTCTGCTCTCGTTCGGCAGGGCTGTGAACATGCGTACTTTGTCTCTTCTGACAATGCTCTTTAAAAACAAAACAAGAAGATAACTCTATGAAACCACAATTGACTATTTTGGCCATCTCTTTGGCTCTTGCGGGCTGTGGTGGCTCAAGTGGCGATACCTCTGCGCCAACCTATACAACAGCAGGAAAGATCACGGCACAGAATGTGAACCTTGAAAGTAAGGTTTGTTCTGACTTAAACCAAAGCTTTACTTGTGATGCTGGTGAGCCGACTGTTACGGCTGATAGTAACGGCGAATTTAGTTTGACGAGTACGCAGAAATCCATTCTTTCTTTACCCCTTTTGGTTGAAGTCGATACCGGTGTCGCAGCAACAAGGTCGGATGGTAGCTCATCATCAGTGGCCTATATCGCCGCACCTGGTATTCAAAAAGCGTCAGGCAATGAAATTAATGGTATCAGCTCCTTGATTGCGGGCTATATGGGCGATGGTTTCACGTTGGATCAAGCTAATGCGAAATTGAAAGCTCAACTAGCGACAAAAGGGATAACCATTAATGGGGCACTTGAAGACCAACTGTCGGCGACGGAGCTTGCTAGTTTGGAACAAAATGTTGTCTCAACTTTAAAGCTGTTCGATAGCAGTAATCGCGCGTACATGTTAGCTCAGTTTAGCGCTAGCTTTGACGATGCTTCCGCTGATTATGTGGCGGGTGTATTAGATGCAAATACAGTGTCTACTTTTGTACAAAATCTTGAAGATGAAGTGAAAGCAGGTACAACACTGAATGATACGGGCGCAACCCTTTATTTTTCAGATACTGATAACATACAAGATGTTCAAGATAGACCTGACTCCTTTCCTGGACAAGATGCTGAGTACGGCTTTGATAAGACCGAAGTAAATACGAATACAGGTAACGGCTTTAAATTCGTAAAGCTTGATTTAAAAGGTGTGGCACTTGCAGATGATGCGACTGAATGGTCATGTGTACTCGATGAGCGCAGCGGCTTGATTTGGGAATCTAAGACAGAAGATGCCAAATCCCTACAATTTAAAGACCGACAACTGGCACTGGAAATTCCAGGGGTAGTGACGCCTTACGAATTGGATATCGCTGAAGCAACCTGTCAAACCCAGGGTGACAGCATATGTACCACGCAGGATTATGTTGAGCACATCAACTCAATCAGCCTCTGTGGTAAAACAGATTGGCGTTTACCGACGTTTCACGAGTTCTATAACTTACTGGACTTTGGCGAGACAGAGAAAAATGAAAAGGGCGCGGTGTATGGCCTGACTTACAAGTATTTCCCACATCAAACATCTGGTGGTAACTACACATCCATAGGTGCGGTATGGAATCAATCCATCGTTTACAACCAATACAGCCCTAGTGCTGTTGAAGGTGGTTTTTACTACAACGAGATCGGAACATTAGGAGGGGAGCGTGGCTACATCAGTGCGTTAGAGATCTACTCTGGAGATGTTGATTCTTCTGAAAATTCTGATTCTTACTTATTCCCTGCTCGTCTCGTTTCAGTTCAAGGTAAATAGCGATGAAAAAACTAATCACAACTGCCCTAATTGGTCTATTTTCAGCGGGTGCGTTCGCACAGGAGTGTAGCCTCGATATCACTAAGACAGCTGCTAACAGTCGTTATGTCACCAACAGTAACGGCACTTTTACTGATCAGCTTACAGGCTTGACGTGGATGCGTTGCCAAGTAGGTAAAACTTGGAATAGTTCTTCTAGCTCTTGTACTGGCACTGCAGAAAGGTATTTCTGGCAAAGTGCATTAACAATGGTTGAGTCAGTCAATGACGTAAACGGAAACCATGCACTGCATAAGTTTGCGGGTCAAGATAAATGGCGCATGCCAAACATTAAAGAGTTAGTGTCGCTTAAAGAGGTAGCGTGTCACTCGCCAGCAGTTAGCACTAAGGTTTTTGGAGACTCTATGAGTTATGAAGTCGGTGACTTGGCAGCATATATCTGGAGCGCGACTTCTGCTGGAAATGGGGAGAGCATCATGGCGTTTGAAACCTTCAATGGAGAAGTCTTACCATACAATGCAGCTCAGTTTGAATATAGTGTTCTTCTAGTTGCAGAATAGTTGACAGCTAGACACCTTCGCCAATAGAAACGAAGAGGCCGTGGTAGATACCACGGCCTCTTTTTAGATTTTGTCAGCGATCTTTAACGTATTGATTAGGAAGTTCACTGACTTCTCAAATCTATAAAGTATCTACACCTTAAAGTAGTTCAACGCTTGCTTCTGCCTCTCTGACAGCCCAGACAGCTCATGAGCTGCGGCAGCTGATTGAGTAATACCGGTTACATTTTGGCTTACCAATTCGTAAATGGTGCTCAAGTTGGTGTTGATATCGGCCGTTACTTGTTTTTGCTCTTCAGATGCCGTCGCAACTTGCGTATTGATGCTGTTTAGATCAGCAATCGCGTTGCTGATGTCGCTTAGAGAGCCGCTCACCTTAGTGGCAAGCGCTTGGTTATCTTCAAGCATAGCTAGGCTGGAGTGCATGCTCTCATTCGCTTGACCCGATTGAGTCTGCAGTTCTTCAATAATCACTTGGATCTCTTTGGTCGACTCTTGAGTACGAGCGGCAAGCATACGAACC
Source organism: Vibrio fortis (assembly GCF_024347475.1). Classification (NCBI taxonomy): domain Bacteria; kingdom Pseudomonadati; phylum Pseudomonadota; class Gammaproteobacteria; order Vibrionales; family Vibrionaceae; genus Vibrio; species Vibrio fortis. Next base: position 638,274 of record NZ_AP025488.1, read on the forward strand.
TCATCTGCAACTACTGCAAAGCCACGCCCACTTTCACCGGCACGTGCTGCTTCGATGGCTGCGTTGAGTGCCAATAGATTAGTTTGCTCAGAGATGCTTTCGATTACTTCGATCACTTTACCAATCTGCTCTGATTGATCCTTCAAAGAAGTAACAACGTCGGCCGCTTTGTTTAATTGGTCTGCCATCTTTTCGCTTGCACGCGTGCTCTCTTCAAACATGCTCAAGCTTTGGCTTGTTAGCTGGCTAGCTTGGCTTGAAGCACTGTCGGCATCTTGCGCGTTGCTCGATACCTCTGCCGCTGTTGATTCTAATTGGTTAACCGCAGAAGCGACCTGTTCGACTTCTTGCTTCTCTTGATCTGAGTTAACGCTCGATTGTGTCATTACGGCAGCAAGCTCGGTCGATGCTGAAGCGACCTCGATACTGATTCGAGATAACGAACCTACTGTTTCACGAAGTTGATCTACAGTTTGGTTAACATCTTGAGCTAGGTGAGTGATTTCATTATTGCCCTCAGCCTTTGCTTTCACTAACAGGTTGCCTTTAGCCACTTCACGCATGGTTTCTTGTAGCTCGCGAATTGGTTTCACAATCACACCAGCTAGAGTCCAGCTAATGATAAGTGCAATTGAGAGAATGACAATAAGGCCGATTTTCGCTGAAGTTAGGGTGGTGTCGTGTTTTGCACCATTGTTCTCGACTTCTTGCAAAGCGATGTGGTTCAGCTTTTTAGATAGGGCATTAATGGCTTTTACCATTTCATTGCCAGCGTGGCGATATTGATCAGTCGCTACCTGATACTGAGTATCAAAGTCGGCTGGTGGGAAGCCATTACTGTGTTTAAGTTGCAGAAGCGGCAGCATTGTTGTTCGTGAAAAGTCGACATAGTGGCCCATGGCCTTACGCATTGCCGCAACTTCATCTTGTAGGCCTGGCACGGTATTAAGAGAGTTAAGCAATTGCGTATTATCGTCACGTTTTTGATTCAATGTATCGATAAGAGTACGTACATCGTCAGGGTTAAACAGGCTGTAAATCGCTTTGATACGCATACCGTAACTATTGTCGACGATGTCACTAAGTTCTTCTTTATGAACAATCAGATTGTCTGTGGCTTTTGATACGTCCTGGAAAGCTTCCTCAAGCTTTTCTCCACCAATAATGACACCGGCAAGTAGTAGAACGACGGAGAAAAGTACGGGTAGTAGAACTTGCATTTTAATGGATAAGCCACTGAGTAACTGGCGCATGAATAGGTCCTCTTGGTAATGCGTAATTGAGAATTGTTCTTATTTGTTATTGTTGAGATTGAATTCTAACTAATGAGACTGATACTTCAATCAATAAAAGATTACATTTTGTTATGTGCGAGCCATGTTGAATTACATTTGGTAATTAATGTGCTGATTATTCACTCACTTATGGTGTGGTTTTTTGTGAGCTGTGCGACATGTTACAGAAGAGCTTTCAAGAATTGTAGGTTTAATTGATCGAGTTGTTAATAAAGTAATGTTTTTAGAACAATGAGTTAGAAGAGAGGAGGGGAAGATTAAGGATAAGAAAAATCAGAAAATTGCAGTTGTCATATAGGCTTCAATTTACTGAAACACAACTGTCATATTCGAAACTTAAAGTGAGCACCGTTCAAGTAAAACACAACGGCAATAACGCCACTTAAGGAAATTGTGATGAAAAAGACAGTTATCGGTGCAATGGCACTACTAGGCGCACTAACAGTGAATACGGCTTCAGCTAAAGAAACTATCTCTGTAGTTGGCTCTAACAGTGCTTCTCCACTGGTTGAAGTTTTTGCAGAAACATACATGAATAAAGGTGAAGAAGTCTTCATCGAAATTCAAGCTCCTGGTTCATCTGCAGGCATCAAAGCAGCAAAAAATGGAAGTGCTGACCTAGGTATCTCTTCTCGTGACCTAAAAGCTGAAGAAAAAACAGCAGACCTAAAAGAGCTAGTTATTGCTCGTGACGGTATCGCGGTTGTAGTTAACCCAAGCAACGAAGTATCTGCACTAACTGCAGACCAAATTACAGCAATCTACAAAGGCGAAATCTCTAACTGGAAAGACGTTGGCGGTGCTGACAAGCCTATCGTAGCAATCACTCGTGATACAGCTTCTGGTACACGTGGTGCATTTGAAGACATCCTAAAACTTAAGAAGAAGATTGGTGACAAGAAAGTATCAGCAATCTCTCAACGTGCTCAAGTTGCTAACGGTAACGGTGCTCTTAAAGTATCTGTAGCAAGCAACCCATACGCAATCGGCTACATCTCTCTAGGTACAGTAGACAACTCTGTTCAAGCTCTAACTATCGACGGCGCAGCAGCAACTGTTGATAACGTTAAGAACGGTTCTTACAAAGTAGCTCGTCCTTTCCTAGTGCTTTACAAAGATGGTGCTCCATCTGCTGAAACTCAGAAGTTCCTAGACTGGATGGTAGCTGACGAAGCTCAAGCTATCTCAGCTAAGAAAGGTTACATCACTGTAAACTAATCTGAATTTAATCAAGACTTTAATTATTGCTCAGCCTGCCTTTAGGCTGAGCCTTTTCTTTCAGCTTTGTTGTCCACAGAGCATGAGATTTTAAATATGACCATCGCACATAGTGAAAAGCTTATGAATACTGAAGCTACACAAGTTAATAAGCCGAGCCTACGTACTAAAAAGCGTATCGACTGGAAAGAACGTATCTTCCACGGTTTATTCTTAACGAGTGCTGTAATCGGCATCGTTTCACTGGCAGTAATCGCTTATTTTATCGTTGCAGAGAGTATTCCTGCATTCCAAGAGGCAGGCGTCTCTGGCATCGTTCTCGGTGTAGATTGGCTACCACCAGCGCTATTCGGTGTTGCAACCATGATTGTTGCTTCTATCGTTTCAACATTAGGCGCGGTAGTGGTTGGTGTACCAGTCGGTGTTTTGACCGCTATCTTTATCGCTGAAATCGCACCAAAACGCTTGGCTGATATTATCCGTCCAGCGGTTGAGCTTTTAGCAGGTATTCCTTCAGTGGTATACGGCTTTTTTGGCCTTGTCATTATCGTTCCAATGATTCAGAACATCTTCTCAGTACCAGCGGGTAACACTATCCTAGCGGGTATCATTGTTCTGGGTATCATGATTCTACCAACCGTTATCACAGTATCGGAGACGTCAATTCGCGCGGTACCTCGTACCTACAAAGAAGGCTCTCTTGCGCTTGGTGCTTCTAAGATCTTTACCATCTTCAAACTTCTCGTTCCTGCCGCTCGCTCGGGCATCATGACGGGTGTGATTCTGGGTATCGGTCGTGCACTTGGTGAAACCATGGCGATCATCATGGTTATGGGTAACGCCCCAGCGATGCCAGAAGGCATTTTAGACTCTGCTCGTACACTAACAGCAAACATCGCGATTGAAATGTCATACGCAAGTGGTGTTCATGCTAATGCTCTGTACGCAACGGGTGTGGTACTTCTAGTGTTCATCATGATGCTAAATGGTGCTCTACTTTATCTAAACCGCGAAAAAGCTAAGTAAGCGGAAGGTGGAAAAAATGGATCGTGTAAAATTAAAACAGTCTCGCCAGAATAAAGACAACATCTTAAATGCCTTTATTTGGGGAGCGGCGGCTGTCACAGTCGGTTTCCTATTTTGGATCATTTGGTACATCCTTTCTAACGGCCTACAGCACGTAGATTGGAACTTCATCACGGATAACTACACACGTACAGGTACTGAACACGGTATCTTCCCAATGATCGTTGCAACTATTTATATGGTTATCGCATCGATTGCGGTGGCAGCGCCACTGGGCATCATGACGGCAATCTATCTGACAGAATATGCGAAAGTGGGTAGCCGTTTAGTGAAAGTTATTCGATTCTGTACAGAGTCACTAGCGGGTATTCCATCGATCATCTTTGGTCTATTTGGTATGACTTTCTTCGTATCGATTCTTGGTCTTGGCTTCTCGATTCTATCAGGTGCTCTGACACTAAGTATCCTGATTCTTCCTGTAATCATCCGTACTACAGAAGAAGCATTGATGGCGGTACCACAAACATACCGCGAAGGCTCATACGGCCTTGGCGCTTCGAAAATCTACACTATCTGGCGCTTAATCTTGCCTAGCGCGATGCCAGGTATCTTAACTTCGGTCATTCTTAGTATTGGTCGTGTAATCGGTGAATCTGCACCTGTTTTCTTAACAGCTGGTATGGTGGCACGTATTCCAGAATCTCTAATGGATTCAGGTCGTACCCTAACGGTTCACTTATATAAGCTAACTACCGAGCTGTTCACTATTGATGAGTGGAACCAAGCTTACGGTACAGCGACAGTCCTGATTGTGCTTGTTCTTCTGATCAACATGGTCACAAAACTAATTGCAAGACGCTTTAACACAGCAACGTACTAACGATTCCGGGCATTGAGCAAAGAGACGCCCTAGTACAGGGCTCCAAGGTGAGCCCATTGATAAAGCATCAAGTTAGACACGAATTTAAGAATTTAGAGATTAAGAACATGAACAAATTTGATATTGAAAACCTAGATCTGTTTTACGGTGAAAACCAAGCACTTAAATCTATCAACCTGCCAATCCCAACGCGCCAAGTAACAGCTCTGATTGGTCCATCGGGTTGTGGTAAATCAACACTGCTACGCTGCCTGAATCGCATGAATGACCTTATCGAAGGCGTGACGATTAAGGGTAAGTTGGATATGGATGGTACGAACATCTATGGTGACATCGACGTTGCAGACCTACGTATCCGTGTTGGTATGGTTTTCCAAAAGCCGAACCCATTCCCAATGAGCATCTACGAGAACGTGGCATACGGCCTACGCGCTCAAGGTATTAAAGATAAGAAGCACATTGATGAAGTAGTAGAGCGTTCACTGCGTGGTGCAGCACTTTGGGATGAAGTGAAAGATCGTTTGAAGTCTCACGCATTTGGTCTGTCTGGTGGTCAGCAACAACGTCTATGTATTGCTCGTACTATCGCAATGGAACCTGATGTGATTCTTATGGACGAACCAACGTCAGCACTTGATCCAATTGCCACACACAAGATCGAAGAGTTGATGGAAGATCTGAAGAAGAACTACACCATTGTTATCGTAACGCACTCGATGCAACAAGCTCGTCGTATCTCTGACCGCACCGCATTCTTCCTTATGGGTGAACTGGTTGAACACGATGACACTCAAGTTATTTTCAGTGACCCGAAAGACGATCGTACTAAGGGTTATGTAAATGGTGACTTCGGTTAATTGTAACCATTGCCATCACCGCGCTTAATTTACTGGCATATCACTACAATAATAAGCGATGGACTTTTGCCCCACATTTGTGGGGCTTTTTTGTATTACGAAGAAAGTGAATTTGTCGATGAATTTTTGGGCACAAAATCCCATTTTTGTAGCGCTTCTCAAGCTTGTGATAAAGGAAAATAGGAAATTGCGAGCCGCTTAACATCTCATTTTCACTTGCATTGATTGCATATTAAGGCTTAGGTATTTTTGCTACACTCTTACAACCATTGGATGGAAAGTCGTGCCAGTAAAAGCCTTTGCAAAACAAATATCTTCCACTCGCGACCACCGTCTTTTGGCTGACTCTTTGTTCGAATATCTGTCTCATTTATTAGACCCTCAAGGCATTGGGATTTTTGTCGAACCTGCATCCACCTCTACTCGCACACCTATGTACCAGTGCGGTGATCTTTCTTGCCTAAATAGCTACCCCACAACTTTTTGGTCTTGGGTTTCTCAGTTCGATACTGCTGACGGAGTACTTCCGATGGCCATCAACACCTGTAATTGGGACCACTTCGATGTGCTGGGCGGCGAATCCTTCATACTTATGCTAGACAACTGTCCGAGTTGTCGAACGTATCTGATCATTCAAAACTGTGCCGCTGAAAAGGTTAATCAAACCTTCAGCGATGGCTTCGATGTGTTGCAACTGGCTGCGGCAAGGTGGCAGTGCATACGTGCGGAAAAGAATGCCACCATAGAGATTAAGAACCGAGACACGCGTGAAGCGCAATATCTCGACGAAATTAAGTTAAGAGAGCAGTTCGTAGAAAACATGAAGTTGGTGCATCAAGTTGCACTAGACCTCTCTAACCCAGACTCATTAGATGCTCTTTATAAGGCGTCTGTGGAAGCGGTGAGAGATCGTTTGGGCTTTGACCGAGCAATCTTCATGTTGTTAGATATGAAAAAGCGCTGCTTTAGTGGCACTTATGGTACCGATGAGAACGGCAAAACCAACAGTGAGCACCATACTCAGTACGACCTTCATCAACTAGAAAGCGAATACATTGAAGCGCTTTCTGACGACCACACCAACCTAGTGATCATCGAGCAGGCACCGCTTTATACCGCAGGACAAGTGGTTGGACAGGGGTGGAATGGCATGTTGATCCTCAGAGAAGGGGACAAACCTGTCGGCTGGATTGCTATGGATAACTATATCAATCGTGCGCCGATAACGGGTTATCAAAAGCAGATGCTGGAATCTTTTGGCTCGTTACTTTCACAGATTTACATTCGTAAACGCCAAGAGCAGAATATTCGCATGTTGCACTCGAGCATGGTGGAACTCTCTCGTTGCGACAACGTTAGTGCCGTCTGTAAATCTGCGGTGAGCTTCGCTATCAAGCATCTTGGCATTGACCGTTTAGCTGTTTTCTTGACCGACAAAGAGTGCTCCTACATGCAGGGCACCTGGGGTACCGATATTCAGGGTAACATTGTCGACGAATCTTACTATCACTCTGATCTTGTTGAGCGTGACATTGTCGCGGCAGCACGTTCACGCCCTAATGAAGTTGCTTTTGAAGAGTCTGTACCTATCTACCATGACTACAATATCGTTGGAGTAGGTTGGACGGCGATGACACTGCTAACCAGCAATACTGGTGTACCAATTGCCTTTATTGCAGCCGACAACTTGTTAACGCGTAGTTCATTGACCTCTCAGCTTCGAGAAGTGATTCGTATCTTTGCGTCTAGTTTAGCGGAAGTGCTGCAACGAACCATGGCGCAGGAAGAGTTGAAAGAGCTGAATGAGCGGCTAGAGGAAGAGGTGAAAAAGCGCACCTTAGAGTTGCAGTTGGCTAATGAGCAGTTAGATGTCATATCTAAATTGGATCCATTAACACGCTTAGGCAATCGTCGTATGCTGGCGCAGGTATTAGACAACTTAAACTCAACTCACTTTGAACCAAGCAGACCAAACGAGAAGGTGGTGTTTGGATTGATTCTACTCGACCTAGATCATTTCGGTTTATACAACAGTGTTTATGGCCATACAGAAGGGGATTCAGCGCTGCGCTCGGTCGGAAAGATTTTAAGTGACCATATACTGCACGAGAACGACACTTTCTGTCGTATCGGTGGCGAAGAGTTCATGTTGTTGATGGTTGATACCAGTGACAGTGAAACCAAGCAGCGTGCCGACAGTATCAGACGCTGTATTGAGGAGGCGCAGATCCCTCATAGTGAAAGTTCAACCAGTGATTTCCTGACCGCCTCAGTGGGGTTCGCCTCTTTGAGTGCCAGCTTGGATTGTCTTGACTTCGACTTACTCTATGACATGGCTGATAAGGCGCTGTATCAAGCCAAAGACCGAGGGCGAAACCGTGTGGTATCGGCATTTGAGAACAGCCAGATTGAGGCGACATTTTATTAACCAAGCACCGTGTCTCTGTAGACTGTGATTCTAAACAAAAGCCCCTGAGTTCCTTTCGAACTCAGGGGCTTCGTCTTGTCAGGGCTCCGTTGTATAGAGTCTGAGTTTAAGCTTGGGACAAGGGCTTACAGTGGTGCAAGTTGTTCACTCGCCTTTTTAACTCGGCTCTGATTAGCAGCGTTGATGGCCTCAATGGCACCCTTTGACGACCAACCAGTTCCCCCATCTGCTTGTGGACCAAAGAGGTGTTGGTTGAGCTGGTCGATTTCTTTTCTCACAGTATTAAGGTGCTGCTGCGGAAGATCGGGATTCTCTTTGTGCCATTGGCTTAGCTTGGCATTTGCCATTAGCGCATCCTTTCTCTGAATCGCGTCGATTAGCTCAGCTTGCGTATCTTCTTTGTTGATGACCTTTGGTGTTACTGTCTTCGTCGTATCTCGTTTGCGCCACAAAGTCAGAGCAATCACAGAGGTGATTAGCCATAAAGCGGCAAAAAACGCCGTTAGGTAAGGCCAGATACCCGGTTCTTGAGTCGTTGTAACTTCGAGGTTATTTGGCTTATCTGTTGATACTGGAGCTTGTGCTGGCGCAACGTTGTTACCAGTGACGTTTAAGGTTAACCCGTTAATCTGGCTGGTAGCTTTCTCTTTGGTTTCGGTATTAAACCAAGTTTGTTCTAATCCTGGAAGCTCGACTGTTCCTGAGGATTTTGGAATCAATACTTGTTTGTAGACAACAAGATTGTCTCCTGCGTCTGTTTTACCAAACTGAGGTTTTTCTTCATAAACGCGGACACTGTTTGGGTATTCGATATTCACGCTCGGTAACTGGTGAGCTTTGATGCCTTTAGCGCTGACAGTAATGGTGCGAGTTAGTGCATCGCCCGCTTCAAGCTCTAGCTGTTCAGGAGAGCGCGTAAGCCTGGTATCGTTGATGCTCCAAACTTGGTTGATACTTAAATCAGCTGTTGGTAGCCAATTCCCTTGAGCATCACCCGGAATCGATAGTACCTCTACCGGTAGCGTTTGAACGGGAGTATCGAGTTGGAATAAACGCGTTTTGTTCGAGTTATTGGCTGAGTAAACTACGGCACCTGTTAGTTTTGGCCCGCGCAGCTCAAATGTGCCCGCTGTATCGGACGATATCTCAAAGCTCTGCTGAACAACCGTTACTTCTTTGCCGTGGTAGACATCTTGGTACTGCTTTGACTCACCAATAGGTTCAACTTTTAGGCTCGAAGAGCTTGGTGGATCAATTCGCGGATCCTGTAAGCGTCTCGGGTCGGCCTTGATGATCAATTTTACGTCCAAAATTGCCACTTCACCGACATAGAGAGAGTCTCTATTTAGGTCGAGCTTGAACTCAGCCATCTGATCTTGTGTCGGTGCGGCTTTGTTCTGCGCAACATTGATCTGAATCGGTTGAGTCTGTGCCCCTTCGATATCAAAGGCTGGAATGGTGAGCTTGCCCAATCGCAATGGTGCCAATGTGATGGTCCACTCACTTGAAACGGTGCGACTGCCGTTAATGATGCGAATCGAAGAGCCAAAGTTAGGTCTGCCGATGTAAAAATCGCTTTCGAGGGCGCTTAAGTCTAGAGCGTCTGAACTGACTTTTTCATTGGTTGAAACTCTTAATAGAAATACTTCGTCTCTGGTGACTTGATTCTCGCTAACACTTGCAACCGCTGTTGCTGCGTAGGCGGTATGGCTACTGACAATACTGATGAGTAGGGTGAACAGTAGCGTCAAAAATGGTGTATGAATACGTTGCATGGTTACCACTTTTTCGATGGGTTATTCGGAGCGCCTTGTTCTTGCGCTTGTAACATCATTTGAGCTCGAAGCAGACGACTTGGGTCGCGAACGCTCTCCACTTGTTCTAGCTTCCTACGGTCTGGATCTTGTGAAGCATCTGACGGCTGAGCTTGTGCCATTTGAGGCGAGCCTTCGGAGTCTGAATCTTGCTGCTGGGCAGACGTTGGTGTTGTTGGCGTGCCTGATCCTTGTTCTTCATCCCCTTCACCTGCTTTAGGTTGGCTAGCATGGTTATTGCTCGGTTGAGCTGATGCCTGTTCAGATGGTGAAGGTGTTTGGCTGTCACCAGTATTTTTAGGTGCTTGCTCATTTTGGCCAGATGATTGCTGAGATTGTTCACGAGTAGAATCAGATTGTTGCTCTGATTGACCTGATGAGCTTGACGAGTTCTCGCTATTCTGGCCACTTTGACCTTGCTGACCTTGCTGACCTTGCTGACCTTGCTGACCTTGCTGACCTTGCTGACCTTGCTGACCTTGCTGACCTTGCTGACCTTGCTGACCTTGCTGACCTTGCTGACCTTGCTGATTTGCTTGATCTTGTGATTGGTCCTGAGCATCATCTTGCTGTTGCTGTTGCTGTTGCTGTTGCTGTTGCTGTTGCTGTTGCTGTTGCTGTTGCTGTTGCTGTTGCTGTTGCTGTTGCTGTTGCTGTTGCTCCAGAAGTTCAAGATTACTCTTCGCAAAGGCGTGGTCAGGGTTCTGTTCAAGAATGCGCTTGTATTCTTCGATTGCGGGTTCGAATTTACCTTGTTGCGCTAGAGCATTGGCGTGGTTGTAGCGCGCACGCTCTGTATCTAAAGTAGATAGCGTGTTTTCCGCATCTTGGTACTGTCCCGCTTGATATTGAGCGACACCTTTCCATTCAGGATCAATAAACAGCTCTGCTGCTTGCTCAAAGTCGCCCTGTTCATAGTATTGGTGGGCTATCTGATCATCTGTACGCCAAGGGTTAGCGAATGCTGGATTTGGTTGAGTAGCCAATAACGCAAAGCCTATTACGCTCCAAATTACGCCCGGTCGGAACAGACCTAAAGCAGGGAATAAAATCAACGGTAGTAGCCAAAACCCTTGATTGACTCTGCTTGTCACCCCTTGCGTCGTCTTCTCAACTTCAGCGGCTAGACTATGAGATTCAATAAACTGAGTGATTGTCTCTATGTCTGAGTTGTCAGCTTGCACCAAAGCAAACGCACCTTGGTTAGATTGGCTGATTGAACGCATGTTGCCGATGTCGCTTTTCGCGATTACGGTTTGACCCGAATCTTGAGTGAGCATGGAACCATTGCTCATCGTAATCGGTGAACCTGCTTGGCTACCAACGGCTAAAACCGACAAACGCCAAGGCGTATCAGAGAGAAGTTCATTAATCGCACGTTTATCATTGTTATCAATGTCGTCAGCGATCAAGATCAGGTCACCCTGAGAGACGTTGGCACGTTGCAGCATCTCAATACTTCGCTCGATCGCCTTGGCGGCATCAGCGCCTTGATAAGGCATAATATCTGGAGATAGGTTAGGAACCAGGTTTGCGATGGTCGCGCTGTCGGTGGTGAGAGGGCTAACTGTATAAGCGTCACCCGCGTATGCTATCATGCCGGTCACACCTTCACGCCATTGTGAAAGCATATCCAACGCCTTGTAACGCGCTTGGGTTAAGCGGTTAGGTTTCACGTCGGTGGCGTACATAGACATCGACATATCCATGATCAAAATTCGCGCTTGAGTCTTCTCAAAACTAGGGCGCTCACTAGTACTGAAGCTTGGTCCAGCAAGTGCGATGATGGTAATCATCCACCAGACAGAGAAAAGCGACAATTTACTGCGTGAGTTAACGGATTTCGCTGGGTCGAGGTACTGCGCGATATGTGGCGCGAGCAATCCCTGTTTTTGATTGCGACGCACTAGGAATACAATCACGGGCAGCGCAAACAAAGCAAATAACCAAGCGGGATAGATGAAGGTAAAGTTAGACATTGTTTCTCCTAATGACTAACAAAAGCAGGGATAAAGTGACGGCAATGGAAAGGGGCCAATGGAACCATTCCTGCTGTGGTCGCCAAACTTTAGTCGCCCCTGATATCGGCTCTAGACTATTAATGGTATCGTAAATGGTCGCGAGATCTTGGCTGTCACGGGCGCGGAAATACTGTCCTCCGGTGCGCTCGGCAATTGCCATTAACGTTTTCTCATCAAGGTCTTCTGCGGTGTTTACTTTACGCGACATAAAGAACTCTTTAACAACCATCTCACCGGCACCTACGCCGACAGTGTAAATCGTGGTGTCGAATTTTTTCGCAATATCAGCGGCTTCAAGAGGGGCAAGAACCCCTGCTGTATTGCTGCCATCACTCAACAGAATCATCACTCGTTGTGGCGCATCACTATCGACAAATGTTTTAGTGGCAAGTCCGATGCCATCACCAATCGCCGTTTGGGTGCCAATCAACCTTAAAACTGCTTGATTAAGCTGTTGGCTGAGTGTGCTTCTGTCGAGTGTGAGAGGTGTTTGCAAGTAGGCGTGATCAGCAAACAGCACTAGCCCAACACGATCTCCTTTGCGTTTATCAATGAAGTCACTCAGTACATGTTTTACGGCCGATAAACGATCGATGTACTCGCCATTAAACGCCATATCTTCTTTACTCATTGAGTAAGAGAGGTCGACAACCAGCATCAAGTCGCGGTGCTTAGGCTGAAACTCTACCGGTTCACCGAACCAAACCGGCCTTGCGCTCGCCGTGATTAAGAGAACCCATATAAGTGTGGCTAGAATCTTAGGTAGCCGAGTACTCGGTGCTTTACCGCTCGTGTCACTGGGTAAAAAAGGCAGAGTCAGTGTGTCTGTCGGCTTAGCGGCAGGCGCCAAACGATGAACAATCAGCGGTATCGGCAGCAGCAAAAACATCCACCACCACACAAATTCAATATTCAATAAACCACTCATAATTGAACTCTCTTCGGTGGCAATGCATGGCGAACCCAATAGGCGCAGTCATCGACTAGAGCCTTACGAGTAGACGGGTCAATGGCTGTGCTTTCACTCTGGTACAGAGATTGTTGCCAAGCATCGCTATGGTCGATAAAGCGTGGCGATTTTAATTGCGAATCGAGAAACTGATACCACTGCTCACCTTGCATAGAAGCGACCGTCTCTCTTGGAAAGTAGCTGATGGCTGCTTGGCGAACCGTTGCAAGTGCTTCAGCTGGCGAAATATCCGGATTGTTAGTCAATTTCGCGAGTGCAATTTTCTGAATCACTCGATCTTGCTGATGTTTCTGGTAGAGCTTTACAGCGACGATAAGGATCGCAATAACAACCACGATAAGGCACCACCAGCCCCATGCGAGCGGCCACCAATGTGGAGCGTCAGGTGTAATAACAGGGCTGAGTTCTAATTTAGGCGTCATTCTTACCCCCTGAAATTTGACTCATTAAGGGCTCAGAGCTGGTGATAGAACTGCGAGGGATTGCAAGGCGTAAGCAAAGATCTTTGATCTGCTGCTGGTGCTCCTCAAAAGCGCTTTTTAGTTTGTTCTTCTCTGCTTTGGAAGAGAAGTTAAACCATTGAGTTCGCTGTCCATCACTCACATGTTTCATGCCTTTAAATAGGGTATCCCCTTGCTCTAAAGGGTCGTAGAAATGAACGAAGCGTATCCGGTTATGCTGACGCATTTGATTCAATAGTGAGTAGTCACTATCTTTGTATCGACTGAAATCACTTAAGAAAATGATGTCGCTGCCTTTAGGGCTGAGCCTGTTCAATGATTTGAGCGCCATTGAAAAATCGGTCTGACAAGCAGATTTGGACGATTGTACAGATTGGTTATTGGTGGCAATCAGCTGTTGCAAGATACGCAGTGGGGCATGATGGCTAGAGCTCGGCTTTATTTCTGTCAGTTTCTGACCATCATCGATAACTGCACCTATACGGTCTTTACTGGCAATAGTAAGCCAGCAGAGTTGACTCGCTAAGTGTGCAAGTTGCACCGATTTCAAGAGCAGCGTAGAACCAAACATCATGCTATTCGACATATCCAAATAGAGAATTACTGGTTGCTCGCGCTCTTCTGAGAAAATCTTGGTGTGCGTTTTACCCGTACGAGCCGTGACTCGCCAATCAATGCTACGAATGTCATCACCCGCTTGGTATTGACGGACCTCTGAAAAGTTCATACCTCGGCCTTTGCTGCGACTTTCATGTTGTCCATTGAGCTGTGACCAAAGGCTCTTTGCGGGAGGTAGCCAGCGAACCGTTTGAGCTTTGTATTGCAAAAGCTCATCTAGGTTGAGTAACACACCGTTACTGTGCTGAGGGAGTTGCTGATTCATGTTAAAACTACGCGCTACCAACAAGAGAGATAAGGTGGGTAATCACCTGATTTGGTGTGATGCCTTCAGCTTGCGCATGGTAACTGCGCAATAGGCGATGGCGAAGTACTGGGAAAGCCATCGTCTGCACATCTTCTGGTGTTACGTAGTCACGACCTGATAACCAAGCATGAGCTCGCGCGCAGCGGTCGAGTGCAATAGTCGCTCGAGGGCTGACACCCATTTCTAGCCACTGGGCTAACTGTGGGCTGTACTTCTCTGGTTGGCGTGTTGCCATCACCAGTCGCACAATATATTGCTCAATGCTTTCAGCCATGTGTACATTGAGTACTTCTTGTCGTGCTTCGAACACCGATTGTTGCGGTAAAGGTTCTGGCTGAACGGGGGCTTGCCCCTGCGCTTCTCCGCGATTCAATCGAAGGATCGCCAGCTCACTCTCCATATCTGGATACTCTACATCCAAATGCAGTAAGAATCGGTCTAGCTGCGCTTCAGGAAGTGGATAAGTTCCCTCTTGTTCAATCGGGTTCTGTGTTGCCATCACCAAAAAAAGCTCTGGCAATGGGTAGGTTTTACGCCCCGCTGTGACCTGTTTTTCCGCCATTGCTTCAAGCATTGCGGCTTGCACTTTGGCGGGAGCACGGTTGATCTCATCGGCAAGAATCAGTGAATTGAAGATCGGCCCAGCTTGGAACGTAAAGTCGCCAGTCTCTGGACGAAAAATATCCGTTCCCGTTAAATCAGCAGGTAACAGGTCTGGGGTGAATTGAATTCGGTGGAAATCGCCTTCAACGCAGTCGGCCAGTGACTTCACCGCGCGAGTCTTTGCTAGTCCTGGGGGGCCTTCAACCAATATATGACCGTCCGCGAGTAGGGCGACCATGAGCTGCTTAACCAGCTCTTGCTGGCCTATGATCTGAGACTCTAAATATGTTTTAAGGGTAGTGAAGGCATTTGAGTGCATGACGTTGTCTCGAGGTATCTTCTAAAAGTTGAAATTTTCTGTTCAGTGACAGTGTATTAGCTACTTGGTTCGGAAATCTAGCCAAAAGTTCCGTTGAATTTTTAGATCTAAGTTTGATGGTATTTAATTGTCTATTTTGCGTGCAGTTTTGTTCGGCGATTGAAGGCGGTTATTTGAGTCGGTGCAAAAAATTAGAAATTTATTATTAAATGAGTAATTAATTTTACTGCTTATATCGAGGCATTTGACGGCTTTTTTAAAGATTTTTGTGCTTTTTTATCAAAGAGAATCGTTTGCGGTCATACTATTCGTCGTATCAATAGTGGCCTTAGCAATGGTTAAAGTATTTGATACTGTGGTCGATATAGAAGCGTTACAGTTTTCCGGCCAATTTAGGGGCACAAACATGTTCAAATTAAATTCAATGAGTATTAAGCAAAAAGTGGTTGCAGGGATCACCTTTGCAGTACTAGCGTCAACCGTGATTGTTGGAGCAATGGCACAGCGCCAAGCTAGAGATGTATTAAGTCATCGATTGATTGATATCGAACTACCGGGCTTGCTCGAGCGTATCAATGGCGAAGTTGACCGAGAAGTGTCGCAGCTTTTATTGGCGGCGGAGCAGGTAGCATCTAATGAATTCATTGCCGACGCGATTGCAACAACCGATCGCGACCCAAGCATTGAAGCAAAACTCGTTAAACAACTGAATAACGTTCGTAATCAATATCAATTAAACGACGCGTCTGTCGCCAACCGAGATACAGCTTACTACTGGAACCAGAACGGATTCCTGCGTCAGCTAAACCAACAACAAGACGGTTGGTTCTTTGGCTTTACTCAATCGGGTCAGCCGACCATGGTGAGCATGTTCCAAGAAGCGAATGGTGAAGTGAAGATGTTCGCCAACTATCAGCAGCCTAATGGCACAGCAATGTCTGGTTTGTCGAAATCCATGGATGACATGGTGAGCTTGTTGAACAGCTTCAAAATTGAAAACACCGGTTTTGTCTTTTTAACTGACAGCCAGGGTGATGTACAAATTCACCGTGACAGAGCGCGCAGCGATTCATCTTTACAGCAGTTATATGGTGCACAAGCGAGCCAACTGTTGAATAAGTCTGGCTTTAACTTGATTACTACAGAATACCAAGGTCAAGAACTGTTTGTGGCGAGTCTTTATGTTTCGTCAATGGATTGGTTCGTTATTGGTGTGGTGCCAACGTCAGAAGTGTTTGCTGAGCTTGATGCAACGGCACAGAAGATGCTGATCATGACAGTCGTTGTCGCTCTAGCATTTATCTTTATGGGCTTCTTGCTAGCCAATAGCATCACCAAACCAATCAAGCTTCTTTCTGAGCGTTTCACTGATCTGGGTAAGGGCGATGGTGACCTATCACAACGTATTGAAGTGAAAGGTAACGACGAGATTGCACAACTGTCGGCAGGTTTTAATGGTTTCATTGAGAAGATTCACTTGTCGATGAAAGAGGTGTGTGAAACCAGTCAAGCGCTTCAAGTTGCGGCTGAAAGCGTATCAAGTAAAGCGCACATCACACATGACAACAGCCAAGAGCAGCGTGACCAAACCATTCAAGTGGTAGCAGCCATCAACCAGATGGGTATGACCATCAGTGAGATCGCTTCTAACGCAGCAACAGCAGCAGAAACAGCAACACACGCGTCTGATAACACTGAAGTTGGTCGTGAAGTGGTTAACAAAGCGAAAGATGCGATCAGCCGATTGGCACAAGACATCGAGAGCACTGGTCAAGTGATTGAACAGCTAGCGTCAACCACACAAGATATCGGTTCTATTCTGGGTGTGATTCGTGACATCTCTGAGCAGACTAACCTACTGGCACTTAATGCAGCGATTGAAGCGGCGCGTGCTGGTGAACAAGGTCGTGGTTTTGCGGTAGTAGCGGACGAGGTTCGTAACCTAGCAAGCCGTACTGCAGATTCAACGGAAGAGATTCAAAAGATGATCAACCAACTGCAGAGCGATGCTAAAGATGCGGTGACTGCAATGAGCGCTGGTAAGATCATTACGATGGAAGGCGTGACAGCTTCTGATGAAGCGGTTGAAGTGCTAGGCGGTATCTCAGATCGAATCTTAGACATCACAGACCGCAATACTCAGGTAGCTACCGCGACTGAAGAGCAGTCAACCGTGGTTCACACCATCAACCAGAATATTGAAGAGATTAACGCGATCAACGAAGTGACGACTGGAACGGCAGAGCAACTGGCTGATGCTAGCCAAGAATTGCGTTCGCTCTCTTCTCGTCTCGATAAGATGGTTGGCTCATTTAAGCTTTAAGCTTTTAGTTTTAAAATAACTATTTGCGTATCGGCCTTGCCTTGGTTTTCCAGGGCAGGGCCAAAGCACCTAGCATCATTGCCTAGAAATGAGTAAAATTGTCTGAGTATTAATGTTTAGGTAAGAAAAAATCATGAGCGATTTTGAAAAAGAACTTGAGCTAATGTCTCAAGAGATGGGCGACGAGCCAGAAGTGAAACTACCGTCATTAGAAGAGCAAAAGGCTGTTGTTGCGGAGCTTAAGCGTCTAGAAGCGGAAGGTAAACTAACACCAGAAGTACTAGAAGAGCACTTCGGTAAGTTCAACCAAAAGAACACACCAATCCACTAATCTGGTCGGTGCCGGGGCAACTCCTATAAGAATGACAAAGGTCTAGCGAATGCTGGGCCTTTTTTGTATGCGCTGACAGGGCTTTTAGATGGTTTGGAGAAGGGGAGTAGAAGCGCCTTGTAGGTGACTCATTTTGGCCATCTCGCTGGTTTCAATTTAGGCTTGCCTTTAAGACAGAAAAAATCCCTCACGAGGAGGGATTTTGACAGGGCAATTTATTCTTAGAAACAGAGCTCGAATCTATAGTCGAGGCTTACTCTGTACCTTTCTCTACGTACAGACGACGACATGCTTTACCGTCGCTGTGGAATAGGTGACAACGGTGCGCTGGGATACCGATAGCAAGCTTGTCGCCTACTTCAACGTCTAATGTATCTGGTTGACGGAAGATAACGTCAGCATCAGCACTCTCTAGGTTTAGGTAAACTTGAGTTTCGTTACCTAGCTTCTCAACAATCATCACTTCGCCTTCGATGGTTGCATCGCCGTTCTCAGCAGACAGCAAGTGCTCAGGGCGAACACCCAGTGACATACGGTCGCCAACATTGACCGTTGTGCCATCTACAGGAACCCAGAAAGTCATGCCGTTTGAAAGTTGAACCATCACACGCTCAGACTCTACAGCTTCAATGTGTACAGACATGAAGTTCATCTTAGGTGAACCGATGAAGCCTGCAACGAAGCGGTTTTGAGGGTAGTGGTATAGGTCAAGAGGCTTACCTACTTGAGATACGTAACCGCCATCAAGAACAACGATTTTGTCTGCCATCGTCATTGCTTCTACTTGGTCGTGCGTTACGTAAATCATGGTACAACCAAGCTGACGTTGTAGCTTCGTGATTTGAGAACGCATTTGAACACGTAGCGCCGCATCTAGGTTAGATAGAGGCTCATCCAGTAGGAATACGTTTGGTTGAGAAACCAGAGTACGACCGATAGCAACACGCTGACGTTGACCACCAGAAAGCGCTTTTGGTTGACGCTCTAGTAGGTGACCTAGCTGAAGGATTTCAGCGGCATGCTCAACACGTTTGTCGATCTCAGCCTTGTCTGCTTTCGCTAGCTTAAGACCAAAAGACATGTTGTCGTATAGGTTAAGGTGAGGATATAGAGCGTATGATTGGAATACCATGCCCACGCCGCGCTTAGATGGCTCAACGTCGTTCATACGTTCGTCGCCAATGTATAAATCACCTGAAGTGATATCTTCTAGACCTGCGATACAGCGTAATAGTGTCGATTTACCACAACCTGATGGTCCAACGAATACTACAAACTCACCTTCGTTGATCTCTAAGTTTACGTCCTTAGAAATCTGTACATCACCATATGATTTATAAACGTTTTTTAACGTGACACTCGCCATCTAGCTCGTCCTCGATCGATCAAATTTTAAAATTTACTGCTTATCATTATAAGAGATTATTGGGTCAGCAGTAACTGTAGGAATTGGTAAGTATTGAGTGTGTAAGAAAAAACGGGTGTGTTTGGTGGCTTCAACAAATTGTCAATCCAACCAAACACACCCTCATAGCCAAGCAGATGTCTCTTTCCCCCACATCCAGCTAAACCTCCCCCGTGATTCCATCACTGGTTTAGCTTGATGCTTAATTTAAGACAAAAGCGGGCAATGCAAGCCAACAAGTATGTTCGGTCTTTATAAGAGCAACAAACAATTGCCGGTAAAGGGTTCTTACTATCCACTCTTGGATGACTGCAGTTTCGGTGAATCCAAGAAAGAGTACATCCTCCTAATGCAAAATTAACTAGGGGGAGTAGGAGGGGAGGAGTAGATATAAAGGGTGAAAGGGAATAAGCGATCCACTTCAAATAAATTCATTGGATAACGGTGATATTGATCACGGTGCTTACGCGTTTTGTGATTTTGCTCTCTAATCCGACCCGATGGCGATCACGAATTTAAGCCATAATAGCTGGGGCGTAGTGGCTAGGATGATGAGCTTAAGACGGTTTTTTCAGATCATATCTATCGAAAACTGGCTCGTCTTAAATGAATGCGCCCTACGTATAAATATAAAAAGGATATTAACATGAAAAACGCTCTAAGCGCTGTAGCTCTAGGTACAATAGTTGCTCTGGGTTCTTTCGGTGCAAACGCTGCTATCGAAGAAGGTCAACTAACTATCTGGGTAGGTGGTGATAAAGCTTACGAAGGCATGGCAGAAGTAGGTAAACGCTTTGAAGAAGATACAGGCGTAAAAGTTACTGTTGCTTTCCCTGACAAACTAGAAGAGAAGTTCTCTCAAGTTGCAGCTGCAGGTGACGGCCCAGACATGATTTTCTACGCACACGACCGTTTCGGTGGTTTTGCAGAAGCAGGTCTTCTTGTGGATATCAAACCTTCTAAAGAAACAAAAGAAGGCATCGTAGACTTCGCATGGGACGCAGTGTCTTACGAAGGTAAAACAATTGCATACCCAGTAGCGGTTGAGTCAGTTTCTCTAATATACAACAAAGCACTTATCAAAACGCCACCTAAGTCTTGGGAAGAGATCCCAGCACTTAACGCTGAGCTACAAAAAGACGGCAAGAAAGCGATCATGTGGCCTCTACGTGGCGGCGCATACTTCACATGGCCTCTACTTGCTGCTGACGGCGGTTACGCATTCAAGCAAGGCGCTGAAGGCTACGACATCAAAGACGCTGGTGTAGCAACAAAAGGCGTTCAAAAGTCTCTTGGCTTCATCGAGAAGATGGTTAAAGACAAAGTGATCTCTGCTGACATGGACTACTCTGTAGCAGAATCTGAGTTCGTTGCAGGTAACGTTGCAATGACAATCAACGGTCCTTGGGGCTGGGCAAACATCGAGAAATCTGGCGTAGATTACGGTGTTGCAACTCTACCTAAGTTCAACGGTAAAGCATCTAAACCTTTCGTTGGTGTATGGGCTGGTGGTATCAGCACTGCGTCTCCAAACCGTGACCTAGCGGTTGAGTTCATGGAGAACTACCTACTGACTGACGAAGGTCTTAAGAGCCTAAACGACGACAAACCACTAGGTGCTGTAGCGCTTAACTCTTTCCAACGTCAACTAGACAGCGACACTCGTATCGCAGCGACAATGGACAACGCGATGAACGGCGAAATCATGCCTAACATCCCTCAGTTCACAACGTTCTGGTACAGCATGGAAGAGGCAATTGGTAACGTAGTTGACGGTCGTCAAACGGTAGACCAAGCTCTTAAAGCTGCTGAAACACGCATGACTAAATAATATCGACGAAACACCCTTTTAAGGAGGGGGCAACCCCTCCTTACTTTTCTATTTTTATATATCGCTAGCAGGTTCCTCTATGCAGTCAGTTCAAGGTACAGATGCTATTCCAGCACCAACAAGCCTTCCAGGAAGTAAAAGCGTCTTCATTAAGTGGGGATTGCTTGGTAGCGTCGGCTTAATCAATGGCTACGCTACAATCCTAATGTATTCTCGCGGTGAGCTCGCATTCGCGTTGCTTACAGTGATCCTAACGGCTTTAGCTCTTTACGTTTTCGGTAGCAAGAAAACTTACGCACACCGTTACATCTACCCTGGTATTGCCGGAATGATTCTTTTCATTCTCTTCCCTTTGGCATATACCGTCGGTCTTGCGTTCACTAACTACAGTGCAAAAAACCAACTTTCGCTTGAGCGTACTCAAACC
This sequence comes from Vibrio fortis, assembly GCF_024347475.1. Taxonomy (NCBI): domain Bacteria; kingdom Pseudomonadati; phylum Pseudomonadota; class Gammaproteobacteria; order Vibrionales; family Vibrionaceae; genus Vibrio; species Vibrio fortis. Next base: position 659,408 of record NZ_AP025488.1, read on the forward strand.
GTCCTAATGGACCGTACGTTCCAAAGCGGTGACAGCTTCCCATTCACTCTGTACAAAACAGATAACGGCCACCAAATCGTGGTTAAAGATGGTGAGCAACTTCTCGCGACTGAAGAGTTCTCGTTAGACGGCCTGAACGTCAGCGATATGGATCTGAAAGCGATCGACTCTGCTCAAGGCGAAAAAGAGAAGATCAAAACCATCATCCAAAATCGTACTGCAATCAGTGCTGTAGATTTCCACCTACCATCAGGTGAAGACATCCGCATGAGCGGCCTACGTAAGTTTGCTGCTGTGGTTCCGCTATACACAATGCAAGACGATGGTGAAACGCTATACAACAACGAAACGGGTGAAACTCTAAAGCCAAATATGGAAGTGGGTTTCTACCAGCCAGTTGATGAAAACGGTGCATTCGTTGGTAACACCATCTCTCCGGGCTTCGTAGTTGAAATCGGTACGGCTAACTTTGAGCGTGTTTGGAAAGACGAAGGCATCAAAGAACCGTTTATCAGTATCTTTATTTGGACGGTTGTATTCTCGATTTGTACTGTAGCCTTCACTCTGGCGATTGGTTTGATTCTTGCGAACATCGTACAGTGGGAAGAGCTGAAAGGCCGTGCAGTTTACCGTGTTCTACTGATTCTGCCTTACGCAGTACCAGCGTTTATCTCAATCCTTATCTTTAAAGGTTTGTTCAACCAGAGCTTTGGTGAAATCAACATGGTGCTAGAGAGCATCTTCGGTCTGAAGCCGAACTGGTTCTCTGATCCAATCCTAGCGAAGACGATGGTGCTTATCGTAAACACATGGCTAGGTTTCCCTTACATGATGATCCTATGTATGGGTCTATTGAAGGCGATTCCTGATGACCTATACGAAGCGTCTGCGATTGATGGTGCGAACTTCATCGATAACTTCAAGCGCATTACCTTCCCGTTGATGATTAAGCCACTAACACCGCTACTGATTGCAGCATTCGCATTTAACTTCAACAACTTCGTAATGATTCAGCTGTTGACGAACGGTGGTCCAAACATGATTGGTACTTCTGAACCAGCGGGTTACACAGACTTGCTTGTAAGCTACACGTACCGAATCGCGTTTGAAGGCGGCGGCGGTCAAGACTTCGGTCTAGCAAGTGCAATCGCAACGCTTATCTTCCTACTAGTAGGTGCCCTAGCGTTACTAAACCTTCGTTTCACTAAACTGTCTCAAGATTAAGGAGCACGACAATGGCTATGGTACAAGGTAAAAGCCTAAAATACCGAGTGTGGGCAACGCATATTGCGCTGTGGTGCTTCCTAGCACTGATTATCTTCCCACTATTGATGATCATCGCGATCTCATTCCGTGAAGGTAACTTTGCAACAGGTAGCTTGATTCCAGAGAACCCATCACTGGAACACTGGAAACTGGCACTGGGTATCCCAGTAACGAATGCCGATGGTTCGGTAACACCGCCTCCATTCCCAGTACTAACTTGGTTATGGAATTCAGTAAAAGTTGCTGGTATCACATCAATCTTGATTGTGGCACTGTCTACAACATCGGCTTACGCATTTGCTCGTATGCGCTTTAAAGGCAAAGAGACAATTCTAAAAGCGATGATGATTTTCCAGATGTTCCCAGCAGTATTGGCACTGGTTGCAATCTACGCGCTATTCGACAAACTGGGTCAGTACATTCCTTTCCTAGGCTTGAATACGCACGGCGGTCTTATCTTCTCTTACCTAGGGGGTATCGCACTGCACGTTTGGACAATCAAAGGTTACTTTGAAACGATTGATAACTCTCTAGAGGAAGCGGCAGCACTAGACGGTGCAACGCCATGGCAAGCATTCCGATTGGTACTACTACCACTGTCTGTGCCAATTCTAGCGGTAGTATTTATCCTATCGTTCATCGGGGTTGTTGGTGAGGTTCCGGTTGCGTCTATCCTGCTTTCAGATGTGAACTCTTATACACTAGCGGTTGGCATGCAGCAGTACCTATACCCACAAAACTACCTATGGGGTGACTTTGCGGCAGCAGCAGTACTATCAGCTCTTCCAATTACAATTGTCTTCCTACTAGCACAACGTTGGTTAGTTGGTGGTTTGACGGCAGGTGGTGTAAAAGGATAAGCTAGAGCTTATAAGAAAGACAAAGAGCGACCGCAAGGTCGCTCTATATTGGCATTTTTATTACATCATTTGGTTTGGCCGCCGATCAGTAATAAAAATAACCCTCAGGTTACGCATAGCTGGCTACTAATCAGGTTCCTTACGCTATTCAATGATTAGTGGTTTTTGTAACTCTAACCCAAGTATTTACTTGGGTTTTTTTATACCTGTTAGAAATCACATCTCTAATGACTAGTCACATCCTCTGTAGCGAGTCACAGAGTCAGTATAAGTAGGGAAAAGGGAATTGATACTTTGGTCAAAGCCTGCTGCGTGAGACTTCAATGAAAGTAATGCAACAATGATTCGTGTTGCATAAAAACTGTATGGCAAGGCAGTTTGGAGATACAGCGAGCTAGAGGAATAGGCGCTTATCAATAGTTCGCTATTTATAACTTGCTGAAATGTATTGGGTTATAGTTCTCTATTGGAAGGAGCGCAACCTAGGTGTTGTAGTAATACGTAGATACTCTCTTGGTCTAATGCGACGCGTCTGAAGAGGTCTGCGAAGGTGTTATCACCGCCAAAACACGCTTGGATATAATGGTTGATCTCTTCGTTGTTATAGCCTTCTACATACAGGGTCCTGACCCATTGATACTCAACCGCTTTTAGGTTGTTAAGGGTTGATTCACTCAAAGTAGTGCGCGTGACGCTCAAGAGTTGCTCCAGAAATACGTTGGTGTCCATGTAAGATGGCAGTATTTAAGCAGAGCTAAATGACGACTTTATTACAGTTATAATATTTTACAGCTTGGCTAGTTATGGAAGATGTAAGTTGAGGAAGGGGAGTCACGCACTTAAGAGTAAAGTGCGTAACCTTAAGAATTACTTCAAGTATTTAACGTGCGCTTCCATCTCTTCACCGATTTCTTTGCGCATGTTCATTAAGCGAACAGCAGAGTCTCGCAGTTCGATGTCTTCTTGAGTCTCTGGTACCCATTCTGGCACTTTGGTTGGTAAGCCATTCTCATCAACTGCAACCATGATAACAATACAGTGAGTCGTGAGACGGTTGTTGAGTTCTTTAGGATCACTTGCTTGAACATCAATAGCGATATGCATTGATGAAGACCCCGTATAGATGACTTTTGCGCTAACTTCGACCAAGTTACCCACGTGAATTGGCGCTACAAATCGGATACCACCTGCGTAAGCAGTGATACAGTATTTGCCACTCCAACCTGCTGAACACGCATAGGCCGCTAAGTCGATCCATTTCATCACGGCACCACCGTGAACTTTACCACCAAAATTGACATCTCCGGGCTCAGCTAAAAAGCGCAAAGTTACGTCGCGTTTTCCATTTTGACTACTGCTCATCTCTAGTCCTTTTAATTATTATCTTGGGCTGCAACAACTATGTTACTAACCAATAACATATACTTTAGTCGTAGGAATTAAAAGTAGAGTTTGCGGGTTGAGCGGGGAAATATTGGGGAGATAGGTATTGTTAGAATTAACTGATACAGATATGAAAAAACACCGAGTTTTGAGCTCGGTGTTTTTCATATTGGGGCTAATATCCTAGCCTCTCGTTTTATATGCCAACTGACCGTTGAGTATTTGGTCAATTAAAGCCTATATTATATCGAATGGTGTGTTATTACTAGCCATCTATTGGTTATTTTTCGACAAAATATAGGTCTTTCGCGTAGATGTTTCCTTTAGGATTATTAACCGGTAGACCTTTCAAAGAGTTACGTACCAAACGAGTGTGGTTGTAGTGATAAAGAGGAATGACTACAGCTGAATCGTTGAGTAACTCCTCAGCTTGTTGGTATACCTTGAAACGCTCATCTTGCTGGGTAATCTGGCTCGCTTGCTGCATCAGTTTATCGAATTCTGGGTTACAGAATCCGCTTTCATTAGAGGTGTGACCGCAAGTAAAGCCTTCAAGCAACGCAGAGGGCTCTGGATAATCACCAAACGCCCATGAGCGTGCTAATTGGTAGTCACCAGAACTTTTTGCCGCTACATAGGCTTTCCATTCCATGTTTTCTAGTTCGACCTTCACCCCTAAAGGCTTCCACATTGAGGCGATAGCAAGCGCGATCTTCTTGTGGTTCTCGCTAGTGTTGTAAGTCAACGTAAACTCAAGTGGATTATCTTCGGTATATCCGGCTTCTTGTAGAAGTTGTTTGGCTTTGCTCAACCTTTGGTTTGCGTCTAACTGCTTAAAATCTGCTTTTGGTGCTTGGTAGTTTGGAATGTTGCTTGGTGTCACGCTGTACGCTTCTGGCTCACCTTGCCCTGTGATCTTATCAACTAAGATCTCGCGGTTCACCGCCATGCTTAATGCTTGACGAACTTTTACATTATCGAAAGGAGCTTGGCGCGTGTTAAACGAATACACATAGGAGCCGAGCAGAGCTTGGGCCTTGATTTGCTCTGGACTCTCTTTAATCAGCTTCTGGTAATACTCAAGCTGGACACGGTTGGTCATATCAATTTCGCCGGATTGATAACGAATTAACTCTGCATTTTGAGACGATAAACCAAGATAAGTTACGCCGTTGATCACGGTCGAACTGTTGTCCCAGTACTTAGGATTACGCTCGACTTTAACATACTCGTTTGGTACCCATTCTGAGAGCGTATAGGCCCCATTCGTTGCGATATTTTCTGCACGTGTCCAACGATCACCTTTCTCTTTAACCAGTTCACTTGGAACGGGGAAGAAGGTTTTAATACTCATTAAGCTCATGAAGTAGGGAGTAGGTTTACTTAAGCTGATTTCGACAGTCAGTGGGCTGAGAGCTTTAATTCCCAGTTCTGAAGGGGCTTTGTCGCCAGCGATGATCTCCTCTGCATTAACCACATTAGCTGTCTTGAACACAAAGCTAGTGTTATTGCCTGTTTTTGGGTTGACTGCACGTTGCCACGCAAATACGAAGTCATTCGCTGTAACGGGTGAACCGTTTGACCACTGAAGTCCTTTTTTCAGAGTAAAGGTGACGGTTTTACCATCATTGCTGAAATGCCAATCTTGAGCTTGTCCTGGGATAATTTGTCCGTCGCGATTCTCAATCACGAAGCCTTCGAACATGTCATTGACGATAATATCCCCTGGCATGCCTGAGTTAACAAACGTTGGATCTAATGTGTTGGGCTCTGCACCATTACCGCGAACAAAATATTGCTCATCGGCTAGTAAGGCTTCTGATGGAACCTGTGCAGCGATAGCAGAAGTAGAACCTAAAGCTAATAGAGTAGGGAGGACGATAGATAAGGGTGATTTAGTCATTGTAATTCCTTTACGACTTAAACAGAACTTTATGCATTAAAAAGGAATAATTACAATATTGCAACAAATAGTAGGGTTATTAATCATTGATAACAGTATGGAGTTCTTGGCTAAATCAGAGAGAAAAAGCGAAACAAACGCTGCGGTTCATTTCGCTTCTGAAGGTAAGTATATTGGAGCTACATTTACCTCAACTTGAAGCCTGAGTGTTGAATGCTAACCCTGCTGAGGAATAGCCGCTTTGACCACTTGCTTCCTTTTGATTTGCGCCATGATCACCCCAGAGATAACCATGATGCCGCCCATGAAGTGGTAGTCATGTACTGTCTCGCCAAGCCAAGTTGCTGCGAGAACGACGGCAACAACTGGTAGTAGGTTCATAAACATAGCACTAGAGTCGGCTCCAATTGCGTCGATAGCTTTTACCCACATCCAAGGTGCCAATACCGACGCAGCGATTGCGGCATAAGCGATGAGTGGCAGTGACGCTTGAGAAGGCATCAGTTGCTCACTGGTCAACCATAATGGTGTTAACATCGCGACTGCAAATAGGCCCTGCATGTAGATCACTACCCAGTTGCTTACAGGCATCTTCCAACGTTTAAGTAGTACGCAGTAAGAGGCGTAGACGCAGGCTGCAATCAACATATAGCCATCACCTTGGGTAAGTTCTTGGTGCAAGAAAAACAGTGGGTCGCCTTTACCTAGCATGAAGGCTAAGCCAGACAACGACAGCACACCACCGACAATACTCAGCCCTGAAATCGACTTGTGTAGCAGTGGAACACTTAAAAATACGCTGATCAACGGTACCAATGAGGTGATCAATGCCATGTTTGACGCGCTGGTGGTGAGGCCAGCGTAGTAACCGAGAGATTGGTTCAACACCATTCCCAATAAAGCCAGAAAGGCTAGCTTAGCGAGGTTAGGCTTAATCGCCGGCCACTGTTTAATGGCGCTCGGCAGACAAAAAGGTGTAAGAAGGAGCATGGCGACAAACCAACGGAAAAAACTCATTGCACTAGGTTCGATAACACTCGCCGCCATCTTATTCACAATGGCATTGGCACCCCAAATACAAACAGTAAAAAATGGCAGAAGATATGACATGTGAATTCCATCGCAAAATGAGTTGATGTGCATAGTTTGACAGGTCGTTACACTAACAGATATCTTTAAAAAGACATCGAACGCGATAGGAAGACAAGTTTGAAAAAACACACAAGAAACCTTCATCCGTCCTTATCAATTGATAAGGCACCATCCAACGTATTTATGAATTTCGAAGCGTTTCTCTCTAATACTGAAACCCGAGTCCATAGCCACCCTTGGGGACAGGTACAGCTAATCAGTGGCGGAATTCTGGAAATGGAAGCCGAAGGAACACGTTTCTTAGCGCCACCTCACCTCGCCATTTGGGTGCCTGCTGGCGTAATGCACTGCAGTTACAATCGCAAACCATTAGATTACTGCTCACTGAATATCGCACCAGAGCTAACACAACATCTGCCAGAAAAGACCAGCCTGATAAAGATCACGCCGATCGTGTCGTCGATCATTGATGATTTTCGCGAGAGAAGTATCAATGTGGCTGAGAGCGAACCAGACAAACGGCTAGTTCAAGTATTGCTTGATCAACTAGCAGAGCGACAAGTCGAACATCACTTCTTGCCGTCCACTGATAACAAATACCTAGCTCCAATCCTAGCGGCGATTGAGGAGAATCCAACCGATGAGATTTCTCTCAAAGATTGGGCGGAGCGCGTCCACACTACAGAGCGTACTTTGTCACGCCATTGCCAAAGTGAGCTGGGGATGAGTTTCACCGAATGGCGATTGCGGGTTCGTTATCTCTATTCGATGGACTTGCTCCGTAATGGCCAATCAGTGAAAGAGGTCGCTCTGACTTTAGGTTATAACCAAGCTAGTCCTTTCATTTCTATGTTTAAGAAGTACTCAGGACAAACACCAGAGCAGTATAAGAATCGACTGCTGTAGGTAACTAATTAAACCAAGCTTCGCACAATAAATGTCAGCTCGTATAGCGTGATCTAGCCCCGATTTTTATTACTTTGGCAGCGCTTAGGACATATGTCCTATTTGCTCTATCAATGACTTTTTATCATTGGCTCCAGATTAAATAGGAGTCGATGTATGAGCGCAGTCACAGGGTGCCACGTAATGGCAAAGCCAAGCAGTTCAAAGTGCAATATTGATTGCACGTACTGCTTCTATTTAGAAAAACAGCACCTATACCCTGATCAGGGCAAAACGGCTTATATGAGTGACGAGACACTGTCGCGTTATATGCAGCAGCAGATTGAAGCGCAACCTACAGAGCAAGTCGTCTTCGCTTGGCAGGGAGGCGAGCCCACTCTGCTAGGGCTATCTTTTTTTGAGAGAGCAATAGAGCTACAGCGTCTCTATGGCGCGGGGAAAAAGATAGTCAACACACTCCAAACCAATGGCTTATTGCTTGATGAGCAATGGTGTCAGTTTTTTCATAAGCATCAATTCTTAATCGGAATCTCGATTGATGGCCCTCAAGCAATCCATGATAGATATCGACGCACCCGTAGTGATAAGCCAACCCATCACTTGGTTGAAAAAGCGGTTGCTCTACTAAAGCAGCACCAAGTTGAATTTAATACTCTGACCGTAGTGAACCACGAGAGTGTCGAGCATCCCGAAGTTATTTATGACTACCTGAAAAGCTTAGGCAGTCAGCACATGCAATTTATTCCTCTTGTCGAGCGCAAAGCCACAGAAACAACCAGCGACGGCCTCACCCTCTTGCACCCCGGAAGAGCGGAGTCGAGTCAAGTGACCGATTGGAGTGTTGATGGTGAAAAGTTTGGGCTGTTTATGTCGACCATCTTTCATCACTGGGTAAGAAAAGATATTGGCACGATTTGGATACAGTGGTTTGAAAATACATTTGCGCTAACAGCCGGTCAGGAATCTCAAACCTGCATATTTGCACCCACCTGTGGTAACGCCTTTGCTCTAGAAGCCAACGGTGATATTTACGCTTGCGATCATTACGTCTATCCAGAATTTAAGCTCGGCAATATCCACTCAACCTCGATTAGCACCATCAACCAATCTATCGAGAGTCATGAATTTGGACAGAGCAAACAAACAAGCCTGTCGAACGATTGCCTGAATTGCCCCTATTTGAGTTTATGTAATGGTGGCTGCCCTAAACACCGTTTTGGCCTATCGTCAGCGGCAAAACCCGAGCAGAACTACCTTTGTCGCGGATACAAAACCTTCTATCGCTATAGCCAACCTTATTTTCAATTAATGAAAAAACTGCATGAGTCGGGTTACCCAACCACAGCGCTCATGGACATCATAAAAAGAAAAGAGCAACCTCTCGGAGTGAAACAATGAAGTTTAAATTTAACCCCCTCACCAGTGCCTTTGCTTTAGGAGCAATGACATTGGCAAATGTGGCTGTCGCTAACCAAGAGCCTGAACAGCCCAATATTCTCGTGATCATGGCGGACGACCTAGGGCAATGGGCAACAGGGCTACAAAACAAAGAGTACATCGACACCCCAAACCTTGATTATCTTGCTGAAACAGGGGTTAGATTTGAAAATGGGATGACACCTGCGCCGGTGAGTAGTGCTGCACGGGCATCATTTCATACCGGTAAAATGCCATCTCAACATGGTGTTTATGACTTCTTAGCGGAGAATCCAGAGTTTGATGCCAATTGGCTCGATGGTGAGAAATTGCTGTCAGAGCGCATGCAAGATCTTGGCTATAGAACCGCACTCATCGGTAAATGGCATGCCACGACAGACAGTAAAGATCCGATTCGTGGTTTTGATCGCTGGTTGAGCTATGACGCGCTCAAAGCTGGTTGGAAAAACCAATACCTTCACAGCGGTACCGTGCTGTTTTCAAGTGATGGTAAAAATGTTGAACATACTGGGGTTCAAGCTCAATACCTAACAAAAGAGACGGTGAAATTCATCGATCAGCCGAGCGATAAACCGTTCTTCGTTAGTCTAAACTATGTGGAACCACACTTTCCGTTCGAAGATCTGCCAGAACGTTTAGTTGAGAAATATCGTCCAATCGCCCATAAAGTGGTGGCATTTGGTGGTAACTCTGCTCTGGATAATATGAGTGATTACACGCTTACTCCCGGCAACCACGAAGAAACCCTAGCCCAGTATTTAGCTGCTGTCTCTCTGCTGGATGATCAAGTCGGTCAGCTTCTTGATAGCCTTGAAGGTAGAGGGTTACTGGATAACACCATGATCGCGTTTGTTTCTGACCACGGCTTATTGATGGGCCAATATGGTTTATACGGCAAGGTGAATGCGAGCTTCCCATATAATTACTATGAAGAGACGGTTAGGATCCCATTTATCATTAAAGGTCCTAAGTCTATGGTTCGCACTAAACAAGTTCGTGGCGAGTTTGTTGACCTTCTAGATCTACATGCAACGATTCTAGACGCAGCAAGTGCTGGCAAACCTTATGACTATAGCTACGGTCCAGGGCAATCCTTGCTTGCAATGATGAAAGGTGAACGTGTAAGAGATTGGAAAGAGTACCAAATTGCAGAACGTGGTAACTCACGGATGATCACAAATGGGCGTTGGAAATTGGTTCGTTACTACGCGAAAGATGGCTCACCACAAGACAATTGGTATGACTTGGCAAACCCGATGGGAGAGCGTTACTTATCTGAGCCACCTCAAGCGGCACTTCAAAACAAAATGAGCGATGAACTAGAAACATTTTTCGATAAGTATTCAACCGAAGAACATGATGGTTTGAATGTTTGGAAGATGGCTTACCCTAACTTCACGTCTGAGAACATCCTCAAGCATCAGCGCTGGAACTAAACGATTTATATAGATCTCGCGCGAGACTCTAGTGCGAATAGAGCGACCTTAATGGTGTCGCTCTATTTTTCTACTTCTTCTAATCGAACTTGCTCAAGTATCGAAACACTTAACACTTCCAAGTAGCTGCGATGAACACGAATTGCGCCACGTTCAGACAGTTGTTTTAAAATACGATTGTAAACTCTTAGGCTAGTACCAAGCCTTTCACACTCAAGGTTCTTATTCGCGGTATAAGGCTGACCAGATGATTGCGCCTCATGTTCGAGTAAGTCATCGACAACGCAGTAGGTGATTGAGTGTAGTATATTACGAGTCATTCTCTCGACGGATAGATACCATTTCGATGTGAGGTGTTTGAATGTGCTGGCGGCAAGCTCTGGCGTTTCGCACACCAGTTGCTGAAAAGCACTGCCATTAACAATATAAGCTTGGGCTTCAGATTCTAAAACAACGGAGTAGAAGCATGTTTTGCCAGAAAATAGTTCCATGAGTCCAAGAAAACCATTGTGTTTGTAGCAGCCCAACTGATAGCGCCGTCCTCCTTCAGAAGTTCGATACAGTGACACTTCTCCTTGGCATATAAACAAGATGTCTTCTATCTCGTCACCTTGATGCAAGATGGTTTTACCACTAGGAAGTATCGTAGAGCGCAGGTTCAACTTGTTCTCATTGCTTTGCAATAATTGCAGTAGCTCATCTGAATGATAGATATCCTGCTGGGTAACTAGCATCTATAACCTCAAACCGTTTACGAATTCAGATGATGTTAACGTGCGGTCGTTCGGGATACTAGTGACAAGACTCTCATTGGCTTAATTTTGACTGCGGCAGCCTTGGTGAAAATTCTTTGAGCAATTCAATATACGTCTCATAGTGGGTGTATCGATGCAACACAGTTTCGCAAATACAAGCTTCAAACGTTTTCACATGATTCTAAGAAAAAATTCGAAATAATTTGCGTCTTTTTCCATGTTGTAGCGTCTTATAGGTAGAAAACTAGAAACTAACAGAGAGAAACGATGTTTAAAGCCATTCCAGATAACCAAAACGCCCTTGATAAATTCATCAAGCACGACAGCAAAATGCTCAAACAAGTCTATGGTTCGGATGACGTTACCCCTTATTGGATTGCCGATATGGCTTTTCCTATCGCGACACCAATTACGCAAGCGATACAGGGCTTGGTAAGTCGCGAAACTTACTCCTATGAGTTTGATTCTGAAACAATTTTTAAAGAGATTGCGCTTTGGAACCAGAAACGTCACGGCTTGGAGTTAGATCCAGCCAAGTTTGTGCAAGTGCCAGGTGTATTAAGTGCCATTGCTCTATTGGTTCGCGAATTTACGGAAAAAGGTGAGGGTGTCCTTATCCAAACTCCTGTCTATCACCAGTTCCGCCGCTTGATCGAGTCGGCAGGTAGAACCGCGGTCAACAATACGCTTAAGATTGAACAAGATCGTTATGTCATGGATTTTGATGCGTTTGAGGAACAACTTCGTGACGGTAACGTGAAGATGGTTCTATTGTGTAACCCTCACAATCCTGTTGGTCGAGTATGGACACAGCAAGAGCTGGCTCGAATGGTTGAGATTGCAGAGAAATACCAGACCTTGATCGTGAGTGATGAAGTGCATGCAGATATCATTTTTGATGGCGCGAAGTTTACCAGCCTGGCTGAGTTCGATTATGAGAAGAGCGTGACCATCATTGGCTCTCCCGCTAAAAACTTCGGCCTGAATAGCATCTCCAATGGTTACATTTACGCGGCTAATAACGACCTGAAAGAGCAAATCAACGCGACAGTCGAATCCATGGCGCTGAGTCACGGCAACGCTTTTACAACGTATGCGACGATCGCGGCTTACCAACAAGGCGAAGAATGGTTTGAACTGTTTCTTCAATACACACAAGCGAGTCGCGACTGGATCATTGAGTTCATGGCAGAACACCTACCGCAAGTTAAGGTATTCAAGCCACAAGGCACTAACCAGATTTGGTTTGATTTTACTGGATTGCGTCTAGAGGCCGAGCAACTTAAGTCACTGCTTGTGAACGACGCGAAACTGGCATTGACTCCCGGTACTTGGTTTGGTGAACCCGATCAGAACTTTTATCGCATGAACTTTGCTGCACCATTAGAGCAAATAAAAGCCTCGCTACAATCATTGCGGGAGGCTGTGAACAGGGTCTAGTGTGCAGGAAAAGGTTCCAGTTAGAGTTAGTTTGTCATTAAGCTTCTGAGTGTCTCTTTGAGCCAAACAAGCTTAGGGTTATAAGCATTACGCTTATGCCACATCATGGTGAATGGGATCGTCAGTTTCTCTAACTGTTCACCTGCTAGCGGTAGCGGCAGTGCGACTAAATTGGGATGAAGTTGCTTGATATAATCTTCACAATAGCCGGGAGAGGTTGTCAGCATTTGATGCTCCGGTTGCGCTGCCATATAAAGAGCTTGCTCAAAGCTAGATAGGGTCAACCCAACATTTCGGGTTCTCCCTATCTCTTTCAGGACTTCATCAAGAGCCCATGTTTCGCTTTTCTCCCACACGATGTTGATGTGGGTGTACTTGAGGAAGGTATCGAGCGCCCACTCTTCTTTTAGAGCAGGATGATCGTCTCGCAGAAACACCTTAGGTTCGTCGTTGAACAACACTTCAAAGTCGATAGAGTAGGGCATCAAATCCAGAGACTCTTTTGACCTCGGGTGAGTTTCTCGCCCCGTGAACGCAATATCAGCCTCACCACGAATTAGAGCATCTATTGAATCGTAGTCCCAATTGCTGGTCTTAATGCTCGCATTGGGATAACTCTGATCAATTTTGAGTAGTAGGTCGTTCAAAAACGTGAGCAGTAAGGGAGACTCGATATGGAGATCGAAGTGCACCTTATTGTTTGCCGCTTCACTGCGTTTATCCATGAGCTGATGGCTTTTCTGCAACCAGTCTGACAGGTCTTGTTCCATACTCTCAACTAGAGGCGTAGGTGCTAACCCTTTTGGTGTTTTTACAAACAGCGGATCATCAAACCAATCCCTTAGTTTATTTAAAGACTTACTCACGGTAGACGGCGTAACGTTGAGTTTTTTCGCCGTCATAGACACGCTGCGCTCTTGCACAAGCAATTGCAGCGTGAAAAGTAAGTTGAGATCAAGACGGTTGAGAGCTTTCTTCATAGTGACGATTCGTTGTTTGTACTCGTTCTAATAGTAATAGACCGCAACTGGTGATACTACCTAAGACTAGGATAAAGATTAGAATATTCAATGCATTAATCCCTAACGCTCCCATTAGCCAGATATACGCCGCAGAGAAAGAGACATGGCTAATACCAAGTAGTGAGCTAGCGACCCCTGCACGTTGGCTAAATGGCGCTAAGGCCTGACTCATTGTTACCCCAAAGCCCAAAGAGAAGCCAATACATAAGGCGACGAACGATCCGAGGTAATAAGGTGTAGCAAGGTGCAGTTGAGAAGAGAACAACAACCCAGTTGCCGCAGTCGCAAACAGAAGTTGTGCGCTAACGATAAGGGTTTTCTGATTCACGTGGTTCAAGATAAATGGCGTACAAAAGGAGGTGAGCATACCCGCCAATGCGGTGTATGCCATGACAGATGAGTAACCGCCACGATCCATTTCTAGCGTCCCCATGATCACCATCGGTGATACGTTCACATAACTAAGTATTGTGGCAACGCCTAATGTCGTAATAACCAGTCTTCTTAAGAAGTAGCCATTGATAAAAGACTCTGAGCTCTGTTCGAGAGTGGCGTTAGATCGCTCTTTAGTTAAGGTCTCACGCAGAACAAAGGTGGCGAGAACGCATACCACTACACCAATCGCTGCCATTACTGTAAATAGGGTTTGCCACGGAGAGTAGAGCATGATCATGTGGCCAACCACTGGCGCAATCACTGGGATAATACAGGTGATGCCATTGAGCATAGAGAGCACTTTTGCTCGGGCTTGATCATCCAGTACATCTCGAAGAATTGCAAAGGCGACCACATAACAAGCCCCAGCCCCAACCCCTTGGAAGAAGCGACCAGTTAAAAATACTGAGATTTGTTGGGTACTGCCCGCAAACACAGACGCCGCAATAAAGATCAAAGCCCCAATAATGATGACAGGCTTTCTTCCCAGTTGGTCCGCCACTTTGCCTGCCAATAACATGGTGCTAGCCATACCTGCTAAATAAATCGAAAACGCGGTATGCAGCTGTGATTCGGTCGCATTCAGATCCGCCGCGATTTGCGGTAACCCAACTAAATACAGATCAATGGCAGTTGGGTAGAGCAGTACAAAGCTAAAACTACACAGTAAGAAACGGATCATAACAACCTCTAAACTCGAAAAGATGGCGTGAGTTTAAAGAGTGCAGCAGGCAACAAGCGAGTGAACAACACGACAACAGGTATGTCGTGATTGGACATTGGTGATTGGGTCTTGCCAACGGGGCGGACAGCGGCATTTTTTGCGTAGAGGTTGAACACTGAAATAATCAGGTCTGTTACGGCACGACGGCAAGTCCTTGAAGAGTATTCACTCATTCTGATTGAGGCTGAGGCTTTTTGTCAGGGAGCATCTTGTTGATAATGAGCATCGCAGCGAAAATGTAGGCCATTGCGAAAGCTATTTGCGTCAACCTTACAAAAATCTTTCCTTCTGCATCATCCATAATCGGCCCCAGTGAAACACCGCATACAACAGTGAAGGCGGTCATTGCGGTCGGAGCGAATACATTTCCCTTTAACAGTTGTTGAGCTAGTAATGCATAGCCAAGCAACAGAACAAGAGCAAGCAATGGGAGAAATGGCGCGATGACAATCACCTCATAAGCAAAAACAGCCATCAAACCACCAGCGATATTGCCAATCATCGCTCCTTTTATCATATCGAAATTGTTGCTGGTGGCGGCAAACTGAGTAACTTGTACTGCAAGGTAAGTAAGCGTGAATGCACTGACGCTGCTCGTAATGAATGAGAAAGCAACAAACGGCAAAAACGCTATACTTAACCTTAACCAGCGTCTGTTTTCGCAATAGTTTTCATCAGATTTTTGAGGTGAGTTTACCGAATCGTCTGCAGGTAGTAGATGGAACGCGAGGCTACTGGCTAACCATGCAATTAAGAGGTTATGAGGCAGCCAAATTGCAAGGTCCCACGCTATAGTAGGGTTCGATTTCATCTGTAATGGAATCAGTAACGCACCAAGTAATGCCATTACTACCGTAAGTATGTCTTTTTTAACAACCAGAAGCTTGTAAGACAATAAGACCCCAACAAAAACGAGCATTAACGTTGCCCCTGGATAAAAGCGCGTAGCCGCAGAGAGATACCATGCTCCAATCATGTATACGTAAGCCACTATGATCAGCTTAATAGCATACTGAGCAGGCACCTGTTTTGGAGATAGGATAAATAAGCTTGTGAGTACAGCTCCGACAAAAGAGAGTTTCCAGCCTATACCTAAGCCCAAGACAAAAACAATCCAAGGCGTGAGGGCGACGCGGAGCCCATATCTGAGCATAGAATCTGATAAAAACATCGGCATAACGGCTAGTATAGGTAGCTTAACAGAGACATAGTTCTTATATAGGCTGACGCTAAAAGGTTCATTAACGTGTTATCGCCAGTGTAGATGATGACGTCTGCTTGGCCATTGAGAAACAGCTTCACGTCATCGTCGCTATTGGCGCTTCTGTAATCCGTTAGTACGATTCTTATAGGGAATCTTTGTGGCTCTCTCAGCCAGTTGTTGTTAGTGGATGGGTTTGGCAGACCGTCAGCCCCAAGGTTGTCATGAAAAGCCGCAGAAACAATACTTTCAACTTCTCCTTTAAATACTCGTCCAGGATGTGTATCCAACACAACGCTCACGCTGTCGCCTGCATCGATTTTGCCGACATTGTTCTCGGTCATGTAGGCTTCGATCCAGATATCTCTACCATCAATGAATGTCATTATTGGTTGACCTGCTTGTGCATGAGCTCCAGCAGCAACTGATAAATTGACCACGCCGCCATCAGATGGTGCTCTTAATTCAGTATAAGTGAGCTCTAACTCTGCTTGTGCAAGGTTCACCAAAGCAGAGCGGACTTTAGGGTTATCTTGACCATCACTGCCTAGCCTCGATGCCGCACTTTGATATTCTGCGCGAGCCACTTCTACGGCGCTTTCAGCATCAGATAAACTAGCCCTCGCTTCATCTGCTTTTGCTTTAGGAATTAATCTTTTTCTTTCTAACTCAAGCCATCTCGCTGTCTGAACTTTTACACTTTCCAGGTTGGCTTGTTGTCGAGTCAACTGTGCTTGTGCTCGTTCAACTTCAGATGACGAGGCCCCAACATCTTGAGTTGTCGTTTCTAGTTCCGCTTTTCTTCTTTCAAGAACAAGCTCAAATGGACGAGGGTCGATACGAGCGAGCAGAGCGCCAGCCTTTACAGCTTCCGTATTCACGGCCTGTATATCGATGACAGTCCCGCTTACCATTGGAATGATAGGCGTCACGACAGCTTTCACTCTAGCGTTGGAAGTAAACGGTGTAATCCTGTCTGCGGCCACATACCAAAGAAATATAACGGCTGCTAGGCACGCGACAACCTTTACGAATCTATCCATTATTCTATTTCACTGTAATTAAAGATTGGTTGAGGATGAGGAAAGAGCGGTAAGCATGGCTACCGCCCATTTTATTGTTTTAGCTGTTTGTACTCTTTTCCGGTTGTTCAAGCACAGCTTGCGTCGCGCTATCGCTTTCCGCTGCCACCCACGCCATAAAGACTTGGTAACCCGCTGCTAAGAAGGCAGCACCAATGAACATGCCAAGAATTCCGCCTGACATCATGCCTCCGATTGCACCAATTAGGACGACTGGCATCGGAACCTCCAAGCCTCTACCGAGTACCATTGGTTTTAGGAAGTTGTCCGTTAAGCTCGCTGCAATCATCAACACCGTAAAGATGGTGTTGTGTAAGGTTGAAGTGTCGTTTCCTGACCAAAGTAGAGCCGAAGCAACAATAGCGACCAAAGTTACGGGTATCTGACAGATAGCAAATACCAGGGCGACAATAGTCAGTAATGGGGCAGCAGGAACTGATGCGAAATTTACAGTAAGACCGAATACCAAAGCAGTTAAGAAGGCGATGCCGATAATACCGATCGCCACTTGACGAATGGTTGCGGTTGTCAGCTTATGTAGCTCTGTGCCTCGTTGTTCGTTGGAGAAGCTAATAAAGATTTTTTTGATTGAAAGAGTGGCTGGTTGCGCCCAAGCGAGCATAATGCCAGCGATGATGATTGCTCCAATCAGAAGAAATACACTTTTTGCAGCGCCACTTGCTGTTTCAACAAACCAGTTCAACACCTCTTTGATTTGAGGTTGACGATCTTCTACAAAGCCAGTGAGATCAAGGGATGCTTCCTTCCAAATTTCATAAAGGTTGGTGCCAATAAGTGGCCAGTCTTTTACATTTTCGGTGGGTGCTGGTAACACAAGAGTTCCGGCTTCATAGGCATCAAACGCCAGTAAGATGTTTGTTGCGAATGCATTACCAACTAAAGCTGTCGGGATTCCCAGTATTAAGACCCCTATGAAAGCAATCAAAGTTGAGCTTCTTGCTGGTGTCCATTTGGTCTTCTTTTCAATGAATAGGCGAACAGGGTAGAGTGCGATCGCCAGCACAAGAGCCCATAGCAAAATCGGCAAGAAAGGAAGAAACGCCCATGAACAAACTATGATGATGAATGCTAGTGTGGAAAATCGGATCAAAGATTTGGTGAATGCGTTTGATATCACAACTTCTAAATCTTCGTTATTTCTCATGAGTAGTTCCCATATAAAAGTGACAATTTTTGGTGGTGGTGCTAACGGTGTTTATACTTTATTTTCACCCATTACATTTGTTGCAATCAGGCATACGATTTAATGGTGCTAATAGAAAATTAGTTTACTTTTGTAGTAAATTCAAAAAATTAATGAAGTAATGGATCGCAGTTTTTTTAAATTCTAAACGTTTTGTTTATATGAATTTGTCATTTTGCGCCAAACCACCAGATTTTAGTGGTTGTCACTTTAAGAACAGAGCGTAAGGGTAGGAATGAAAGAACGGAACGCAAACAAGATGGTTTCTCTTATCAAGTGTGGATACGCGCAATATTTGGTGGCTGGCTACATAAAATTGGGGCTTGATCCGCACCCGTTGATTGCCGAGTCTGGTCTGCCCTCACAACTTATGGATCTCGATGAAGCATTTATCCCGCACGATTCAGTTAAGAAGTTGGTTTCCTTGTTGGCGAGTGAACTTGAGGTCGAGCAGTTTAAACAGCTAGTTAAGACTGCGTTGCAACGAAACTCTGTCCAGCGATTAGTCGGCGAGTTTCGACATTGTAAAACCGTAAGGGACGCTTTGCGCGAAACCAGCAATATTTATCTGCATGATTCCACAAATGTAGATGTTGGGTTGGATGTTACTTACGGAGAGAGCTGGTACTGGTGTAAACGAAAAACAGAAGACAGCTCAGAATTTGTTTGGTCGGAAGTTTACGCGATAGCTTATATCGTTGAACTCATTCGAACATTGTCTCGCACAGATTGGCAGCCTTCAAAGATTAAGGTTCAGTCACCAAATGTTGAATATCATCGAGGTGTTATTTCAAAGACGTGCCAATATTATGTCAATGATTCAAAAATCGAAATTTACGTTGAAGATGTGATCTTAGATACCGAGTTGCACTTGCCGGGAAGAGTTTTAGATAGACCATTACTCGAGCAAGACTGGCATTCAAGTTATACCGAGAAAGTATTTACGGCTTTATACCCTTACGCCAAGGATCTCGACTTGACCATCGCGCGATCCGCTGATCTTTTAAAAACATCGCCCAGAACCTTACAACGTAGATTGGGCGAAGAGGGCACGACGTTTAGAGCACTAAAAGACAGTTTAATGTTCACTTGCGCGGTCGAGTTGATGACAGAGGGCTACCCGTTAACTCATATCGCCACTCAACTCTCTTTTTCCGATTTGCCGCAATTCTCTCGTTCATTTAAAAGGGTGAGTGGCTTGAGCCCACAAAAATATCAAATGACGATTTTAGACGCCGGTAGTATAAGCTGAGCCTTACGTTGGTTTAGCTTGTTGTGTTCGCAATATAAATGCCTAACTTGAAAAGTCTATTCAATACCCCGTCAGTTCCATATACCCACTTCCAGTGTGGGAACCTTGGATGATGACAGGGCCTTCCCAGTATGGGACGGACAGCGGCATTTTTGCGTTGGGATTGAGTGCCGAAACGGTAAGTTCAATTTCGTGGTTTGGAATCGAGATTGTCCACTCTGTTGGGTAGTCTCGGTTATCGATTTCTGTATATTTCTGCACACGCATTGCAATCTCATCTCGAGCAATAGCAGTACCTGAACCGTCTTGATTCATTAAGCGTGCGTTGGAGTAACTTGCGCTCCCCGTTTCAGAGTCGCGCAGTTGGAATACCACTAGGCTGGTTTCATCATTAAGTCTTAAAGCAAACCAATCCCATCCCTGTTGTGAATCAAGCAAGAATTGTGAACTCCACTCCCTATCTATCCAACCTTTTCCGAAGACTTGATGCGTATTGCCATCAATGACGACTTGACCAGAAACATCAATAAACGGCTGGCTGTAGTAGTAGGAAGCCACTTGTCCATCTGCACTTTTTTCGCTGTATCCCTGCTTACCTTGCTTTTGATAAGGCGCGCTACTGGTGAGAATAAGCGAGTAGCCGAACTGTTCGGAGCTCGCATTCAACGTGGCAGGGAAAAGATCATCGGTCGACGATGTCCATTGCCAATCATCAAGATAAACCCGAAATGGTGAAACATCGACACCTGCCAAGGCTGCGTGGTCACGAGACCATTTTTCATCTGCGTAGTGTTTTTTCTGAGTAGTAACAGCACTGTGCGCCATGTAGATCTGGCTGCTTTGCCATTGTGTTTTCTTAGCTTCATTTGAATTGGATGGCGGAGCAGCGGCAAAGCGAAATTGGGTCCACTGCACTCCGAGTGCTTGGCCATCTTCATCGGTTAAATTGGCAGTTAAGTACCACCATTCATGGCGAAAGTCGGGATGGGCTTGGTGGTCTGCGGGGAAGTTGATTTCAACTCCTTCTGTAACGGGAGTGAACTGGTCATCTTGTGATTGGTTGCTTTCAGCACTTCCTAATAGTGTCCCCATGGTTTGAGGTTGCTGCTCTTCGCAACCAAGGAGTGCCAGAGTGAGTAGAGTAAAAGTGGTGAGTTTGATGGTTTGAATCATTATAGAACCTCACTCTGCAAGCTGGAGACGACAGGTTTACTGACTAAACGCCAAAGCGGAATCAGGGTGGCAATTACGGCGACCACAATCGTAACGCCAGCTATGTTCAGTGCATCACTCCAATCCCATAGATAGTTTAGGCTCCAACCAAAAGCGCGCAATGTAACAATATCGGTGAGTACATAACCGACCAAAGCCCCTAATGGTAAGGCGATAACAAGAGTAAAGCTGACTAGCGCGACAATCTGCCCGATCACCATCGCCATCAGCTTTTTACGATTCACACCAAGTGCATACAACCTTGCAATCGCGGCTTTGCGCGCATCGAGCAACATAAAACAGGCGGTGAACAGGCCGATTACAGCGACCATCAATGTAACGCCATTTAACGCTCGTGTGATGGCAAAAGTTTGGGAGAATATATCCAAGGCGATAGATTTGATCTGCGCTTGATCGTAGAGCTGACTTGGGTGCAGGTTCAGTTCTTTACGTAACTGTTCATAAACCAACTCTGGATTGCCAGACACTTTAATACCAAGGCTGGTGGGCAAGTCGGTAAAACCGCTTTCTCGCCACAGTTGCGGCGCTAAGAGTACCTCTCCATTTGGGGAACCGTAATCATGGAAAACAGCGCCGACGATCAGTTCTTTGTTTGGAATCGCGTCGAGCTTAAATTCACTTGCAAGTGACAACCTAAGTTTAACTGCAGTTGGTTCGCTGATGGCAACGACTTCACCTTGATAAAAGCGCGGCCAAAAGTCATCAAGCCGAGATTGAAAAACCATGGTCTGCTCTAGAGTGTCTTTGTCTTTTGTGCCGAGCAAAATAGGTAAGCCATACAGGTTGTCGTCGACGTAATACTGCTTATAAACGGTTTGGACGTTCTCAAATTGCTCTAGAGCTTGCTCAACATTGGCGATCTCTCCCTGAGATGGGCTGACATAGATGTCGGCATGAAGCCGCTGTTCAAGCCATTGTTTGAGTGTTGATTCAAAGCTGCCGACTAGGGTATTCATCCCCATATTGGCGGTAACGGCAAGCAGCAGTGCCATCATCGCCAGAGAAAGAGGAGAAATAAGCTCTCGCAGTTCGGCAAACAGGTACTGCATCAACCCGGAATGTGTGCGCTGTTCACACCAAACCGCCAATATCATCAGTGTTTTTGGAAGGTATAAAGGAATCGACACGACTAAAAGCCCCAACCATGCCATGGTGAAACGATGATGTTCGCTAAGCCAAAGCCCCGCTAATGCCAAAATGGTGAGTAGTACGCCAGCAATGAACAGTTGGTTTTCATTGGATGAATCTGGCGCTTGGTAATAGCCACCATGAGAAGAGAGCGGTTGCTGCACTCGTTGTTTAAAGTGCTGCCAGCATGCAAGCAGTGTCGCAGCCAAGGTGAGTAGTAGAGCTTGAGCCCACCACTGCCATTGCCACGTTCCTGGGAGTAACGTCGCGCCATAGAGTTGTTCCAAGGTAAGCGCAACCGTTGGGTGTAGCCAATGGCTAAGCTGCATACCCAAAACAAAGCCGATTGAGGCACCAATGGTCACTAAGATGGTGAGCTCGATGAGCAAGGCTGAGAATACCAGAGTGGGTGCTATTCCCGCTTGCTGAATTTGCACGAGCAGTCGATTACGTTTGAGTAAGCTATACTTCACGCCGTTATAGGCGATGAACAGTCCGACCAGAAATGCGAGCAAACTCATTGCCGTTAGATTGAGATGAAAGCTGTCGGTCAGAGAGCCCAAATCGGTGCTTTGGTTATTGGTGATCCATTGCCCTTGGTCGCCAACGTACTCTTGCCAATTGGTTTGAGTGTCGTTCCCTAAATCGAAAACAGCGATGTAACTGAGTTGGCCTTGTTTATTGAGCAACTGCTGCGCAAATCCAATGTCCATCAACATTCGGCTGCCGAGTTGCCATTCATCGGGTAAAACCACCACCTGAGTTTTAATGTCGTCCAAAATCAGCGTATCGAGTTCGCCGATATTTTGGTATTGCGACTGACTCATCATCACGATGGGTTCGTTGGCCAAGAGTGCTGGTAGCGGCAGCAAGCTATCGAATAGAGAGACGTTCTGATCATTGCCCGATGCGTAGCGAGAGCGGGATGTGATCGCGGTGATCAGTTCACTGCCTTGTATCGACCAACGGCGCCCTTGTTCGTCTCTCACCCGTCCTTCAATTATGGGCAATGCCGCGCTCAACCCTTGTTGTCTGAGAGTGAAGTAGACTAACTCCGGTAAGTAGTTTTGCCCTGCTGGTGGAATAATCAGATTCTGCGCTTGCGCACTGAGTTGTTCAGTGGATTCGGCATAACTGCGCTTGGCGTTGAGGTTGATGGCTTGTACTGCAACAAATAGTGTTACTGCCAATACAATGCCGATCAAAATCGCTGCAGCTTGAAGTGGCGCTTGCCGATAGTGGGCAGCGAACAAGTTCAGCGTAAGCTTGGTATGGTTGAATTTGAAAGAGTTGATCCTAGCGTGCTTCATGTGACACGTCGCTTAGGTTTTGTGGACGTACTATCCGATCATTGTACAACTCACTATTTTCAAGTCGTAATCGCGTCTGCATAAATTCGGCGCAGTCATTGCTGTGGGTGACCAACAGAACCGCAGTGTTACCTTGTATCGTGATTTCACTTAATAGTTTCATCACTTCGGTACCGGCTTTTTGGTCGAGGTTGCCGGTTGGCTCATCGGCCAATAGCAGCTTGGGTTGATGTGCCAGTGCGCGCGCGATCGCCACTCGTTGCTGTTGCCCGCCGGACAGCGCAGATACATGCCGTTCGAGCAGTTGGTTGATGCCAAGTGTCTCGACCAAATAGTTACACCAGTCATTCCATTGTTGCTGATTCAAATGCAGCGGAAAGGCGATGTTCTGTTTCACATTCAGGGGCGTTAATAGGTTGAACTGTTGGAAGATCACGCCGAGTTTTTGATGACGAAATTGGCTCCAATGTGGATCTTTCCAATGGTTGGTGTTGTCGCCATCTAGCCATAGCTCACCAGAGGATAGCGGCTCAAACCCAGCAATCATGTTCAGTAGCGTGCTTTTTCCGCTACCACTGGCTCCTGTTAAAGCGACACTGGAACCTGTCTGTAGCGTAAAGTTGACGTTGTCTAATACCTGATGATTCTCTTTGCCATCAATAAAGCTTTTACTGACACATTTGAGTGCGACGAGTGGGCTTTCCATTACCTCTCCCTAGGGGCTTGTTTTAGCTGTAACGCTCACAAATTGGGTTACTTAAAATCTTAGCTTACAAACAGAGAGAAGGACGCGATTTCGTTCGAATTATTAATAACTTGCTATTAGAAATAGGCTCAGAAAGGAATAGAAAAACGCCCAAAGCAGATGAGCATTGGGCGTTAAACCTGTTGTGGATGGGTTATTTAGAGGCTCGCCCTTGTTATTCCACCTTAACTAGGGTGCTTGAGTCAGTGTGAGCGAACACATTGTCATAGATCTCCAAGCCAGTGGTTTGAGAGTAGGTGATTTGCTCATCTGAAATTACGATATTCATAGTGAAATCGGTGGTCTTTGCGTTATCGGTCATATATTCAGATTCTGCGATACCGCGCTTCGAAGATACCAGCGTCATGTTGTCACCTGCAGGCCCTTCTGCTGTTACACAAGTGGTTCTTGGTACGCAAAAAGAGTTGTAGACGATTTGATTCTTCTGGTCGTAAATGAAGTAACCACGCTGATCATGGAACTTTGAGTCGTCCGCTTTTCTGAATACCTCTTGCTTGTAGTACAGCGCAACAAGGTACTGATCACTGGCGTTGGTGGCATCTGCCGCAACTTCAAACGTCATTACTTCATAAAACGGTGTCACTGCTGGCCCACCTGCGCCAACTTCTGTGCCTTTCTGACCAGGTGAAACATCAACGCCAGCGGCATCGATGGATTTCCATGTACCGACCAGTTTCGCAAGTGGGCCAAAGTCCATACCGTTGATGGTTGAATGGTCAGCGAATACAGGTGTTGAGACTGCGGTAGCTATAGCAAGAGCTAAAACTTTTTTCATGACTGCTTCCTTATATTTTTATTATTAAACCTTTATAAAAATAAGGTTATTTAGAAGCTGGTTTATTAACTCAGATCAGTATTGCTGGCTGTTATTAAAGCAAGTTGTAACCTTATGTATCAGTTAGTTAGCATCAGTGAATTAGTCATACCATTGAGTGCTTTTTGCTCTAGTAATTTGTGGAAGTGTCTAAAAATCTTGAACTAACGTTGGTGTTTGAGAGCGAAAGAGTTTGGTGAACAGAGATTTGTATCGCCAACCGATTGATAATAGATGCTGCGCCAATCTTTTGTTCTCGATGATTGCGACTTCAATGCCTCGGTAGTGGTAGGGCGAGCGCTTTACATAGTCGATGAACGCGGTAAGCACGCCTTGACTGCGGACAGAAGGGGAGAAGTAGACCGCCACAATGCTGAATCGTTGGCTTCCTACGGGGCAGCGAACAAAGCAATGACCAAACTCGGTCTGAATGGTTTCAGAAAACTCAGGAAATGGTCGAGATTGGCACATCTGAGAAAGACTATCGTATTCAGTGCAAAGCTGGCTCAGAAGGTGTTTAGCGTCATCATTCATACAGGCTACTCCGAATTTGGTTTCGCTGTTTTTCTGATGATTATTTTACCGCTGATTACTGGCGCAAATGCGGTATAAAGCGTCGCCTATTTTGTTCCGAGTTTTGGCTTTGTGTATCGAGAAGAGGCCATGAAGCAGATGGAATTTATGTGGCTTTGGAATTAAATGACCCCTTGTTTACTGTAGTGAGAGCGCTCGTTGGAGGTCTTTTGAATGCTACCTTTCTAAGGAAGATGTTCAACTTTAGCGGATCAAGTTTTCGCTTACCTTTCTGGTTTTTACACTCGGTGTAAAGAATTTAGCTTTTCGTAACTTAATAAATTCGGCTTTGTTTAGAGCATATACTGCGATTAATGTTAAAATTTAACGCATTGCCAACATGTCTTCAGTGCCATAAACGATTGAATCGCATAATGAAGAGGCGCTGATGCGTAGGCTAGATTGGCTAGGAATATCAACGAGCAAGGAGATTTCATGCTTAATTCTGTAACGGCGAAAGCGGTGATCGATCACGCTCTCTTTTTAGGGGCGGATTTCGCGGAGCTATTCGTTGAACACCACCAAACCAGCAACGTGCAAATTGCGTCTGGTGAAGTGGACAAGGTTAACTCGGGCATCGATTTTGGTATCGGTATCCGTCTATTCTTCGGTCATAAAGTCCTTTACGGTTACACCAATAGCACCGATGAGAATGAACTTAAACGCGTAACATCACTGCTTGCGGCAAAAGATAAACGTGAGCAAATCGCTTCTTCAGGTGCTCTGAATCTGAACCGTTACCCAGTGCAGCATGGTTGTCGTATGCCACTGAGCAAAGACGTGAATCTCGATTCAAAAATTGCTTTTTTACTTCAAGCGGACAAAGCCGCTCGTGCTGAAAGTGAGTACATCAGCCAGTTTATCGGCAGTGCGCTTCAACGCGAACAGCGAGTTTCTATCTTCAACTCTGAAGGCCTTCACGTAGATGATACTCGTCACTACATTCGCGTATCGGGAAATACCGTTGCACAAAAAGGCACAGAGCAATCATCGGGCATGGAAGGGCCGGGAGCACTAGCAGGCTGGGAGTTTAGTGAGCAGTTAGATGCTAAAGAGCTTGGTCAAAGCATTGCACAGCAAGCCCTAATTAAACTGGGTGCGGATGTTTGTCCGTCTGGTGAAATGCCCGTAGTGATTGGTAATGGTTTTGGTGGGGTAATCTTCCACGAAGCGTGTGGCCACTTACTAGAGACGACTTCTGTGGCTAAGAAGGCGTCGGTATTCCATGACCAAATGGGTGAAATGATTGCGCATACTGCGGTAAATGCAGTGGATGATGGCACCATGACCAATGAGTGGGGCTCTATTCATGTTGATGACGAAGGCATGCCGACACAACGCACTCAATTGATCAAAGACGGTAAGCTGACGAGCTTTATGGTCGACAAAATGGGTGGCATGAAAACTGGCTATGAGCCAACAGGCTCGGGCCGTCGTCAAAACTACAAGTTCGCACCTACGTCTCGTATGCGTAATACCTTCATTGAAGAGGGTGAACATACTCTTGATGAGATGTTCGCAGGCATTGAACGCGGTATCTACGCGAAAAAGCTCGGCGGTGGTTCGGTTCAGCCGGGCACGGGTGAGTTTAACTTTGCGGTCCGCGAAGCTTACTTGATTGAGAATGGTAAAGTCACTAAACCGTTGAAGACGGCGACTTTGATTAGTACTGGTCCTAAAGTGCTAAAAGAGATCAGCATGGTCGGGCAAGATATGGCGTTAGCACCGGGTATGTGTGGTTCGGTGAGTGGTTCGGTACCGACTACGGTTGGTCAACCTACGTTGAAGGTCGATAACATTCTAGTAGGAGGCGGGAACTAATGAGCCAAGAACAACAACTTCTTAATGCCGTTGAATACGTACTTTCCGAAGCAAAACGCCAAGGTGCCGAAGCGGACGTTATCGTTAACAGCAGCAATAGCTTTTCGCTTAAAGCCAACCAAGGTCAGCTTGATGAGTACAAAGTGAGTTCTAGCCAAGTACTGGGTGTACGCGTGGTGAAAGACGCTCGTGTGGCGACCAGTTACTCCGAGTCTCTAGAACAACCAAGTCTAGATCTACTGCTGACGAACGCATTGCAAAGTGCTCGTTTTTCTAAGCAGGATGAACATCAAACCATCAGTTGTGTTAACAGCACCATTACCACGGATGTGGCTGAAATTGCTCAGCAAGATACGGCTTCGGTTGATGAAAAAATCGAACTCTCATTGGCGCTTGAACAGGGTGTGATTAGTCAGCCTCACGCGAAGAGCTCTCCTTACAATGGTTACAGCGATGGTGAATCTCAATTAATCATCGCTAACACTCAAGGTTCGCTGTGTAAGCATTTCGAGCGTTCATTTAACTGTTATGCGTACACATTGTTTGAGAAAGATGGCAAGCAGTCGATGGCGGGTAAAATGTCAGTCGGTCGTCGCTTCAATGAGCTGAAACCTGAGTACTGTATTGAACAAGGTTACAATTTAGCGCGTGATCTACTTGATGGTGCGCCTGTCGCGACAGGAAACTACTCAGCGATCTTCCACATTAATGCGCTTAGTAGTTTGTTTGGCGCATTTGGCTCTGCATTCTCTGGCGTGAGCGCGATGAAAGGTATTACGCCACTTGGTGACAAGCTTGGTCAAGGTATTGCAAGCGAACTGCTGTCATTCACTGATAAAGCGTATATGCCGAATGGCATGGCGATTGCGAGCTTTGATAGTGAAGGTTTTGCAACTCAAGATAATGCGATTATTGTTGATGGTCAGCTAAATACGCTACTTCACAACAGCCAAACGGCAAGTTACTTAGGTGCAACATCGACCGCGAGTGCAGCGCGTGGTGCGAAGTCTAGCTTGGATGTATCTGCTAACCACCGCGTGATTGCAACGGGACAAAGCAGCGCAGCAGAAGTGAAAGCGGGCGAGTACCTGGAGCTGGTGGAATTGCAGGGCGTTCACTCTGGAGCGGATGCGGTAAGCGGCGACTTCTCATTTGGTGCGAGTGGTTTCTTGTGTCGAGATGGTGAACGAGTCCAGCCTGTGCGTGGTATTACGGTGGCAGGTAACTTCTACAAGATGCTTCAAGAGATTGATGCGGTCGGTAATAGCCAACTAAGCAATGACAGCCGAACCTTCTTTGCACCCGATGTTCGTTTTGCGCGCCTAAGCATTGGTGGTAAATAGCATCGGCGGCTGATTGCAATTGAGCTAAATGGTTTAGCAAACATTAAATGGTAAAGAGGACTCAATGAGTCCTCTTTTAAATTTGTTACTAGTCAAAGCTACCCGAGAAATCAGTCAGCCATTTCTGGTTCAAGCACTTCGTTGATACATGCGCGGCTGATGTCTTCATCGATATACGCCATACCGAGTTTGTTTAGGTAGTCCATTCTGTCTGCTGAGCGAAGATCGATATCTGGTCCTTCAATGCCGCACTCTTGATATACCTGAGCCAAGTGCGCCATAAAGTTCTCGCCAATGCTCATCATCAACAGGCTCATGGCGCCCACGTCCGGTCTTACTTTGACTCGTTGTTTTTCTGATAGGTTGACCGCCAGTACGATAGGTTGTTCATCACCTTCAAAACGCACGCTGCGTTCACGCACCGTTTGTTGCGCCCAGTAGTACGCCAGTTCTTTACTTTGAGTCAGGAACACAGGCTCAGTTGATTCTGTGTAGTTATTACCAATCGTGGCCATGGTTTTCTGTGCAGCTTCATTGAGTGCTTTATCTCCAGAGCGTTTAAGCCCTTGCCCTTTAATGGAAGCAAGCAAGGCTGACGAGGTTCCGTGATACCAAATATCACCGGTTGCAAAGCCATCGTCAGTTAGCAGTTCTTTTGCATCTTGTAAGTAGGTAGGTACAGAATTCATAGGCACTCTCAACAACATGAATGGTATTAGTTTAGCCAGAAAAGCGAGATGAAGCAGTGGTGTATCACGCAGTTCTGGCTTTTGAAAATATCGCAATTTGTTTGTTACCAAGCTTTCGGGGGATAAAAGCTTAGTAAGATGAGCCTCCCCTCTCACCAGGAGAAGAAGAGAGGAAGCTCGTTAAGCGATTAGTCAAATTGGTGCGAAGTATTCAACTCACCTGCAGCTTTCAGCGCGTTCTCACCCGCGAAGTACTCTTTGTGGTCATCACCCATATCTGAACCAGACATGTTTTGGTGTTTAACACATGCGATGCCTTGGCGAATCTCTTTACGCTGAACGTTAGCAACGTAGCCCAGCATACCTTGGTCACCGAAGTACTCTTTCGCTAGGTTATCTGTTGATAGCGCAGCCGTGTGGTACGTTGGTAGCGTGATTAGGTGGTGGAAAATACCGGCTTCACGAGACGCATCTGCTTGGAATGTACGGATTTTGTCATCAGCACGCTTAGACAGCTCAGTTTCGTCGTATTCAGCGCTCATTAGGCTTGCGCGGTCGTATGCAGAAACGTCTTCACCTGCTTCAACCATTGCATCGTATGCTTGCTGACGGAAGTTTAGTGTCCAGTTGAACGATGGAGAGTTGTTGTAAACCAGTTTTGCATTCGGGTGTACTGCACGAACGCCATCCATCATCTCTTTGATTTGACCAATGTGTGGTTTCTCAGTCTCAATCCAAAGTAGGTCAGCACCAGCGTTGATTGCTTCAATACAGTCAAATACACAGCGATCTTCACCAGTACCTTGACGGAATTGGTATAAGCCTGAAGGTAGACGCTTAGGACGAACAAGCTTGCCGTCACGGTTGAAGCAAACGTCGCCTTGCTTCATATCTGCTACTTCGATCTCTTCTACATCTAGGTAAGAGTTGTAGATATCGCCTTGGTCACCTGGCTCTTTCACTACTGCGATCTCTTTTGTTAGACCTGCACCTTGTGAGTCAGTACGTGCAACGATGATGCCGTTGTCGATACCTAGCTCTAGGAAAGCGTAACGAAGTGCGCGTAGTTTTGCGTGGAAGTCCGCGTGAGGTACGGTTACTTTACCATCTTGGTGACCACATTGCTTCTCATCTGCTACTTGGTTTTCGATCTGTAGACAACAAGCGCCCGCTTCAATCATTTGCTTAGCCATTAGGTAAGTCGCTTCTGCGTTACCGAAACCTGCATCGATATCCGCGATGATTGGCACAACGTGTGTTACATGGTTGTCGATTTTATCTTGAATAGAATCTTGTAGATCAACGTCACCTGCTTCACGCGCTGCGTCTAGTTCACGGAACAGACCACCTAGTTCACGAGCATCTGCTTGGCGTAGGAAGGTGTATAGCTCTTCAACTAGACCTGCAACTGTTGTTTTCTCGTGCATTGATTGGTCTGGAAGAGGACCGAATTCTGAACGTAGTGCCGCAACCATCCAACCAGAAAGGTATAGGTAACGACGATCGGTTTTACCGCCAAAGTGCTTTTTAATTGAAATCAGTTTCTGTTGACCGATAAAACCATGCCAGCAACCCAATGATTGAGTGTATTGAGAGCTGTCTTTGTCATAAGCCTCCATATCTGCACGCATAATGTCTGCCGTGTATTGCGCAATGTCTAGACCGGTTTTGAATTTATTTTGAGCACGCATACGAGCAGCAGATTCAGGGTTGATAGCATCCCATGGAGCACCAGCAGCACGTTTTGCAACTTCGATCATTTCGATATCTTGTGTGATTTGCGACATAACTATTCCTTAGTTTCACGTGGGGTATGTTTGCCAAATTTGGCTTGGATTAAAACTTTGCTATGGACAAAGAATAATCACACATGTGATAATTTTGTTAATTTATAGTTATTATATTCGGTATTTTTTATATGAATATTGCTCGTATAGACCTTAATCTACTTGTGTATTTAGACATGTTATTGCGAGAGCGAAATGTAACTCGCGCAGCCAAACAATTGGGTATTACTCAGCCAGCAATGAGTAATGGACTTCGTCGATTACGCGATCTTTTAGAGGACCCATTATTGGTGAGAACCAGTGAAGGGATGATACCCACAGAGCGCGCTCAAAAGCTTCAGCCATTGATTCGAAATATTCTGGCTAATGTAGAGAAGACATTGCAGCCAACCACCGAATTTCGGGCGGAGGACAGCGAACGCGTGTTTCGAATCATGGCGAGCGACTACGCAGAATCGACCATTATTCAGCCATTATTAAGAAGGCTGAGTGAGATCGCGCCGAAGATTCGTCTTGATATTATGACGCCCAGTGACGTGAGTTATCAGGACGTAGAGCAGGGCACCGTTGATATTATTATCAACCGTTTTGACAACATTCCTCAGTCGTTCCATCAGATGAGCCTTTGGCACGACGGGTTCTCCTGTTTGTTCAGTTGTGACAACCCAATTGCCGATGACTTTAGCCTTTTGTCGTATTTAAAAGCTCAGCATATTTGGGTAAGCAAGACAGGAATGGGTACCGGGGTCGGGATCAACCCAAGTGAAGCACAGAAATTAGGGTGGATAGATGAGGCACTGATGCGCATTGGTAAAACGAGAAACATTACCGTGTTTACGCGACATTATTTATCCGCGATTCTCTTCGCCCAACAAAAAAATCTGATTCTGACGATTCCAACAAAGGCAGCTCAGCTACAAAGAAACAACCCCAATTTGCTGATCAAGCCTGCGCCATTTGCTATCGAACCTTTCGAAGTGAAGATGGCATGGAGTCCATTATTACAGAGTAATCCCGACCATCAGTGGATGCGTCGTTTGATTAAAAGTGTCGCGAGTGAGATAGAGAGCGGCGTAACAGGATAGCCCGTTATATGGGTATTTTTTCTATGAATATTCACTATAAATGGCATAAATTAGCTAAATTTTGGTCAGTTACGTAGTTTATTAAGTAGTCATCGGTTAATTTGAGAGAGATTTTATGAGCAGTCGTATTCAACAGGGAAGCTTGAACATTGATAGCACCCTCTACCAGTTAATTAATGAACAGGTCATTCCGGGAACCGGTATTAATGCCGAAGATTTTTGGCAATCATTTGCTGATATCCTCAAAGACCTTGCCCCAAAAAACAGAGAGCTATTGATCAAGCGAGAAGACTTGCAGCATCAAATTGATGTGTGGCACCAAGAGCGTGCGGGTCAAACGTTGGATCCAGTTGAGTACAAAGAGTTCTTGCAGCAGATTGGTTACCTAGTACCAGAAGGTGATGATTTTGAAGTTACTACAGCGAGCGTAGAGCCAGAGATCGCGACTCAAGCGGGCCCACAATTGGTTGTGCCTATTATGAACGCACGTTTTGCGCTTAATGCGGCAAATGCTCGTTGGGGCAGTTTGTACGATGCCCTTTATGGCACAGACGTCATCAGTGAAGACGATGGTGCAGAGAAAGGCGGCAGTTTCAATCCAGTACGCGGCGCAAAAGTAGTCGCTTATGCTCGTGAATTTCTAGACGAAGCGGCACCACTTAATGGCGTATCCCACAAAGACGTCACAAAATACAGCATCAGTAATGTCAGCATTGGCAATACGCTGACCGCGACCCTAGAAAACGGCGAAGAAGTTACGCTTATCGAACAGGGGCAATTTATCGGCTACCGAGGCGATGCAAGCGCTCCTTCTTGTATTCTTCTTAAGCACAATAATTTACATATCGAAATCCAAATCGACCCAAGTGCCCCTATCGGCAGTGTCGATGCCGCTGGGGTTAAAGACGTTCTGGTAGAAGCCGCACTTACAACCATTATGGACTGTGAAGACTCCGTTGCAGCGGTAGATGGTGAAGACAAAGCGCTAGCTTACCGAAACTGGTTAGGCTTGATGAAAGGTGACTTGCAAGAGTCATTGGAAAAGAATGGAAAGACGATAGTTCGTAGCCTAAACCCAGATCGCCAATACACAAGTGTCAGCGGTGGTGAGATCTCTTTGAAAGGTCGAAGCATGCTGTTTGTGCGTAATGTTGGCCACCTAATGACTAACCCAGCCATCATTGATGAAAAAGGTAATGAAGTACCAGAAGGCATCATGGATGGCATGATCACTTCTCTCATCGCGATGCATGATTTGAAGGGTAATAGCCCATATCAAAACTCAACAGCGAACAGCATCAATATCGTAAAACCTAAGATGCATGGCCCAGAAGAAGTGGCGTTCACTAATGAGTTGTTTGGTCGAATCGAAGATGCCTTAGGCCTTGATCGTTTCACGATTAAAGTTGGCATTATGGATGAGGAGCGTCGTACCTCAGTTAACTTGAAAGAGTGTATCCGAGCAGCCAAAGACCGAGTGGTGTTCATCAATACTGGTTTCCTAGATCGCACCGGTGATGAGATCCACACTAGTATGGAAGCAGGCCCATTTGCTCCAAAAGCACAATTGAAAACCATGACTTGGATTGGCGCGTACGAAGATCAAAACGTCGATCTTGGTTTGGCATGTGGCCTACAAGGCAAGGCTCAAATTGGTAAAGGTATGTGGCCAGAGCCAGACAATATGGCCAAGATGATGGAAGCCAAGCTAGGTCATCCTAAAGCGGGTGCGAATACGGCATGGGTTCCATCGCCAACCGCGGCAACGCTGCATGCGCTTCACTACCACCAAGTTAGCGTACCAAGTCGTCAAAAAGAGCTTCGTGAGCGAGTACGAGCGAATGTCGATGACATCCTAACGATTCCATTACTGGGTAACCAAAAACTAACGGCTCAAGATATTCAGAGTGAACTTGATAACAACACTCAAGGTATTTTGGGTTACGTAGTGCGCTGGATTGACCAAGGTGTCGGTTGTTCTAAGGTGCCAGACATCAACGATGTCGGTTTGATGGAAGACCGTGCAACACTGCGTATCTCTAGTCAGCACATTGCAAACTGGATTCGTCACGGTATTTGTGATGAGGCACAAGTGATGGCAACCATGAAGCGCATGGCTGCTGTGGTTGATGAGCAAAACGCAGGAGACCCAAATTACCGTAATATGGCGGATGACTTTGAAAATAGCATTGCGTTCTCAGCTGCTTGCCAGTTGGTCTTCGAAGGTTGCGCTCAGCCAAGTGGCTACACTGAGCCTGTGCTTCACGCGATGCGCCTGAAATTAAAAGAATCTACCCAATAACAGATATCTAATAAAACGAATTTCACAAGAAAAGTGAAACTGTAAAATCCCTGTTATTAACCAAGCCCAAGGTGCCGCACTATTTAGTGCGGCTTTTTTTGTTTTAAATTTCAGTGGTATAGATTGACTCTTTGTCTGGTTTTAGCTCAGTCAATCAAGATGATCTTGCGCTGTAAAATTGACAAAATCTGTAAAATTAACACTGTGAAGTTTTTGTTGTGAAATTGTTTCTAAAATCGATGTAGTCTTTAGTTACTGCAAAACACAACGCAATAATCAATTAAAAACGGGTCGATTAAGCTTTTTGATCTAGATGGAATTTAAAGCCGTACGAGGGAAAGACTATGAACATGCTTACATTGGATAAAACAGAACTTCACAGAAACCATTCTACCTTTATCGCTGAAGCTGTCTTTGCTGTCGAAATGGTTAAAGCGGATAAACAGATGGAAAAGCAACGCATGGCGAAGCAACTGCTTGATACGCTTTTCCCTCTAGAAAACGGTTCGCACGAAGATGCAGTGAGCTACGAGATCGATTACCGTCACGTTCAAGTTTACTTCAAAAATGGCGAACACACGGGTTTGAAAAGAGCGAAGCACTTTGTGGCTTACGCAGGCGACAAATCTAAGCCTTCAGCAATCCTGTTCCGCGATGAAAGCGGCACACACGTTGAAGTGACTATAGGCGCTCGTGCTGGTACTGGTCGTCTAGAGCTAGTAAACATCGAAGATATTCAGCTAGAAACATGCACCACATTTGGTCAATCGGAAGAGAGCTACTCATCAGGCATTAGACACTGGGTTAGCTTGGTACAGGGTGATGAGAAAGGTCGACCAACAGCGTGTAGCGAAGATAAAGAGTACACGGCGAAAAGTGGTGACGACTACAGCCTAGGGTTTAGTTTTGCACTGTAAGGTGACTTCAACGAGGCGGGATAATCTTAAACCGTAGACATAAAAAAGAGCGACAGCATTTAATGCGAGTCGCTCTTTTACTATCTAGGGCTCAATTAAGCGTTTAGCTCATGCTTAATTACATACTCTAAGCCACCCACGATTGCCGCAACTTGAGCGTCATTACACTCTTCGTCAGTCACTTTGTCGCTGTCAGGGTAAACTTCAGTTGTTGTGCCGTATTTGCAGTTAGTTACGCCACCACACAGGCCAAGCTCCTTCATTGGATAATTAATCACACCGTGTTGAGTCACCTCTGAACCAATGATCTTGCCTGCCGCATCTGCTGGTGCGATATGAGTAACCTTCTCAACAGATGCGATAACTGCTGCTTGGAAGTCAGGCTGCGGGTTTTCTGTATCACCCACTGTGTAGAAGCCATCTGGGATCATACCTTCGATGTACTCAAGACCGTCACGCGCAGCGAGAGCAGGGCGGAATTCAGTTTCATCAGAGTCCGTTGTTTCATGAAGGTCTATGTGCATTAGGACTTCTTTAGGAAGAGAAGCAACGAGTGCACGTAAGTTCGCTGACTCTTCTGCAGGTGTATTGTCGTAGAAAGAGCGGTTTGGATCGACAGCGTTTGGATTCCAACGGTTAATCACTTCGTAACCCCAAGGGCTCACACAAGGTGCGATAACGATGTTGAAGTATTGGCTGTAGTGTTCTGCTTGTGTATCTGCGAACTTCAGTGCGCCATGAACACCGCTGGTTTCGTAACCATGAACACCACCTGTCACTAATACTGTTGGTTTGTTCTCATCCCAAGCCTTGGTCTTGATTGCGAATAGAGGGAAGCGCGTTTCGTCATAGCTGAGTGCGCCGTATTGCTCTAAGTCGAAACGCTCAGCCAGTGCTTTGATTTTTGGCACGACTTCTTGTTGGTATTCACGCTTGATTGTTTGGCTTTCACGCCATTGTCGACGTTCAGCTTCGCCCCATTTTTGTCCAGCAATACCGATAGGGTAAGTTGAAGAGGTGTGCATATCCATGTCCTATTAATTGAGCTAAGTATGTGTGGAGGATAAAGTGCAATAAGCAGTAAAACAATCAATTAGAAGGATGTTGATGAACAATTGACATAAAAGGCTTATTCTACCCGCAGAGTTTGGAAAGGGAGTGATTCCCAAAGGAAATATGATGCTAATTCTTATTCGTCTTTTAAAGCTTGCGGTTATTTGTGCGATATTTTTTTCTGCATTCGATTTGATTGAATATGGCCAAATTGAATGGGTAGGTCGGTTACTTAGTCGTATCTAGACCAGTCTAATCTTGCTTCAATAAAAATGCCGCTGACAGAAAGTTAGCGGCATTTTTGATTCTTGTTTAGTCGTCCCTTTGGGTGGGGATAGACGTCGAGGTGATTACTTTACTGTCCAAGCAATCGTCTCACCACCACGGATTGGCACTACGATGTCTGAACCAAACGGCATCGTTTCTGCTACGTTCCACTCCTCTTTAGTTAAAGTCACGGTGTCGGTGTTGCGCGGTACACCGTAGAAGTCTGGGCCGTTGTGGCTTGCAAATGCTTCTAGGTTTTCAAGCTTACCTTCTTGCTCAAATACTTCTGCATAAAGCTCTACTGCTGCGTGTGCTGTGTATGAACCTGCACAGCCACATGCTGATTCTTTCGCGTCTTTTGCGTGAGGAGCTGAGTCTGTACCTAGGAAGAACTTCTTGCTACCGCTTGTTGCAGCTTCAATGAGCGCTTGCTGGTGGGTGTTGCGCTTAAGGATAGGTAGGCAGTAGAAGTGTGGTTTGATGCCACCAACCAACATGTGGTTGCGGTTGTAGAGTAGGTGGTGTGCTGTGATGGTTGCAGCAACGTTTTCGTTGGCGTTCTTCACGAATGTTGCAGCATCAGCCGTTGTGATGTGCTCTAGGACAATCTTAAGATTCGGGAAGTCATTGACGATAGGTGCCAATACTGTGTCTAGGAACTCTTTCTCACGGTCAAAAATATCAACGTCGTGAGTCGTCACTTCACCGTGTACAAGCAGTAACATGCCGACTTCTTGCATCGTTTCTAGTACGTGGTAGATATTCTTCGCAGACGTCACACCTGAATCAGAGTTTGTTGTTGCGCCAGCTGGGTAAAGTTTCGCAGCAACAACGGCACCTGATGCTTTCGCTTTGCGAATTTCGTCAGGAGTGGTGTTGTCGGTTAGGTAAAGTGCCATCAGTGGCTCGAATTGCTCACTTGGCTTTTCTGCCATGATACGCTCACGGTAAGCCAGCGCCATTTCTGTATCAGTTACAGGTGGGACAGTGTTTGGCATGATTAAAGCTCGACCATTGTAACGGCTGATATCGCGAACTGTATCTTTCAGAACTTCGCCATCGCGTAGATGAACGTGCCAGTCGTCAGGACGAGTAATCGTAAGTTGTGTCATTGAAAGCTCCCACCAATTGAAATGTTATGTAGTTGGAGCCTAAACGAAGCGAAATCTGTGAAAGCAATCGCTTACGTTTAGGCGACAGGATGATAGTGGAAAAGCTGTTTTATTTCATCCTATTTTTACTACTTCATTGGTAGAAGCTTCGATCTCTAAGACTAAAAGTAATAATTGTATTAAATATGTTCGATTATCGAGTCGCAACCCATAACCCATGGATCATCCCCGGCACCCAGAAGAAAATCGTAAGTACAATGTTGATCAAGAGGTCTTTGCCTGCGCCGCGTGCGACAAACACACCTAGCGGTGGAAGAAGAACACATAGGATGATGACGAGTAGTTTATTCATGATAATTCCTTTTTATTCAATGAAGTTCTAGAGGTCTCACCTTGCAGGTTACTCTGAAGCTGCAAGGTCTCTATTTTTATAACACGACCAATGGTTAAAAGTATATTTAGCTCACTTCTCAATATAATAGCTGAATATCAAGTGTTTAGTGCGAGTCAGTTCCTAAAACTATGTGCATTTGTTAGCATTGTTAAAAATCTAATAACATTGGAGTCGTTATGTCAAAGTCCTCGGAAGTGCAAAGTCCTTATCTCTCTCAGGTGAATGTTTACCCTGTTAAATCAGTTGGTGGGATTTCACTATCAAGTGCATGGGTAGAGAAACAAGGTCTGAGTTTTGACCGACGTTTTATGTTGGCGCTGGCAGATGGATCAATGGTGACGGCTCGTAAGTACCCACAAATGGTGAAAGTGTCATCTAGTTTGCAACCTGATGGCTTGATTTTCACTTGTGAGGGTAGGCCTGCTCTGCGTTTGAAATACAGCGAGTTCAAAATGCAGGAGACACCGGCAACGGTTTGGAAAGACAATTTCATGGCTTACACCACCAATGATACTGCTGATGATTGGTTCAGTGATGTTCTTGGACAACGTGTCGAGTTACTGTTTACAGGTGAGCAGTCTAACCGTGTGCGTGAGAAACTTGGTCATAACGTAAGCTTTGCCGATGGTTACCCGCTTCTCATTATTAGCGAAGCATCATTAGAAGAGCTAAACCGCCGTAGCCCAGAGCTACATACCATGGACCAATTTCGCACTAACTTAGTGGTGTCGAATACGGAAGCCTTTGGAGAGGATGGTTGGAAACGAATTCGAATCGGTGAAGTCGAGTTTGAAGCGGTGAAGCCTTGCCAGCGCTGCATCTTAACCACGGTTGATGTGGATAAAGGTGAGTTTCGACCTTCCAAGGAGCCACTGAATACCTTCTCTCAATTCCGAGCTGATGAGACTGGGGGCGTTTTCTTTGGCCAGAATCTTGTCGCGAAAAATGAAGGTGTGATTAAAGCAGGCGATAAGATTGAAGTGCTTGAGACCAAGCCTAAAGAGCAGTATGAAGATACGTGGGTTGAGTCACTGCACTTAACATGTGTTGAACGTGAAGAGATCGCACGAGACTTCACCACATTTTGGTTAGAGCCTGTGAAAGGTGACAAGGTCTTACCTAGTTATCAGCCAGGTCAGCATCTTCCGATTGAAATGACTATCGATGGCGAAAAAGTTTCGCGTCGCTATACGCTGTCTTCTAGTCCATCACGAGCGGGTCGTCTCGCTATCTCGGTGAAACGTGTCGATGATGGTCGAATCTCAAACTGGTTAAATGATCATTTCCAGGTCGGTGATACGCTAGTGGCGCAAAACCCAGACGGTGCTTTCTACCTAGAAGAGAATCCAAGTCACCCACTATTGCTGCTTTCTGCGGGCAGCGGTGTCACGCCTATGCTTTCGATGCTGCGTTACCTTTCTGACCACAACCAAGTGGAAGATGTGGTGTTCTATCATCAATGCAGCAGTGAGTTGGACATTCCTTATCAACAAGAGATTCAAGAGATTGCCGATAAGCATCCAGGCCTGAAAGTGATTTACTCACTAAGTCAGCCTGCCAAAGATTGGCAAGGATTGTCTGGGCGCTTGAGTGTTTCTCACATCGCGAAAATCGACGATCTTCATCGACGCCAAGCATTTGTGTGTGGCCCAGATGGTTTCATGGACAATGCCAAAAAGATGCTGATTCAAATGGGCTTGAACCCACAGCATTACCATCAAGAAGCATTTGGTGTTAACCAAGCGACTGAAGAAGTGGTGAAAACCCTACAGTTGAGTGTGAATGGTTACCTGTTTGAAGGCAACAACCAAGGTACTCTGCTTGACCAAGCAGAAGCCGCGGGTGTTTCAATTGCGTCAAGCTGTCGAGCTGGATTCTGCGGGGCATGTAAGGTGACTCTAGAGTCGGGACAAGTGCATCAACCTGATGTTCCAGCCCTGCAAGATCATGAGCGTAACATGGGGCAAGTATTGGCGTGTTGCTGTGTACCACAAACTGATATTGAAGTTGTCGATTAAGTTGATGGCTTAGCCGAGAAAGGCCAATAGACGTTAGTAACAAAACGAAATAGCTAAAAAACGAAATGAAAAGGCCGACGGTGAACTCACCGTCGGCCTTTTGCTTAGCTAATCTCGTGTTTTATAGGTGCGTGATTTATTACGCCAGTAGCCAGAGTTTAGTCGTAGATCGTTGGGATCGGTTGACGTTTGTGCTGGGTCGCTTGGTAGATGCTTACTAGACGATCAGAAACCTCTTTAGACACTTCTTTGCCTTCAAGGAAGTCATCAATCTGGTCGTAAGTTAGGTTAAGTGCATCTTCGTCCGCTTT
This sequence comes from Vibrio fortis, assembly GCF_024347475.1. NCBI lineage: Bacteria > Pseudomonadati > Pseudomonadota > Gammaproteobacteria > Vibrionales > Vibrionaceae > Vibrio > Vibrio fortis. Next base: position 699,729 of record NZ_AP025488.1, read on the forward strand.
TTGTGGGTCGAGTTCTTCTAGGTCAGCTGTAGGTACCTTCTTAACCAGAAGCTCTGGTGCGCCTAGTGTCGCTGCTAGTTCACGAACTTGGCGTTTGCTTAGGCCAAATAGTGGTGCAAGGTCACATGCGCCGTCACCATGCTTAGTGTAGAAACCTGTGATGTTTTCTGCTGAGTGGTCAGTACCGATGACCAAGCCACCTACATAGCCAGCAATTTCGTATTGAGCAATCATACGAGCACGCGCTTTTACGTTGCCTTTCACAAAGTCAATCTTAGCTGAATCTGTTGGGAGTAGACCTGTGCCTTCAAGCGCAACATGAGACGCGGCATGCAGGCCATCTACGCCCGCTTTAATGTTTACTGAAACAGATTGAGACGGCTGGATGAAAGAGAGAGCTAGCTGCGCTTCATCTTCGTCTTTTTGCTCACCGTAAGGTAGGCGAACTGCAATAAACTGGTATTCGTTGCTGTTGCTTGATTCGTTAAGGCTGTCTACTGCTAGCTGAGCGAGACGTCCACATGTTGTCGAGTCAACACCACCGCTGATACCCAGTACAAGCGACTTACATCCTGATTGTTGTAGTTTGGTTTTGATGAACTCTACGCGACGATCTACTTCAAATTGAGCGTCAATTGATGGGAGAACGCGCATTTCATCACGAATTAACTGTTCCATTCGTATTCCTTTCCTGCAAGCAAATTGAAATCTAGTGTTATCATACCGAAATCAATAGAGATAAAAACCTCTTTACACAGTGAGATAAAAGAAGGCAGCAACAAGCGATGGAAAAAATAGCGGTTTTTGGTAGTGCATTTAACCCACCAAGTTTAGGGCATAAAAGTGTCATTGAATCTTTGGTGCACTTCGACCGAATTTTATTGGTACCGAGCATTGCCCACGCATGGGGGAAAACCATGTTGGACTATGATATTCGATGTCAGCTTGTTGAGGCATTTATCAATGACTTGGCTATTGAGCAAGTTGAACTATCTTTAGTAGAGCAAAGTTTGTACACCCCAGGTGAGAGCGTCACAACGTACGCGGTATTAGAAAAGCTTCAAGAATCTCATCCAATGGCCGATATAACTTTTGTCATCGGGCCGGATAACTTCTTTAAGTTCTCGTCTTTTTATAAGTCAGACGAGATCACTGAGCGTTGGTCTGTGATGGCTTGCCCAGAAAAAGTAAAGGTTCGTAGCACCGATATCCGCAATGCGATAATAAATGGTGATGACTTTACAAATTTGAGTACAAAGTCAGTTACAAACATCTTGCAAGATGGTGGGCTGTATAAGACAATGTAGCCCTTAATCCTAAGAGGTCAGAGCACTATGCTAAAAAGAGCACTCTTAACGACAAGCTTCGTCGTTACCTTCAGCCTGCACGCGCATGCTGAATGTGATCTATTCAGCCTAGACTCGATCATGTTTGACTCTGATGAGCAGACAACATGCCTCAACTTTTCAGACAGCCTTGAATCTTTCAGTCAACGAATGCTGAGCCTGAGTGGTTTCAGCGATGAAACGGAAGCATCTTCAAATGACTACTGGTCTGATTGGGTACTGAAAACTAAAGATTCACCTATCATCACCCAAAGTATTAGCTCAAATTATGTTGGTTTGGGTATGTGGTTCCCTGAAGATCTCGAAGACAAAAAGTACGACATGACCACAGAAGAGTGGATCCTAAACCATGGCTTGCAGTTGAGTATTGGCTTTGGTGAGAAGTCAGTGGGTGAACCTCGTATGCGTTTCGATTATCGTTGGCACGATGCTAGAGAAGCCGACATGATGATGCAGATAGAGTTCCCGTTCTAACATAGCGCATCTCAAGCAAGATATAGACTGTAGAAAATCAATCCGAATTAAAAAAGCCGCGACACTCATTGTGTTCGCGGCTTTTTGTGGTTCTGGCTGATGATTTCAGTTTATAGCGTATCGCCAAACACAAGCATACATAGCTGCTCAAATTCTTCGGTTTGACCTGAGAACAACTCATCGATCACTTTCTCTTTCTTCTGGCCAGATTGCATGCGCTTTTTCGCTTCACGCATTACCATCACAAGCGTCTGTTCTTGAGAAAGTGGCGAGTCTTCAATATTCCAGCTATTGAATCGCTGAGATAATTCGCTTTCACACAGCAGTGGCTTAAAGGTCAACACCTCTTGCTTAACGACCGCTAGCAGCTCTTTGAAGGTAGGGGATGCGTTGTTGGTGTCTTTGTTTTTAACAGCCAACGTTGCCAGCTTATCGAGCAGCGCTTGAGACAATGGCGTTTGGTTAACGTAGCCCGCTTGCTTAGGGAAAGCATCGGTTAGGCGTACTGAAAAGTCGACGCGAGCGATCCGAGTGTTTGGAAAGTAGGTCAGTGAGGTTAAACAATCAAATGGGATCCAAAGGCTCTGGCCTGGCTCAATTGCGTGTTCCTGTTTACCAATCTTAATCAAAACTAATCCGCTTTCAACGGATACAAGGCTATGTTTTACCACTTTTTTTCTAGGAGTGATTTCTAGGTGGGAGTAGTAAGCCGATGTGTATTCGATAGCGAAGTTCATAGAAGGTCCTTAGTTTTGCGGCCGCTAAGATTACCGTTAATTTTAACGTATGCCAACAATAATGCAGGTAAATCCGATGTTTCTGGTCTGACCTTGTCAAAAGTATGGGCTCTGTAGCTGCGAGAAAGCAAAACAATGCGTAGAATGAGCCAGCTTTTTATTAGATGTAGTGAAAAATGACCTCTCAGACTGATCCATATATTGATATTCGTCCTTATAACGACGATGAAATTCCTGCTGCACTTGATCGCCTAATTAATGATGAAGAATTCATCAGCGCGATCCTAAACTATCGTTTCTCTAACCACGCAGCTTGGTTCCAAGCCATTATGAGCCCAATCTTGCGTGTTTATTTGAAAATGAAATGGAGCAAGCTGCAGAGCGTAGAAGCGATTCAGATCGAAGTAAAAAAATACCTTCGTGATACGTTAGCTAATACGACTAAAGGTGTGACTTACACTGGGCTTGAGTCGTTAGATCAAAACCAGTCTTACCTTTTTGTCTCTAACCACCGCGATATCGCCATGGATCCAGCTTTGGTTAACTACGCACTGCATCAGCAAAATCACAATACATGCCGCATTGCGATTGGTGATAACCTGCTTAAGAAACCATGTGCGACTGAGCTTATGCGTCTAAACAAGAGCTTTATTGTGAAGCGCTCGCTAAAAGGCCCGCGTGAGATGATGAAAGCGCTTGGTCAACTCTCTTCTTATATCAAGCACTCTCTAGATACTGGAAACTCTATCTGGATTGCGCAGAAAGAGGGACGTGCGAAAGATGGCAACGACTTCACTGATCCAGCAATCCTTAAGATGTTCCACGTTGAAGGACGTAAACAGAAAGTCGCATTCGCCGAGTATGTAAAATCGCTGAAAATCGTTCCGGTTGCGATCTCTTACGAAAATGACCCATGTGATACTGCTAAAGCGCTGGAGCTGTTTGAAAAAGACGTCAATGGTTCATATGAGAAAGGTGAATTTGAAGATATCGAAAGCATCATTCAAGGTATTGTTGGCAATAAAGGCCATGTACATGTTGGCTTTGGTTCAGTGATTGAACAAGATTTTGAAACACCTGAAGCATTGGCTGAAGAGATTGACCGTCAGATCCATGAGAACTATAAGTTGTTCCCAGTTAATCTGCTTGCAGCAGACAAAGAAGACGATAGCATCACTGACGCAGTAAAACGTGAGTTCGAAGAGAAACTGTCAAGCATTCCTCAAGGTGCTCATCAGTACCTGATTGATAGTTATGCTAACCCGGTAAAGAATGTCGGTTAATTTAGTCTCTTAGTTTAACGACTAGCTTAACGACGAACTTGTGAAATATAAAAAGGAGCGTAATGCTCCTTTTTTGATCGCTTTACATAACAATCCGCCATGCCGGAAGCTGTTTATCGGGCTACGGCGCCCCCCAAGTTTAGTGTCGTTGGCCACTTGCTAATAACATTCCCACCAAGATAGATATTGCCATTCACTGTCATCACATCGGGAAACTGCGTAATCGCAGAGCCACCTATATAGAGGTTACCTTCAACTACGATACCATTTGGTAATTCGGCCAATGGGGTTCGGATTAAGCTCAAGTCGCCTTTTACACGGAATCCATTTGGCAACTTCTTTAGGGGTGTATCGGTGAAGTTGATAAACCCACCCACCTTGACTCCTTTCGGCCAGTTTTGAATCTGACTACCAAGTAAGTTGGCATAGCCTTTGATGGAAGTACCCGATGGTACACGACTGAGTGAGCTGTTGGCGGCTTGTAGGCTACCACCGATTTCTAGCCCTTTGGGCAGTCGTTTTATCGAAGTTTTCTCTATATTTAAATTACCTTTGACGATCAGCCCACTTGGTAACTCTGTATACGGCTTATTGCGTAGATAGAGATTTCCGTAATTGTCGAGATGATTCAATATTTGATAGTGATCGAGGGGCAGGGAATAACTATTTGATATGGTGAGTAAGCACGCAAGCAATGTGACAATTCTGAGCATAATGGCGATCTTCTAACAGAGTTGTGCTTACTATATCGGAATTTGCATACGAGCCCAGAAATATTGCCAATAATTGTTAATTTTAGCCAATTAAAAAGAGAGCGAAATATAAGTGAAAAGATTAAATGCAATTAAAGTCATATCTTTGACAGTAATCGCGGGTCTATTTGGGAATAACGCAAACGTTTATGCCGATAATATTATTTCGGTACCAGCGAAAAAAGCCGTGATTGTTTCACAAAAGAATACGCACCCAAGGGTCTGTTATTATGACGACAAGGCATACAGCTTAGGGGCTGTGTTAGAAATATCTGGTGTTGTGATTCAGTGTGCTGAGCAGAATGATTTTGAGTCAAATGGCGCACTTTCCTGGAAAACTCTCGAAAAAAAAGACGAGCAATAGGCTCGTCTTTAACAATTGAGTAGGGCGCGTTATCGAGCGATTGAACGAGTTTTTAGTTCAAAAATAATCTTCTCAGCACTTACTTCGAACTTAAAACGTGTACGTAGTTCGTTGCTTTCTTCTGTTAGATCCGTTGATTCAAACTCAACGCTGCTTGAAACTTGTTTAGCTAAATCAATGTACTTAGCTAGCTCTGCTTCCATTGCTTCTTTCGAGTTACCGTAGATTACAACTTCCGCTACATCGTCGCCTTCTTTAATGATGAAACCCATTTCGCCTGCACAACCGCAAGCTTCGCATACATCATTAGTGCCAACATCTTGGTTCATAAATAATCCTCTTACAAAATCTGCGGTTATTTTACCGAGCAATTTGATCTGTATCTACAAAAATTAAATCCTTTGGCCTATCTTGCATTGGTATGCTATGTTGTTTGTTGAGGAAAACAATGAGCATGGCGTTTTATAAATGTGAATATGGGTGTGATCAAGCTCATATTTTTCTGAAAATTAGTGTCATTAATTTGTCAGAATATCATTCAGTTAGTTGCACCCTGAATGATTTTATAAGAGTATCTATCGCTTGATAGGTATTTATATAATGAATTTATTGTTTCGCATTTCATATTCTAAGCGGTTATTTTAAAACACTGCTTTAGAACGGTAAGGTGATTTCCGAAGACGAATTAAACAAAGTGCGCAAAGACGCAACACTGTAAAATTGGTCGTACAGAGTATTGTCGTGCTTTTAGGCGTAAATACTTGCGAAAAATCGCCTTACTCACATAATGCTGATAACGATTTTCATTCTGACTTCATTTGATGAGTTAGATGGATTTACAAAAAGAAGAGCCTGAATATGCCAAAGCGTAGTAAAGAAGATACAGAAATCACTATCCAGAAAATCATGGATGCCGTAGTTGACCAGCTACTAAGACTGGGTTACGACAAAATGTCATACACGACGTTGAGTCAACAAACGGGTGTTTCTCGTACTGGTATTAGCCACCACTTTCCAAAGAAGACAGATTTTACGGCAGCGCTTGATGGTCGTATCTTCAAAATGTTCATGGAACACATTGATTTTGAAAATGGTCTAGATGCATTTTCTGATAGCTGGATTAAAGCCCTGGAAGATGCTGAGTTCCTAGCAATCTTACGCCTGCTATTCCACCATATCGTTACTTCAGAAAGCGCACACGAGTTCGCAGCAAACGGTATTGATCGTCTATACAAACTGACTGAAACTCAGTTTGGTGACACAAGTGGTAAAGAACTAGAATGGTTAATTGGTAAGTCTCTGATTCAAATGAGCAAATAATCCATTGAAAGAAAAGCTCCTCATTAGGAGCTTTTTTTGTGCCTGCTGTTTCATGATCTACAATCCTTTGGCTCTTATGTTTGACCTAAAGACAATGAGGTAACCACGTTAAAAGGTAATGAATTTGGCACATCTAATCGTTCGATTTTTTGTGAATCTTTAGCAAGAACACCTATTGTTGATTTGGACAATAGCTTAAATGGCCGTGAATGGCGTTTTATGCCTTTAGAAACTAAAAAGAGCACCATGAGGTGCTCTTTTTGTTTTTTAGCCAGCAGGATGGACTTGAGGGAAGCTCATCGTTGGGTGTTTTTCGACGATACTTCGATATCCATAGACGTCTTCAATCATCTCAGGCTTTAGTGCCTCCCACGGCGTCCCATCACAGACGAGCTGTCCATCTTTCAGAACCACTAAACGATCCGAATATTGCGCCGCTAGGTTTAAGTCGTGGAGCACTACAATCACCGCTGCGTTTTGTTCGTCAGCCATCTTACGGGCGATTTTTAACGTGTTGTGTTGATGAGCAAGATCAAGAGCTGAGGTTGGCTCATCGAGCATCAATACACATTGATCGCCTGAATGGTGCAGTTGAGTTAACACGCGAGCTAAATGCACACGCTGTTTCTCACCGCCTGAAAGCGATGGGTACAGACGTTGAGCCAGATGAGAGACATCTGCAGTTTCCATTTTCTCTTGCGCGATTCTAGTCAGTGCTCGGTTGGGTTCTTGTAGTGGAATGCCACCAAGCTCAACTACTTCGTTCGCGAGGAATGGGAACGTGAGCGTACTGTGCTGTGGGAGCATGGCTAAATGCTTGGCCAGCGTACTCGGTGACCATAGTGATCTGTCTCGACCAAAGTAATTGATGTGACCTTGGCTTTCAATCTCTTGGCATAACGCCTTGAGTAATGTGCTTTTTCCAGCACCATTTGGGCCAAGAAGTGTGGTGACTTTACCTGCTTCGATCTCGATAGAGACATTATCGAGAATAACTTTACTGCCAAACTTTACATGAATGTCGCTGGCTTTTAAGGCTGGGGAGTGCATTACAAAATTCTCCCTTTTTGTTGGAACAGTAGATAGAGGAAAAATGGTGCGCCGATGATCGCGGTGACAATGCCAACCGGTAGTTCGGCAGGTGCTAGTACCACGCGTGAAAACATATCCGCAGCGGTCAGTAATAGCGCGCCCAATACTGCTGATAATGGAAGTAAGATGCGGTGATCTGGACCTGCGAGCATGCGACCCAAGTGAGGAATTACTAGGCCAATGAATCCAATCATACCCGATAGGCTTACCGTAATACCCACGCCTGCTGCCGTCAGCAAGATCAACTGGCGTTTGAGCTTTTGAACGGGAATACCTAAGTGTTGTGCTTCTGATTCTCCTAGTAGTAGGGCGTTTAGCGACATGGCTTGGCGATAAAATAAGATAAACAGTACAACCAAGGTAACAAGGGCCAAAATGATCCCTGACCATTTAGCTCCTGCCAATGACCCCATCGACCATAGAGAAAGATCCCTAAGCATTTGATCATCAGCGATGAAGTTTAAAAAGCCAATACCAGCACCTGACAGGGCGCTAATCGCGACGCCTGCCAATAGCATGATGGTCACGGAAGTACCGAACTTGCCTGTACCCAGCTTATAAACTAAAAGTGTCGTTAACGCGCCGCCAAGGAAAGCAAATACAGGAACCGCAGCAAAGTTCATGAAACCTGGGTAGTTAAGGGTCAATTCAGAAAAAAGAACGATTGCCAGCGCTGCACCTAATGCAGCACCTGCAGAAACACCAATGATCCCCGGCTCTGCTAATGGGTTTCTGAACAGCCCCTGCATAACAGCGCCACATAGCGCCAATATTGCACCAATCACCATACAGAGAATGGTTCGAGGCAGTCGGATCTCTTGAATCACGAGGTTGATGTGAGGAGCAAGTTCGTTGTTTGGGATAAACAAGCTAGCCGCACTGTCACTCAAGCTAATGTTCATTGGCCCAACAGTAATCGAAAACAAGGCAATGAAGACTAAGGCGATACCAAAGCCTGTCATTGAGGTTTTTAAAGGGACGGTTCTTAACAGCATAATGAGAGCCTTAAACTAAACGCACAATCAGTAAATTAATTCGGGTAAAAACGTGCGTTTAAGCGTTTTGCTTCGGCAAGGCTCGCAAGACCAAGGCCGCCTACCAATGCGCTGCCGTTGACGGTAATGATTTGTTTGTTCATGCCTGCTGGGGTTGCGGCGAGCATTGGTAGCGATTTGAGAATGGCATCTGCCCCCCCCATCTTTTGGTAGCTACGACCACTGACAAGAATGATATCTGGCTGCATCTCCACCATAGACTCCATAGATAGTGGTTTGTATGAAGTTAAGCTATCCGCGGCTGGGTTAATACCGCCAGCCAGTTCGATAATGGCGTTAGGTGAGGTCTCACTGCCTGCGACATTTGCTGGACGACCTTCGTGAAGTAATAAAAACAGAACTTTCTTAGCTTCGTTTTGAGGAACTTGGTTGGCTTCAAGCGCAGCGATCTGCTTGTTCACGCTCTCTTTGACCGCTTTAGAGTTCTCTTCCGTGTGAGTGATCTTTGCGATTTGGTCGATACGCTTGATTAAGCCAGCGACGCTTGCTTCTGTATTAACAATTTCCACATCAACACCGGCCGACTTTAGTTGTGAAATTGCGGTATCTGGACCCATTTCATCAGAGCCAATCAGAGTCGTTGGTTGCAGGGCAATTAGGCCCTCTGCTGATAGATTACGGTGATAGCCAATTTTCGGCAGTTTATCTGATTGAGGGAAACGACTAGTAACATCAATCGCGACCAGTTGATCTTCAGCGCCAAGCGCTAATACAAGCTCAGTGACTGCACTGCCAGCACTGATAATACGTTGTTGCGCTTCGTCGGCTGCAATCGCAGAGTGAGTCGCGAAAGAGAGACCTAACATCGCTGCGATCGAAAGTAGCCCCTTCTTGAGCGGCTTTTTAACTGAATGATTGAGCTCTTTAAATGTATTCATAATTCTATTCTTATTGTTTGTTTTTGTCGGTCCGCTTATTGGACGACATGATTTGAAAGTGTTGTTAAAGGCGTAGTTTGGTAGCTACGCCTTTGAATTTTCTGCCTATCTATTCGCCTTCGGTCAGTAGCTGCGTAGCTGGGATACCGTTGTCTTGCAAGAAGGAGAGTAGCTTGACGAGATTCTGCACATCTGCGGTTTTATCCGCACCTATGATGATTGGCTTCTTGCTGTCACCAGAACCGACTTCTTCAAGTAGCGCTAACTTAAAGTTCTCCCAATCAATGTACTCTTTGCCATTGATTGCCCAGTAAGGTTCGCGGTTAAGCAGGTTTACGCTGATCGAGTCTTTATGCACCTCAGACACATTGCTGCTGTCATTACTTGGTAACTCAACGTCTAACGACTCCAACTTCACGGAAGCGGTAAGAAGCAAGAACACCATCACGATAAAGATAATGTCCAAAAGTGGTGTCAGATCAGGCGCTAAGCTTGATGCATTGTGATTCTGAGAGACTTTGATCATGACTAGCGCGCACCTTCCGTTGCAGCAGTCTGCTGAGATGACGTAATGTGAGTGGTGGTTGGTTGCATCGACATGCCTTCTAACCACACGTTGACGTAGTTCAGTGTGTGCTCCAATTTCGCCAATACTCTGTCGGCCCATAAACCAAGCAGTTGTGCACCGGAAATGGCAGGAAGAGCGATGATCAAACCAGCTGCGGTGGTGCGCATCGCAAGGCCAAGTCCATCCGCGAGGTCATTCGGGGTGATACTGCCCGTTGTCGCAGCAACGCCTTTAAACATCTCGATGAGACCGAGAACAGTACCCAGTAGGCCGATCAGTGGGCTGATCACGCCAATCAAACCAAGCAGTCTTAAACCTGCATGTAGCTGGTGGCGTTTTTCTTGAAGCCAAATACCTGCGGCATCCTCGCGCAGTCCCTTTGAAAAAGAGTGGTGAGCCAGTACCATCGAAACGCCTTTGTAGAGCAGAGGTCGCTTGTTGGACAGGTCAGCGGCTAGCGTTTCAATTTGGCGGGTATCTGTTGGTGAGATCTGGTGAAGCTCTTTACGAATAGCGCGGCGTCCAACACCGATACTCAGCATCACTTGGAAAATACGCTCAACGATGATCATGGCAGTAAGTGCTGAGCAGATAAGCAAAGGCCACGTCATTAGGCCGAGTTGCTCTTGTAAATAACTGATTTGTTGCATGTGTTAGTCCAACTTAAAACGAACAGGTACTTGTACACGGTGAGCGATTGCTCGACCATTTACGGTGTGTGGTGAGAATTTCCATTTTTTGATCGCATCAAGTGCAGCCTTATCAAGAAGTAGGGCACCTGAAGAATTCACTAATGCTTGCTTAACTTGCTTGCCGTCTTCATCAAGCCAGATTTCATAAGTAGCAACCCCTTCTACGCCTCTGCGTCTTGCTTGCCTAGGGTATTTAGGCGGTGTCGGACGCGCACTGAAGGTTGGTTTGGTCACTAGTACAGGTTCTATATTTGTAAGGCCTTGGTTGACCGCTTGAGGCTGAGCTTCATTGTGCTCTCTACGCTCTACTTTTTTCTCGGCGATCTTCTTATCGGGCTGTGGTTTAACAGGCTCAGGTTTCTTTTCCACCACTTTCTTTTTGACTGGTTTTTTCTGTACGGGCTTTTTCTTTGCCTGTTTTTTTACTGGCGGTTTAGGCTCAGTTTTTTTGACGAGCTCTTTTTTGGGCTCAGGTTTTGGTTTGTTAGTGATCGCTTCTTTTTTCGGCTTAACCTTTTTCGGTTCTGCTACTGGAGGTGGTGTCGGTTCTACAGGCGCTTCTGTAATTTCAGGTTCAGGAGTGACTTCAGATTCAACGGGTTCGGTAACCGTTTCTTCACGTTGAACGGATGGTGGACGTTGAGGCTTGAAATTGAGCGCAACGGTTTTCGATTCTGCGCCCGCTGGCATAGCAAATACCTTTGATTCTTGCGCGACAAACAATAACGCAGCATGAATCACCAATGAGGCTCCCCCCGCTATGACATACCTTGGAACGTTCACAATTAACCCTTCACCTAAACGAAAATCTGGCACCGATTATTGCTTAGAATCTAAATAAGATCAATTATCAATTGCATTATCATTTCAGGCTATTTATGATTCTCTCAGTTTTTAGCGAATAGTCTTCCAAGCTTTGCTCGGTAAGCGTTTAGGTAATTTATATGACTCTCAATATTTATAAATTTGACGAATCTGTTTTGGGTGTTTCAACACCGGATCCGTTGCGTTTTGCGTTTGCGAAAAAGCACTCTGCACATGCTGGCGGAAGTTCGACGCCGATTGCTCAAGATAAGAAGTTGAATTTATTCGATGAATTGATGCTGACGGAAGGAAAAAAGCAGGATAAACGTTGTCTGTATATTCACATTCCTTTTTGCAGAGTGCGTTGTACTTTTTGTAATTTCTTCCAAAACGCAGCCAGTCGCAAGCTTGTTGATGATTATTTCGAAGCACTGCTTTGTGAATTAAAACAAAAAGCAAAAACGCCTTGGGCACAGTCTGGGCTTTTTCATGCGGTTTACATTGGTGGTGGTACACCGACCGATTTGTCAGCACTGCAAGTAGAACAACTCGGTAAGGCAATTCGTGAACACTTCCCATTAGCAAACGATGTTGAAATGACCCTAGAGGGGCGAATTAACCGTTTTAGTAATGAGATGTTTGATCGTGCACTAGAAGGTGGCTTCAACCGATTCTCTTTTGGTATTCAAAGCTTCAATACCAAGGTACGTCGCAGCGCAAAAAGGTTAGACGACCGCGAAGTGGTTCTAGAGAGAATCAGCTCGTTGAGTAAAACTGAGCAAGCACCAATCGTACTTGACCTGCTTTACGGATTGCCACACCAAACCATGGATGTCTTCGAGCAAGACTTACACGATTACATGTCGACGGGCGCTCACGGTATCGACTTATACCAACTGATTGTAGGTGGTGATGCGCCAATGCTGAACTTGGTTGATAAAGGCAAAATTCCACCTCCTGCGACAACCCCTGATAAAGCAAGTATGTATTTGGCTGGCGTGGAGTTCATGGAAAAGCACAAGGTGAAGAAACTGAGTGTCAACCATTGGGCCCGCGATAATCGTGAACGCAGCATCTACAACAGTTTAGCTAAGACATATGCCGAAGTACTGCCTATCGGTTGTGGTGCCGGTGGTAACGTAGGTGGTCACGGCATCATGCAGCACCGAACGCTAGAGACTTACATGGATTCGGTTAAACGTGGCGAGCTTCCAATCGCCATGATGACAAAGCAAAGCGAACTTGAACCTATCTTCTCTTCACTTAAAGCGGGTTTTGATTCTGGAGTGGTACGCAGAAGCTTATTGCCTACTTTCATGGGACAAGACACGTTTGACTATTTAAAACCTCTATTTTCGCATTGGCAAAGTAACGAACTGGTCGAATTATCTGAAGACTACTTAACTTTAACCAATGCGGGCAGCTTCTGGGCTGTGACATTAGCGCAAAGCGTTATTCAAATTTTGAATGCGGAGTACTTTGAAGCGAATCCACAAGCAAGACCTTCTCGTCCTGCTCATCACCCACATGCTGTAAAGAAACACGCATAATTAATAATGGAAATGAATTCAATGATAGATACAACGGTAGATATGATCGAAACACTAGAGCAAAGCGTGGCTCGTATTCTTGAAGAAGAGCCTAAGCTACTACCTACAGCGATTGCAGAAAAGTTAAATGTGACCGAAGCGGAAGTTGTGGCTGCATTCCCAGGCGACATGTCTGTAATGCTAGATGGTTCTCGCGCTCAAGAGATCCTTGAGGGCTTGGTTGGCTGGGGCCCAGTAACGACGATCGTTCATTCGTTTGGTTCAATCTTTGAAGTTAAGGCGCCTTTCCCTAAAGGTAAAGTGGCTCGTGGTTACTACAACCTGATGGGCAAAGAGGGTGAGCTACACGGTCACCTTAAATTAGACAACGTGAAACATGTGGCGTTGGTGAGTAAACCATTCATGGGGCGTGAGAGTCACTACTTTGGTTTCTTCAGTGAAACTGGCGAAAACATCTTTAAGATCTACCTAGGTCGTGACGAAAAACGTGAGATTATTGCTGATCAAGTAGAACGCTTCAACGTGTTAAAAACGCAAGGCTAACCCCAAGTTTCGCGACTTGAGATGAGTAACTATTAGAGCGAACCAAGGGGAAACAACAGTGTTTCTCCTTGGCCAAAAATATAATAATTTAGAGAAAGTAAATAAAGGAATCACCATGGAACAGCAAGTAAAACAAGAACGTCTTCAAGGTCGTTTAGGTCCTGAAATCAAAGAGTTCCGTCAAGAGCGTCGTACGCTGCAACTGGCTACTGTTGATGAAGAAGGTCGTCCAAACGTGAGCTACGCGCCGTTTGTTCAAAACCAAGAGGGCTATTTTGTTTTAATTTCTGATATCGCACGTCACGCTCGCAACCTGAAAGCGAACCCGAACGTCTCATTGATGATGATTGAAGACGAAGAGAGTTCAAAACAGCTTTATGCTCGTAAGCGTTTGACGTTTGATGCAACGGCATCCGTTGTTGAGCGTGAGAGTGAGCTTTGGACGCAAGTTATCGGGCAAATGAAGGAGCGCTTTGGCGAGATCATTGATGGTTTAAGCCAGCTTCAAGACTTTTCACTGTTTAACCTCAAAGCAGAAAGCGGCTTGTTCGTTAAAGGCTTTGGCCAAGCATACCAAGTATCAGGCGATGATCTGGTGGACTTCGTTCACCTACAAGAAGGTCACAAAAAAGTATCGAACGAATAACCTAGTCCAGTTGATTGATGAATGGCTCTCGCGTCTTGTGAGGGCCTTTTTTATGCGCCCAAGGTTGTGTTTATGTTTGCTTTTACCAAGGTAATATCTAATAGTGTGCACGAGATACCTATTAGGAGCATTAAGTGAAACCAGTAAGCCGAGATTGGGATGAATTCTGTTATCCGTTTATTTACGAAGAAAGTCCTGCGTGTGATTTTGAGATCCTCTCCGACGAGCTGTGCTGTCGTATTGGCTTAATTCTCACCATGGATCTCGAGCCGCAAGTTCGAGACGTTGTAACTCGCTTGCAGCCAAATGTTTATCATTTGAATGGTTCGGTTCGAGGGAAGCTGGCGATCACTGAACGAGAGCTGAGTGAGCTCAAGGCTGACTATCATGCGATACGCGAACGCTTAGAGGGCGGATTCTCTGGATTTGTATTGCCAGGAGGGTGCCGAGTTGCGAGCGAACTGCATTTGGCGCGTTGCCAAGCAAAGAAAGTGGTGAGAGCGCTGGTGGCAGTCGAACACAGCGGTAAAAAGTCACCGGCGGATATCTTATTCAAATATGCCAACTTAGTTGCCAACACTCTGTATGCGTTGGCGTCACTAACAAACTTTATCGAAGGTGTTGAAGAGGTGGAGTTTGTGAGCAAAAGCTACCCGATGCCAAAGAAGTAAAGCTCAAGAGTGCGGCGAGGTTTTCTCACCGTTAAATCGTAACTTGTTGCTTTTTAGGCGTGCTTTCTAGTGATTTTGCGCCTTTTAGCATCGCTTCTATCAATTCACCTGCATTGAACTTTTCTAGCGCCTCATGCGCACCGACTTGGCGTGCTCTATCAACACAGATCTCACTCGACAGCGAAGTATGCAAAATACAGTAAGCGTGGCGTAGTGAATCATCATTTTGTACTTCAAACGCCAGTTCATAGCCATCAAGTCCCGGCATCTCGATATCACTCACAAGAAGGTCTATCGCTTGCCCGCGTTGTGCTTGATCACGCATCATTTTCAACGCGTCCATACCGTTATTACAGATGCTATAAGGAATATTGATACTATCAAGCGCGTCCGAGAGCTGCTTTCTGGCGATGAGTGAGTCATCGACCAAAAGAATGTTGAGGGCCTTCAGTCGTTCACGTTCGATGTCAGTCAACATTGGGATCTGAGCATTCTCATATTCAGGGTAGATTTTTGACAGTAGCAGTTCAACATCCAGCATTTGTACGATGCGATCTTCATAGCGCGTAATACCAGTGACAAAAACGTTTCGGCCGACGCTCGGTGGCGGTGATTCAATACTTCGCCAATCACATTCGATGATCTTGTCGATAGAGCGGACTAAGAATGCAACGACGGTTCTTAAGCAGTCAGTGACGATCAAAACACAGCTTTGATACTCTTGTGGTGAAATCGGTCGAAAGCCGACCGCTGCCGACATATCAATCACAGGAACGGTAAGGTCACGTATGGTGACAGTGCCGATAACATGGTGGTGAGAGTAGGGCAGTTGAGTCATTGGCTGAAAGGGAACGATCTCTCTTACTTTCAACGTGCCGATAGCAAAACTCTGAGTCAAAGATAGCTTAAACATAAGCATCCCCTGAGACTGGCTCGCCTTACTGATCGTTTTCGCCATTGTTGTCTCCTGATTTCGACGTTGTTTTTGTATTTATAAAAATCAATGTAAAGGGAATCACGCACTGCGGCAAGGGACTTAATCAATTTTACTGCTGTTTTGGGCTTCGCCGAGCTTAATGGAGTGAAGATTGGTCAGTCTTGAGTTAAAATCACCGCATCGCAACACAATGAGAAATATCATGGCAAGAACCGCAGCAGCGCTTCATATTTTAGTGAAGCATAAAGAACAGGCAGAAGACATTATTAAGCAGCTGAAGAAAGGCGCTAAATTTCAGACTCTTGCTAAGAAGTATTCAACCTGCCCATCAGGCAAAAAAGGCGGCGACTTAGGCGAGTTCAAAAAGGGCCAAATGGTGCCTCAGTTCGACAAAGTGTGCTTTACCGGAGAAACATTAGTACCACACTTGGTGAAAACCAAATTTGGTTGGCATGTAGTGAAAGTACTTTACCGCACCTAGTGATTAAGCGTGTAGTGGAATATAAAGGAGCGTAAATACGCTCCTTTTTTGATACTTAAAGCCAGTTTTCCTTAAATATGGTGGAGTTCTTCATCCCAGATGTTATGCGATATTTTTGGCTACGCCCTGATTTATCCCCCTAAGCCTTAGCTAGGTAGGAGGATGGAATTCTTAGGCATGGCAATATAATTAACGCCATTCTTAGAGAGAATGTATCTGCAACCTTCGTCTTTTACTCTGTAGTTTAAGGTTGCGACTGAGTTTGGTAGGAGAACCACATGGAGAGTTCAGCAATGTTAAACCAACCAGCTACGGATGTTATTTTACATGCCTTCGATTGGCGTTATGCCGACATCGCGGATAACGCTGCACTGATTCAAGAGCTAGGCTATAAATCAGTATTGGTTTCACCAGCAATGAAGTCGCTACGTAGCGATAAGAACAAACCACAACAGAAACCAACCCAATGGTGGCAGCGCTACCAACCCCAAGATTATCGTGTCATCGACAACCAGTTGGGTGACACAAAAGACTTTGCTGCAATGGTTGATATCCTTAGGCAGCATGGCTTAAGAACTTATGTCGATGTGGTATTTAACCATATGGCGAATGAATCGAGCATTCGCAGCGACCTGACGTACCCAAATCAAAACGATCTTAACGATTACCAACAAGCGCCAGAATATTACGAGTCGATTCGATTGTTCGGCGATTTGTCGAAGCCACTATTTGATGAGAACGATTTTGTTGAAGCGTTTGGCATTAAGAATTGGCGTGATAAATGGGAAGTGCAGAACGGTCGTATTACTGGTGGCCCAACTGATCCGGGCTTACCAACCTTGTTAGACAACGAAAACGTTGTTGAGCAGCAGCGCAGTTACTTGAAAGCATTGAAAGCCATGGGTGTCAAAGGCTTCCGTATTGATGCGGCTAAGCATATGACTCTAGCGCACCTGCGTAAGGTATGGACAGACGATATTTGCGAGCAAATGCATATCTTTGGGGAGATCATCACTGATGGCGGTGCAACTGAAGAAGAGTACGAGCTGTTTCTAGAGCCATATCTTAAGCATACTCGCTTAGGTGCTTACGATTTCCCGCTATTTAATACTATCTTCAAGGCTTTTGATAAGAAGGGAAGCTTTAAGTCGTTGATCAACCCATACTGTTTTGGTCAGGCTCTTTCAAATACGCGAGCGATCACTTTTGCCGTGACACACGATATCCCGAACAACGATGTATTCCTAGAATACGTGATGGATGAAGATGCTGAGAAACTGGCTACCGCATTCATTCTAGGACGCGATGGTGGTGTGCCTTTGATATATAGCGAGCTTGATACTAGTGGAATCAAAGACCGTGATGGTAAGCCACGTTGGTTCAAGGATTGGAAAGCGCCATACATGCGTGGAATGATTCAGTTCCACAACTCTACTCATGGTGAAACAATGCGTGTTGTTGAAGCGAATGATGATCTATTAGTGTTCGTTCGTGGCGACAAAGGCATTGTGGTGATTAACAAGTCTAAGCGCAGTAAAACAGCCAATCTGACTTGGTGTGGCTCTGTGACTGATACCCTCTCAGGTAAAGTGTTTGAGAGCGATGAGAAGACACTAACACTCAAAGTGGAAGCCAACAGCTGCTTGATGTTACTGGCCAACTCTGAAAGTGAATCGGCTTAGTTGAGTTCTAATTAAGCAACTCAGGCACGGCAATTCGTATTAAAAAGGCCAGTTTGATATTCAAACTGGCCTTTGCTTTTTCAGTCATTAATAGCGATCAAGCTATTGAACGCTAACGCGAGTTACACGACGAACTTGTTCAGCAACTCATCTTGTTGGCGAACGTTATCTGTTTGTACTTGCATTGCTTCGTTTGCTTGCTGTGCTGATTCAGATACCTGAGTTGATAGGTCTTTGATCTTCACAGTGTTGTTGTTGATCTCTTCTGCTACCAGACTTTGCTCTTCGGCCGCTGATGCAATTTGAATGTTCATATCAGAGATACGTTGAATTGCATCACGGATACGGTCAAGTGCCGAGTTCGCTTCTTGAGCACGCTCTACTGCATCTGTTGCAGTGTCTTTACTCTGATTCATCGCGTTCGATACTGAGCTTGCGCCAGCTTGAAGCTGTTCAATCATGTTGCGAATCTCAGTAGTCGACTCTTGTGTGCGCTGCGCCAGAGTTCGAACTTCGTCTGCAACAACCGCAAAACCACGACCAGATTCACCTGCACGGGCTGCTTCGATAGCTGCGTTCAATGCTAGGAGGTTAGTTTGGTCAGCAATGTCGTTGATTACTTTCAAGATCGTTTCGATGTTTGCAGTCGCAGACTCAAGCACTTCAACTTCAGCTACCGCTTGGTCAATACGAGAAGATAGGTTGTCAATGGCTTGCGTAGTATCGCTTACCACTGAAGTACCATCTAGTGTCGCTTCATCGGCTTCACGAGCTGCTGCTGCCGCGCCTTGAGCGTTGTTTGCCACTTCGGTCGCCGTTACGGCCATCTCGTTCATTGCGGTTGCGAGCTGTTCAAGTTCTTGAAGCTGTGTGCTCATCGCGTGTGCAGACTCTTCTGCACCTTGAACCGTGATTTCAGTACCGCGCTTGATTTCAACACCAATCGCTTTCGATTGAATAATCTGTTTCTGAAGATTCTCAGTGAAGGTATTGAAGCCTTTCGCAAGTTCAGAGAACTCTTGGTCTGTGTTGGTATCTAGGCGCTTAGTTAGGTCACCTTGACCGCTTGCCACATCATTGATCGCTTGGTTTAGTGCGTCTAGTGGACGCATTAGTACACGAATCAGTACGGTTAGTGCGATAACGCTCAGAACAACAGCAATCAAAGAGTAGATGATCGAGCTGCTTTTTAGTTCAGAAACCGTTTGGAAAGCAATTTCTTCGTCGAGAATCGCACCCACATACCAGTTTTCACTTGGAATAGGCGTAAAGCTTACTAGGAATGACTTACCGTCAATTTCGATAGTCTGCGAACCTTCGCGAATAGAAGCTTGTGGTAGGTAGCTTGAAAGCTTCTCACCATTGTTCTTCGCTTCTGGGTGCGCGATGGTCGTGCCGTCAGCAGTGACTAGGAATAGGTAACCAGCGTCAAACAAGTTCACCTTATTCACGAGTGTCGCTAAGTTGGTCAGTTCTAAGTCGTAGAACATACCTGCTGTGAATTGGCCATTATCTTTAACGGGTGTACCCACAGAGATAATGACTTTTTTGCTTGATGCATCTACATATGGGGCTGTTACAACAAGAGAGTTTTTAGATTTAGCATCAATGTACCAAGGACGAACACGAGGGTCGTAGTCTGGACCTGCGTCCCAACCGTCATCATTCTCGATAACAAAACCATTCGCTTCATAACCAAAGCCTACAGCGAGAAAGCTGCTCTTTAGTTTTGGTTTTTCTAAGATAGTTTTTACGTAGTCACGATCTTGCGGTGCAATTTCGATAACTTCAGTTGTCGATTGGGCAAGTGCTTTTTTGGCCGTCATTTCAGATACAACGGTATTTTTCACACCTGCAACCATCTCCTTGAGGCTGGCGTTGACATGACTCTCAACCGCTCCTCGAACAGTGTATAGCTGCTGAATAGACAGTAGTGATACTGTGACTAGCAGTAAGGCCGATGATGCTGCGACCACCTTATGGCTAAATTTCATTGAGTATTCCCCTTCTCACAGGCTTTGCGAAGACCAAATTAACTATTGTTTTTATTGTTCTATATATATCGGCAAATAAATTCCTTACTTGAAGATATTTTCACAAAAAAGATTACAAAACCACAACAAAATAAACAACATAAAATTCCGTATGTTGTTTATTTATATATTTCTCATTAAAGTTCATAGACTTGTGTTGAAAGTATGTTAATCGTTTGCGCACCTATGATGCATAAGGCTTGGGCTCTTGTTGAGTTTAAGTTGAAGAGTGGGTTACTCAGATATTTTTAATACTTATCAATATAATTTAATTTATAAATGATGTGAGTGCTTAAATAATATACAAGGGGTTTTATATAGGTGGAGAAATAAAAAAGCCTCACATTAAGTGAGGCTTTGAATATCTTTGCATCAAGCGTAATTAAAATATCAAATGCGCTACGCCTGCGATAACTGGAAGGGTAATCAATGTACGAAGAATGAAGATGATAAACAGTTCAAAAATGTTAACTGGGATCTTACTTCCAAGTAGCAATGCCCCGACCTCTGACATGTAGATAAGCTGTGTTACCGACATCGCTGCAATCACGAAACGTGTCATTTCGTTATCAATAGAGGCAGCAAGAATGGCAGGGATAAACATATCCGCAAAACCGACAACAATAGTTTCAGATGCTGCAACCGCTTCTGGTACACCTAGTAGCTCTAGGAACGGAATGAAGGGTTGACCCAAAATAGCAAAGATAGACGTGTACTCAGCGATGATCAGAGCAATAGTACCTAGACCCATTACAACTGGAAGTACGCCAAACACCATATCTACTGCGTTGCGAACACCTTCACCAAAGACACCCTTAGCTGACTTTACTTGAGATGCTTTGCTAACGGCTAGCTCAAGACCCCAAGAAAACGTGCTGTGACCCGCTGGGATAGCGTCAGCATCTTCTTGTGGTTTAGAACCATCAATAAATGTGTCTTTTTTCATGCTTAGTGGTGGTAAGCGAGGAATCACAACCGCAGCAACGAAACCAGCTAGACAGATCGCAGCATAGAAAGGTAGGAACAGGTGCTCTAGTTCTACCTGTGCGATAACCACAAGGCTAAATGTAATAGAAACTGCTGAGAATGTAGTACCAACTACCGCAGCTTCACGCTGAGTGTAGAATTTGTTTTCGTACTGCTTGCTGGTTAATAAGATACCAACACTGCCGTCACCCAACCAAGATGCCATACAATCGATCGCACTACGGCCTGGTAGGTTGAAGATCGGGCGCATCACTTTACTTAATAGTGTGCCAAATAGCTCTAGTAGACCGAAGTTAAGAAGCAGTGGAAGCAGAAGACCCGCAAAGATGAAAACAGAGAATAGCGTTGGCAGTAGGCCTTCAAGTACTAGTCCACCTGTATTCTCTTCCCATACTGCCATTGGACCTACTTGGAAGAAGGTCATCACTGCAGCTGCACCACCGATAACACGTACCGCTAACCACAAAGGAGAAGGATTGAATAGGCCGTTTAAGAATGGGCTAGATTGAATAAACGCAGGCTTGAAAAGTTTAGTGCAAATGGACGCGAGCGCCATAAACGCAACAATCGCAGTGATTGCAGGTACCAACACATCACCAAATACGGCTTGGATGGACTTTGCAAGGATTGCAACTGGAATGGTTAGGTCACCTTCATAGCTGATAGGCGCCATGAATAAGAATAAACCGATGAGCGATGGGATTAAGAAAATCCAGAAACTGCTTTTTGATTTTTCAGTATTTGCAGTGTTCATGTTGTTAGACATTGTATAGTTCTCGTATATCTACTCGTAAAAAGCCACATCCTTGGCATTTTTATGCACTAAACATCCGTATTCTTTCATTGGCGGCAAGACTACATAGTATTATGTGAACTTGCAATACTATTCATCGTAGATCGGTAAATATTCACCACCTGCATGCTGCCATTGCCAGAAAGTTTAGTATAAAGTTTCGCAGATGTTACTTTTGTTTTCGTTATGTTGCTAGTTTTTTATAAAATATCTAGCTTATTCGTTTGGCGGTAGAGGTATAGCCAGTAGACAAACGCGATCACAAAGGCAAAAGAAGCTGGGAAGGCTAATGCAGTAATCTCGAATTTTTGGAATAGGCAAGCGCCCACTAAACCGCCTGATAAGAAGCCGATGACGATAAAAAGTAGCAGCTTGGCCTTACGGCGATCGAAGGGCGTACCTTTTAAGCGTGCACCAATCATAATACCAAGGTCAGTAATAATACCGCTCATGTGCGTAGTGCGAATGATGGCACCACTATAAGTCGTGATCATTGCATTTTGTAGTCCACACGCCGCTGACGCGAAGTATTGACCATAAGCATAGCCGTTAAGTAGTGCCCACAACGCTGTAAATAGCAGTGCCCCTTCAATACAGAGTGCGACACCATAACGTCGCCCTAGCTTGAGCGCTTGATTTTCTATAAAGAATCCACTGAATGCTGCACCTAGCATAAAGCTGACAATGATCAGAATTAGATGCCAAGAGATTAACGATGGGGTGAGTAGGCTACTACCCAGCAGTGAGATGGTGCCAGAGAGGTGTGAAATCGCTTGATGTTGGAACCCAAGCAGGCCAATTGCGTTAACACTGCCCGCTAGCCCGGCAAGTAAAAGTGCACCATATTCAATCCAACGAGGGAGTTTAGAGATCATGTGCGTGGCCTGATGAAGAAAAGAAGGGGCGGATTATAACGCTAGCAAAATCTAACGCTAGCGTTGTCCACAGAGAGAGTTTGATCTTAGGCAATCAATCGCGATTTAGTTAAAGCGTTCCATTTCACAATCAAACTTCACCCAGCCATGTTTGCGCTCTTCATAAACGGAAAAGCTTGGAATAGGGAAATCCCGCTCTTTGAATAGACCAAGGGGCACAATGAGAGCATCCGGAGCACCTGTAGTTTGCAATAACATAGTAGTGCCGCATTTTGGACAGAATTGATAGTGAACTTCGTTGCCGCTATCGCTAATGCGCGAAAAGCTGGTGACTTCTCCACTTAGGGTGACTTGTTCGCTGGCAAATCGAGCCTGCACGCCAAACACACTGCCAGTTCTCTTTTGGCATTCGTAGCAGTGGCATACCGCCGTTCTGAGTGGTTCACCACGGCAAACTAAGCTGATAGCACCACAACGACATTCACAACTTCTTACAGCTTTCTCATTCGCACTGTTTGTATTCATGCACAACTCGCTTTCTGGTTAAGCTCATATTGCTAATTATACTAAAGCCATTTAAGGTCTGCACAAGTCGATGAAAATCAAAGAATAGAAGTTCATGAAAAAGAAAATTTTACCGATTCCGCTGATCCTGCTAATCCCGATAGTGATGCTGGTGGTTGTGATTGTAGCGGGGCTATATCGCTTTAGTTTGACCGATGAGGAGATACTCGCCAAGTTCCCTTCGTCTCAGGTGAGCTACGATCCTGTGGTTGAACTGGTGTTTGACCTAAAGGCCACAAACCCTTGGACGATTAAAGTGCCAGAGACCCAAGCATTCGCTTTTATTGACGAGTATATGGATTCCAAGCACATCGCTTCTGGTCGATATGATTCAGGTGCAGAGCGCGGAACCGTACAAGTCGCGACTGATAAGATCGTCGCTTTTGCCGTTGAACAACACCAGATGTTTGTTGCACCAATGTGGGTTTCTAACCAAGGCTCTGGCGTGTTTCATTACTTGGCCCTGTTTAAGTTTGATAAAGCGCGTAGCCGAGTCGTATTAGTCGATGAGCTGTTATTGGGTGATCGTATTCAATTAGAAACGTTGGATGTTACTGATGCTGGTGGTGAAGCGCGAAATAGCTATCAGGGTTTGGTGAGCTTTAATCAACATAGTACCCAGCAATCTTACTCAGAGGCTCCTGACGAGAAAGTGATGTTGAGCTTTAGAGTAAATAAGCAATCAATTGAAGTGCATTAAAGGTTTTAATAGTGCATTGTTTTGTTGTTTATGTGAGCCAAATTACATATTATCTTAGATAGTTGACTGAAATTTAGACACAAAATTGGTTTTGTGTTGGACAATTTTTACAAATGGAGCTTGCGAATGATTAACAAACGCTTTTTTAAAACCAAAGATGAAGTAGAAGTGACCTTTGAGCTAGAGGCTCAAGAAGCGAATTCAGTGTCTATTGTCGCTGATTTCTTGGACTGGAAGGCTGCGCCGATGAAGAAACTGGCAAAAGGAAAGGTCTACAAGTTCAAAACACGTCTACCAAAGGATGGGGAGTTTCAATTCCGCTACCTAGTGGATGATCAACAATGGGTTAATGATGCCAATGCTGATCGCTATATCCCGAATGAGTTTGGCGAAGACAACTGCTTAGTGTCGACGGCAAACGCATAGCCGCGATTGACTCTTTAAACTGGATGATAAAGCAGAGGCAGTAATGTCTCTGCTTTTTTATTTCCACAGTGAATAGATACTGGAGAGTTCGGCGACAATAACTCAATGACTTAGCATGATCGAGTAAGATTGCGGTCATATTATGACAATGTATTGATGATTTATGCGTTTGAAAAGCATATCCTATGGTCTTTATATCGTAGAAAGACCTGTTTACCGTGTATTCAAAACTATTTTCATCTCCGTTTGCTGCGCTTTCGCCCGTAAAAAAGATAACCATTTTGGGATTGCCCGTATTCGCCTTAATTGGCGTGGCGATCAATTCATCTCAGTCGAGTTTAACGGGAACCATTGAACTCAACTTACCAGACTCAACCGTGATTGAGTCAATCCTCTCTCCATCACACAACGTGATTGAGCCACCGACATTCGAGTATCAGATTCAAACTGGCGATAGCTTGAGTGGTATCTTCACTCAATTAGGTTTCTCTTATCAGTCGATGATGAGTGTTATGGAGACGGACTTAAACTACTTAGCACTTGATACGCTTCAGCCAGGTAACCAATTGCGTTTTTGGCGTAATGAAGAGACAAACAACCTTGAGAAGATGGAGTTAAGCTTCAACGTCGCTGATAAGGTTGTATATCGTCGACTTGAAGATGGCAGTTATGAGTTTGAAGATATCTCTATTCCTGGCGAGTGGAAACAAAAGCCAATGGTTGGTGCTATTCACGGAAGCTTCTCGACATCGGCAAACAAACTTGGTTTGAGTAGCGTTGAGATCGACCAAGTGGTTTCGTTATTGAAAGACAAGCTTAACTTCAGTCGTGACTTACGCGCGGGTGATACCTTTGAGGTATTACAACGTGCTCAGTATGTGGACGGTGTCGCAACAGGTAAGCGTGAAATAGAAGCGGTGAAGATCGTTAATCGAGGTCGTTTAGTCTCCGCTTATCTTCATAGTGACGGTCAATATTATGATGCCAAAGGCGACAGCCTACAGAGAGCTTTCCAGCGCTACCCAGTAAGCCGAAACTGGCGTTTAAGCTCGAGTTTTAACCCGAAACGCTTGCACCCAGTAACAGGTCGTGTCTCACCTCATAACGGCACCGACTTTGCGACTCCAATTGGTACGCCAGTGCAATCGACGGGTGATGGTACTGTTATCATGACGCGCAAGCATCCATACGCGGGTAACTATGTTGTGATTCAACACAGCAGCACTTACAAAACGCGCTACTTGCATTTGAGTAAGATTTTGGTACGCAAAGGCCAGCAAGTTTCGCGTGGTCAGCGTATTGGACTCTCGGGTAAAACAGGTCGTGTTACTGGTCCTCACCTTCACTATGAATTGATTGAACGTGGCCGCCCGGTAGACGCTATGAAAGCAAATATCCCGATGGCAAACTCGGTGCCTAAGAAAGAGAAAGCCGAGTTCTTTGCTTTGCGTGATAAAGCCGATGCATTGTTAGCGGATCAGGCTAGCCTTTAGGTCAGTTTGAAACTCAAAAATAAGCCGTGAATAATGAGTTATTCGCGGCTTATTTTATGGCCCAGGGAATGGCTTCTAGTGTCTTGTTTGTCACCTTTCGTTTTCTAGCTGCGATTCAATTTCATCTCTATCAACAGTGAGTTCGATTTTTGATCTACCCTGTATCTTGGCGATCATGTCACGTGCGGGCAGAGGGCAAGAGAAGAGAAAGCCTTGTATCTTATCGCACCCCATCGTATGCAACTTTTCGAGCTGTCCTTTATGTTCGACCCCTTCAGCCACCAAGGACACACCTAGTCGATTCGCCAGTTGAACGATGAGCCAAACGACACTCTCTGCCGTGTCACTGGTCAGTAGTCCCTTAATAAAGGTTGCATCGATCTTGATGCAATCAATAGGGTAGCTGTGGATGTAATTCAAACTAGAGTACCCAGTACCAAAATCATCGAGTGCGATGGTAAAGCCTTGTAGCCGCATAGTACTGAGTACGTTCTTGGTCTCTTCAGTTGGGGATAGTAATACGGTCTCTGTCAGTTCAATAACAAAGTCACGTTTATCGAAACGAAAATGTTTGATCATCTTGGTTAAGTAGTTGAGATAGCGTTGGCTGTCATGCAGTTCGTGGGCTGAGCAGTTGATGCCGAGCCTTACCGGATAACCAAGACCATTTTCTAAAAGCGCTTTTGCTCTACAGGCGAGCTCTATGACTCTTTCCCCTAGCTCAACGATCAGCCCCGACTCTTCAGCCACTTCGATAAACTCAACAGGGGATATATTGCCATGTTTGTTCGTGCGCCAACGAGCGAGCACTTCAAAGTAATCCCACCGTTGGGATTGCTCACTTACTATCGGTTGAACTACAACAGTTAAGCCTTGTTCTGAACGTGGGTCGATGGGCTGAGAAAGCTCGGTTTTTAATGCGGCGATCAGTTCTGCCTTACGATGATAAGCCGCACTGAGGTGTGTGTCGTAGCACTTAACACGAGTATTCGCAGCCTGCTTACACGCTTTCAAAGCAAGGCTGGTATTAAAAATAAGTTGCTCGATATCTTTCATCCCATCTTGGGAGCGGGCGAGCCCAATACTGATGTTGAAGTCGAGTTGCAGTGTCGTACCGATACGGCTGTGTTTGAGTTCCCTCAATATGGCGTCGCAAACACTGAAAGGGTCCGAGTGATAGGTAATGAAGGCAAATTCATTGCCAGCTGTTCGGAATGTTAGGTTCTTCTCAGGCACTACTGCTTTGAGAATGTCTGCCAATTTCTGCAGTACCTTGTCACCAATGTAGTTGCCATGCATGTCGTTGATGGCTTTGAAGCTGTCGATATCAAGAATTGCCAAGGTAAAAGGAGGGTGACTCTGCTGAGTAATCGACTCTAATGTGTCCGCCAAACATGAGCGATTGAGTAGGCCAGTAAGACTGTCGTGAGAGACTTCATAACTGAGCTGGTGGACGAGCTGCTCTGATCGATCGTTGAACCACATCTCTCTAAGAGTATGAGTCATGATATTGGCAAAGATCTGATGATGTTGAATCACCTGTTGTTGAAGGTTGTTATCTAAAGGCTCCTTAAAAGATGAAAGTAATACTCCCATCACTTCACCGCTTGGTGTTTTGGTTGGTATTGCCAATAAATGATTAGTTTTAACTACTTGGGTAAAAGCTTCCGACGGCAATAGGTTAACGATATGTCTTGCAGCATTGCTATCCGGGTGATGATGACGAACAGCTTCTTGATAGAGCTGGCGATGCAAAGGGTTAATTCTGTCGTGATTTATACGATGATCGTGGGCAATGATCATGGGTGATATCTGATCGGGAAAGTACTTACGTTCAACCAAACTAGTGTAGTCAGTATCGTAAGCACTATGTAGACTCAAAACGGCAGATTCGAGAAGGTCTAAGCCATCTAACTCTAGAAGTTGACCGACAGTTTTGAGCTCAATTTCAGTGCGTTTATGGGCGTATATCATATGCACCCCCTAGCCATTTGCTTATTAAATTTAGTATATGCACATTGGTTAGTATGGCGCTTATTGATTAGATTTCAAATATCGTTGAGAACTTTTCTCACTCATCGTTCAACGTGACCAAGGGTTAATAGAGCGGGCTTCCCTCTTGTCTTAATCGCTCTTTTAAGTGGTCTAAAAAGAGTGTGGTTAACGTATGGGAGTAGTCGAGGCTAGGGTAGTAAGCATAAACCATGAGTTCATCCGCGGTTACGTCTGGCAGAATACGAACCAAGTTACCCTGTTTAAGTTCCTCTTTGATGATGGTGCCGTTGGTTAATAGAATACCAATACCTCTTTTCGCTGCGTGAAAGAGAGCTTCTGGGTTAGTCGTCGCAAAGTTTCCTCTAAGCGTTATCCGCTTACCTGTGGCGAGCCTTACCTCTCGATCAGGGCGTTCTCCCCACACCAAGGAATTATGTTTCCCTAACTCTGAAACGTCTTGTGGGGTGCCGTGCTTTTCTAGATAGTTTGGGGCTGCATAAAAGCCCGCCTTATGTTCAAAGAGAGGTGACTTTTTGAAAGCAAGTGAGTTGAGTTGCTCCAACTCGCGGCTAATCACGAGATCTAGGCTAAGCTCAGGGACTTGGCCAGGTGTTGTGGTGATCAGTTGAACCTTAATATCTGGGTATTTTTCCAAGAAATCATCAAGATACTGCACTAGAAATTTGGACCCAACTGCAATGGTGGCGCCGATTTTCAGCAGACCTGCAGGGGTTTGGTTAACAGAACGTGTCTCGTCTACGATAGATTGCCAGTTTTCCAACTGTGCCTTTGAGCGCGTGTAAAACAGTGCGCCCGCTTCTGTCTGGCTAATAGAGCGAGTTGTGCGCTTTAGTAGCTGTGTGCCAATGCGAGTTTCTAGCCAATTAACGCGCTTACTTATGGCTGAGCTGGTGGTATTTAGCGCCCTTGCTGCACCATTGAAACTGCCTTCTTCGACTACTTTTATGTAGCTCTTAACGTTAAGAATCCAATCCATATTCATTCCTAGTAGGACTTAATCTAATTCCAAAGTGGCTAATTATCATCGCGTAGCTTTGAATGTAGACTCATTATATGAATAAAATTGAATCAAAAGGAACGATATTGAACGCATCTGACTTTAAAAAGACGCCACTGCTCCTTGCAATGATGATCATTGCGACCGGGCAAGTGGGTGTGAGTATTTACTTGCCATCACTGCCACTGATTTCATCGGATCTGAATATTTCTCAGGTCGATGTTCAACTTCTTGTTACGCTTTTCTTAGTGGGTTTTGGTGCATCTCAGCTGTTTTATGGTCCTATGTCAGATGCAGTCGGTCGCCGGCCGATATTTTTACTTGGTCAAGGCGTTTATCTGATTGGTACGGTGATCTGTTTTACCTTTTCCGACAGTGTTGGCGCATTGGAGTTTGGCCGTCTATTACAGGGCTTGGGTGCTGGTAGTGCTTCGGTCCTGGGGCGTAGCGTGCTAAGAGACAGCTACGATGGAGGCCAACTGACCAAAGCACTCTCTTATATCTCGCTAACGGCTTCTATTATCCCAATCATTGCCCCTGTATTTGGCGGGTGGATAGCATTTCACTTGGGTTGGGAATCGGTATTTCTGTTTGTTTTGATTTATTTATCAGCCATCTATACCTTGGGTTACTTTGTACTGCCAGAAACCTTGCCTTATGGCAAAAGCCGATTTGAATGGAAAAGGGTGATTAGAAACTATGGAAGCTTGTTGTTGAATCGCCAAGTCGTCGGCAGCGCGAGCTATAACTGGGTGAGTTATCTTGCAAGCCTAGTGACCTTGTCTCTGTTCCCATTTTTGATGCAAGAGCAACTCGGATTGAGTGCGGCCGACTATGGTTCACTTATGATAGTCCCTTCCGCAGGCCTGATGATGGGTAGCGTATTACTGAATATCTTCAATAAACGCTTTTCAACGACGCAATTGATGGCAACTGCAATAACGATCATTTTTGCAGCAGGTACGTGGTTGCTGGTGAGTGAACTAACGATCTTTAATCTTATATGGGCCTTTACTTGGTTAGCCATTGCACAAGGTATCTCTTTTCCCTTATCGATCAGCATGCTTCTTGAGCCTCATAAAAAACAAGCGGGTGCCGTTTCTGCACTTTCTGGTTCCATCCAGATGTGCTTGGCTGGGTTATTAGGCGGCTACTTAGTTGAAACCTGGGTAACGACTCACGTTCAGCTTGGCTGGTTTTATATGGTATCAGGCAGTGTGATGGGCTTGGTGTTGTTTGCTTCGAACAAGCGCCGTATTGAGAAGAGCAGCGGTTCAAAGCAGTATGCATCGTAATGATTGAGTTTAGCGACGCTGTTTCTTACAATGTGCGAGTTCATTTAATAGGTAAATAAATCATGCAGCATAAAGAATTCGAAACATTGGTAAAGGCTATCTGTGATCTTGAGACACTTCCTCAAGCTCTGGAACTGCTAAAAAGCAGCGAAGAGGCTGAAGTCGCGGAAGCCGCAGCATCATTGAGTGGTCAATTTGCGCTGGCTGAAGTAGAAAAT
Organism: Vibrio fortis; assembly: GCF_024347475.1. NCBI lineage: Bacteria > Pseudomonadati > Pseudomonadota > Gammaproteobacteria > Vibrionales > Vibrionaceae > Vibrio > Vibrio fortis. The sequence continues at coordinate 730,001 of NZ_AP025488.1, forward strand.
GAGAAGCGTATTTACCATGTGACTCAGCAAGAAAATGAGCAGGGTGAAGAGCAAGAGTTTGTTGAGCATGTAATGAATGAAGGTGACGATTTGATTAAATTCGCTGCGTGGTTCTTTGATTCTATGTTTGGTGTTAAGCAGAAAGAAACTTACCAAACAGCGGGCAAAACATACCGTCAACCTAAACGTAGCTAATCGACTCGATATTAACTGGACTATTTATAAGGTTAGATGACAGCTTAATTGGTTCCTGTATGAGCTCTACTTCGGTAGAGCTTTTTTGTACCCGTTGTCGACTTTAGGTTATGTTATGTAAATTAGTTACCAAAAAGTGTGATTAAAGTCTTGTTTTTGGGTTGTTTAGGTGTAAAATTACCACGTAAAGAAAATTTATTACATGTATGGTGATTATTATGAGTTACGAATTAGGCAATGTTTACGTGGGTCATATTGTAGCGAAAAACATGATGCACGAAGCGCTACATGGCAAACCAAAACAGAAGAAAATTTCATTCGTTAAACGAATGATGAAGAAAATGGCAAACTAGTCATTGTTCTAAAGGATTTTAAAAGGGCTTAAGCGAAATGCTTAAGCCCTTTTTCGTACTCAACATAACATCAGTTTTAATGAAATCACTGTTGATACGTCTCTTTGTGGATGGACACAAAATTCTGAGCGATGATTTTCGATACTAAACCTTAGCCATTGGATTGGTTAGAAAGGTCTACTACGTTGTTTGGAATGGTATCTAGCCCTTTCTCTTTCATCCAAGCTTCTAGATTATCAGCACCACCAATGTATTGACCGTCTAGCCAAATTTGCGGAACGGTGACTGGTGTTTTTTGTCCGATATGTGCCTTAACTTCTGGGATCATTCGGTACAGTGCTGCGCTGTCTTTTACTACATCGTGATACTGGTATTCGATGCCGGCTTCATCAAGCATTTTCTTAGCTTTTACACAGAAAGGGCAGGTTGCTTTACCATAAACGATGTTGCCTTTAAGGGTATCACGCTCAGTCCACTCTTTGATAACAGACTGCACCAATACACCGCGGTTTAGTGCTTCACCTTGGCTAACAACTTTTCCTTCTACGACTAAGATCGGAGCATGCCAAGCGCCATACTTCAACGGCTCCCACCAATGAGACAGCCAATCTTTTACCTCTAACTCTACGTCGACATCAGATAATTCATTATCAAACGTATCCTGTAGAATATCTTTGGTCAGGGTACACTCACCACAAGGGATATTGACTTTAAATGGTCCCCAGCTTCCGCCCCAGCGATATAAGGTAATTTTAATTGGTTTGCTCATAGTGACATCCTCGTTTAAATCTCTTGTAAATATAGAACGATAAGCTCTAATTTTTCTTTCAAAGAAATTTAAATTTATCTTCACTTCCTAATTGATTCGCAGTTTTCTGAGTAACAAAGAAGTAAAACAGTGTAAGACGAAATTAACGCTCTTTCTTGGTTTCCCTATGGGTAATGAAAGCAACAGAAGCAATGATGATCGCCGCGCCAAGCCAGAGACGCCCTGGTGGTACCCAGCTAAATACAATCCAACCAGCGAGTACATTAAGAGGCAGTTTCGCGTGATCAAAAGGTTGAACGAATGACGCGTCTGCAACCGAATACGCTTTTACAATCGCCCATTGTGCGAGCGCGGTGAGCACGCCAATAACAACAAGGATCGCCCAGATGTTAAAGCCACTCGGCATTTGCCATTCAGTGGCTGCCAACAAGATGTTAAATGGTGTAATGAGTAACAACAGGTACACCACCATAGTAGAAGGGCTATCGTCAGATGAGAGCTTTTTCACCATCAGTGAGTAACATGCCCAGAAAAATGCGGCGCCTACCGGCAATAGCGTTGCCCAGCTAAAGTCATCCGCCCATGGTTCGAGGATGATCATCGCGCCAGCAAAGCCAGCAAGCGTCGCGCCCCAGCGTGCTTTACCAACATTCTCTTTTAAGAATAAACCTGAACCCACAGTCGCAAATAGTGGCGAGGTCATAAGAAGTGCAATGCCTTGCCAAATCGGCACTGGGTATGCGAGCGCCCATATCCACAACTGGATACCAATAACCGATAAGAACACACGAGCGATGTGCATTTTTAGATTGTTGGTCTGTAGAGCTCTGCGGATCCCGAGTGTTTGCAAGTAAGGAAGAATTGCAAAGAAAGCGATGGCGTATTGAATAACAGCAACTGTCGTGGAGGCGAGCCCAAAATGGATACTGGCGATTTGGGTTAAGCTGTTAATGATTGCGAATGCAAGGCCAGCGGTAAGCATCCAGCTTGCGCCTTGAATCGGGTGATGTTGAGACATAATGTTTCTAGTTCATTGATGTGGTTTACGTATGATACGTATTTAGAACAATGAAACCAGAAAAAGAGTTGATGAAGTTGGTCGAAATAATTGAAGGAAACAAAAAAGCTGAGTAATTACTCAGCTTTTTGAGATTCTGTGTAGGATACTAGATTAGAAATCGTAGCGTACACCTAGGCGAAGCGTATCTTCACCTTCAGTTACAACGCCTGCAGTCTTAACTTCGTCTAGACCATTTAGGTAGTACGATAGGTAAGTACGGAAGTTGCTGTTGAACTTGTAGTAACCTGCCAGTTCAATACCGTCTACCGCATCAACTTTGGTGCCGTTTGCTAGTTCATTCTCTTGGTATGTGTATACCGCTGCTGCAGAGATTTGTTTAGTGAACTTGTATTGCGCCGCAAATTCCATCGCTGTGAACGACTCTTCGTCAGTCAGCGTTGCTTTGTCGTTTAGGTCACCCATTGAGTAAGTTGCTGCAAGATATAGGCTGTCTAAAGAGTAAGCAACACCCGCTAGAATTTGGTTTGCGCTACCTGCGCCAGCACCCAAATCTTCAGCTGCGTAAGTTAGACCAAGATCTAGACCGATAGGCAGTGAGTAAACACCAGAGATACCGTAGCCATCAGAATCTTTTGCGCTGTTTGTTTTGTAAGTTGCTTCTAGTTGAAGCGCATCAAAGCCACCGCGGTATGCAAATACGCCGTCTTCTTTATCAGAAGCTGAATCGATAACTTGCTGAACACCAGAGAACTCAGTGATATCGGTGAAATCTGAAACGATAACCGATGCCATGTCTTGACGACCGAAAGAGATAGCTTGGCCATCAAAGTCAACGCCAGCGTACATGTAACGGTTTTTAAATGTATCGTCGCCAGAGCCTTGCTCTGCTTCATAGAAGCCAAACGCAGTTGCTGTATCAGTTAATTGCGTTTCACCTTTTAGGTTTAGACGAAAGCGAGTTTTGTCTTCCATTGAGCCTTCAACTTCTGCACCACCTGAACCGATGAAGTCACCACGGAATTCCGCGCGACCACCGATTTTAAGTTCGGTGCCGTCAGAGCTGTAAACTGTTGCTGCTAGAGATGAACCTGAAACTAGTGCTGCTACCACTGCAGAAGCTAGAACTGCCTTTTTCATAATCACTTACCTTGTATTGTAAATTCCGTGAGCGTAGTGCTCGTTCTTTTCGAGATGGGGTTAATTTAGAGCAGCCAAATTAAGCTTTCATTTCTGAGAAATTACATTTTCGTGAATAGGGAACTTTTTATTAGTTATTAATTTCATTGCACTTTTGTTTCATTTTTATTTTTGATAGTGAATGAATAATCGATTATTGGGTTGTTTTTGATTTTTTATTCGTTTGCAACGGGAGGAGGAAATCGAGGGGTAACTTATTGTTATGACTCAATTCATTCATGGAATTAAAGGTTGTTATGAGGATCGATTAGGTTATGATTCAACCTGTGGTAAACGGATTAAATTAAGCGCAATGGCGGGGAAACCGAATGAAAACAGAGTACTTAGGAGATGTATTACAAGGAAGACAGGTAATTACCTCTCTTAATGTTGACGATCTCCCAGTTGGAGAGCACCAGTTTTGGTTTCAAGTGACCAGTGATGGGCTTGGTCAGCCTAAGAATATGCCTGTGTCTGTTTTCAAAGGGAGCCAAGACGGGCCAAAGCTAATGATAACTGCGGGTATTCATGGTGATGAGCTGAATGGTGTGCTTGCCGCGCAACAGATCATTCGTGAGCTAGTCGGTAAAACGTTGAAAGGGACGGTGACGATTGTACCGACCGTTAACCTACCGGGCCTGTTGAATCATAGCCGTGACTTTGTCTCCTCGGATCCAGGTTCGTGCCCTGCTAACTTAAACCGACTATTTCCTGGTGATGCTCATGGCTTAGCGGCCGAAAGATTTGTGGCATCGTTATGGGAGCATTTATTGAAGCGCAATGCCACGTTTGCTGTTGATCTTCATACCCAAACTCGTGGTGCGGTTTACCCACTATATGTATTCGCAGATTATCGTATCGAACAGTGTGTTGAAATGGCACGCCTAATGAGACCTGATTGTGTTCTAAATGATCCCGGTGATCCTGGTATTTTGGAAACGGTTTGGAACCGAAGTGGTATTCCAAGCATTACCGTTGAGGTAGGAATGGGCAAAGTGACCCAACCAGAAATGATTCAGCGTGCGGTGGATGGGGTATTCAATATTCTCGGTTATTACGGCATGTTGGATGAAAGCTTCGAAGCTTCTTCCTTACCTGATATCGATTGGGTCGCAGGTGACAGTGTTGTCTCCATACGAGCAGATATTGGTGGTTTTGTACTGCCTCAAGTGACGCTGTTACAGCAGGTTACCGCTGGTGATCTGTTAGCCATTCAATATGATGCGTTTGGCAATGAATGTCGTCGCTATTTATCGCCTTCGAAAGGGCACGTATTGAGTTACAACGTGGATGCGCTTCGAGAGCCTGGTGCTTTAGTTGCGCGTTTACTGTGTTAGATGAAACAGCACCGATAAATCATAGATAAAAAAAAATCGAGCAGAGCTCGGTTAAAGGACAGTGGCCATAGAGTAGGCATGTTTGTTGAGCTCTTTGTCTCAACACTCTCTAAGTTAGTCGCAGTAAATGAAACTTATGTGGACTAATGATGACACTTTGAAACCACTTTAATTTCATTGAGATGACGAAAAATGGAAGCGTAATTCGCTTCCATTTTTTATGCTGACTTAAAACGCTTGGTCTACGACGTCTTTAAGCCTGTCATAAGGCATGTATCCCGGAAGAAGCTGACCATTAATGATCATTGTTGGTGTCCCAGTTAAACCCAACGCAGAAAATGTTTGATGGTTGGTTGTAAGAACAGAATCCAGCTCAGGTGTCGACTTTAACAGGTCTTCTGTGCCTGTTCTTTTCGCTACCGCTTCCAGAGAACGAGTGGTATGTAAGCCGCTCTTTGCTACAAGGAGATCATGAACTTCGCTATACGCTTCTGGTTTTTGTTGCCACACATTCATCGCGTAGAGCGCAGAGTTGGTGTCAATTTTATCGAGTTTCTGCTGCTTGAATGACATGTAAACATTAATCACTTTAATGTCGTTACTCTCTTCGACGAGTTGACCTAATGCCTTCTCTAGACGTTTACAGTAAGGACAGTTGTAGTCAGTAAAGTTGATGATGATGTTTTTGCTGTCTGGATTTCCCATGATTGGATGAGCAGGGTTGTTGTAAAGCCAATCATGACTGTTAGCTTGTGCCTTTTCTGCTTGCTCCTTACCCGCTAGATATTGCTGTAAGCTGGTATGTAGGCCAGAAATGGTTTCTGGATTCTCTTTCAGAAAGGTGTTGATCTCTTCCAGTTGTTGCTCTTGTTGAGAGCTTAATGCTGCGAGTGCTGTGGTAGAAAATAAAGCACTAAGGATAACGCCAGCCAGTAGATGTTTCTTCATTATTGATTCTCTATTTGAGGCCACTCTTCATGTCTAGTTAGAGTGGCGTTGTTATCAGTTAGGTTGTTTACGCCAAGGCTGCGCGTAACCAAATGCCCAGAGGTGTGGTGACACCCGTTGTAATACTTTTGATTTCTCCATCTTTAATGATGGCAATAGTCGGCGTGACGCTGATTGCCCAATCACGGCCAATGTGACCGTTAGTATCGTTGAGCACACCAAAGCTGTAGTCCTTAGCTTGCATATAACGCGATACTCGCTCGTCAGAGCCGGAAGACAAAGAGACAGAGACGACATTGTGAGATTTCGCTAACCAATCGACACTTGGACTGACGAACTTACACGCGCCACACCAAGTAGCCCAGAAGTAGACAATCACAGGTTCTCCTTGCTTACTCAGCTCTAGGAGATCGATTTGTTCTCCTTGAATTGTCGTTCCCACCATAGGTAACGCATCACCTTGAGGCATAGACTGTGCGCGATAGAAATCCATTGCTGCAGAGATAATGCCGACAATAAGTAGGATGGATAGCAGCTCTTTGCTCCAACGTTTAATGCGCTGACTGACTCCGCCTTTCTTTTCAGCGAGTTGTTCCGTTTCATTGGTCTTGGGTTGAGCCATAATTGTTTACCTCGCAGATTCGATAGTACTAACCACCGTGTCACTATTTAAGATGACCGGCAGTGCGATACCTTTTGGTGCATCAGGGCCGTAAACAATATTGAATGGAACACCGTAGCGACCGTTACTTTGCAAATAGTCCGTAACGCGGTCACTTGGCGTGGTCCAATCGCCTTTCATCAGCACCATGTCTTGTTGTTGGAGGTGAGCATAGACAGGATCTTGCAAGATCACGCCTACCTTGTTCGCTTTACAGGTGATACACCACTCGGCGGTGACATCGACAAATACCGTTTTACCTTGAGCGACCAAGGCTGGAATTTGTTTAGCATCGAGCGGCTGCCATGGAAGATCGTCAATGATAGGGGTTCTCCAGCGCTCTGCCGTCATACTTCCGGCAATTAAGCCGACACCAGACAGTACAGTCGTGATCGCCAAGAGAGGCGCCATTACTTTACGTCCAAGTTTCATTCCTACCCAAATCAATACAGCGATGAACATCGTCGTGCAAAGAACAATGGTCGGAAATAACCCGATAAATGGCTTAAGCAGGCTAGCTAACCAAAGGCTGGTTACAAACATCATGAAACCAAACAATAGCTTCACTTTATTCATCCAGGTGCCAGGCTTAGGTAGGAGTCGTGTCAAACTTGGGAACAGAGCAAATACCAACCAAGGGGAGCTCATCCCTAAACCAAGTGCTAAGAAAATAGCCCAAAGTTCGACGTAGCTGGCGCCTAAAGCATAGGCAACCGCCGTCCCTAAGAAAGGAGCACTACAAGGTGTCGCCAGCAGCGTAGCAAACATGCCTTGCACAAAATGACCCGAGTGCGAATTGTCGCCCTGTGTCGCCATCCATGTACTCATTCCTGAGGGGAGTTGAAGCTCAAACAAACCAAGTAGGTTGAGTGAAAACAGTAGGGTAATGATTAACATCAATGTGATGAACCAAACACTCTGGAATTGGATGCCCCAACCAACGGCATTGCCGCCCAGTTTGAGTAACGTCATCCCCGTCGCAAGTAGGGCAAATGAAGTCATCACCCCTAGTGCTGACGCGATAAACGAGATCCGAATGTGGTTATTTGATGCCCCTTGATTCTGGACAATGCTGTTGAGTTTCATACCAAGCACTGGCAGCACACACGGCATAATGTTGAGAATCAATCCTCCAATCAGCGCAAATCCAACCATGACCCAGAAGCCTTGGGTTGTGTTTTCATACGCAATAGGCTGAGCGCCGACGGTAGCAGACAACTCTTCTGCGAAGCTGGTATCCGAGATGGTTACGTTAACGACACGCTCTGTAAGGTCGACTTCACCCAACCAATTTGAAACGTCAAATACTGCGGTTAGTGTGTTGTTTGTGATATGCAGAGTTGGCTGAGCAAAAAAGTCATCGATGACAGATTCACCATCAATCAAAACTTGCGGCTTGTCCCATGCTTGATCATTGTCGAGCTGAGCCACAAGCTGCTGATTGGTTTTGTCCCAGAACAACTGCTCGTTTGATACGTGGTAAGCAGACTTAGGAGCACGACTCATGCCTTGGTTGAACAAGAACATTGCCTGTTCATCAAGAGCGAGTGATTGACCATCAATAGGTAGCTCAATTGCGTAATCGTGAAGCACGCAGATGGTTGTACATGATGGGAACGTCAACTTGGCGCGAAACAGTGCGGGTTGACTCGGGTCTTTTAGCGTTAACGTCACCGGGAAGCTAACGTGCTTTTTGTACCCGAGCGTCATCACACCCAGTTGCTCGTAGTATTTTGGAATGGGCCAATGCCACTCGACAGATTCGATATTGCTCGACTCTGACCAGTCCCAGCTCGGCGGAATACCACCTTCACCTGGGCTGCGCCAATAGGTCTTCCACTCTCCAGAAAGCTCAACATCAAGGACAGTTTGAATGACCTTTCCGTCGTTTGATTGTTCGCCTGTCGACATCATCCGCATTTTTACGGGTGGGTGCTCAGGTGCGCTGATCCAGCCTGTGCTTTGAGCATAAGCAGCCATTGGCAACAGTATTAATAACGTAGCCAGAAATTTTACGCATATGCGAGTAGCGGCTGCTAAACGATCAGCAACGCTATGGGTTCGTGTGTTGTACACAAATGTATCTCCAAAAAGTAAATAAAAAGGGTGAGAGGCCCTCTATCTACTCTCTAAATATACAATGCTCTAAGTGAATGCGGTGCTTAACCGTTCTTGCTGCTCGATCGTGATTCGCTGGAATCCGAGAGGATCTAGGTGCGCTAACAAGTGCAATAACAAGTAAAAAAGCGAGAGGAAGAACCCATCCTGTTAGTGGTGCTGAAAAAGACGGTAGGTTTTTGGAGAGACTACAACTGCTTTTATCAGGAGAGGTCAAAGGCTGAGAAGCCTCAGGTCCAAAAACATTGTTATACAGCGACTGCACTTCTGAAGAAGTTTCAACAGAAGATGAGGGTTGGGTGGCATTAGTAATAGAAGGTACAGGTTGTGGGAATGTTTTACCTTTAGATATACCAACCGCCAAGCAAGTCATGATGACTAGCCCGGTAAGCATTAAAGCCCAAAGTGAGCGCTGCTGGGTCTGGTGGTAGTTGGGTAAAACAGACAGTGTAGATTCCTGCACATCATAAAATAGTGTGCACTAGGGTAGTGAATAAATGAATTGCCGACAAGTCATAATCGCGTTAAAGCTGAGAACAAATGTAACAAGGTGAATGGGTTTGACTGACACAGGGCAAAGAGTAACCACGAATGGAGAACAAGCTTGAAAGCGAACGATACAAAAAAGCCAACCCTTAGGCTGGCTTTAGATTTTTAATGTGTCGATTTTTGATGAATTAGTGAGTACGGCGAGGGCCGTTGCGCACTAAATCTTTACCCGTTTCGAATATCTCATCGGTGATCCAGCGAGAAAGAAGGAGTTGGTGGCTGCTATTGAATACAGCAACGAAGTGACGACCGTCTGCATTGTTGGTTGCCATACCAACGCCTTCAACACCCTCTAGGCCTAGACCGCCAGACTCAACGGCAATCAGAAACTTCTCTAGTTCTTCCAAAGAATCAATAATATCAAGTTCGTTATTCATCTTTATTACTCGTTATTTTACGGTTTAGCGACTTCCATTATAGCTTTTTATAGAGCCGCATTTTTTGTTGGGCGCTACTCTACAGGTCATCCGCGTAGAATGAAACTCTCAAATTTTTGAACTCTCTTGGAATTCTGAGCGAGATTTGAATTGTTTCTATTTAAATAATTGTTATTCATATTCTTTTTACTATTCTTTAAAGTGGTTTTCGGTCTTTATTAGAGGTTAAGGATGATGAATTTTTGGCGATATCTACTGTTGATGTTGGCACTGGTAACGTCTGTGAGTTTTGCAGAAAGCATCGAGAAAATATCAGAAACTCAAGATCAGTTAATGGTGGAGTTAAGTGAGCTACAATCCGCTCATGAGGCTGAGAAGCCTTTTCTAGAAGATATTTTGAGGCGTAAGAACCAAGGATTACGTGACGAGCTTTTCACTCAGTTATCTTCCGACAACAAGGTGCTGGTGGACAAAGTACTTGGGCAACAAGTAACGATGCTTGAGCAACTTCTGGAAATGAACGAAGTTAAGATCGTCACTCTGAGTAAGGAGAATAGAACGACAGAGGGTGAAGCGAAAAAGAGCATTGAGCTGCGCGTCCAGAAACGTATCGGCATGATGGATGATTACTATCGTCAGTTGGCGAAAACGCTCACTTGGTCAAGCGATCGTGGTATTGATGTCGCCGCATCTAAAGAGAAGCTTAAAATGGCGCTCGTTGCGCGCTCCGAATATCTGACTAATGCCATTTTATACACAGATACTCAGCGTCAAGATTTAGAAAAACGTCTCGCCTTTGTTGGTGACGAAGAAAAGGCGACTATAAACAGCGAGTTGGAACGTTTTAGTGAGCGTACGAGTGTGATGGTCGCCAGCCTTGAAGAGACCATCTCTTTGATGGAGCCTTACGGGGTCGATGTGACGTCATTCAAGCGAGTATTACTGGCAACAACCGGTGACATTAACGCCGATGTATTGGAGTGGAATGTTGCTCGTGACTTGCTAGAAGGCTGGGTGAGAAGCTTTGGTTCGTGGGCATTTGAGAATACACCATCGTTTGTGGTTAAGTTTGCGCTGTTTCTGGGCATTCTCTACGCAACCAGTCTGTTAGCAAAACTTGCTCGTAAAACCGTTCGAAAGAGTGTCTCTCACTCTAAGATGGACTTTAGTGTCTTGATGCAGGACTTCTTTGTCTCGATCGCATCAAAAGCGGTAGTGTTCATCGGCTTGCTCATTGCACTATCTCAGATTGGTATTGAGCTCGCACCGCTACTGACCGGTTTTGGTGTTGCGGGTGTGATCATCGGTTTTGCATTACAAGATACGCTCTCTAATTTCGCGTCGGGCCTTATGATCCTTATCTACCGCCCATACGATGTAGGCGATATGGTAAAAGTGGCTGGAGTGCAGGGCACAGTTAAAGACATGAGCTTGGTGTCGACGACAGTGCAGACCATCGATAACCAACGTTTAGTCATTCCGAATAATAAAATCTGGGGCGATGTGATTAACAACATTACCGCGGAGCGGGTTCGTCGTGTGGATATGGTGTTTGGTATTGGCTATTCCGATGATATCGACAAAGCGAAGGCGGTATTGAATGACATCATTATCACTCATCCTAAAGTGCTGAAAAAGCCAGAGCATATGATCAAGCTTCATACATTGAATACTTCATCGGTTGATTTCGTGGTAAGGCCTTGGGTTAAAACCGACGATTACTGGGATGTTTACTGGGATGTGACTGAAACTGTGAAGAAACGATTCGACGAGGAAGGTATCACCATTCCATTCCCTCAGCGCGATGTGCATATCTATAATCATGAACAGAGTTAGACGGTTAACTTGGTCGTTAGATTGAGCTACTGACAACAAGAGAGAAAATAGACGTTCGTACAGCGTCTATTTTTTTGTTCCACATATCTTTAAACGCGTATTAAATCTCTGTGATGTCGAATAATTCGGTATCATGGCCACAGACTGAAATAGCGAAGCATAGCGACATGGATAACCCAGAGCAGAAACCACGAATCAGAAAAGCGACCCGTATTGAGAGTGTCATGAACTCTGCGATGTGGCACCTCACTCAGCGAGATATGACTGAACATGAACTTATCTCTAAGCTAAAGGTAAAAACGGATAACCAAGAGTGGATTGATGAAGTTCTGCAGCGAATTCGTGATTTTGGGTATTTGAAATCGAATCAGGATTTCGCTGAACAGTTTGTCGAACAGTCCTTTTTTGGCGAGTTCGGGTCGTCCTATATTCTCGAAAAATTGAAGAAGAAAGGACTAAAAGAATCAGAGATTTATGATGCTATCCATAAAGTCAAAGCTGACAAGAATATCGATGAGCAGGGGCTACTCAATGAGCGGATCAATAGCTATTACACTGAGTTCAATATCAGCAGAGAAAAGCTGGTTGCTACCTTGCAGAAGCGAGGATTTAGCTATCAACAGGTCAAGATTGCCATTGATCAGCATCCAAGTAGTTCGAATCTGAAAACCAATATTCAAATCAAGGCAGAAAAGGCTGATTTAGAAAAAGAGGTTTTAAAGTACGCGCGTAAAGGCAAAGGGCTAACTGCCATCAAACAAGAACTCAAGCAACGTCAGATTGATACTGATGGTATCAACGAACTCATCGACAGGCTGATCAATGAAGAGCAACTAGACTTCTATTCAAGCTGTTTAGAACAACTTCAAAAGAAGTCTTACGACGTGAATGATCATAAAGAGCGAGCAAAGGCATACGCTATGCTCTCTCGTAAAGGTTTCTCTTCAGATGAAATTAAATTCGCACTCTCCGAGGTTGATGGCTCTAACGAATAGCGCAAGAGTTTTCGACAATGCCGAGCCCGTTTCTCAATGCGAATTGAGTCAACTCGATATGATTATCTAGGCCAAGTAATCCGAGCATTCGGTACTTATGAGACTCAATGGTTCGTGGGCTCAAATGGAGCTTCTCGGCACACTCTTTGGCGCTATGGCCCTGAGCGATTAATGCTAGCACTCGGGATTGCTTCTTCGATAACAAAAGCAGCTTGTCACTGTCGTCTTGCAGGCAAGTTTCACTCTGTTTCAATGAACGCGCCAACGTTGAGTGTTGCCAATAACAGAGCCAGATCTCACAAATCAATTTAAGACGCTGTATGTCGTCTTGAGCGAGCTTTCTTGAGGGATCATGGAAGTTGCTAAATGATAGTGCCCCCCAACGCTGTCCAAAAAGTTGCAAAGGGATAATGCAGTGCCATCTTCCCCCTTCATTGTGCAACTGCTTCAAAACAAAGTTGCCGTTGTTGGCCATCTCATGTTCGTTGAACGTGAGATAAGTTTTGGGTGTTTTGAGTAATTTGAGGTAATCATGGTGATTACCACCCACAAACAGGTTCTTATTGATAGGTGGGATATGCTGCTTAGATACAGAGCAAGTTTTGCCTTCTTCTAGACAAACCATTGAGTTTGGAAACAGAGTCAGTCTATCAATGTCAAACCAATCAAGCACGTCGAAACCAGCCTCTGACCAAGCACGATTAAAATTGGAAGGGTCACAGTTAATTAGCGCAGACGATTGCTCCATAACTAATTGTTCGAAGCTCTTTTTGTTTGTATCCATGTGTATACCGGGTATAGCCATATCAATTTCAAGAGAGTACTCAGTGATAATGTACACTGTTCAATTGGCGTATTTATAACACGCGGCGATTTATAAAAAAACAGCATAAATGCAAAGCAGTAAATGTACTGCATAAATCTTAGGTTAATTTTACGACAATTTATTGGTTTTCATTATAGTCTGTCGTTGCCATGAATTCTTTTAATAGCACTTTTTTGCCCATCACCGCATTACCTGTTTTATTGTTGCCTTTTAATGCTGCATCGTCCCCAATGTTTCTTTATGCTCAATCCCCAATTCACTCAAACGTTCTGTCAACGCAACTGCGGAGCGCCGAGCCGAATAGAACAGGAATCTTTGAGTTCAAATCTTCGTATACACAAGCGAGTATTTGGGCCCACACTAGCGATTATTCACTGGATTACTACCAGAATCAGACCCATCTAGCATTGCAGTGGCAAGTCTCTCCAGTTTGGAAAACAGAGCTCGAGTACCGCAAGGTGACAGCGGTAAACAATGGGTTGGACAGTTTTGTGATGGGCTTTCATGATCTATTTGGTATTGGTCAAAATGGTCGAGATGAAGTTGAAGATGATCAATTTAATATGGACTTTCACAAAGCAGGTATTTCAATCTCTGACTTCGAAGGGGATGATTTGACCAATGCTGTGACTTGGTACAACGAGTTACTACTTTATAACCATGGTCCAAGCGCATTATCGATTGGGGGCTCGCTGTTTTACAACAAGGTCAAAGGTGGTGAGTTTGCACGTTCAAGCTTCGAACAAGGGATACAAGCTAACTATAGTTTTATTAATCCACAACATCGAATCTTTACGACATTAGGATTGGTGCATCGTAATGGAGATAAATACGTAACTGAGCTTGAAAACTTCAGCTTTAGTTGGGCTGTCGGATACGAGTACATGTTCAATTTGCGCCATAGTGTTGTCCTTGAGTCATTGAACTATCATGGTTGGGCGACCAACGATCCTGACTTTTCAGAACCTTCTAATGAAGTGGTGCTTGGCTATCGCTACCGCTTGCAACCCGTCATGATTGAAGCGTTGATGACTGAAAACATCCGTAACATGGATAACAGCACCGACATCGCATTTACACTCAGTTTCGGAATTAAAATGTAACCTAAGCTCGATATATAGAGTTCAAATAAAATTCAGGAAAATTATGAAATGCCGTAAATTTACGGTACCTCGCTGAATGAAATTTAATGAGAATGGCGCCACACCAAAAGTCTTGCTGATAAAAGACTTAACAAACACAACATATAGGTAGTGGTCACCATGAAAAAAACACTCATTGCTCTTGCGATTGCAAGCATCTCTAGCTCTGCGTTTGCGGTAAGCACAAGCAGCCAAAATAGCCAAAACGAAGAAATGTTCGCGTTTAATCCAATGCACAAAGATCAGTTCTCAGTATCTGGTTCTTTCGGTGTGGGTGGTTACTACGATACAGGTTCAAAAGCATTCTATGACGATTGGGCAACAGGCCTAACTCTGGCTCTTAATTACCGCAATAACCGCGTTGTGGCTTACGTAGAAACAGACCTAATGCTTAACTACACAACAGACAACAATGTTGCGAATGCTGACGCTGCAACTTCTGGTTGGGTTAACGGCATCGACACTGGTCCTGCAACGCACGTTGATAAAGCATGGATCGGTTTTGATACTGGCTACGGTATCGCGTCTTTCGGTTGGGAGAACGACACAGCTCTAGATAAAGTTGATGGCGCTGGCGATACAACTTACGAGTTCGGTGCTTCTGCTGGTGATGCATCAGATGCGTTCAACGTAGTTAAGTTCCAAGGTGCAACCAACGGTTTTGCTTACGCTATCTCTTACTTCGAGACTGAAGACGATCACAACGATGCAGACAAAGGCGTGAATGGTTACATCGGCCTTGAGCAAGAAGTATTCAGCGTATACGCAGGTTACGAAACTCGTGATGATGAGAAAGACTACGAAGTTTACTCTCTATCAGGCAACATGAAGCTAGGCTCAATGAAACTTGGTCTAAACTCTTGGATTGATCAGAACGACGAGATGAAGAACACTGGTTTCTACTTCTCTGGTGGCTACACGCTATCTGAAGACCTAACAATCGCTGCAGGTTACGCGTTCAACACGAACGAAGAAGACAACCTATCGGATGTTGACTCTTCTTACATCAACGTTGCTGCAATGTACCGAATCTCTGATAACGCTGACATGGGTATCGATATCAAACAAGACCTAGAAGGCGCTCGTATCGGTAGCTCTGACCTTCAATACGATGAGGAAATTCACGTATTTGCAGCGGCTTACTACTACTTCTAAGTTCGTTAATCAGAGAAAGCTTGCCCGGTCTTTCTCTGGCTATTCTCGTGCTTAATAAGCTATCCACTGTTTACAATAAATCGCCACTTCTTTATCGAGGTGGCTTTTTTGCGTCTCTATAATTCTGAGAGTGACCAATGATCAAAAGCATAACAGCGCAGGGGGTGATTTATGGAAACCCTACACTGTTTACCTGCAATCCAAATCGTGAAGGCAAATATGAGCTGGCCCGCAAAGTAGGGCGAGTACCTGGCTCACGCCCACAAGACCTTCAAAACAAGGTATATGTAGATTCACTTGAAGCAGCCTATGAGCTGCTCAAAACAAAGCACTATTACATTGTGTTGTCAGGAAAGGTGTATGGTATTCACCGTAAGTCGTTAAGAAACATCGACTCGGTTGAAATCACTTACCATGAAGATGAATTAATGACACTAGCCTAGTGTATTGTATCTGCGAAGTTGCGCTGTGCCGTCCCTTTTTAGCGCGATAGGAACACCAATCAATCTCAGCATTGGTTTGTGTTTCGTTCTCTCGCCACTCATTTCGGCAACTGCAAACGTAGAACCACAATAAATAAGCCGCTCTATTTAGATTCTGGTCGATTAGAACTCTAATAGAGCGGCTTTTTGGATGATATGCGGCGAATGTTACCGCTTCATATACATTGATTAAGCGTGGTACTTGTCGGCTATATAGCCTTCAAACGCTTCTAGCATCATTTCGTCTGACTTTTGGTTGTTAGCGATCTCAAAGGCGCCATCAACAATACTAATTTGAGCGTTGAGGCTGCTAGCCGATGCTCTCTCTCGTTTCGAAAGTGCAGCAATCTTATCTTGCTCGATTTGCCAAGCTTGAGCGCTGGTTAGATTACACGCGTCGGCTAGGTATTTAGCATTAAAGCCTTCTCCAGTAAGACGCTCGATGGTGGTGTTGTGATTAACACGGTTTCCATCATGCCAGTAATGCTTAGCAAGCAAAGGTCCAATCTCTGGGTTATCGGTTAAGTAACCAAACTTGTCAGTGAAGTAAGCGCGCGTTTGATAAACCGCCATGTGTGCCAGTAAGTAACCTTGGTAAGCACAGGCTGCTTCGTCAGAAAGTAGGTGAGGGATCGCCATCAATGGGCGAGGGCTTGATTCTAACCCTAGGATTTCCTTCTCAGTACGACGAGCAAGTTGAGTGATGTTTTCCGGCGTTAACTCGCTGTCTTCGAGCTGGTAAAGTGCACGTTCAAAGTACGGAACAACCAGAATACAGCGTTCTTGATAAGCCTTGAACGGTTGTTTGCTGTCGATCATCGCTTTGATCAAAGAATCCGGAACAGGCTCGCCTTTTGCGTTCAGTGCATATTGCTTCAGCCAGTCTGCATCATCCAGTAGGCTGTCACAGAACATCGACTGAGTTTCTGCATAAGCCATTGAGGTTGGAGAAAACTCTTGTGAGAAGCAAGGTGCGTTCATCTTCACATTGGCGAAGTGCGCAGCATGTCCTCCCTCATGGAAAAGCGTATTGATACCATCGAAACCGCTGCCCACTTGATCGGGTTTGGCGTTACTGGTGAAGTTGACTTGTGCAGGCACCCATTGACCTTGGTCGTAAAAAGAGGGCGTAGGGCCGTGACAAAAACCATTTGGGTATTTGCCTTTTCTATCGAGTAAGTCGAGCTTAAGTGTCGCCTGGGAATACTCGATATTAAGACGCCCAAAAGATTCTACCCAACGTCTAAGTGATTGTGAAAAAGGCACGTATGGGTCTAGCTCATTCATCACATCACCTGCAAAGGAGTAGGTGAAGTTATGACCTGCGAGCGCAGATTCGCCTTTTTCTTTTGCCAAGTTATTAAGGCTGTTTAGGTGGCTGTCTCGAGTGCGAACCTCGAAGTCATCCAAAATGGCAAACAGCTCTTCGGTCGTCATTTGTTCGGTTTTCACAACTGAGTAGTCGAAGTAGTTATTAAAACCGAGCGAACGAGCGAATGCATTTCTCTGTTGGATCAGCTCAATGAAACCGTTGCCCAGCAACCACTGTTCAAGGTCAAGTAAGGCTTGGTGAGCAGAGCGACGAACAGCTTCACTAGCACTATTTCGAATAGAAGAACCCAGCACAGGTAACGAGCCTTCTACTTGTTTACCTTCTTCATTGGTGTAGGTCATGGTGTGGTTCTGTTTCTTCTCAAACAGTTCGGCTTCAAACGCAATCAATTCAGATTTAAATTTTTGCGCATCCTCACCCTCTATCGCATGAGCTTTGAACGTGGCCAACCAACCTTGAAGGCCTGTTACGGTTGCACTTTTCTCTTCGTCATCTTGGATTAGATACGCTTTATTCAGCTGCGCTTCAACCTCAGCAATTTTGTCTGCATTGCTGAGAAATTGAGTCCATGCTGTTTGTGCGCGCGTTGACCCATCATGGTCGCCGCTAATGCCCATGTACGTATCCCAAAAGAAAGCTTCTTTCTCCTGATGAACAGCTAGGTAGTCTTTGTTCAGCTGGTTGAGGTATTGAGTTGGGTTCATGTTATTCCCTTAATTGATATCCTGATTCGTGTGGCGATCTATCAATGTCACTAGCCCTCAATAATCTATTTTTCGACATCGCGATTTGATCATCGAAGAAGTCATAGCTTACGGCCATTTAGTAAAGTCATTGATATTTAGGAGGTTATTCCTAGGCCACAATGGTGCAAATCATACTTGAACGAGTTACACGGCACAGTGATGTCTATTCCTAAATGGTCATTTATTTGCTCAATTTTAGAAAGTTATTCGTTCTTTTGGTGAATATTAAGTCGCTACGTGTATGTTGAAATTAAATATATAGAATGATATTCTATTTGTGTAATGGTTCTCAACGTGATGGATTACGTTATTTAAGCAAAGTGATTTTCTCTGACGGGCATGCATGCCCGTTTTTTTTGCTTCCAATCCAGTGATTCGTACTTAATTTACTTATATGTACGTATAATCGAAGATTCTATGACAAGGATTTCTTCATGAAACGCATTTCGAACTTTTGCCTCTCTTTTATCCTTCTATTTAGTTTTTCGGCTTTCGCCAGTGAGTCTTGGTGGTTTCGCACCGTGTTTAGCAATGAAATAAGCGCTCCAGATGCCGCGAGTTTGGTGCATGATGCTGAACTGTTTGACTGCGGTGACGAAGAAGGAACGCTGCTGTGTAGTGATGAGACAAACTACTATGATCTAAAGGTGTTTGTTGAACTCGCGTTGATGGAGGGAAAGGTATCATTAACCCGACTCTCTTTAGCTAATACCAAGTTGAATGACACCAAGGCTCAACTCTATTTGCGTAAAGACGGATTACAGCTGAAATCGGCAACCATAAACGGAATTACTTTTGATGTTTTGAAAGAACTTGAGTTAGCCAAGCTGCGAGGTGAGAGCCTGCAAAGTGTCGACCAGGCACTGGTCACTTTTCTGAACACAACGCCTTCTTCGGGCTCTGCATTAATTAGCAGTAAATCCATGGTTTGGTATTGGCCAGAGAATGAATCGGCAGTGGTAATGATGCGACATGAAGAACAAGAAATTGTCATCGAGCTGACTAGAAATATGGTTAATCTGTAAACATCATTGGCCTTGTTCGGGGCTGTTTTTGTAAGAAGTTCACATTTTTGTAGTGGAGCTTATCGGCGATGGCTTTATTAATTTGAGGCTATAATTAAATAAGCATAGGATACGGTTATTACTGATATAGGAGATAACCCATGGTTGCAAAAGTAACAATCGCGCCACAAGGCCCAGATTTTTCTGAGCTGGTTCAAGGATACTGGCGTATGGCTGAATGGGGCATGACTCCTCAACAGCGCCTCACTTTTCTTAAACAGCATATCGACTTAGGCATTACCACAGTAGACCATGCAGATATTTATGGGAACTACCAATGTGAGAAGCTGTTCGGCGAAGCGCTCGCTTTAGAGCCAAGTGTTCGCGAGCAGATTCAGATCGTCACTAAGTGCGACATTAACTTGTGTGGAGACCATACTCCTGACCGCAAGATCAACCATTACGACACCAGTGCTCAGCATATTTATCAATCAGTGAACAACTCTTTGGAGCGCCTCGGCGTTGATGAGATTGACGTTCTACTTATTCACCGCCCAGATGTACTAATGGATGCGGATGAAGTGGCAGAAGCGTTCAACGAACTGTATAAGATCGGTAAGGTGAAGCACTTTGGTGTGTCAAACTTCACGCCTCGCCAATTGGAGCTTTTACAATCACGTTTGGGTAAGCCTTTAGTGACCAATCAAGTAGAGATCAATCCACTGAACTTTGAAGTGGCTCATGATGGAACACTCGATCAACTGCAGATGAACCGTATTCGTCCGATGGCATGGTCATGTCTCGCTGGTGGCGAACTGTTTACAGGCAAGAGCGAACAGGCTGTGCGTGTGCGTAATGAGCTGGAAGCGATTCGTAAAGAGGTTGGTGCTGCAAGTATCGACCAAGTGATTTATGCATGGGTTCGTCGTCTGCCATCAAAACCCTTGCCGATTATCGGCTCAGGAAAGATTGAGCGCGTACAAACTGCGATTGATGCGTTGAGCATCGAGTTGACGCGTGAGCAGTGGTATCGAGTTTGGGTAGCATCGAAAGGTCACGGTGTGCCTTAGGCTTTAATATATCTAGGTTTAGGATATAGAAAGAAGGCCAGCGTTTGCTGGCCTTTCTGTTATGGTTTGGTAGCTACCGTATACTTTTTAAGCTCTTCGTCATAGTCAATACCGTTTGATAGATCGGTAATGCCAGTGACCATTTCTCCATCAACTGCGTTATAAAGTAGGAATGGTGCTTGACTAAGATCACCCTCAATGCTGTAAAAATGGCAGTAGGAAAATTCACCAGTTGGTTGATTAATAAGAAATTTGTAACCGTTTTGTTTAGCTAATTGGAAGTTTGAAAAACTTGGGGTTCTGCTCGTACTTCCCCCTTCTTTAGGAGAATTACCGTAGCGGTTATCTTCATAATGATCAGAGTTAGTCAGATCTTGTAGTAGCCAATAGCAAGAACGATTGTTATTGATCGTTCTTTGGATACCCGACGCTGAATTCCAAACCGGGTAGCAGCTTCCGGTATAATTGGAGTAAATACCTTCGATATTGAAGTCAGTTGCGTTTTCATCACGCCCTTCTTCTACATCTCCCCCGCGCGCCAAACAAGCGGCTTGGTAAATGTTCACGGCAGTTTGAAAGTTTTCTAGTAAGGTAGAACTAGATGCTGATCTTGCATCATCGGCGATGGAAAGAAACCTTGGTGCAGCCACAGCGGCAATAGCTCCAATAATGACAATAATTATAATCAGTTCCAATAGTGTAAAGCCGTTACTAAGAGATTTATGTTTCATTTGCCAATGCCTGTTGGATTAATATTCTAATTTATCAATTAAGAATGATGTACGATAACATATTGAGGCGCTGAGTGTGTCTTAAATTTGAGATGCATTCACTCTCTTTATTAATGAGTAAATTAACAATGGCTACTATTGAGTGGAATATTTTCTAAAAACACTCATAATGCACTCTGTTTTTCATTAGCTGGAATTGTCCTGTGACCACTGCAAAATTCTCTTCAATTGCCCTAAAACCAGAACTTATTCAAACTCTGGACTCTTTGGGTTATACCGAAATGACACCTATCCAAGCACTGAGCTTGCCTTCTATCCTTGGTGGTAAAGATGTCATCGGCCAAGGCAAAACGGGTTCAGGCAAAACTGCTGCCTTTGGTTTGGGTGTGCTACAAAACCTTCGTGTTAAGCGCTTCCGAGTTCAATCATTGGTGTTATGCCCAACGCGTGAATTGGCTGACCAAGTGGCGAAAGAGATTCGTACACTGGCGCGTGGTATCCATAACATCAAAGTACTCACGCTTTGTGGTGGTATGCCAATGGGACCACAAATTGGTTCTCTAGAGCATGGTGCGCACATTCTTGTGGGTACGCCTGGTCGTATTCTTGATCACCTTGATCGTGGTCGTATCGACCTATCAGAACTGAATACACTAGTTCTTGATGAAGCTGATCGTATGCTAGAGATGGGCTTCCAAGATGCGATTGATGCGGTGATCGATGCAGCGCCGAAACAGCGTCAAACATTGCTGTTTAGTGCGACGTTCCCGAAACAGATCAAGTCTATTGCTGATCGTATTATGAATAACCCAGAAATGGTGAAAGTAGAGTCGACGCACGATCACTCAAGTATTCAGCAGCATTTCTATAAGCTTGAAGGCACAGAAGCGCGTGATGATGCACTAGAGCTGTTGCTTCTTCATCACCAACCAGAGTCTGCGGTTGTTTTCTGTAATACAAAGAAAGAAGTTCAGAACGTAACCGATGAGCTCGCACATCGTGGTTTCAGTGTAATTGAACTGCATGGAGACATGGAGCAACGCGAACGTGATCAGGCGTTGGTTCAGTTCTCAAACAAAAGTATCTCGATTCTAGTGGCAACAGACGTAGCGGCTCGTGGTCTTGATGTTGATAACCTAGATGCTGTATTCAACTTTGAGTTGTCTCGCGACCCTGAAGTTCACGTACACCGAATTGGTCGTACTGGCCGTGCAGGCAGTAAAGGTGTTGCTTGTAGCTTCTTTAGTGAAAAAGAGATGTACCGTGTTGCTCAAATCGATGAGTACATGGATATGCCGATTGAGCCATCTGAATTACCGGAAAAACCGGTTGCGAAGCCATATTACTCAAACATGGTGACGATTCAGATTGATGGCGGTAAGAAGGCGAAGTTACGTGCGGGTGACATCCTAGGTGCACTAACAGGCCAAGGTGGTATTGAGGGTAAGTCGGTAGGTAAGATTAACCTTTTCCCAATGCGTGCGTATGTGGCTGTTGAAAAGTCGGTGGCTAAGAAAGCGTTGCGTAAGATTGAATCTGGAAAGATGAAGGGAAGACAGTTCCGAGCTCGAATTCTTAAGTAATTCGAACGCCAAAGTTCTTGTGACGCCCTAACGGCACTCTGATTTCAAAGTGCCGTTAAGACTATCCACACAGCTCTATTCATCTGGGCGAATAGAATAGAGATCATTGATATGCTTACCCTCACCAAGATACCAGTTCATAGCTTCCTGACGATTGTTCGCTAATATCCTTACTGTGGTTATTTTTCCATCTTCAAAATAGCAAAGCTCATATTCTATCTCGCTCGAATAATGAGGAATAGCGGCCATAGATTGCCTCCCAAATACTAACCTGCGATATTTTATGCAAATATCATACCTTTTTGTATGTATAGTTGCTTATCAAGTGGTCAATAAATTACGAAATTCATCACTGCCAACAATTATTTTATTTTAATCATTTACCCAAATAGAGAACTTGGCAAGTTCATCTCTCAATTTCTTTATAAATCCCACCAAATGAAGCACAACAATCTAAACTTTCTGTGAGTAAATGTTATGGATAGAGTAGCTTGTATGAAATTTCATCGATATTTGGCGGTAATATTGGTAAGCCTTGCCACATTCGGATGTGCGACTAAGTTTGCATACAACAATATTGATTGGTTTATTATCTCGTATATTGACGATCTAGTGCCGCTGAGTTCAACGCAAGAGTCTGAGCTTGAGAATCGGTTGGAAGGGCTACAGCAGTGGCATAAATCCACTCAACTGCCTTTATATATTCAGCAAATCAATAACATTCAGGCAAAAAAGCGGCAAACGATCACCGCTGATTTTATTGGACAGCAGGGTAATGAAATTAGAACGCATATTCGAACTATTGTGACAAAATTTTCGCCAGATATATACGCGTTGAGTTTACAGTTGTCGCCAGAACAGGATCAAGAATTCTTAAAAAACTTCAAAGCGAAACAACAGGAATATTATGATGAGCGTTTATCTTTAGATGATAAACAAGCGCGTGAATTCTATTCCGAACGTCTGAAAAAAAGAATGGAACGTTGGTTAGGAGAAATAAACTCAGAACAGAATATCATCATTAAAAACTGGGCTAACGAGTGGGTAAATACTAATCAAGATTGGTTCCAATACCAGAAGAATACTTATCAAGCCGTATCAGATTTGGTGGAGAAAAAAGTCGACTTACCGTTTGTGCAAATGACGATGATGCAATTGTTGCTCGACAACGCCTCCTATTATCCAGATACGCTTCCTCAGAAGCTTAAAACCAATAATCAAATATCGGCCAAATATCTGGTACAAATTGCGAAGACGAGTAGTGACACTCAATGGCAGCATTTCATGGATGAACTGAGCACTCTCAAATCGACTTTGATCGATCTGCAAAAGTAATTCATGCCTATATGTGTCTTTGCTTCTCTAACAGTTGTCGTACCGCTGCTTTGCTTGTTTTCGAGATTTTTTGCATTAGAGCAAAGTCTGGGTTGGTGATACCGTGATGAGAGTGAAGCTCTTCTAACATCACTAGCCACAGTTTAGCTGTCATCTCCGAATCTGCTAACGCTCGGTGAAAGGTGCCGTCATTTTCAATCTGTTTGTAGCGTACAAGGTCACCCAACTTATGCGTTGGTGCATCTTGAATCAAACGGCGCGCGATCAACATCGAGCACGCGAATTGCCCATCATAACCTTTACTAACCAGCTCAAGCTCTGCATCTAAAAAACGCTTATCAAAAGAGGCGTTGTGTGCCACCAAATGGCTGCCTTGGATAAAGTCTGCGAACTCACTCATAACCTCTTCACAGCTTGGTGCAAGCCTTAACATGTTATTGGTAATGCCTGTGTAGCCCTCAATAAAACTGCTGACTCGAAAACCAGGGTTCATCAACTGCTGAAACGTATCGACGACTTCGCCGTTTACTAACTTAACAGCACCAATTTCAATAGCGCGGTCGCCCATGTTGGGAGACAGACCTGTGGTCTCGAAGTCGAGTACGATAACTGAGTGGGCAGAAGGAGATGGCATAGTAATTCCTGATGAAAGTGGCTTAGCGACAATTTTATTTGATGACAAGTTCGGTATATCCGGTCGACTCGTCATGTTCGCGCGTAAATGTGAGATCTGGGTAGGTGTGCAAGATAAGCTCAGCGGTGGTTGCGATGATTGTGCCTTCCAGCAGGTGCCCGCCAATGACTTTACCTGTTTCATCTGCGAGTGAAATATGAATGTGCTGGTGGTCGGGCGTCAGAGTCCCCATTACTGACACAATCTCAAACGGTGCTTCGATTTCAAGAGTCTGGTCAGCGTTGGCTAAACGAAGATGGATAGAGGACACACAGCCAACACAAGAGGCAATCGAGCCTGCTGAAATTTGGTGTTGTTTGACTAAACTTTGAATTGCTTGTTTGAGATCTTGTCCTCTGGACAGCCTTACGGCAATTGGAGTGATCATATTGCTTCCTTACCTTCACGCGAGAAGAAAATAAAAGCGAAGTCTTATGACCTCGCTTCGTTACAGAATGCGTAAATTCTGTTGTTCTCTTTTGTGCTTAGGTACGAAGTTAAGCACAGAAATTGGTACTGGTTTACGAGGCTCAAACCCTTCAATCACACGACGCTCAATCAAATGGCCGAGACGCTTCTCGATGATACAAAGATTTTTAAAGTCATCTTTAGAAAGGAATGAAATCGCCTCACCGGATGCATCTGCACGTCCAGTACGACCGATACGGTGTACATAGTCATCTGCAGGGAACGGTAAGTCGTAGTTGACTACGCGAGTCAGGTTGTCGATATCGATACCGCGAGCAGCGACACCTGTTGCCACAAGGAATTGTACTTTTCCTTTCTTGAAGTCTGCTAGGACTTTTTCACGAATCGCTTGGCTGCGGCCACTGTGGAATGATTCTGCGTGAATACCACGTTTCTCCAACTGAGAAACCAGTTTGGCTGCGCCGTGTTTGGTCTCGATGAAGATTAACGCTTGCTCCCAGTTTCCTTCCTGAATCATATGGCTCAAGAGCGCTGATTTGCGGTCTTTATCGACCGTCACTAGCCACTGTTCTATGTTGGCTTTTGATGCTGCGTGCTTAGCAATTGAGATCTCTTCCGCTTCTTGAATAGCGCTCTTAGCAAGATCACGAACTGGGTTAGATAAGGTAGCTGAGAACAGCAAGTTTTGTACGTCTTGAGGAAGGCGTGCAATGATTTTGTTGATGTCTTCAATGAAGCCCATGTCTAGCATGCGGTCTGCTTCATCAAGTACTAATACTTCTACTTCTTCAAAGTACACGGCTTTTTGACCGTACATGTCGATCAAGCGACCTGGGGTCGCAACCAAGATATCAACACCTTCAATTAAGCGTTCTTTTTGGTGCTTGTATTCAACACCACCGTACATTGCTAATGAGGTCAGGTTTAGGTGCTTTGCATACTTTTTGATATTGCGATCAACCTGAACCGCTAGTTCACGCGTTGGTGCAAGGATCACGGCACGAATACGTTTTTTACGCTGAGTTGTCCCTTTACTTAATATCTCCAAAATCGGCAACACAAAACTCGCGGTTTTACCGGTACCGGTTTGCGCTGCAGCGATAAGGTTACGACCAGAAAGAACAATAGGAATTGCTTTTTCTTGGATTGATGTCGGCTTGTCGTAGCCGAGTGCATTAACGGCTTTAACAATAGGGGAGCTTAATCCAAGTTTGGAAAATGGCATAGGAGCCTCTGTATTTATGAAAATAGAGTCATCGAACGACTCTATTTTAACTGAATCTGGAAAAATAAAAGGGCTCAGCGAGCCCTTTTATCGAAATAGTAAGCTGGCGATTAAGCGTTCTCGTTAGACGCCTGTTCAGCCATAGATAAAGCCAGCGCTTCTGCTGCTTTAATACCATCAATGCCTGCTGACAAGATACCACCTGCGTAACCAGCACCTTCACCTGCAGGGAAAAAGCCTTTGAGGTTGATGCTCTGGTAATCTTTACCACGTTTGATGCAAACAGGAGACGATGTACGAGTCTCAACACCTGTTAGTAGGCCGTCTGCACTAGCAAAGCCTTTGATCTTCTTATCGAACGCAGGGATTGCTTCACGAATAGCTTCGATAGCAAAGTCTGGCAGTGCTTTAGAAATATCAGTTAGGTGGATACCCGGTGTGAATGATGGTTGAACATCACCCAGCTCACTTGGATCACGACCTTTCAAGAAGTCACCGATTTTCTGTGCTGGTGCATCGTAGTTTTCACCACCTAGCACGTATGCGCCAGTTTCCAATTCACGTTGGAAACGGATGCCAGCTAGTGGGTCACCTGGGTAATCGCGTTCAGGATCAATACCTACAACGATCGCACTGTTCGCGTTACGCTCGGCACGCGAGTATTGGCTCATGCCGTTGGTAACAACGCGGCCTTCTTCAGAGGTAGCGGCAACCACAGTACCACCCGGACACATACAGAAGCTGTAAACCGTGCGACCATTCTTACAGTGGTGAACCAGTTTGTAGTCCGCAGCGCCAAGAATTGGGTTACCAGCGTTAGGACCGAAACGCGCTTCATCAATCATTGATTGTTTGTGTTCGATACGGAAACCGACAGAGAATGGCTTCGCTTCCATGTAAACACCGCGTTCGTGCAGCATTTCGAATGTATCACGAGCACTGTGACCAACCGCTAGGATAACGTGGCGAGACTTAATCTCTTCACCGTTAGATAGCGTTAGACCTGTGATTTGACCATCTTCCATGTGGATGTCATCAACACGTGTGCTGAAACGAATTTCGCCACCAAGTTCGATGATCTTCGCACGCATCTTTTCGATCATGGTAACCAGTTTAAAGGTACCGATGTGCGGCTTACTTACGTATAGGATTTCTTCTGGAGCACCAGCTGCAACAAACTCTTCGATCACTTTACGACCGTAGTGTTTTGGATCTTTTACTTGGCTGTATAGCTTACCGTCAGAGAAAGTACCAGCACCGCCTTCACCGAACTGTACGTTTGATTCTGTGTTCAGCGTACGCTTGCGCCAGAAACCAAAAGTATCTTTAGTTCGTTCACGTACTTCTTTACCACGCTCAACAACGATTGGTTTGAAACCGCTTTGCGCTAGGATAAGTGCAGAGAATAGGCCACATGGACCAAAACCAATAACAACAGGGCGCTCAGTTAGATTCTCAGGAGCTTGAGCAACAAACTTGTAAGCCATGTCTGGCGTTACTTTTACATGAGGGTCGCTCACGAACTCTTCGAGTAGCGCTTCTTCGTTCTCTACCGCGACATCAAGTGTGTAGATAAGAAGGATCTTTGTTTTTTTACGAGCATCGTAGCCACGTTTAAAGATATTAAAAGAGATAACCTGATCAGCAGTGATGCCCAGTTTCGCTTCAATTGCGTCTTGGATCTCGTGCTCTTCATGGTCGAGTGGAAGTTTAATTTCGGTTAAACGTATCATGTATAGATGTCTCGTTTTATAGGTGTCTTAGCTTGGCACTGCGGATCTCATCATAGTCGTTGAGAGAGTGCTTCGCTCACAATGGCGCGCATTTTACGAGAAATTGAATTCTCTGTCATAATAAATTGAAAGCAGAAGCGAATTTGGGGTGAGATTCCCTTGAGATAATATTGAATTTTGCTTTGGGATGAGTATTATCCCCATTCCTCAATTTTGACTAACTTAAGAGCAGAGCATCATGGCATTTGTCGTCGGCGATAATTGTATCCAATGTAAATACACTGACTGTGTGGCTGTGTGTCCCGCAGACGCATTTCATGAAGGTCCAAACTTCATGGTAATCAACCCGATTGAGTGTATTGACTGTGGCCTATGTGTGCCGGAATGTGATGCCCAAGCCATCTATCAAGAAGATGAAGTACCTGAAGATCAGCAGATCTACATTGAGTTGAATGCGGAATTAGCAGAGCTGTGGCCCGTTCAGACTGAAGTGAAACCTGCAATGGATGAAGCTGAAAAGTGGAATGGTGTGCCAGATAAGCTAGGTATGTTAGAGAAATAGAAAACAGAATGATTTAGAGGGTTGGTATGAAAATGCCAACCCTTTTTGTTATCTCATGATACGAGATACGAGATACGAGATACGGGATGCGAGGACGTCGTTGAGTTAAATTAACTGTGCTGACGACGCATGTTGTCGAGGATAATCCCTGTCGCCATCGCGACATTCAAAGACTCTGCACCACCAAAAGCTGGAATGGTGATTTTATCCGTTACGAATTTTGCTGCGTGCTCACGAATGCCGTGAGATTCACTACCCATCAATAGAATGCCGTTGGCCGCAAACTCTGTGCGGTGAACGCTCTCGCCTTCAAGGAATGCACCGTAAACCGGCAGGTTCGCTTTCTCAAGATAGCTTGGCAGGTCAGTTTGGCTAACTTGAACTCGACCAAAACTGCCCATAGTCGCGCTGATAGTTTTCGGGTTGTACGGATCTGCACAATCACTGCTCGCAATAATGTGCTTAATGCCATACCAATCGGCAACACGAATAATGGTACCAAGGTTACCCGGATCTGAAACGCCGTCGAGTGCGATCATCAATCCACTTGCTTTAGGTAGTTCAAAAGACGGGATTTCAACCACAGCAATAGCGGCATTGTTGCTGACCAGTGTGCTTGCTTTGGTCAGATCATCTAAAGATGCTTCGACACAATCAAACCCTTTCAATGCTGCTTGGTTGTGAGCCAGGAACTCAGCCGTTGCAAACACGTTCTTCACAACAAGGTCGCTATCCATAAGCTCAAGTACGTTTTTTTCACCTTGAACAAGGAATAGACCATGTGCTTTACGTTGTTTCTTTTGACCTAAAGCGCGCAGGAGTTTTAATTGGTTTTTTGAAATCATGTTTTTGTCCTAGATATAAGCCCGCGCATTATAGAGCAAAGGTTGGGGAAGACAAAGTGGGAGAGCTGTTTGCGTACTATTTAAAATCAAAAAGCGCACCTTTCGATGCGCTTTTGATGTCACTTAGCCATGTATGGTGAATACTGGATTAGTACGGTACTGGGTAACGTCTAAATACGGTATTGATGTCAGACAGTACTTCTTCGGAAAGTGGTTTACTGAATGCCGCCACATTCTCTTTCAGCTGGTCTAGGTTGGTTGCACCAATAATCGTCGACGTTACGCCATCAACTTGGTTACACCAAGCCAGAGCAAGTTGGCTTGGGGTAAACCCGTGGGTCTTGGCAACTTCGACGTACTCTTTGACTGCAGAGTTAGCTATTTCAGTGTCACGGAAAATACCTTTGCGTTGCATGTAAGTCCAACGACTGCCTGCAGGGCGAGCACCATCAATGTATTTGCCGCTAAGCATACCAGCAGCAAGTGGGGACCACGGTAGGAATGCAATGTCTTCGTGAACGCAGTTTTCAATTAAGTATGGCCAATCTTTAGCATGCAGGAGGCTGAACTCATTTTGAATCGACACCATACGAGGTAGGTCATGCTTGTCACTGAGCTTGAGGTAAGTATTGATGCCCCAAGTCGTGTCATCTGACAGACCGCAGTGGCGAATCTTACCGGCTTTAATGCAGCTCGCTAGCGCCTGTAAGATCTCAAGCATCTGATTTTCGTGCTCTTGACGGTCAATATCGCTAAATGAAATATGCCCTGGGAAATGCTTACCGAAATGCGGTGTAGTGCGATTTGGCCAGTGCAGTTGGTACAGGTCAATATAGTCTGTGTTGAGTCGCTTTAGTGATGCGTCGACCGCAGCAATAACGGCTTCTCCAGTAATAGGGCCGCCACCGCGAACCCAAGGCAGACCTGCACCGGCAATCTTGGTCGCGATGATCAACTCACCACGGCGTTGTGGGTTACGTGATAACCAGTCGCCAATAATCTCTTCTGTCTTTCCGTAAGTTTCTGGGGATGGCGGTACCGCATACATCTCTGCGGTATCGATGAAGTTTATCCCTTGGCTCAGGGCGTACTCGATCTGTTGGTCGGCTTGCTGTTGAGTATTTTGCAGGCCCCATGTCATGCTACCAAGGCAGATACGAGAAACAGGAATTTGGCTGCTTCCTAACTTTGAATATTCCATTGGTTACTGGATTCCTATTGTTATACGTCCACCGCAGATGAGAGTTTTGACGAAAAAATAGCGGGTGGCGTGAGATGGAATACAAATTAGTAACATAAAAAAGCACGTTGGGGTACGGTTTTTCACGAAGGAGAGAGTAGTTGAATGAATAGCAGAGCGAACACGCGTGAGCGTAAATTAACTTAGATAAAAGGTGTCAAGATTGGATCCGGATATGGGGAAACTAACGCCCTGCAGGGAGATATCAGGGCGTGATACGGCTCTAAGTGGATGATCGACTTGGACCTATTTTAGTCTTCCGCGTTCATTCCACCCTGTTGCTGAACCTGTCTTAAAGCTTCCAGTCTTTGAGATTCTTTGTCTGTCGATGCCGTTTTAACTTGTTCCTCAGTCGCTTGAGGAGCAAAAACAAAGTACTTATTGATAGTCATAATCGAACCCTCATGTAACGTATGACATAGTTTGCTCGAAGGATAAACTGTGATCATCATCCGTTTTGTTCTTTTTTTAGGCTGAGAGCAGAGGGCGTAGAATGCGAACAAAACGACCGTTTATCATCCTCTTGCAATAAGTAACTGACGAAACCCTCTAATTTCAAGTATAGGAAGCCCAGATCATTTCGCAGAAAAATGATTTAGAGCAAATTACTCATCCTTTAGGGGCGTAAGATGAGCGTTCACACATCAACGCTTCAAGACTACCTTTCTCAAATCTTAGTCTATTCGAATCATAATTATGTTGATGAATCAGTTAGTTAAATCCATGGTGAGAACAAGTTATGGAACAGTTAGTTGAACGTTTTCTTAAGTACGTGACCTTTGATACCCAGTCGAATCCTTCGAATGCGCAGTGCCCGAGTTCTAGTGGGCAGATGACCTTTGCAGAGGCACTTAAAGAAGAGTTGATTGCATTAGGGCTAAGTGATGTGAGCCTAGATAGCAATGGTTACTTAATGGCGAAACTGCCGTCGAATGTTGATTTTCCAGTACCCGCGATTGGTTTTATCGCGCATATGGATACCGCTCCTGATGCATCTGGAGCTAATGTAAAACCTCAAGTCATTCGTGATTATCAGGGTGGTGTGGTGCAACTGGGTAGTAGCGGAGAGTGTTTGGATCCAAAGCAATACCCCGATCTCAACGCGTTGCGTGGCCACGATTTAATTACGACTGACGGCACGACGCTACTGGGCGCTGACAATAAGGCGGGGATTGCTGAGATTATTTCTGCAATCGCGTTGCTTAAAGCTAACCCTGAGTTAAAACACGGCGACATTTGCATTGGCTTTACTCCCGATGAGGAGATTGGACGTGGCGCAGACTTGTTCAATGTTGAAAAGTTTGGTGCTGAGTGGGCTTACACCATTGATGGTGGTCCAGTAGGTGAGCTGGAGTTTGAGAACTTTAATGCCTCTAGTGCTGATGTTATCTGCCACGGGGTGAACGTGCACCCAGGGACGGCGAAAGGCAAGATGGTCAATGCGATGAACATCGCCGCACAATTCCAACTTATGATGCCAGCAGAAGAGACGCCTGAATGCACTGAAGGTTATGAAGGTTTCTACCATCTCAAATCAGCTGAGATGGGTGTCGCGCGTTCAGAGCTTGGTTACATTATTCGTGATTTTGAGCGTAAGGGCGTAGAGCAGCGTAAAGCGTTCATGCAGCAAAAAGTCGATGAGCTAAATAGCCGTTTAGAGAAAGGCCGCGTGGAGCTGGTTTTAACTGACAGCTATTTCAATATGAAAGAGATGGTGGAACCACATCAGCACATTATTGAGTTGGCAAAACAGGCGATGATCACGTGCGACGTAGAGCCGATGATCAAGCCAATTCGAGGCGGTACGGATGGCGCGCGACTCTCGTTTATGGGGCTACCATGTCCGAATATTTTCACTGGTGGCTACAATTTCCACGGCATCCATGAATTCATCACGGTTCAGGGTATGGAGCTTGCTGTGAAAGTGATCGTAGAGCTATCTCAAAGTACCGCGACACATTATCAAAAATAAGACGAGAATTAGTGCTTTATCCCTTTGTATTTTAGAGAGTATTCATTAATACTTTCTATAAATATAAGGGAGTAAGCGATGAAAAAGTTGATTCTACTTTGCACCCACCTTGCTGTGGGTGCTTTTGGTTTTGGGCTAGGGGTTTACGCTCTACCCATTTTGATTGAGCCCGAGTCACCGTCGGTTAACTCAGTGCAAGCCGTGACTGAAAAAGCAGTTTTGAGTGGTGAATTCACCAAAGATCGTCAAGACAGTGATTTTCTTCATTGGGGAGAAGGGATTGTCTCCATTACCGAGGATGCGATTGCCTTTGAGGGGGAGCTTGCTCCGGGGCCAGATTATAAACTCTATTTATCGCCGACCTACGTTGAGACAGAAGCTGCATTCAATGAGCTCAAGTCAACAATGATAAAAGTCGGCGATGTAAAAACCTTTGATCGTTTTATGCTCTCTTTGCCACAAGAGACAGATCTCACTCAATACAATACGGTTGTGATTTGGTGTGAAACTTTTGGCGAGTTTATTACTTCTGCAAAGATAAAATGATAGCCTAAAAGAAGCTGTTAATAACTCATAAAGCGCCTATTAACTGGGCGTTTTTATTAGGTAAAGTCATCATCATTCCAAAGGAAGTTGTAATGGAAAAAATGTGGCAAGTGATTGATTTCTTGTTGGCACACAAAGGTTTGTTCAGTGCATTAATCATCGCTGTTGTTTTAATTATTCGCCGAATCACACTATCTCAAATCCGAGGCGATGTTGCTTTTCTCTCTGAAGACCAGCGTAATTGGATGTCCCGCACCAAGAATGGCACCTTCGCTATCATTGTGGTCACTCTGTTCATTCTTTGGCAGTCAGAAATCAGTGAATTTGCACTGTCGTTAACGGCGATTGCAGTGGCGATTGTGGTGGCATCAAAGGAGATCATCCTCTGTTTTACGGGTTCTATCCAAAGGGCGAGCTCACGTTCTTTCCGCATTGGTGACTGGATTGAAGTCGGTAAGATCAGTGGTGAGGTCATTGAGCACAACTTGATGGCGACTGTGATTCAAGAGATCGACCTATACCACGGGCAGTACCATTACACAGGCAAAACCGCCACGTTGCCAAACAGCATGTTTTTTACTTATCCGGTAAAGAACCTGAACTTCATGAAGCGTTACGTTTACCACGACTTTTCTATTGTGGTGAAAGAGTTCGTTAACTTATATCCGCTGATCCCAGGGTTGATTAAGCAGATTGAGGCGCACAGTGAGGACTTTATTGAAGTTGCTCGTCGTTACAATGCCGTTATCGAGCGTCATGCTGGAGTCGATCTTCCTGGTTCAGAACCGCATATTCATGTAACGAGCGGAGCGACAGGGGAGCAAGTTGTGCACTTCATGATTTTCTGTCCTACAGAACAAGCTTCTCATCTAGAACAGGAAATCCGTCGTGACTTTATGGAGAGCTATGCTCAAGCCTTCCCAGAAAAAGAGTAATTGTTGGCACTGTTAAACAGGTCGTAACTATTTAACACGTCGTAACTGTTAAACAAGTCGTAGCCAATAAATAGTAGAAAGCCGATAACAGAGACCCTGTTATCGGCTTTTTTGTATGTGTGCATTGAGCGATATAAACGAATGAGCCCGCTCAGTATTGGGTTAATCCAGTTCTTCGACTGGTAACCAATCTACTTTTACGCCTGCTTGTTCGAACATATCTTGGCTGACTTTGATCTTATCGCCCCAACGCGACAGAAAGTCTTCACTCTGTGCAGGACAGTGAACCGCAGCAATGCCCGTTTGAATGATCTTCGCGGCGCAATTTGGACACGGAAAGTGTGTCACCCAGATTTCACAACCGTCTAGATCTCGCTTAGCAAAAAGAATCGCATTCTCTTCTGCGTGCAGTGTCTTCAGATACTTCATCTCACGATCATCGGTGTCGGCACTGTCTGACACACCATGCGGGTATCCATTAAAGCCAACGGAAACAATACGGTTGTGTTTGGTAATTACGGCACCAACTTGAGTCGAGGGATCTTTGCTCCATGAGCCGACCAACTCTGCCATTTGGTAAAAACGCTTAGCCCATTTTGAAATCATGTACATTACCTTAACGATATATAAGACATATTTTAGATATGAAGAGTCATCATGTTAGACAATATCCTGTCAGACTAAAAGCCTAAGCCTAAGATTTTCAGGAAAAATGTAGCGTAAATGTAAGCCATTTATGTGCATCAAGTTTCTATTTACATGCTGAAACATTTTGCCTGGTAATAATTGATATTCCTCGGACAATCGTCGCAATTGTGTTACGTAAATTTTTATACTGTTCTATTTTTAACTAGCGACGGTATACCAATGCGTAAAAAGCTACTCCTGACCGCTCTGGCCAGCTCTATGATCCTTGTCGGCTGTGGGCAAGATGCCCAAAACGCCCAACAAGCGCCTTTACCTCTCGTAGCAGTACAGGATGTTAATGTTATTCCTCACCAACAAAGCAAGTCTTATATCGGTCGTATTGAAGCTGTAGAAGATACAGCGATTACGGCTCAGGTATCAGGTTACCTTCAAAACCGTCATTTCAAAGAAGGACAAATGGTTGAGAAAGGTCAGCTGCTTTACACCATCGAGCCTTCTTCTTTTGAAGCGCAAGTAGCGAGTGCTAAAGCATCCGTTGCTCAAGCCAATGCTAACCTTAAGAAAGCAGAACTTGATTTCAATCGTGGTAAAAACCTGCTTCCAAAAGGCAGTATTTCTCAGTCTGAATTCGATGCACTCACAGCCGCGCTGTTAGGTGCACAAGCGCAACTTGAAGCAAATCAAGCTCAGCTCAACTCAGCGAACGTGCAACTTTCACATACTCGCATTGAAGCGCCGTTTGCAGGTCGTATTAGTGATAGCAAAGTAAGTACGGGTGACCTTGTGTCGCCATCTTCTGGTGTACTAACCACCTTAGTGAGCCTAGACCCAGTACATGCCGCGTTTAGTATCAGTGAACGTGAACGTTTAGCGCTAGGGATGGATCGTATCGAAGGCGATGGCAGCAGCGATACCGACCGCGTGGAAGTGCAAATCATCTTAGAAAACGGTGAAGCGTTTGAGCACCTAGGTAAGCTTGATTTCTTAGGTAACCGAATCAATCTAAATACCGGCACTATCGCAATGCGTGCTATTGCTGACAACCCACATCAACAGCTACTTCCAGGTCAACACGTACGTGTAAATCTTCGTGACAAGCAAGAAATCGACGTAGTGACTATCCCACGCCGAGCAGTTCAGACTGACCTTGAAGGGGATTTCGTGATGGTGCTTGTGGAAGGTGAAGGCGCGCCAGTCGCTGAGCGTCGCAATATCGACATGGGTCGCCAAGTTGAAGGTGGCGTGATTGTGCATTCTGGTCTTGAAAAGGACGATGCGATCATCACACAAGGCCTACAGCGCGTTAGAAATGGAATGTCAGTGCGTATTCAGCCTTCAGCTTCTGAGAAAGCGGAGTAAGGGGCACAAGTATGCTAAGTCGTTTCTTTATTCAAAGGCCTAAGTTTGCCCTTGTTATCTCAATTATTCTGACGCTGGCGGGGGCTATTTCATTGGCTATTCTGCCAGTTGCAGAGTATCCAAAAATCAGCCCGCCATCGGTGAGTGTTTCTGCATTCTATACAGGTGCGAGTGCTGAGGTTGTGGAACAGGCGATAGCCGACCCCATAGAGACCTCAGTCAACGGTGTAGAAGACATGATCTACATGTCGTCAAAGAGTGCGAATGATGGTTCATACAACCTAAACGTCACCTTTGATGTAGGTACTGATCCAGATATGGCTCAGGTAAACGTTCAGAACCGTGTTGCTCAAATTGAGTCGAAGCTGCCACAAGAAGTAAGAATGGTTGGCGTTACGGTGAAAAAACGTTCTCCAGACTTGCTGATGGTACTGAACTTTTACTCACCAAACGGTAAGTACGATGACCAGTTCCTGATCAACTACGTTAACCTCAACATCAAAGACCAACTGGCTCGTGTTAGTGGCATCAGTGAAGTAAACGTATTGGGTGGCGGTGAATACGCGATGCGTGTTTGGTTAGACCCTGAAAAAATGGCTAACCTAAATCTGACTACAACCGATGTTTATGCGGCGTTGGCTGAGCAAAACGTTCAGGTAGCAGCAGGTCGTATCGGTGCCGCGCCATACAACAATCCTCAAGAAGTTCAGTTTAACTTGGTGACCAAAGGTCGCTTAGAGACGGCAGATGAGTTTGAGAATGTTGTTTTACGAGCCAGCCAAGATGGTTCGACGGTTTATCTGAAAGATGTTGCTCGTATCGAGCTTGGTAAGAAGTTCTACGATGGTAACGGCAAATACCGTGGTCAAGACGCTTCTATCGTGACGTTGTCACTACAGTCGGATGCGAACGCACTTGAAAGTGGTAAAGCGGTTATGGCGATGCTAGAAAACCTTAGCCATAACTTCCCAGAAGGTATCGCTTATGAAGCGAGCTACGACACAACTGTATTCGTTGCTGAATCGATCAAGGGTGTAGTAAAAACGCTTATAGAAGCTATTTTGCTGGTTATCGCTGTAACCTACCTGTTCTTAGGTAGTGCACGTGCCACGTTGATCCCTGTTGTGGCCATTCCGGTATCCTTAATCGGTACTTTTGCCGTGATGCAGATGACCGGATTTACCATCAACACAGTAACCCTATTTGGTCTGATTCTCGCGATCGGTATCGTGGTAGATGATGCGATTCTGGTTATCGAGAACGTTGATACCACCATGGCGAAAGATCCAACTATCTCTCCTCGTAAAGCAACGCTGATAGCGATGAAAGAGGTAACGGGTCCAATCATCACATCTACCTTGGTACTACTTGCGGTATTTATCCCGGTTGCAATGCTTCCAGGTATTACCGGCATCATGTATCGCCAGTTCGCGCTGACTATCTGTATTGCCGTTGTTATTTCGTCGATTAATGCACTGACGCTATCTCCTGCATTGTGTTCTCTGGTTCTAAAGCAAGGCGGTGGCAACACAGCACGCTGGTACCAAGCGTTCAACCGTGGCTTAGAGAGCGTGACTAAGAAGTACGGTCAAATCGCAGGCTTCCTTGTGAAGAAAGGCGTACTGCTGTTTACCTTCTTCGTGGTGGCATTGGCAGCAGTAACTTACTTCTCGAAGACAACGTCAACCGCGTTCGTACCTCAGGAAGATAAAGGTATCTTGCTGGTTAACGTGCAATTACCAGATGCTGCTTCTCTGTCTCGTACTGAAGAGGTAACTGAGCACTTGCTAGAGATGGTTGAGCAAGAGCCTGGTGTTGATGGTGTAACGCTAGTAAATGGTTATGCGTTCATGACAGGTGCATCGGCATCGAATGGTGCGTCGCTGTTTATCAAATTGCACGATTGGGACATGCGTAATGCGTTAGATGGCGATCATTCAGCGTCAGATATCTCACGTCGTATTAACGGTCGCGCTGCGATGGAACTGCCACAAGCGGTGGTATTCGCAATGGGACCTCCAGCGGTTCCGGGTATGGGCGCAGCGTCGGGCTTTGAGTTTGTTCTAGAAGATACATTGGGCCGTAGCCGTAGTGATCTTGCAATGGTCATGGATGACGTGATTCAGAAAGCGAACCAGCAGCCTGAGATTGCACGTACCTTCAGTACCTTCCGTGCGAACGTTCCACACTACTACGTGGATATCGACCGTGAAAAGGCGCAGCAACTAGGTATTCCACTGTCTGAAATCTTCCAAACATTGCAAGGTAACCTGGGTTCTCTGTACGTGAATGACTTCACCATGTTTGGTAAGAACTTCCGCGTAACCATGCAAGCCGACAGTGAGCACCGAAGCAGCATGGAAGATCTGCAACGTTTCCACGTTCGTTCTTCATCAGGTGAGATGATCCCTCTTAGCACACTGGTGACGCATGAGCAGATCTTTG
The DNA here is from genome assembly GCF_024347475.1 of Vibrio fortis. NCBI lineage: Bacteria > Pseudomonadati > Pseudomonadota > Gammaproteobacteria > Vibrionales > Vibrionaceae > Vibrio > Vibrio fortis. The sequence continues at coordinate 768,355 of NZ_AP025488.1, forward strand.
AACCTGATGTAGCATGGCGTTACAACATGTACCGCAGTGCAGTGATTCAAGGTCAGCCGGCTCCGGGTTACTCCAGTGGTGACGCGATTGCTGCAATGGAACGTGTTGCTGCCGAAGTTCTTCCTCAAGGCTACCAGTATGAATGGACAGGCATGGCGTATCAAGAAGTACTTGCGGGCAACCAAGCCATCTTTGCGTTTGCATTGGCTCTGATCTTCATCTACTTGTTCATGGTTGCTCAATACGAGAGTTGGACGATCCCTGTGGCGATCATACTGGTGGTACCGGTAGCGACATTAGGTTCATTCTTGGCGCTTAACTTAACAGGGACACCACTCAACTTGTACGCGCAGATAGGTTTGGTTCTGCTCATAGCGCTGGCAGCGAAAAACGCAATCTTGATTGTGGAATTCGCTAAGGTCGAGCGCGAAGATAAAGATGTACCTATCGACGATGCGGCGGTGAAAGGTGGTACCTTACGTTTCCGTGCGGTAAACATGACCTCTTGGTCGTTTATCTTAGGTATCTTCCCACTTATCTTCGCGGCGGGCGCTGGTCACGTGAGTCAAAACTCGCTCGGTATTTCACTGATTGGTGGTCTGTTATGTGTGTTGTTAGCAGGTACCTTCCTCATCCCAGGTTTCTACGCATTTGTTCAGCGTAGACGTGAGAAAGCCCATGGCGGGAATACCAAACTTATTCCGCTAGATGATGAATAACGCGATTTGAGATTAACCTCATGAAATAAAAGGCTTAGCTTCTGCTAGGTCTTTTTTATATCCAAACGGAATATAAATTCAGCTCTATATACTATTTATCGAAATATATCGTTGAGTTTGTACTCTAAAGTAGATCTTCTAATAAAATAGTGTTTTTTAAATAAGTGGCTGATATATAATGAAATACTTGCTTTCGGTGAACGTGTGTATGCTCGAAAATGTTTGCACAATATTGTGAAGTGATTCAAAATTACCGAGTTATATTTCGTTCTTTTGTGCATTGAGGTTCTTATGAAGGTCATTGATTTATTTAAACACCGTAGTGATAGTGTTTCGCCACAACACTCAGAGTTTATGCAATGGATGTCTCCAACTCTAAGAGAGTACTGGGGCGACTTTCTGAACCGCACACAAAATAGCCACTTCTTTGCATGGGTACGTGATCACCATAAACCTGCTGTAAATGAAGATGCGCCGATCACGCCAGTAGAAGTTGCACCGGTTGAAAAACCAATTGAGCTAAAGCCTGAAGCGCAAGCTGTATACGATGAGCTTTCTGCACAGATCGGTGAAGTGATCCATACGGGTGATTGGATTCATGTTGGCCAAGACCGCATCAACCAGTTTGGTGAAGTGACAGAAGATATGCAGTGGATCCATACGAATCCTGAAAAAGCGGAATCTGACTCGCCATTCAAAACAACCATCGCACACGGTTTCTTGACTCTATCTCTACTACCGCGTCTAACCGATAGCGTTGATCCTGATAAGTCACAGTTCCCGACGGCAAAAATGGTGGTTAATATTGGTTTAAACCAAGTACGTTTCCCATACCCAGTTAAATCAGGTAACAACGTGCGCGCGAAGAGTACTCTGACGAAAGTAACACCAATTCGTAAAGGTCTTGAGATTGAACGTGAGATTCGTGTCGAGATCGAAGGCGTACGCCGCCCAGGTGCTGTGGTTGTTTCAGTGATTCAACTGCACTTCTAAACGAGAATTAGTTTTTAAGAATAAAAAGAGAGAGCCTTGAGCTCTCTCTTTTTCGTTTGGGGTTCAGATTATTTCACTCGAGTGTATCCGTACTCTTCAATAAGGTCTTGTCCTTGTTTTGAGCTAACGAACTTAACAAAGTCTTTACTTTCATCTGAAACCGACTCTCTCTTGTAAAGGATCAAGAATGGGCGAGCCAGTTCATAGCTGTGATTTGCGATGTTTTTAGAAGTTGGTTCTACGCCATTGAATGAGATAGCCTTGATTGAGCGGTCGATTGAACCGACAGACACGAAACCAATCGCATGTGGGTTGTGGTTAACAATGGTTTTTACCATGCTGTTGCTGTTCACAACCAAGTTGTTTGGGTTGATGTCTGAGACCATGCGGTCGTTAATGATTTTAGTTAGACCCATTAAGCTTTCAAAGCTATAGCGAGATCCAGACGACGCTTCGCGAGTGACCACTGCGATAGGCTGGTCTGCGCCACCAATCTCTTTCCAGTTAGTGATCTTACCCTTGTAGATATTAAATAACTGTTCGCGTGTGATGTTTGCCAGTCCATTTGAACGGTTAACCACAACAGCCAAACCATCGTAAGCGATAGGCTTAACGGCTAAATCATCAGTTTGCTCTTGGTCGGTTAGACGACGTGAGCTCATCCCCAAATCCGAAACACCCTTGTTCACCATAGTAATGCCCGCAGTCGAGCCTATGCCTTGAACAGCGATATAGTTGTCAGCATGGGTTTTATTATACTCTTCGGCCAACACATCCATAACACGAGCTACAGAGGTCGAGCCTGAAATTGTGGTTTCTTGCGCTAGAACGGTTTGAGAAGACAAAGCGAATGACAAAAGAGAGGCAAGAGCGACTCGTAACATATACAACTCCTAGTAGATTACATTTGCCGCCTATCATAGGTAGCAAATATGACATTTTTGTGAAACTCCATGCGGTTGAATTATGGCAGTCTCGCGTACATTTCATAAATGCCTGCTCACATTTCATAAATGTCTTGTTCGCTAAACGAAGAGTTCAGTTCTAAGCTCTAATGAGGATTGTTCGCCAGACGAATTGGTGTCAAGGAGGGACGTGGATGTCGGTAGTACAGATAGAGCTTAGTCGACTTCTACATGGTGCAGAAAAGCTATGCACCTCACGCAACCAAAGTTTGCCCGTTGAGCTAGGAAAATCACTGTTTGAAGAGTGCGAGGGCGGTGTGGTTTTTTCAAAAGCTCACTACCTACTCGATTCATCTCATAGCGACTACACCGATGATGTTGCGAGGGTGGTATTCAGTCCGACCGATGCTATTTGGCTGGTGGAAGTGCCATTAGATGAAGGCTCGCAAGGAGATGTGGTGTTATGGGGGCCTTATCCTTACCTATCTCGTTCAAAGGATTTGGAATCGATTCTCCATGAAATAGAAAAAGACCCAAAAGCTTACTTCTGGGTCTAGTCGTTGATGTAATTGTTTCTCTTTTTAAATCGACTTATCTTGCCTTAATTTCAACGCCGGTACTCATTGCGTGGCTTTGCGCGATGAGTGCACGAAAGTCTTTGGGTGTTTTTCCATGATAGTTTTTAAATGCGGTACTGAAGTGTGCGGCACTTTTAAAACCAGACTCGTAAGCAATTTGAGTGATTGACTTAGTGGAGGTTCTTAGCTGCGTTGCAGCATGAGCAATTCGCTTGATCTTCAATAGATTTGAGAATGAGAGGTCTTCTGCTGACAAACGGCGTTTTAGAGTCGCTGGAGACATACCCATATAGCTCGCCAGCGTATCTAGCGAGATATTGTTTTCGATATTCTGTTCAATATAGTTAATCACCTTCTGTGTCACTGTCAGCTTTGAGGCTCTGCCAATGACAGCAAGAAGGGAAGGGTGTGCTTCGACCATTAAAGACAGCAGAGCGAGGCTCAACTGGGTGACTGCGTAGTCATTTTGAGTCGACTCACTAGCCAGTGCTAAGAGCATGTCTTTAAGCTGAGTGAGATTATGGTCGTCGGCATTGAACTTGATGTATTTTTCTGGTGGTCGTACTGACTCGAGATCACCAAATTGATTGATAAATTTTTGAAAAATTGAAAGGTCGAAATCTAAACAGATGGCGTTGAATTCGCCATGTTCGGTATGGACTGAAACGTCTTGTATTTCACCTGAATTGTAGAGCGCAAATTCACCAGCTTGGAGAGAGGCTTGAGTGCCATTGGGTAATGCAAAAGAGATACTGCCTTGACGAACGATGAAAACACCATTTCTTGAGGCGGGGTATCGTTCCCGTTTCCTGGGTGTAAAGTTTCTAAATTGAGTGACATTGATTGATGGCATATACACTTCTTTGACGTTCTGATTGCTTAAATGCTTCCTCACTGAACCTAATATGCATTAAGTTACTTAGTGTTATATAGCAATAATAGCTTGTTTTGTTGTTATTTTTAGCGAGACGGCAATAAAAAAGGCGCTAATTATTAGCGCCTTTAGAAGAGTTGCTCAATAAGGATTAGCTTGTTTGTTCGCTCGCTTCTTCCTCTTTGCTTGGTTGGTCAGCAAAGACTTGAGTTGGCTTAGCGACTAAGCTGCGGTTTTCTTGGTTAACCTCAGAGAGAACGACTTCTAATACGTCTCCCAGTCTGTATACCATTTCTTTATCGATAGATACAGTACCCATATCACCATTGCACTCAATTCTTTCTTTATTATCAAGAATGAGAGAGCCTGGAATGAATGCCGCTGCGCCGTTCTCTAGTAGGCGTACACGCATACCTGCACGGTTGATGTCGAAGATCTCGGCTTGGAAACGCGTTTCTTCCGCTGGTGCATTGGCAAGTGTACGAGCATATAGCCAATCGCCAACATTGCGCTCTGCCATACCGTGGTGACGGCGATGCAATGCCAGCTCTTCACCGACAGTTTCGTCTGGTGTTTGAATTGGTGCTTTGCCCAGAATATGTGCTTTCAGCATACGGTGGTTAATCATGTCGCCGTATTTACGGATTGGAGATGTCCAAGTCGCGTAGATATCTAGGCCCATCGCATAATGCGGTGCAGGCTCATTGCTGATCTCGCTGTATGCTTGGAACTTACGAATACGATTGTCGTAGTAGTTGCTCTCAAGTGAACCTAACCAACGACGCAGAGCTGCAAAGCCTTCAAGTGATGCGATTTGCTCTTCTGTATAAGGTGTTTCTGCTTGCGGGTTTACCAGTTCAAGCACGTCTGCCAGTTTGTCTGCTTTGAAGCCAGCATGACAGTTAAATACACCTTGGTTGAAGCTCTCTTTTAGCACACGACCAGCACAGATATTCGCGCTAATCATTGCTTCTTCAACTAGTTTGTTCGCACTACGGCGCATGTCAGCGTGAATCGCTACGACGTCGTTATCTTCACTCAGTTCAAAGCGGTAGTCAGGGCGGTCTGGGAATACGACAGCATTTGCTGAGCGCCAAGCAGAGCGAGCCTTAGCAAACTCATGAAGGTCAGTTACAATTGCTGCGATCTCTTCGCTTGGTTGCCACTTCTCTGATGCCCCAGTTTCTAACCAGTCAGACACGTTGTCGTATGCCAGGCGAGCGTGAGACTTGATGTTAGCTGCGAAGAATTTAATGTCATCGCCAATAACACCGTCTTTCGATACAGTCACAGTACAGCAAAGCGCTGGGCGCTCTTCGTTTTCGATCAGCGAGCATAGGTTGTCTGCAAGGTCACGTGGCAGCATTGGAATGTTACGGCCTGGTAGATAGATCGTGAAGCCGCGATCGCGTGCGACCTTATCCATTTCGTCGTCAGGTGAGATGTAAGCTGTTGGATCCGCAATCGCAATCGTCAGTTCAAAATCGCCATTCTCATTTTTCTTCGCGTACAGCGCATCATCCATATCTTTGGTGCTTTCACCATCGATGGTAACGAATGGTACGTGCGTCATGTCGATACGCTCTAAGTCAGCGTCATCGTTGATCTGCCAGTTGTCGATGCCTTCAGGCTCACTGTTCGGTAGATCGTTTTGAGCAAGCGTTACCCACCAAGGTGCGATTTTGTCATCAGCATCGGTGATCTTCTCAGAGATCTGTGCGAGGAAGCCGGTATCGCCTTTTAATGGGTGTTGGATGATGTGAGCAACAACCCAATCGCCTTCTTTTAGCGTTTCTGGGTTTAGACCCTTCTTCGCTTTGGCTTTTAGTTGTAGCTTTTTGAGCTGTGGGTGATCGGGTACAACGTTAAGGCGGCCTTTGAAAAGCTTAACGCGAGCGATAAATCGAGTAAGACCTTGTTCTACTAGCTCTTCTGGCTCTGCGACTTCACGTTCTTTTTCAGTACGGATGATCGCGACCACTTTGTCACCGTGAATACACTTCTTCATGTACGGTGGCGGGATGAAGTAGCTAGTTTTGCTATCTACTTCTAGAAAACCAAAGCCTTTTTCTGTTGCTTTGATTGTACCTTCCTTTTTAGGAAGTGTTTCTTGGATTTGCTGTTTTAGCTGAGCGAGTAGAGGGTTATCTTGAAACATCTTACTTTTATCTTACGAGAACAATTGAGCACACTATAATCATTGCGAGGCCTGATTACTACTTAAAGCACATGACAGTGCAAATTAAATGGTGACACAGAATATGGGTGACTTTGCACGATAAGTCCCCATTTGAGTGGGTTAACGTCAAATTTTGATGACAAGATAGCCAAAAAATCAGTAAATCAGAAAAATATGTGATGTATTTCAATTTTTTCTGGCTTTTTTTATGCATTTAAGGAATAATCCGCCTCCCTTAGACGTCCCTAATGGCTTGATGCGTTTTATTACTGCTTCGCAACTGAACGGAATCAGTATCTGATAGGATCAGTATTGGAATTGGTAGAGCTCCCGGGACCTTTTGTTTACTTAATATAGTGGGATCCCAATGTCCGAATCTGTAATTCAATTTAATGAATTAGCACTTAACGAAAACATCCTTTCAGCTCTTGATAGCATGGGTTTCGTATCTCCAACTCCAATCCAAGCGGCAGCAATTCCTCTTCTTCTTGAAGGTAAAGACGCACTAGGTAAAGCACAGACAGGTACTGGTAAAACAGCAGCTTTCTCTCTGCCTCTACTGAACAAAATCAACCTAAACCAACACAAACCACAAGCAATCATCATGGCTCCTACTCGTGAGCTAGCGATCCAAGTTGCTGCAGAAATCAAAAACCTTGGTCGTGATATCAAAGGCCTTAAGGTTATTGAAATCTACGGTGGTGCTTCAATCGTTGACCAAATGCGCGCTCTAAGCCGAGGTGCTCACATTGTTGTTGGTACACCGGGTCGTGTTAAAGACTTACTAACTCGTGACCGTCTACACCTAGATGAAGCACACACATTTGTTCTTGATGAAGCAGATGAAATGCTAAAAATGGGCTTCGTAGATGACGTTACTTGGATCCTTGAGCAAGCTCCAGAATCTGCACAACGTGTACTATTCTCTGCAACTATGCCTCCAATGGTTAAGACTATCGTTGATCGTTACCTACGTAACCCTGCGAAAGTTGATGTTGCTGGTACTAACCACACAGTTGACAAAGTAGCGCAGAACTTCTGGGTTGTTAAAGGTGTAGAGAAAGACGAAGCAATGTCTCGTCTTCTTGAAACTGAAGAGACTGACGCGTCAATCGTATTCGTACGTACTCGTCAAGACACTGAGCGTCTAGCTGACTGGCTATCTGCACGTGGCTTCAAAGCTGCTGCTCTGCACGGTGATATTCCTCAGTCTCTACGTGAGCGTACTGTTGATCACATCAAAGAAGGTGTTATCGATATCCTAGTAGCAACTGACGTTGTTGCACGTGGTCTTGACGTTCCACGTATTACTCACGTATTCAACTACGACATCCCATTCGATGTTGAGTCTTACATCCACCGTATCGGTCGTACTGGCCGTGCTGGACGTAAAGGTAAAGCGATCCTTCTAGTTCGCACTAACCAAATTCGTATGCTTCGCACTATCGAGCGTGTAACTAAGTCATCAATGGAAGAAATCCAACTTCCTCTACGTGACAAAGTAGCAGAAGCTCGTCTAGCTAAACTTGGTGCTGAGCTTGAAGCTGAGAAAGAGCACAAGTCTCTAGAAAACTTCGCTGAGCTAGTTGCTAAGCTACAAGAAAACCTAGAGATCGACCCAACGACTCTTGCTGCAATGCTTCTTAAGCGCCAACAAGGCAAGCGTCCACTGTTCTACATTGGCGAAGACCCAATGATCGCTGCTATCGAGCGCGATAAGAACCGTCGTAAAGAACGTCGTGAAAACCGCGATCGTGACGGTGGCCGTGGTGGTCGTGACTTCAGCAACCAAGACTGGGATACATACCAGCTTCAAGTTGGTCGCGAGCAAGGCGTTCAAGTTAAAGACATCGTTGGCGCTCTAGCAAACGAACTAGGCCTAACTAAAGGTTCTATCGGTGCTATCAAGCTTGACCAAGGTTCAACTTACGTTCAACTGCCAAAAGCAATGAACTCTGAAACTGCGGGTAAACTAAGCAAGCTACGCATTCGTCAAAAAGAAGCTGGCGCTGTTGTTGTTGATTTCAACGACTTCCGTGAGCCTCGTCGTGGCGGTGGTCGTGATGGCAACCGTGGCGGTCGTGATGGCGGTCGCGGTGGTTACCGTGGCAACCGTGATGGTAACCGCGAAGGCGGTCGTGGTGGCTACCGTGGTAACCGTGACGGCAACCGCGATGGTAACCGTGAAGGCGGCCGTGATGGCGAGCGTCGTTTCGACCGTAACCGTGGTGGCGACCACCGTGGTAACTACCGTGGCGAACGTGGTCATGGTAACGGTAATGGCGGCCGTGGTCGTCGCAATGACCGTGGCGAAGGTTAATCTTAACGATTACCAAGTCTAATTAAGAAGAAGCCGAGCATCTAGCTCGGCTTTTTTGTGCGTGTTACTTTGTTTAATTCGAAGCGAGTATTAATGCTTCACTATTTGCTCTGTTCGTTAAAAGACAGAAAAATAATCTCGCTAGAAGGCGAGGGGAAGCTTATCACTCGAATGGAACTGCTGTGTCCAATTGATAATACTTGGTAGCGGCTTTGGAGCACTGTACAGATAGCCTTGAATCAGATCGCAGTTCATCGCCATTAACGTATCTAGCGTCTCTCTGTTTTCGACACCCTCAACAATCACATCAAATTTTAACCCATGTGCCAGCGCAATGGACGTTTCGACGATGGTTCTATTTTTTTCATTGTGAACGATGTCTTGGATAAAGCTGCGGTCGATCTTGATTTGATCTATCGGTAATTCACTCAAGCGAGCCAGTGAAGAGTAGCCTGTGCCGAAATCATCCAAACTAATGCGATAGCCTAACTGTTTAATACGTTCTAAGCGGGATTGGCTATTTGGGATGTCACGAATGGCGGCCGTTTCTGTAATCTCAATGACTATGCTTTTCGTGATATTTGGATTCGCAGCAGACGCCTGCGCGAGTAACTTAAAGACCTTGCCGCCGATTATGTCTTTTGCTGATAAGTTAATGTGGATAGGCACAGATATGTTTTGAGCCTGAAAGCGTTCAAGATCCCCAAATACCTGTTTAATTACCCACAACGTAATGTCAGTGATCTTATTGCTCTGTTCTGCGATAGGAATAAATTGAGCAGGAGAGATAAACTCGCCCGAATCTGACTGCCAGCGAATCAGAGCCTCAAACTCGATGACTTGCTCAGTTCGAGGACAAACAATCGGTTGGTAGTAGAGCTTGAACTGGTTGTCGTCCAATGCATGCTGTATCTGACTAGCAATAGAGAGGTTTTGTCTCGCCCCTTCTATCATGGTTGGTTGATAAGAGATAAGGCTTAAGCCTTGGCTCTTTGCTTGATACATACTGATGTCGGCAAAGTTCAGCAACTGCGCCATATCTTTCGCATCGCTTGGATAGTGACTCGAGCCAAATACCACGCTCGTTGATACCTCGAACTGCCCGACGATGAACAGCTCTTTTAAGGCGAGTTCAATGTAACTGACAAGCTGGTTTAGTTCGAACTGAGAGTTACGATTGGTGATGACTACAAATTCATCCCCTCCCAAGCGAGTGAGTAGTTCATCAGACTTGGTCAGCTTTTGAATTCGCTGGCCTAGTTGAATAAGCAGTTGATCACCGCAGTGATGCCCAAGTGCATCATTCACTTGTTTGAAGTTCACCACATCAAACATCAAAACCGTAAAAGGTGAGTGTTGCTCAATGCGGCTAGACATTTCTTGTAGGCAATAGCACCTGTTGGGTAAGCCAGTAAGAAGGTCATGACGGGCGTTGTAGTGCTCCTCAATGGCTTTCTGATTGAGTTCGGTAATAGAAGCTAAGCTAAAGCGTACGACGGTAACCACAAAGACACTGCCAAAGAACAGGATCAGAGAAACACCCACCACCAGTGAGTCGATGTTGTCCAATACTAAAAGTGCATCTAAAAAAAGACTATAGCCGATAACAAAACCGACGATCAGCCCTGATAAAAGCTTCCACCCTCTTTTCTCTGTGATGTGGCAAATCTTATGCGCAAAAACCAGTCCAATGCCTAGAATGATGATACCTAGGGTGACTAATACAGCAGCAAAAATAGACAAGAGTTACGTTCCTTGTATCGTTATTTTAATTATACAGTTTGTTGTCCTGTAATTTAATTGTAGACCATATGTAGCATTGAGTACATATATTGTACATCTATGTGGTGGATTAATGGTCGATTCAGATTAAAGATGTCAATAAGAGACAAAATATTTTTGAGCGCAAAGTCTATAATTTATAGATATATACATCTGGTTGAATTCAACTATTTTTTAATTTTCAAGCGTAAAAGAAATGAATTGATGACTAGGATCAACTAATTTGTGTTAATTTAGTTAAATATTCAAAACAAAAGTTGAAAGATTCAAAAATTATTGAATAATGGGCTTAAATAAAATTGAAGTAAAAGCTTCATCAAATTCGTACTGAAACAGGATCCATATCCAATGTCTAATTCGTTTGTTCTGGTTATTAACTCAGGTAGTTCTTCTCTTAAATTCGCTGTTATCGATTCAGTAACAGGTGATGCAGTTGTTAGTGGCTTAGGCGAGTGTTTTGGCCTTCCAGAAGCGGTAATTAGTTGGAAACATAATGGTGAGAAAGTTGAAGAAGCGATTACGGCTCCTGACAACCACCACCAACATGCAATTACTCGTATCGTTGCACTAATGGAAACACTTGGTTTCTCAAGCGATCTTGTTGCTGTTGGTCACCGCATCGTTCACGGTGGCGAGAAATTTACTTCTACGGTTCGTATTAACGATGAAGTACTGGCTGAAATCGAAAGCCTGTCTGACCTAGCGCCACTGCACAACCCAGCAGGTGCAAAAGGCATTGAAGCTTCTATGCAAGCTTTTCCTCACCTTCCTCAGTTTGCCGTATTTGACACAGCGTTCCACCAAACAATGCCGCAAAAAGCATTTACTGGTGCGATTTCTGGTGAGCTTTACAAAGAATACGGTATCCGTCGTTACGGCTTCCACGGTACAAGCCACTACTTTGTTAGCCGTGAAGCTGCAAAAATGCTGAACAAACCCGTTGAAGAAGCGAGCTTCATCTCTGTTCACCTAGGTAACGGTGCGTCAGTTTGTGCGATTGAAAACGGTAAATCAGTAGATACATCTATGGGCTTTACGCCGCTAGCGGGTCTAATGATGGGTACTCGTTCTGGTGACCTAGACCCAGGTGTTATCGAGTTCCTAATCAAGAAAGGTTGGACGACTGAAAAAGTATTCGACACGCTAAACAAGAAGTCTGGTTTCCTTGGCGTATCTGGCCTAACTTCTGATGCACGCGGCATCCTAGAAGCGATGGAGAACGGTCACGAAGGCGCTAAGCTAGCGTTTGAAGTCTTCACTTACCGTGTTGCAAAATACATCGGTTCTTACATGATCCCTCTAAGCAGCCTAGATGCAGTAATCTTCACTGGTGGTATCGGTGAAAACTCTCTACCAATCCGTCGCGAGATTCTAGCGAACCTGAAACTTCTAGGTTTTGTTGAAGACGAGAAGGGTAACGAAGATGCACGCTTTGGCGCAGCAGGCGTTATCGCGAAGTCTGAGCTTCTAGACGCAGTAGCAATGGTTATCCCAACCAATGAAGAATTCGTGATTGCTAAGCAGTCAGTAGAGCTTCTGTAATCTGCTAAATCGTCATTACATATTGAAAAGCGAGCCTAGTGCTCGCTTTTTTCGTTTTGGCATGTTGGGTAGGCTAAAGCTAAATACCTACACTGAAAGCAACGGTCATTAGGTGTTTGGTTGTCTGGAGGTTGCTTTCAGCTTGTTCCTAGCTTTCCAATATCTCGATTGCATGTTTCGGTTCTAATTGTAGCTGCACCGTAGATGAGAGGTAATGTGAGATAGGTAACTCATTATGGTTTTAAGTTGCTGATAATGTTGAATTAAATGTTAGTTTTTGGGAGGGGAGGATCGCTTCGTCGTCACTTAACTGAGTAACTATTGTAACCAACTGTAACGCTGCACTGAGAGTGCAACATGCTCTAAGCTTAGCTGTTAGTTTCACTGTAAATAGTGAAACTGAAATAGGGCTTAAAATGACAAAGTTGTTGAGTGTGTTAGCGTTATCATCTGTAACTTTTGCCGCAGTGGCGAGTGACAGTGATACAACACAAGATATGTCAGATCCGCTAGCTGTATACACCCAGGTAGGTATGGGGTACACAGACAGAGGTTTGAACCTTAAGTTGGGGCAAACATTCGATACAGGCAATGACAACACCATGGGCATGAATGTCTTCGAGTTGAAGGGATTCATGGGAGAGACGTTTAGTTGGGATGATGAAGCGAATAATAGTGTTGATTCATTTCGTTTTAGAAGATTTGGGGCGGATTTGACGAACGGTCGAGGGTCTCAAATTGATGCTAATTACGATCTTGCGACTGAAAGCGGGACTCTCTCTTACAGTGTTATTCAAACAATCCCCAAAATTGGCCCAATACAGCTCTACCCATTAGCTGGAGTAGGGGCGTCAATTGGTAACAATGTTGTCGGCGATGATGGGCACGTCATTAGTGGCTATTCGATTCCCGGTACATTTGCCGTTATTGGTACCTATGGCAAACTCGATATTACGGACAAAATTTGGCTAAATTATAATCCAATGTGGATGTCGACTTTATCTGGCTCAGATAACTTCAAGAATCAAGGAATGGCTGGAAAGTCAGATCTACTCGCTCATGAGTTTGCTGCTTCATATCAAATTAATCCGCGATTGAACGTGAGATATTTTGCCAACTGGACCGAGCATGATAATTTTATGGACGGTGAACACCGTCTAGAAGTGAATTATCAACTTTAGGTTTTTCTTTAGCCACATAGCACCTTATAACCATCAAGCACCTGAAATTATAGGGTCATCAGTATAAAGCTCTTGGTGTCTGGGGGGTTAAAGAACCATCCCAGCTAATGAGAGCTTTGTGCAAGGTTACGTGATCAGAAAATCTCTAATTGGAGGGAATGTTATGGATGCTGCGTATGACCCATATGCATCTTTCAATCTGTTGTTAAGTGAAGATTTATATCCGGCTCTTTATAAATCGTTCATGACGACACCGCATAGAAAAACCTATAAAGCAGGGGAGCAGATAGTCTTTCAACACGTAGAGCTTGATAAGATGGGCTTTATACTGATGGGTGAAGCGGAGATCGAAATTGTCTCTGATGATGGTGATTTACTTATCCCTGAAAAGTTTTCCTCTAATAGTCTGATCAATGCAGTGTCGTTCATAGATGGTTGTAGTTCTCCTGCTGCAGTCGTGGCGGTCAGTGAATGCACAGTGTTATTTATTCCATATTCGAAGCTACGAGCCGATGCTGATCTGTGTCGTGAAGCAACCTTGATTGCAGGTTTATGTGCCGCTTCTTTGTATCGAATAGCCGAAAAACTGCTGTCTACGGCTTTGCTGTTACCTTTGAGCGAAAGGGTTTTGCAAAGGCTAGAGCGCCTAAAAACGGAAGGTAATCAAGTCTCTATTACAGCGGAAAAATTAGCTTCCTATTTGGCCGTCAGCAAACATAGGGTGCATAGAGTACTCAATAGCCTTGAACAGGAAGGTTTAATCGTCAATACATATGGAAGTGTTCAACTAGTCGATAGGTAGACTCGTGAGTGCTTCGCTCATGCTTGTTTTATCTCCATGGAAGCTTACCAAACCTTTATCTATGGCTTCTGAAATGGACATTCTTTTCTCCACAACAGCACCTAAGCTGGCTTGAGTCATAAGAATTACCTTTGATAAGGATTCTGGTGGCGGAACATCGATGGATATACCTCTAGATTTTTCAGAATCTATCTGCGACCACAATGGGATGTCGACCAAGACAATGTAGGCGGACTCAAAAGCGGGATCTTTCAAACTGTTTGCGAACAAACTCAACCACCAGGAAGCTCTTTGGAAGGTTGGTCCTGGTGGTAAGGTTGTTGGCTCCTCAATATCGCCGTGTTTGGAATAGAAAATGCTCGCGAATTTCATTTTTTCTGCTCCAGGAATAGCTTCTTGTTCAAAGCCATCAACCCCAAAATGCAGTGGACAGGCTAAAGTGGTTAATGGAACAACAAGGCTTAGCAACACCGCAATACTTTTCTTAAACATCTCTTTCCATTCGAGCCGTCAATCTAGTTAGTGGGGCAATAATATTCTGACGCTATCCTTCCAAAGTTGCATTTCGCAATTTTAGGCGGCGACCCTGTTGATATTCTGGATTCAACCTAATGAAAACAGGAAAACAACATGTCTAAATTATCTAAATTAGCTGTCGTGATGTCAGCAGTACTATCCACTTCTGTAATGGCAAGCACTTCACTATCTGTCAGTGATAATAGTGTGGTAAGCCCTACTGGTGCTGTTGTGGCAGAAAGCCTAAATGCTAAAGATGGACAGTACACAGATGGTGCTTACGAAGTGGCACCAGGTGTTTGGTCACTAACCGGTATGGGAATGGACAATGTAAACGTTGTTGAAACTGAAAACGGTATTGTTGTTTTTGATGGTGGTTTAAGCAAAGCATACGCTGAGAAAGCCATGTCTATGCTACCAGAGAACATAGCAAAACAACCTGTAGTAGGCCTGATTTACACTCACTGGCATTACATTGTTGGTGCTGGTAACTGGAATATTTCTGAAGACACCATTGTTGTCGCGCACGAAAACCACAAGGCAGAGCTAGGTGCTGCGCTGTCTACTGATTCACCTATGTCGAACGTCCGACAAATCCGTGGTGGAATCCAACTTGGTTCGTTTCTACCTGCAGAAGGTCCAGATTCACCGTCTGTGACAGGCCTTGTGAATGTTAACTTTACACCTGAAGAGATGAAATCTTACACCCCACCAAATAAGTTAGTTGGTGACGAAGAAACCTCAATTGTTATTGATGGTATGGAGTTTATTACTCACCAAGCACACACTGACACACTTGATGGACTCAGCATCTACATACCAGAGAAAAAAGCGAGTGTAGATAATACTTTCTGGGCTCATGGTCTGTTCAACTACTCAACCCTACGTGGCGACCGTTGGCGTGATATTGGCCACATGGAAACCGCTATCGAATGGCTGCTGTCTAAAGATATTGAACACAGTCTTAAAGTGCATGGAAAACCAGTCACAGGTGAGGTGTTTAAAGAGCAACTCGAACATCAGTTAATTGCTACACGCGCATTAGTTTCAGAGACAGAAAAGGCCATTGGTGCTGGTATGTCGCCTGACGAACTTCAGTACTCAGTGACTATTCCAGAAGAAATCGCTGACTCTCCTTGGGTGGCAGAAAACTATGGTGAGTGGTCGTATCATGTACGTCGTTACTACAACCATGTTATGCATTGGTTCGGAAACGACTCTATTGATCTTCATCCACTACCGAGAAACCTTGAAGCTGAGAAATTGGTAGAAGCCATGGGCGGTACGGGTAAGGTCATTGAACTCGCTAAACAAGCGCAAACAGATAATGATCATCAATGGGCAGCACAGCTTGCGACTTATGCCATCCGATCTGGAGACGAAGCCGCAAAACAAGTTAAAGCTGACTCTCTAAGAGCAATGGCTCAGAAAGCAACGGCATCTAATACCCGTAACTGGATGCTTACACACGCTTTGGTGCTAGAAGGGAAAGTTGAACTGCCAATGGTTCTAACTGGCGAGTATTAATCAAGTCATGGCCTCATTCCAAACGTTATGAGGCCAGTTTGGGTGGGTTATGAAAAAGTTGTTTGCGATTTACTTACACTCAATGATGCGTCTGGCTGAGAAAAACTCATTAGCAAGACGATTACTTAGAAGTGGCAACTCGGTATTAGTTCGTTATCTGGTCAATCGATACAAGAAAGGTGGGTTGGCGACATGGCAGTCATTCTGGGTTCCCGCTTTTCGTGAGTATGGTGATCACCGTTCATCTTACTTGATTAACAAGATGAATATAGACATCTCAGATGCTCAATCGGTGGGGTCTTATCATGACTATGAAGATCCGATCTTTGGAGTAGAAGGTCATTGGGAAAAAGATTCGGAAGGAAATGCTATGAGAGTTGAGACGGCCTGTGCTGTCTGTGATGACTTGATGAAAATGACCAATGATGAGAAGTGTCGAAGTGATTTCTGTCGCCACATTGTTACTGCCATGGAGCAGGGGACAGGTAAAGCGATAAATGAAAAGTATGACGTTGAAATTATTACTCTCCTAACAGAAGGTGATGAGTCTTGTAAGTTTGTTCATACGATTAAGTAGAGTTGTGTTTTTATTTATTCTTAATGGAGGCCACTCATAAATTGAGTGGCCAAATTGTCATGAAGTATTCCGACACCCTGATCGAAAAATATGGTTTTAGCGATCAACTAGCAACCAAACTAAGGGCTATGGGAAGGATAAAAACGGTAAAAAAAGGGAGCTTTGTCGTTTTTAAAGAGCAGACTGTTGATTTCTTAACTTTCCCACTCGAAGGTCGTTTTGGTTTAAGTTCGTCTTGTGCTGAACGCGCCAATAGTGTGTTTAGTATAATCACGCCTGGGACGGCTTTGAATGAAGTACAGTTGTTACTTCGGGAAGTTAGTTTAACTGACATATTGGCTACAAAAAACTCGGTGGTTTTGCAGCTGCCATTCTCCGCTTGTGAAGTGCTTTTGAAGGAATCTATCGAGTTTTCTAACTTTCTTGGTGTCTCTTTGGCTAAAAAACAACGAGTCTTTCACACGTTGTTTCAGCTTAGGGCGATGAAATCGAATTCAGAGAAAGTTAACCGTGCTCTGGAGTTAATAGCAGATATATCTGACAACGGCGTTGCCGCAATCAACTTGATCAGCCTTGCTTCATTATTGTATATGTCGCGAAACACGGTAAGTAAAGAAATCAAGAGCTTGATTGAGCAAGGAGGGCTTGAAGAGGTTGAGGATGGTTATCGTGTATGCCATCGCTAAATTGTCATTATTAAGTTGAAAGCGAGCCAAGTGCTCGCTTTTTCATTTTAGACATTTTGAACTGCTTTTTTCGCTACTCTCAACCCCATTTGATATCCAGCTTCTAACTTGTCTTTATCGGTAGTTAGCCTGCCTACCTCGAAGGCGTCATCAGGGGCAATGACCTCAATAGTACAGTCAGGCGGAGGGCTCTTAATGAACGCTAGGGTTTGATTGTATTGATCGGCGCGAGTGATCATTGCTTCAGCAAGCTGAGGCGTCTTTTTCATGAGCTTACGAAGTAACCAAGCCGATCTAGGCGGGCGCTTTTCATAACCTTGTTTTTGGGAGAGGATCACCGTGATCTTTTTGGCTCCACGATTATATGCTTCAATGACGGGAATTGAGTCGACTACACCGCCATCAATCATTTTTCGACCATTGATGGTTAGTGGCGTGCGATAAGCCATTGGTACTGAGCAAGATGCTTTGAGTAGCTCCTCAAGGTTATCTTCATTGCCTTGAGTATAAACCGCAGTACCGTTATCAACATCGGTGGTCACGACATGAAAGGGGAGAGGTTGTTCGTTAAAAGCTTGCATGTCATAAGGGTAGTTCTGTGCAATGTGATCCCAAAGCCAGTCAAGCTCTAACAGATGTCCGCCTTTAGCAAACCTTTTGAAGTCGATAAACTCAGGCCGGCAAGAGTAATCCGATATGATTGTGTAAGTCCGCCCACGTTGATTCGATAACCATGAGGCGATGTTTGTTGAGCCTGCAGACACGCCTATGCAGAAATCAAAAGGGTTGTAGTTGTGATCTAAAAAACCGTCCAATACACCAGCAGCAAAGATGCCTCTCATCGCTCCACCTTCTACGACTAGGGCATGTTTCATTTCTTTTGTCATTGTTTATCTATTCCCTGACGTTTGTACCTTCCATCTAATATTCATAGAAGAGCATAAACTCTATTAATACTAGATTCGTAGTTTGATGTGTAGATCTAGTATTAAAAACTCTTCTACCCATAACACTTCAACTCAACAAAACAGCGACAGAGGCTAGGTGGTCCAGCGTAATGTCCGCGTTTTTGGGAACGTAGCAAATTTAATGTAGTGTTATTGTTTAATGCTTGCTGCTTATTGCCTACCGCTTACTGTCTGGGTAATGGATAACGTTGTGAAAGACGGCGTTTTCGTTCCCTGTGTTTTTGTAGCCGTGTATTTGATGGGCATTGAAGCGGACGGCTTGTCCTGCATGTAATGGGTGCCACTCATCATCAAAAAAGACAGCCATTTCACCAGAAATACACAGAATATGTTCTGTAACACCTAAATTGTGTGGATCTGACTTATGTTGGTACTCAGGCGCTAAAGTCAATTCGAAGATCTCAAAGCCCAACTTTGGTTCGAATGGGAACAGCAGGCTGACGAAGAAGCCGACATTGTACTCTTCGCGCCTTAATTCGTTGGCATCTCTAAACAGGCTGGTGAGTTCATTATTTGAACTGGTTGCAATAAAGCTGGAAAAGGAGACTTCGAAGCCAGAAGCTATTTGCCATAGTTTTGCCACGGTAGGGCTAGACTCTCCACGCTCAATTTGCCCGAGCATCGCCTTACTAACCCCAGTTGCCAGTGCTGTTTTATCTAAGCTCCAACCCTTTTCTTGTCGCAGGCGTTTTAGGTTTTCGCCCACTTTTATTTCTGATTGCATATTTTCTCAACAAAAATTTTTGATAAACAACTTGTGCGTTATAGCGCACAGGTGCTAGATTGATTCTATGGACGTTATAACGCACATAGGGAGAGATTAACATGACTAAGCTAAAACTTTCGCATGTCACCACCGGTTTTATTGCCGTCTTCATTGGTTATGCGAGCGCGGCGGCGATAATTTACCAAGCTGCAATGAGTGCTGGGGCAACACAGCAACAAGTGGCGTCATGGTTCTGGGCGCTCGGAGTAGGAATGGGGGTTACAACGATATTACTTTCATTCTGTTACAAGAAACCGATAGTAACCGCTTGGTCTACTCCCGGAGCTGCATTACTGATTACATCCCTAGATGGTTTGACAATGAATCAAGCCGTTGCTGTATTCTTGTTCAGCTCGCTTTTGATTACTTTTGTAGGGCTCGCTGGGGTATTCGAAAGAGTACTCAAGCAGATACCGACAGCGCTCGCGTCTGCAATGCTTGCGGGTATTTTGCTTCAATTTGGTTTGGGTATGTTCGCATCTCTGACTGTTGAAGTAGAGATAGTAGTGGTCATGTTAGCTATGTTTCTTTTGGCGAGATCTTGGCTGGGAAACCTGTTGATCCCAAGTATTTTTGTGGTCGCTTTGATGATGTGTATCGGTATGGGGAAGCTCGATGTCAGTGAGGTTTCCTTAAGTTTGACAGTACCTGTCGTCATCGTTCCCGATTTTGAATTGTTCTCCTTGATCAGTGTAGGGGTTCCCTTGTTCATCGTGACAATGGCATCTCAAAATCTGCCGGGGTTCGCTGTATTGAAAGCCAATGGTTACCAAGTCGATTCGTCAAAAGTGATTACAACAACAGGGGTTACAGGATTGTTGTTGGCGCCTTTGGGTGGTTTTGCTTTCAACCTTGCGGCGATCACGGGGGCAATCTGTATGGGGCCTAATGCCGATGAAGATCCTAAAACTCGATATATGGCTGGGATATCTATGGGCGTGTTTTATCTTTTAGCTGCCATCCTCGGAATGTCATTGGTTTCTCTGTTCAGTGCTGTACCTACAGCGATTGTTATTGCAATAGCGGGGCTGGCAGTGATGCCGACGCTATTAAATTGTTTGACAGTATCAATGGCTGACGTTCGATATCGAGAGCCTGCGTTGTTTACCTTTTTGTTCACGGCTTCAGGGATCAGCCTAATGGGTATTGGCAGTGCATTTTGGGGTATTTGTATCGGGTTATTGTTTTGTTGGGTACAGGATTACAAATCTAAGTCTTTCAACGTAGATAGCACATCATCGACATAGTCACCCTTGACCCACTATTTGAGTACGACTAATGGAGAAGTGAATCTTAAGATGAAACGTGATGGTATAGGACAACCTTTCGAGCCTGATCTATTCACTAATTTAGGATTCCCAACGTGGCTATAACGATTGAACATCCAGAGTGGCTAGCGAAGTTTTGTAGTCAAACGCTTAACGCAACTTACCCAAACACAGATAAGACAATATCGCTCGGGTCTTTGACAAGTATTGAAATGCCAGAGTCCCCAAATATGACTGTTTCCGATGGGGCTACTGAGCCACATCGGCATCAGTTCTGTTTTGATTCAGAGCTGGGGCGAGTCAGAACCAAGTACTCGGAGACTCTGATTGATACCTTGATGTTGCAACGAGAAGCGCTGTGGTTGTCTCGTCTCAATAGTCAAGGGTTATCCTCCCAGCGCTGCCTCGACTTCTATCGAGATGGTACGCGTGCTGCGTTGTTGACTAACTACATTGAGGGACAGTCGCTTTCAGAGTTCATACAGCGCAATCAAACCAGTGATGTTGCCTTGGTTGCGAACATCATTGATCAGTTGTTGAGTGAGCTAGAAGAGTTACATAGACGCGGATATGTGCATGGAGATATCAAACCTTCCAATATTCTGTTATCGGAACAAAGAATTGTCTCTTTCATTGATTTCTCGAATGCCCGCCGCGTCGGAGATAGTTGGCAAGAACGAGGTATAGAACAATATTCACCGAGCTATCGCTATCCGAAGAACGCTTTTTCCCAACTGCGTCACCGTGAAGCGCATCCTGTTTGTGATAGCTACGCAAGTCTGATCACTATCGCGCTGTTAATCGGCGCTCCTGCAAACAACCTTCCCGTTGATTTAGGCAGTTCTCAAGCGATTGATTTCTTTCTAGGTTTGTCACAACACGAAACTTGGTTGTTACTGCCTAAATTAACTCAAGAGAGTGTCCAATCTCATATCGATAACGTGATTAAAGATTTAATCTAGTGGTCATTAAATAGGGTGCTCGTCACTCAGATAAACAAAAAAGGCTGATGTTCGTGTGGACATCAGCCTTAAATTTATCCGTCTTTGACCTTAGTGATTAAACTGATTCACCAGGCGTTTTAGGCTTTGTAGGTGGGTTGCGAGGGATTCTGCACGTCTCACGGATGTTGAAGAAAGCTCGCGCGTTTCAATAATCGCTTGCTTGACTCGAACAACATGGTCGTTGATGCCGTGGGTTACTTGCACTTGCTCTTCAATGGCTTGAGAAGTTTGAGCACTTTGCTCGTTGATCGATATAAGATCTTGAACAATCGCTTCAAAAGAGGCTCTGCTTTGTTGAGACTTCTCGACACAGACTTCAGAAGAGTGAATGCCTTCCTCGATAAAACGGCCAGTTTGATTTACGGTGTTCTGTAAGATCTCAATACGCGAGCGAATCTCTTCAACTGAAGAGCTTGTCTTGCCAGAAAGGGCTCTAACTTCATCAGCAACCACAGCGAATCCACGCCCTTGCTCACCTGCTCGCGCCGCTTCTATTGCTGCATTGAGCGCCAGAAGGTTTGTCTGTTCAGCGATACCTTGAATCATAGACAGAATCGCTTCAATACCATCTACGTCGTTGTACAATTGCTCAAGTGCGGATTTAGAGCCAGTTAAGTGTTCGCTAAGCTCATGGACAGTTTGAGCAGCTTCTTCAACCGTAGACGCTCCTTGCTGAGCCTGATCTTGCGCGTTAATCGCGAAGTCCGCGCTCTGTTTGGCTTGGTGGGCGACTTCATCTATTGATGCCAACATCTGCTCCGCAGATACGGCCATTGCGTCGGTAGCGAGATCTTGTTCTCCCAACTCATGATCAATACTTTGGCGATTCGCAAGCTCTTGTTTGGCTGAATCGATCAGGTCGGTAGACGTTTCTGAAGCTCGAGATGTAACTGCGCGTAGTTCCGCGCTCTTCATCTGCATGGCGAGTTCGATTGGAGATAAATCATCACAATAGCCCGTATATGGCTTTTCCATGATCGGATTATGGTAGTTATTTTCCGCCAACGCATGGATCGTCGAGAGACGCTGCTTAAACATGACAGCACAGCCTGCTTGAGCTAAAACAGTGGCCAGCAAAGCGAAAGCAACTATGGTTGTCGGAACGATACCGGATAAGAGTGCTAATCCTAGTACAGCTTGCAGACCGAGCAGTACGTAAGAGGTGAGAAGCCAACGCATTCTGCGCACTTTAACCTTTCCCGCATGCATTTGAGCATACAGGGCTTTGGCTCGCTCAATTTGGCTGTCGGTTGGTTGCGTTCGCACGGATTGGTATTCGTGGACAGAGCCATCAGCGTTACGAATCGGTGTAACAAATGCAGAGACCCAATAATGACCCTTATCTTTACACTTGTTCTTCACCAAACCCATCCAGCTGTTCCCCGATTGGATGTACTCCCACAGCTGAGCAAATGCCGCCTTTGGCATGTCTTTATGGCGAATAAGGTTGTGAGGTTGACCTAACAACTCTTGTTCGTTGTAGCCAGCAACATGGTAAAAGTCTTCATTACAATAAGTAATATTACTTTCTGGTGTGGTGGTTGAAATAAGACTATCCGTATCTGAAAAGCGAACTCGTTCATCATGATTGTTCATTACGTACTGCCTTGTATTTGTTATAAGAATTTATTGTTTTATAAGGCGCGTATTATCTTATAAGTGTCAAATTAATGCCTTATCAATAAATTGACGTCAGTCATTTTTTAACCAATTGAAAATTGATATGAGTTGATCTGGATCAATACGGAAAATATCTAAATAAAATATCCGTGAAGTTAATCGATAAATTGAGATTAATTGCCTCTATAAATGGAACCAATATTCCATATTTTTAATCATGTTCGCGCGTTTCCGTTATGGGGATTTTGGAATAATGCACCACTTTGGAGCATGCTCTGCATCATAATTGGGAGTGTAATTACTTGAACTGTATATAAATTAATCATACAAGTTAATTAATCCCCCTCTTTTGTATGTGGTCTATAAATTGCTTTGTTTTATATAGATATAAAATAAAACAAGGAATGTAGATGAACCTTACGGATCAGGAACGTCATTGGCTTAAATGGTTTGGCGCAACAGGTAAGATTGCGATGAGAAAGGCCTGTTTTCTAAATCGAACGCGAACTCGGGAATTAGAGCAGACGTTTGAAAGTATTGCGGAGACACGAGTACAGTTGCTCAACAATTGGGTAAAAAACCAATGGGATTTTCTTGAGGATGCCGCGCTATATGTTGCGAGTAGAACGGAGGAGCAGACGACTGAAACTTTACAGCGACTGCTCAATCGCAGCCCAGATATCTCAGAGTTGGCAGTTGTGGATGAAAGAGGCATAACCCAAGCGTCTAGTTACAGCAATCATGTCGGATATACCCTCACAGACCCTAAAGCGCTTACTGAAGGCTTAAAAAAGCGTTACTTACATGGGCCATACATTGATGAACGCACGCTAGCCGTCGGCGCTTCAAGTTCTTCTTTTCATGATCAAGTTACCCTGATGTTCTATGTGCCATTTTCTCGCGAAGACGGCAAGCCTCTGTGTTTGTGTGGTCGAATTCCTAATGATGTGATTGGCGATATTATTCAGCGTGAAGCTGGGCATATTTATAGTGAGTCGGGGGACAACTATATTTTTATGGTGCAATCGAACCATGACCCACGTATTGAGGCTGGAGTTGCACTGTCTCGCTCTCGGTTTGAAGACAATACCTTTTCTCATGGTGAAAACTTAAAGCAGGGGATTAACACGGATTGGGGCGTGGTGAAGGTTCAGCATCACACCGAGTTTGAAATTCGATTTACAGACCCTGCGACCAAGCAATTACACCCTGGCGTGAGGGAGACGATCAAAAACGGGAATAATGTATTTGTTGAGTACCCAGGTTATTCCGACTACAGACATATTCCTGTGATTGGTAAGGGCGTCACGTTTCAGCTCGACGGCTCACCGGATAAGTTCGGCATGATGTGTGAGTCTGACTTGGAAGAAGTGTATCGAGACCGCAGCCTGAGCTACACCTTATCCAAACATTTTATCGGCAGCATGCTCTTTACTCTTTTCTTACCACTCTTGCTCACCCATCTGTTTGATTTGTCACCTCTAATTCAAGTCGGCTTGATGTCGTTATGTATGCTGTTGAGCCTTGGTTTGTTTCGAGCGTTCAGTGCTAAACCTTTGGTCAATAAAATGAGTAAGATGACGATGGTAATGCAGACGCTTGCAGAAGGAGACGGTAATCTTAGTCGCAGACTCGACCCAACGACTTTTAGTAGCGATGAGTTAGGCAGTTTAGGGCGTTGGACCAATAGTTTTATAGATAACCTCGATGGGATTATCAGTGAACTTATTCACGCAAGCAGTGAGGTTCGCCAAGTATCGGAATCGATGTTTAGGCGCAGCGTAGTGATGAATCAAGCCAGTGATGATGCCTCTCATTCTCTTCATAACATGTTGGAATTGAGCCAACATCAACAGAGTGAGATTACTAACGCGACGGTTTCCGCAACCCAGATGGATACGGTGATGAAGCATGCTGTCGAAAGCGCTGAAGAGGAGTACAAACAGGCTGCGCAAGGAATGGAGTCTGTGCGTCATATTGTTGAAAGTTCGGCAACCAGTGTTAATGAAGTGAACAATGAGATGAGTAAAGTCTCAGATATCATCAACATCATTACCGACATTACAGCTCAAACGAACCTGTTAGCACTGAATGCTGCGATTGAATCAGCAAGGGCGGGTGAACATGGCCGTGGCTTCTCTGTTGTGGCATCAGAAGTGAGAACCTTAGCCGACCGCACTTCGCAAGCGGCCAATCACATTGGGGATCTTATGAAAGAGTTACATGCTAAATCGCGTAGCGCGGTCGCATCTATGGAACAGGGCGTAGAGAACGTGAGCCGAGGCAACTTGATGGTGGATTCTAGTGCGCGTAGTGAGCAGATGCAGGCCGCCGTCGCCGAATTGTTTGCGACCATGTCGAAGCTGGATGAGAACAGTCAAGAGAACGGTCACACCGCAGATAAAGCTCAACGTTCGATTTCGGATCTGCAAACCTCGACTCAGCAATTGGCACGTCGCGTGACGCTCATGGGGAATGCACTAGGCCGTTTAGAACAACTCATCGGTCGATTCGAAGTAAGTAAAAAAGCGGCTTAACACAGCGGTTTAATATATTTATTCTTCGACAGAATGGGTCGATTCCCTCACACCCACAAGTTATATCACGAGCAGTGGTAACGGCTTGTGGGTGTCTTCCTTACTCACTTCTCGACAACACCATACCAAGCATTCTGCTCAGCGAGGCTTTTCAACTTGGCGAGCTCGTTCTGATTCTCTTCAATAAGCCACTCAATGAGATCATCGATGACGGCACTCTTGGTATTTTGATGCAGGTAATATGTCCATGCGCTGTGTTGGATTTTTGCGTTTGGCGGGCAGTATAAAAAACCACGCTCCAGCTCGGGGATGATCAACAGTAGATCCGTGACAGTCACTCCTTGTCCTGAGAGGCATGCATTTAACGCCAAATCAAGAGAGAGGAAGCTGGTGTTTCTGACAGGAGTCGTTGGAGGGCGCAATACATCAGACAGCCACATCTTCCAGTCGGTATGATCAAGAGTAGGGTGCAACCTTGGTAATGTTAGGATTGAGTCTAAATCTAGATCGTCGGTCACTAGGGTGTGCGAACAAACCGGTGCCATAAACTCTTCTCGCAATACGCGAATGCCGGGTTTATTGTCGTAGTGGTTTTTCAGCTGGGTGTGAAAGACCAATAAATCATAATCGGTATAGTTAAGGGCTTCGTCCTCTTCAATGACGGGAATAATTACGATCTCGTAATCTGGATACCTTTCATTGAGTTGTCTGACTTTAGAAATCAGTACACGAGTGGCATAGCTTAACGCAGCCTTTATCACGATCCTTTTTTGCTTGGGTTCTTTCCAACTCGCTAATACGGATTCAATATTGCCGTAGCCCTCCCGCAGCGCAAGGTATAACTCATTGCCTTGTGGAGTCAGTTCGATAGCGCGATGCTTGCGACGTACAAGCGAAACCTCTAATTCATCCTCTAACTGTTTTACCTGTCGGCTAACGGCGCTTTGCGTTACGTTGAGCTCATCCGCAGCGAGAGTAAAGCTCATCAGTCGAGCAACAGACTCAAATGCTCGGAGTCCATTGTGTGAATAGGGCATGTTTGGATAAGGGGTCATAGATTGCTCGCATGAGTTTTTGGAATACTAGAGTGGCAGATATATCAATTGAAGGCTAGCCTTAAAAGCCTTAGGGTTTGTGGAAATCTTAAGAGGCTCTCATGAAAAAAATACTCGCGCTTGCATTCCCACTCATCATTTCACAACTAATATCAATGGCATTGGTTCTTACCGACGTGTGGATGATGTCTCGAATTAGCGTATCTGCGCTAGCTGCAGGTGGCTTGGGTGCTTCGATCTATTTCTTCATCTTTCTTATCGCGAGTAGCACCGTAGGTTGTGTCGCGAACCTGATTGCAATCGCATATGGTCAGCGAGTCGCTCGCCCAGAGTTCGGCAACCAACAGATCCGCTTGGCGGTAAAAGGCGCGGTCATGCTTTCGTTTGTGATGAGCGCTGTATTGATGTCTGGCTTCTGGTTTGCACCACAAGTCCTTGAAATGGCAAAGCAACCGCAGGAGGTCATTACTCTCGCGATGGAATATGTCCATGCTCTTAAGTGGGTGATGCTGCCGTCATTGTTACTGCTGGTGTTGCGTGGCTTAACCAGTGCGTTTGGTAACGTTCGCTCTATTTTGATTATGTCTATCGCGACGGTAATTCTGAATGTGCCGGTCAGCTATTTCATGACTTTCAAATTGGGCATGGGGTTGACGGGGCTAGGTTTAGGGACGGCGATTGCAGCGCTGGTGGTGATGATGGGTTATACGTTCTGGGTATTTCAGCGTGATGAGTTCAAACCATTTGCGCCATGGCTTCATCTAGATGAGTACTCATTCAAATTGATGGCACCACTGCTATTAATGGGCTTACCTATTGCTGTAGCGGCTATTCTGGAACATGGCCTTATCTATGGAGGCACCTTAATGGCAGGCACGATAAGTATTGCTTCGCTCGCGTTACATCAGATTCTACTTCAATGCTTGAGCTTTACTTGGAACTTCAATTTTGGTTTCTCGCAAGCCGCGGCTATTTTGGTCGGGCGTGACTTCGGCGCAGGCAATATTGAGGGCATTAAGAAGACGTCACTTAAAAGCTTCATTCTTGTCTCTTTATTGAGTTTAGTTCTGTGTGGTGTCTTTATTGCGTGGCCTGAAGCAATTGCGGCGCTGTTCCAGCTTGATGATGGCACAGATGCGATGTCTACTCTACTTACCTCGGTGATTTGGGTGGTTGCTCTTTGCTTTATTGTTGATGCTTGGCAGTTACTGGCTATTAACTTACTGCGTGGAATGAAGATTGTTTCCATGCCAACCGTGATGACAGCGATTGGTTACTGGGTGTTTGGCTTGCCAGCAGCATGGTATCTAATGCCTGACTATCAGCTTGCAGGCATTTGGGGTGGCATTGGAATTGGCCTTGGTGTCACGGGTATCCTATTGCTTATCCAACTCATGGTTGAGATTAGAAAGCAACGCAGCGTGGGTTGCTCAGCGCAATTAGCGCATTGATTTAATGAGAACAAAAAAAGCCTCTACTGCTGTAGAGGCTTTACAGATATCAAACTAATTGTTTCTAGTCTTGGACACGAACCATAGCTTCTGGTTCACGTTTGTCTTTTGATCTGTAGAAAACATTCGCATCGATACTTGGATTCCATGTCCACTCGATTAGATGATTACTCACCCAACCATTGTCGTAAACATCGTTCCACTCGTAAATTGCGTTCATCTCGGCAAAGCTACAGGTATGGTCGTCTTCTACCAAACACGGTAAATCACTTGGGTATTCATCCCAGCTCAGTTCTTCAACTTCGTTCCCAAAAGTAATGATCGCACCGCTTTGTGTGTAGGTATAAGTGACAGTCTCCCCATCATCTTCACTCATCCATGTAGTGCCAACGAAGCTGATCTCTTTCGCGAAAAGATCTTCAATGAACTCTTTACCTTCAGTCTCAGAGTAAAATGCTGGTGAGCTTGTCGCATCTTCTTCAGCATCTTCTCCTGCTCGTAATAGATTTAGCTTGTCATCACTCATCCATAATGACCACGCCTCGTTTGAGTACTCTGCTCCTGGATAGTTGTATTCGCCGTCATTGTAGTAGTAATAACTTGCTTGGTACATTTGTTCGCCATTACTAGCGATATATGGAACAGCAGTGAGTTCGCGTTTCTCCATATAGATTGGGTACCAAATGTGCTCCGTACTTAGCCTTGGCTCTGGTACGTAATACCATTTTTGTCCGTATGATAGCGTGTCACCTTCTAAAGCCATTTTTATCAAAGAGGCACTGGTTGGAGAGTTGAGTTCTTCGCTTTGATCAATATATTGAGTTCTTTTTACTAGCTCATAACCATAAACTGGATTTTCATTGAGATGTAATGATTGATTTGGTTCGATTTCTAAATCACGGTCGATAAAGGTACTCAATAAAACATCTTCAAAGTTTGCATCGGTAGACTTTGCAAACACTGCAATATTGTCACCTGCGTAAAGTAACGGCATACCTTCTGTGACAGTGGTATCGATATCAATTGCACATTCGTCCGCATCAGTACCATAGCTATCAATTTTACTGAAAATGTCGTAGTTACTAACTGAGTAACGACCGTCATCGAATCGCTCATTGATTAAAGCAAAGCTGTATTTCGCTTGCCCTTCATTGGTATAGCCGTATGTGCCTTCATAACCGAGTTGGTCATTCTTAACATATCCTAGAGATTCACAGCTTTGTGCGAACCAGATATCAACATCTAAGGGCTCGTTATATTCCATGCTGCGCTTGTTGTGGATGCTTTTAGATTCTGCATCAATAGAGGTCAGCTCTCCGTTCACATAACCATAGGCGTGGTTTCCCGCCCAGTAGTTTGTGGCTGCTTCTTGGCCGTATAAGAAAGTAACGGGTTCTGAGGTTGCAATATCAGTTAGAGCATAACCTTCGCCTTGCGCTTTAGTAATGGCCGTTGTCGTCTCTTTTACGAATAGGTGAAGACGTGGCATGTGGCTATCTGATTTATCTTCATTCAATATCATCTGCACGGTCATGCCATTGAGTGTCATCTGAACATCATCACCAGCCGTTTTCCATGTACCTGCTGTAACAAAGCTATCAGCACTTGGACAGCTTGCCCCTTCTTGCTCTGCTTCTGCGAAAGTACCATCAGCTTTTAATTGTGAACCATAACAATATACGACAGTCTTTCCGTTCTGGTTGCTATGACCATAGCGGTAAGAAGGCTTCGCCATCAATAGTGCGGCCAATGTGTTGGTTGGCTCAGGAACGAATGCAGGCTCTACTTTTGGAAGGTTGAGCGTAACATCCGCATCGAGAGCCCCATCGCTTGCAACGATAGTAACTTGATAGCCTGTCCCCGATTCTGATGGTGTGCCTGACAAGACCAGAACATCACCCGAAATGTTCGCATCTAGGCCAGATAGTGTTGTTGTCGCTTGATAGTTGAGCTCATCTTGTTCTGCGTCAGTGAACAATTCTTTCAGAGAATATGTCGATGCCGATAACTCGATATCTTGTTCTAGGTACAGTGCGTTAAAGCGTTCTTGCAGTGCTGACTTTTCATCTGTGTTGATAACAGGAGCTGTGTTGGTTGGTGGATCAATAGGTGTCCAAGCCATAGGTAAAATTTCAGGAAGTTCAAGCTCTGTGGTTGCGCTTAGCTCGCCATCGCTTGCTTCTAAGAGAATTTTATAACCAGTACCAGCTTCTACAGGAGTGCCTGTTAAGTGAATAACATCACCGATGACCTTGACCTCTAGGCCAGACGCGTTGGTAGTAGCGCTAACGGTTAGTTCATCGTTATCTTGGTCTACGAATAGGTCGATGATGTCGATCTGTTGGTCTGTAACTTCTGCTTGTTGAAGAGACAGTTTGTTGACTTCAATTTGAATACTATCTTGGCGAGCATGGTCTACCGTAGGTGCATTATTTACTGGAGGTGCTGGGAGTTGAACCTCTGGTAGTCTGAACTGAGCTTGAAGTTTGTTATTGTCTTCATCTATAGCCGAGATGTATAGTTTGAAACCATCTCCATCAACTTCTGGAGTGCCTGTCAAAGTGACGATGGTTGAATCATCGTTTAAATTTGAAGCTACACCTGCCAACGTAGTTTCTGCAATGATTGTTAGTTCATCGCCATCTTCGTCATAAAATAACGTCGAAATATCAATAACTTCAGGGTTCATTTCTAATCCCTTTGTCAATGACAAGTTATCAAGTACTTCGAACTGAATGTAGCGCATAGTCACAGGGTCAGTGCTTGGTTTAGTATTCAGAGGTTCAATGGTTAATGAAACCACAGTTCTAACATTACCTACGATCTCACCTTTTGAGTTAATGTCATCGCTTTCAAGCACAATCGAATATTGGCCATTGGTGACTTTAGAGCGCCCTGATTCATCGTTAACACTTTTTAGGGTTAGTGTGCCGTTTTCAATCGAGACAGAAATATGTTGTTCATCAAGCGCCTCTGTATTTGCAACTCGAACCGCTAGCGTTTGGCCTTGTTGGTCTTTATCGGAAAATAGGTTGTTGACGTTTGTATTGAGGCTATGTTCAAAAGCGTGAATAGTGGTTAGAGATAATTCTGAAAGTTCTTCATTGAGTGCGTCTACTGTATCGCCATCGACCTTGGCTTGGTAGTTGGTCACAGGCGGTTCAACGACAACCTCGCCATCTTTTTCACTCACAGGGATCACTGGTTTAAAATCTGGGTCGTCGATTTCGGTAGGACTTGCATTGTTAACTGTGTCGACAGCTTGTTCTGTCACTTCTAGAGCAACGCTATCGTAATCAACACCTTCATCTTCAGCGTTACTTTTGGTTTCGGTCAGCACTTGAGCCGTTTTGTGCATCTCTTTTGCAAGTTGCTGCTCTTCTGGTGTTGCGGCTGAATCGTGTTTCAACGCAACATAATCTGCATAGAGATCAATCGTACTTTCACTGTTGGTGGTAACCAAACCGTCCGTACCGTTGAGACCACTGAGCTTCTCAGCAACCAAAACTTCTGCTTCTTCCTGTGTGTTGCCTTTGTTCATTTCAGCGACGACGAGGTCAGTAAATGGGTTAGCAACGGTTTGGCCTGCAGGAGTTCGGAACACGATGTTTTTGTCCATAGGCTGGAACTCGTGATCCATGTCGACTGTATAGATACCAGAATCAACACCGAAGTTTGAATTGTCTTCATAAGGTTGGAGCACTTTAACTACGATAGGGTAGCTTGCAATGCTGCGTTGTTGATCTTGCGTAATCTTACCTTCTAGGTTGAGTTGACCATTTGCGTCGGTCAATAAAAGTTGCCCGTCGTGTGTTTTGATCTCTTCACCTGAATCACAGACACCGTTTGAATCGACATCAGAACAGACAAGGGCGTTTTTTAGGTATCCGTCCATCGTTGTGATTACGACACCACCCATTTGCGGGTTATTGCCTGATGAAGGTGAGGAGCTATCGCTACCGCATCCGCTTAATGTGAGCGCCGATAACAGAGAGGTTGTTAATAGGGTTTTGTTAAAATGCATATTTTCCAATTTATTCCATTAATTGAATTAGAAGAAATTGGAATGCTATTCCCATTATATAAAAAACAGTGTTTTATAAATCAGTGTAAATTGACGTGTCGCAAAGAAAAAAACAATCAGTATACTTTGTAAGCAGTTTGTTGTTATCACCCTGTTTAGCTATATAACTTTATAGATAATACGTAATTTATTCATATAGTTATGTTCTATTTATACGGCGATTACCATTTAGCTATATTCAGGGGTTATCATTATTGTCTGCTTTGATAACTAGTGTGACCTGAATCAAGGCTTAAGCAGTTACACCACTTAGACCAACGTCGTACAGAAACCCTTGCCTAAGCTGATTACACTGTAGTGAGAATCCAAGGAAAGAGGTTGTACAAATGGAAGTAGGGTTGTTTTGGGCCGAGAAAGGGATGTTGGTGCTGGGTGCTCTCTTTGTACTGACGAGCGTGATGCAATATGGAAAGCGCAGTTCCGATTGGAAAGGGGTGATTACGATGTTTTACAAGCGTATCCCTATGAGTGTCTCTGAATACAAGTGGTACCGATTAGGCATTGCACTGTTGGTGTTTGCCGTGATTTTGCGCTTTGCCTTACTCATTTTATGGCCTAGTTACCAGCTATAGCTAAGTTCTGTTACTCGTTTCTATTGAGAGCTTTGACGCCGGATTTATCAAACCTTATCGGTCGGGTGGGGTATTTGGATAATCTTCGAGCATTTATTAAGAAACCCTTTGTTATTAAGGGTTTCTGACTGCATATCTTCACTTCTCAAACATTGAAAAAACTTGTATTTATCTAGTCAATAATCACCATATTAATGGATTGCCCCCGTACCTGATACTATAAGAATCTGTTACACTCGCTCATATTCGCTTCAATCATTGGTGGTACATTAATGTCGTTTCCAGTTCTTATATGTGATGATTCTGCCTTAGCCCGCAAACAGATGGCGCGCTCTCTGCCGCCTTCGTTAAATGCGGACATAACTTTCGCCGTGCACGGATTGAATGCGCTCGAAGAATTAGCGAGTAATCAGTTTAAATTAATGTTCCTTGATCTCACCATGCCAGAGTTGGATGGCTATGGAACATTAGAAGAGATGCAACGTTTGGGTAACACAACTCCTGTGGTGGTTGTGTCTGGCGATATTCAGCCAAAAGCCAAACAAAAGGTCATGGACCTTGGTGCAAAAGCCTTCTTACAAAAGCCGATTGATCAAGATGCTCTTAAGGCAATCCTGCGTGAGTTGGTCGATCCACCAAAACAGCCGCAATTAGTGACACCAGCCCCGCTAGAGCTTCCTATTCTGCGTAGACGCGATATCTACATGGAAGTCGCGAACGTGGCGATTGGTCGAGCTGCGGATGCGTTAGCGCGTCACTTTGATGTATTCGTTCACCTGCCATTGCCGAACGTGAATATCTTTGAAGTCAGCGAACTTCATATGGCATTACGCGATCTGGCTGATAACGACCAGGTATCGGGTGTATGCCAAGGCTTCAGCGGTGAAGGTATCGCAGGGGAGGCGTTAGTTTTACTTAGTGATTCCAGCGTAAATGACCTGAAGAAACTGATGAAGGTACCAACAGACAGTGAAGAGCTCGAAGAGTTAGAGCTGCTGATGGATGTGTCTAATATTCTGGTTGGCTCTTTCCTCAATGGATTAGGTGCGCAGTCGGAAGTGCGTTTCTTCCAAAGCTCGCCTGTGCTTCTTGGTCAGCATATTCCGATTGATTCTGTTATCGCCAATACTAGTGGGTCATTCAAAAAGACTATGACCTTCGAGGTGAGCTACAACATAGAGGGTACCTCGATTCGCTGTGATCTGTTGTTCATGTTTGTTGATGAATCATTGCCACTGCTTGATAACAAGCTTGCTTATCTAATGGAGGAGTTCTAATTATGCTTCAGTTACCCGCAGAGTTTGAACAGTTCCATTGGATGGTTGATATGGTTCAAAATGTCGACATGGGACTTGTCGTGATTGACCGTGATTTCAACGTGCAAGTTTGGAATGGATTTATGACACACCACAGCGGTAAGCAGTCACATGATGCGATCGGTAAGTCGATCTTCGAGCTGTTCCCAGAGATACCGGAAGAGTGGTTTCGATTAAAAACCAAACCTGTTTATGATCTCGGTTGTCGCAGCTTTATTACATGGCAACAGCGTCCATATCTGTTTAAGTGTCGTAACGTACGCCCTGTAACGCAGCAAGCTGACTTTATGTATCAGAACGTCACGCTAAACCCAATGCGTTCTCCGACAGGCCAAGTAACATCACTGTTCCTTTCTATTCAAGATGCTACTGCAGAAGCGCTGGTGGCTCGTCAATAAGTGTCGTGGAACAGGCTAATTAAATAAAAAGGCACGCGGTTATGCGTGCCTTCGTCGTTTTAGCGAATTCGATTAACGTTTAGAAATTTAAGTATGCGCCGCCATAAACAGAAGCTGCACCTTCACCACTTGGTAGCCATTGGTAGCTAATACCGGTATCTAAAACTAGCGGTGAACCCATCAAGGCAAAAGTAATACCTGTGCTTGCATAAGGTTGAATGCTGCTGTCTGTGGTGGTTTTGGACACGCTATTCACGGCATCCCAACGAGTGACTTCTGAATCGATGTAGCTCGCACCACCTGAGCCGTATAAGTTAAACCCACCGAAACTCTGCTCCAATTTTAATCCCGCACTGTAAGAGTTGTACTTGGAAGCAAAACCGTCAGATTCTGACGTCACAGTGCTATCTAACGTCGCGGTGTGACCAAAGCTGAAATCAAGCGACACCATAGGTGACAGGTAATAGTTATAGCCTAATTGAGCGAAGTAGGCTGTTTCAGAGTCTGAACCATCTGAAATCGCAGTCGCACCTAGATTGGTATAAAAAGAGCCAGGGCCATTCTGTGCTAAGGCTGTGCCACTGATACATAGAAGCGCGAGTAGAGGGAGAGTTTTCTTCATAACTAACATCCTTGTAAGCCATTCAATGCGCTCTTGTTTAGAATAAAGAGCATCTTCAATAAGCAACTTATACCTGATTTTAGACGGTTTGGCTCGCAACATTTGTCTACAGCGTGACAGCATTTGATCTTTGCAACACTCAATATTATCTCGTGGCGGTGTTTTTTTAGACACTCAAACTAAAAAATCGAAAATTTATGACTTTTTGAGCTGAAACTGTTGATAGAAAAATGAGCTAAACCACACACTTTTCTCTCAGAAATACGAATAAAACGACAAAGTGGTGGTAGACGGGTGGGAAACGTTTGCGCAAATGTTGCGTGAGTTTGCGTCACGCTGTGCGCTTAAGTCGTTAATATCTAAGTAAATAGCTGAAAAATAGGGAAGGAGAGGAGAATCCGGATATGGAATCTTTGGGAGGATAGCATAAAAAAAAATGAAATATCAGACTTGCTGTTAATAAATCACGACCTATAATGCTGAAAACCGGAGCGTCTGCCAACGCTCCGGTTTTTTTGTGTCCGAAGAAAAGTAAACTCGTCTGCCAACGACTTTACAACGCACCATGCGAGTGACACATACATTTATGAATCAAGGAAAAACACCATGCGTATCGAACAAGAACTTAAGTTAGGCTTTAAAGATGTACTGTTTCGCCCGAAGCGTTCAACACTAAAAAGTCGTTCTCAAGTAAATTTAACCCGCGAGTTTACATTCAAGCATAGCGGTCGTCAATGGGCTGGTACTCCTGTTATTGCAGCAAACATGGATTCTGTTGCAAGTTTTGAAATGGCAGCGGCTCTTGCAGAGCACGAAGTAATGACAGCTGTACACAAACACTACACAGTAGAGCAGTGGGCTGACTTCGTAAAATCAGCAGACAAGAAGACGCTAAACAATGTTTTCGTATCAACAGGTACTTCTGACGCTGATTTCGAAAAAACAAAAGAGATCATGGCGCTATCTGAAGAGCTAATCTTCATCTGTATTGATATCGCAAACGGCTACTCAGAGCACCTAGTAGAGTACGTTCAAAAGGTACGTGCTGAATTCCCGAACAAAGTTATCTCTGCAGGTAACGTTGTAACTGGTGACATGTGTGAAGAGCTAATCCTAGCGGGTGCAGACATCGTTAAAGTGGGTATCGGCCCAGGTTCTGTATGTACTACACGTGTTAAAACAGGTGTTGGTTACCCTCAACTTTCGGCAATCATCGAGTGTGGTGACGCAGCACACGGTCTTGGCGGTATGATCATCGGTGACGGTGGCTGTTCATGTGCAGGTGACGTTGCAAAAGCATTCGGCGGCGGCGCAGACTTCGTAATGCTTGGCGGTATGCTAGCTGGCCACGAAGAGTCAGGCGGTGAAGTAGTAGAGCAAGACGGTAAGAAGTTCATGAAGTTCTATGGAATGTCTTCTCAGTCGGCTATGGACAAGCACTCAGGTGGTGTTGCTAAGTACCGTGCAGCTGAAGGTAAAACTGTTTTACTTCCGTTCCGTGGTTCTGTTCACGGCACTATCTCTGACATCCTTGGTGGTGTACGTTCAACTTGTACATACGTAGGCGCAGCAAAGCTTAAAGAGCTAACTAAGCGTACGACTTTCATCCGCGTACAAGAGCAAGAGAACAACGTATTCGGTAAAGAGTAATCTGGACGGATTCGAATAGTTTCAAAATCAAGAGCCGCTTTATAGCGGCTCTTTTTTTGTCTCTACTGAAACTAGATCATTGTGATACACCACAATCATGCATATGATTCAAAGCTTTATAAGTTGTTGTGCTTTGTAAGTAAGGATAAACATGCGTCGTTTGATCGGCTTAGTTCAAAAATATTGGTTGGCAATTACCTTGTTAGTCTTGGCTGCTATCACCATACTTTCCCTTTTTCCTGCAGCTAGCCTGCCGCCGGTTCCGGGCACAGATAAAACACATCACTTTATTGCTTATGCTGCGTTAACCTTCTCTGTTGCATTGGCAAGACCAAAGAACTGGCTGTTGATTGCACTTTTCTTTGTTGTTTGGAGTGGAGCGATCGAAATACTCCAACCTTATGTGAATCGCTATGGAGAGTGGTTGGATTTAGCGGCTAACGCTGGTGGTGTAGCGTGTGGGATCTTGTTAGCTAAAGTTGTGAACTTAGTCTTTCCTATGGATGAAAAAAAGCGAGAAGAAACATACCAATAGCCGTGAGATTTTGTTGTAAGTGGACTAAGGTTTTAAGTCGAACATAAGTGATATTGAGACAACTAAAGGATTAGAAATGTCAAAACTACTGGTTTATGCCACCGCTATTTTCTTTATCGTATATGGTGGAATGTTTCTTCTAATTCCCACGGGGATGGCGTATTGGATCACAGGAGTAGAGCTGAATCCAGCATCCGCTGTGATAGATGTTAGAGCGACCTATGGTGGTGCGCAGTTTGCAATTGGGCTGATGATGTTTCTTATCGTGAAGCTTAAAAATGATGTGGATCTTGGGTTGGTTTTCGTTGGTGTGGTTCTTTTGGCAATGGCATTTGGAAGAATTGTTGGCTTATTGAATGATGGTGAGGCGAACTTAGTGATGTATTTATACTTGGTTGGTGAGCTGCTATTTGGTGCTCTAGCCTTAGTGTTGAGAAACAAAAACGCGATCAAATCCTAGATTGTGTAATGGATGATTCATCATTGAGCGCTAATCTTTCTCTCTAACTTCTGAATGGCTTGCGTGATCTCGCTAACAAATATCCCTACTACTTTTGTGTATTAATTAAAAGCCATTGATTTGAGTCAATGGCTTTTTCATACCATCCTTTATAGATATCCAAAATACCTCAGATTATTGACTATGAGCTTTTCACTCAGTGGGTTCGTAGGAGAAGTCTATGGATAGCAAATAATAGCGAGCAAGAGTTGTTAGTGTTTCGCTCGTAGTGGGTGGTATATGAAGTCATCAAAACCAAAATTCTCCGAAGGTCGCCGCCGTTTTCTGCGCGATACCGCCAGAACTGCCGCTGGAGTTGGAGCCGCAGCGACAGTGCTAGGACTGCAATCTATGCAGAGTAAAGCACGAGACACAACAGGGCTGCCAGTGAGGCCGCCTGGCGCTTTAGAAGGTGAAGCATTTGAGTCAGCATGTGTAAGGTGTGGCTTATGCGTTCAAGCTTGTCCGTACGACACTTTAAAGCTAGCGACTTTGCTTTCGCCATTGCCATCAGGCACCCCTTATTTTAATGCTCGTGATATTCCATGTGAGATGTGTGAAGACATACCTTGCGTGGTGGAATGCCCAACTGGTGCGTTAGACCCACTACTTAAAGATATCGATGATGCGCGTATGGGTACCGCAGTATTAATCGACCATGAGAACTGTCTCAACTGGCGAGGTTTGCGTTGTGATGTGTGCTATCGAGTCTGTCCTCTAATAGATAAGGCGATCACGTTAGAGCACGTTCGCAATGATCGAACCGGTTACCATGCTAAGTTGATACCAACCGTTCACTCTGATGCTTGTACTGGTTGTGGTAAGTGTGAACAAGCGTGTGTTCTTGATGTATCTGCGATCAAAGTGATCCCGACCAACTTAGCCATGGGTAAGTTGGGTGAGCACTATCAGTTAGGTTGGGAAGAGGTCGACAGAGATCTAAACAACGCGCCAGTTGAAGATGTGATTCCAACCGATGCTCTCGAGTCTCTGAACTCCTTGAAGAAGGGGAATTTATAATGGCTAAGAATCTGGCAAAAAATGCAGGTAAAGAAGCGATCGAGACTTTAGGCTGGTGGCGTGCACATCGGTTTCTTATTCTAAGACGGTTATGCCAAATTGCAGTTATGATCTGTTTTATTGCAGGCCCAACGTGGGGAATCCTGCAAGGCAATCTATCATCGAGCCTGCTTTTAGGAACCGTGCCTTTGAGCGATCCCTTGATTGTGATGCAGACAATAGCAGCGGGTCATATTCCTGAGTTCACGGTGCTTGCGGGCGCGGGGATAGTGATTGCTTTCTATTTGATCGTTGCACCACGCGTCTTCTGTGGTTGGGTCTGCCCAATGAACATTGTTACCGATGCCGCTGCTTGGCTTCGTAGAAAGATGGGCTTGAAAGCGAGTTATCGTTGGTCGCCACAAATCCGTTACTGGTTAATTGGAGTGCTGCTGGTAGGTAGTGCTGTTACTGGAACGGTTTTATGGGCGTGGCTTGATCCAGTGGCGACACTGCATCGAGGGCTAGTATTTGGCATGGGCGCAGGGTGGATTCTTATTGCCTTGGTGTTTATCGTCGACTTGCTGCTTGTTGAACACGGATGGTGTGGCCATTTATGTCCATTAGGTGCCATGTATGGTGTGATTGGCCGTAAGAGTGTGATTCGCGTAAAAGCGGTTCGCCGCGAAGACTGTGATAAGTGTATGGACTGTTTTTACGTTTGTCCTGAGCCAGAGATACTTCGTCAGCCTTTGAAGGAAGGAGACAGACGAGTGATGTCGCAGAACTGTATCAGCTGTGGTCGTTGTGTAGATGTTTGTGCTGAGAAAGTCTTTGAGTTTAAAAACCGATTAGACGATCAGTAACTGAAGATGTAAATACGTTTTAGATTCCTCAAACCACTTGAACTCTCAAGTGGTTTTTTATTCATATCTATAAAAAATTCGTTTCACTTAATGTCTGATTTTCCACCTTAAAAATTGAGTAGTAACTCGAATAAAGTGAAAGTTATGTGGAGTATCAACATTTATTTATCATTGTTCTCAAAAATGAAACACATTCAAATTTTAAATGGTTGAACAAATGTAACAAGAAATTTATAAAGTAGTAACAGTTTGGCCAGGTGGTCTTTATAGAAGCGACGAAAACAAATAATAGATGCTTCTGTCGGTATTGCTGCTTTGGAATTGCTTGATGAAAATAAAACATAAACTATTTGGCCTGACTGGCCTAGCGATCAGTGCGCTTGTCGTTATTGTATTGATTACTGAAATCAGTAACTTAAAACTAATAAAGCTAGAAAAAACATTGATTGAAGTGAAAGATTTAGAACTTTCACTGCAAGAGATGAAAAGGATAGAGCTTCAGTTCTTGAACTCATCAGAAACCAGCTTGTCTGCTCAGTTTTCGAAGGAGTATGATCATTTCAATACTCTCTCACAATCTTTGCTTGCCCACCTTGTTGAACTTGAGGTTGTGGTAGATGACATGCCAAAGCTGCTGAAAGAAATAACCCAATACCAACAAGGGTTTGAATCATTGGTCTCCATTTACGGGGCTGACGAAACCAAAGCTACCAGCATCATCGCTCAGTCGGACTACCTCTACAACGACATCTATAAGATCTTCAAAGGTGTTGAGAAGCAGTTCGAACAAGAGATCGACTCTGCACAGTCTTCGATTAACCAATTTATCTTGTTCTCGCTTTCCATCGTCGTTGTTGCTCTTGCTTTGTTGTCTTACGGTTTAATCAACAGCATTCAACGCAGTATCTCTAATCTAAATCGGATTACCAGCCAAGTTGCGCGTGACCATGACTTAACGCTACGAGCTACGGAATCGAACGATGAAATCGGTGATATTGCCAAGGGTACCAACAAGCTGATTGTGAGTATTGAGAGTCTGATTACTCAAGTACAAAGCAGTGTTGAGAACCTAGGTGCTGTTTCTATCCAGCTTAAATCCAACAGTCACCAGACAGAGCTTTCACTACAGCAGCAACAGCTTGAAACGGACAGTGTTGCAACAGCGATCACCGAGATGGGAGAAACCATCAAAGAGGTAGCGGCAACGACAGAGCATGCAGCAAGCAATACACAGAAAGGGTTCACAGTTGCTCAACAAGGCTTGGTGGAAATTGAAACCACAAAGCAGACGGTGGCAGAGCTGTCTAATGAGTTGGAATCAGCTGAGAATGAAATTGAACATCTGTCAGAGCTTTCTTCAAAGATTAGCTCTGTAATTGGTGTAATCCACGAAATTGCTGAGCAGACCAACCTTCTAGCATTGAATGCTGCCATTGAAGCGGCACGAGCTGGTGAACAAGGTCGTGGGTTTGCAGTCGTAGCTGACGAGGTCAGAACGCTCGCGAGTCGAACTCAGACGTCGACGGAAGAGATCTCTAGCATCATCACTTCCGTTCAGAGCCAGACTCAAGCAGTTGTGTCGACCATGAAAGGCTGTCGTACTAAAGGCACAGTCAGTGTTGAATCTTCACAAGTAGCTTATCAACAGATTGAAGCTGTAATGGATGAGATGCAGAAAATCTTGGACAGCAGCACTCAAATTGCAGCCGCTGTAGAAGAGCAGAGCATGGTGTGTAATGAAGTCGCGCAGAACATAGTGGTGATTCGAGACACGACAACCACCAACGTTGAAGGTGTATCAGATAATACACGTTCAACTGAGATCGTTAGCCAGCAAAGCTCCGACCTTCAAAGTGCGATTGAAGCGTTTAAAGTTCATCGATAACACAAACCATTATTGAATTGTGCTGAGCCTAGTCAGCAATTGGTCAAACTTCATGTCATGGACAACAAGTTTGCAGGTTTCATGCTAGGCTCATGTTTTTGTTCAATAAAGGTAAAGTTATGTCAGAAATGTATACCAAGCATGCAAGCAAGTATGCCGAAGTGGTTAAGGACAATATCTACAACGCGCTGTTAGAGCGCCCGTCTACTTTATCGTTATTGGATGATGTGAAAGGTCTAAAGGTACTCGATTTAGGTTGTGGTCCAGGTGAGTACGCTCAGTGGTTTATGGAACAGTCAGTCGCAGAGTTGACCTGTACCGATTTGTCTGAAGAGATGATTAGCTTGGTGACAGAGCGTTTCGGCTCAAAGATAAACGCGTATTCTCAAGACCTTGCAATTGGGCTTCCCTATGAACTTGACCAGAGCATCGATGTAATTGTGTGCCCCTTAGTGCTGCATTACATTGAAGACCTCACTCCAGTATTTAAAGAGGTGCAAAGGGTTCTTAAACCTGGCGGTTACATGGTCTTCTCAACTCATCACCCATTTGCTGACTTCGAATGCTCTATTAATGGTAACTACTTTAGTCGTGAGTTTATTCAAGAAGAGTGGAATACCATAGGCGAACCTGTGCAGGTGAGCTTTTATCGTCGTTCACTTACTGAGATCTGCAATGCGATTGCTGCATCAGGGTTAGTGATTTCAAGGATAACCGAAGGTGAGGTGGACGAGCGAGTGCGTGAATTGGATGAAGATAGTTACCATCATCTGAAAAACAATCCAAACTTCATTTTTGTTCGTTGTGATAAGCCGGCTTAAATAAAAACACTTGTTGTCAGCGAACTCACTGGTTTAACGCCCAAAGCGAATTTCGTTTTGGGCGTTTTTGTATCTTATTGTGCGATTAACGGATAGAACGGACGCTGGTCGTCATCAACCAAAACGCAGTCAGTAGCTGTGTGATAAAGCATCCGACGAACAGCCACTCAATACCAATCAGTGATGTTAAATACCCTGATCCTGCTAAACCAAAAGGCATCAAGAGCTTAAACAATGAACCTGTAATGCCATTGACTCGGCCTAGAACGCTGACATCGAAGGCTTCTTGGCGGTAACTCCAGATACAGATGCTGCTATATAGACCCACCGCGGACACCCAAAAGAACCCAGCAATAAGCGCTGTTTGATTCTCCACTGCCAGTGGAATAACAAACCCGATGGATTCGAGTGCTATAGAGATAATGAGAAGCCATCCCAGCCCCCATCTCTTGCGTAGTTTATCGGCGCTGAATGCACCAATGAGACCACCAAGGCCAGAAGCGACGATGAGGTAACTGACGCCAACCGCATTCAATCCTAAATCTGCTTTGGCATAGTAGATTGCTTGAATCCAGAACACAGCACCTGTTGTGTTGATGACCATGACAGCAAGGGTGATCAACCACATGTTATGTTCATTGCGTAGTGCGTGCCATCCCTCTTTTATGGCGCTGAAAGTATTTTGTTTGTCTTTGTTGATGGGTGTTTTTACGTCGAGTCTTTTGAGCTGCCAAAACGCCAGTAACATCAGAAGCGCAACGCCGATAAAGACGTTATGAATGGTCGCCAGCAACATAATGGCCCCTGAGAGCACAGGTCCAACGGTTTCCATAAAACTACCCAAGGAGCTTATTCGAGCTGTCGCCACATTCTGAGTTTCATGGGAAAGCGCGCTTTTCTGAATCGACATTCGCGCATTATGGTAGCCGTAGTTAAACGCCATCATTAAGAACGCACATGGAAACAGAACCCATAATGGCTCTGCAAGGAACTCAACCGCGAGGAACGAGATAAACACCGTCATAGCCTGACCAAGCAACATGGTCAGCGACCACTGCTTTTTATCACTGCGATCAACCCACACGCCAATAAACAACGCCAGTAATAAGTTGGGCAGAAACTCAACAGCTCTCATCCAACCCATCCATTCAGAAGACTGGGTGAGTTCATAAACTAATAACGGCAATGCAAGCGTGTAAATTTGGCTGGCGAAGCTTACAAACAGAGC
Source organism: Vibrio fortis (assembly GCF_024347475.1). Lineage (NCBI taxonomy): Bacteria > Pseudomonadati > Pseudomonadota > Gammaproteobacteria > Vibrionales > Vibrionaceae > Vibrio > Vibrio fortis. The sequence goes on from NZ_AP025488.1 coordinate 811,680, forward strand.
ACTGCTAAACAGCGTAACGAAGGTTCTATTCTTCCAGATGGAGCCATGAGACTCGGCTAACGTATTCATCTAAATGTCCTTTTTATTTTTGGTAACACGGCTATTATTTGAAAATAAAAGATGAAGAAAAATAGAAATATAATTTTAGGATTTCACCTTTATGCGCTATTGGTTAGCTTTGGTATTTTTGCGAGATTTTGAATTTGAGATAGGTAAGTGGACACCGATTTCATTGGATGACATTACGAAAGCGTTGAACTGCACGCGTCGTAACGCTCAGCTAGTCATCAAAAGGCTGGTGGAAGAGTCGATAATCGATTGGAAGTCGGGTGTTGGCAGAGGTAACTTGCCTCAGCTTCTTCTCAAAGAGTCGGTACACACCACATTAATCGAACAAGCGAAGTTTTGGATGAATGAGGGGAAAGCCGATCAAGCATTGAACCTAATCAGAAACAAAGATCGTGATCAGTTTATTGCTGAGTTCGTTAGTCAATATCAACAGCAAGATAACGATCAAGACATTCTCCAAATCCCATTTTATCGAGCGACGCACAGCTTGATACCTTATGAAATATCAAGGCGTACCGAGCAACATATCGCTGATTACCTCTACGCTAAGCTGCTTCGCTTTAATAGAGGCTCAGGCCAGTTGGAAGGCGATTTAGCGCAAACTTGGGAACATACTGGTGATGCGCTTAAGCTTCGATTGCGCAAATCACTTAAGTTTTGGGATGGCTCAGCGCTTACTGCATTTGATGTGAAGGCTGCCTTTGAATCGATCATCTCGTCAAACTCGGTGAGTCGAGGTCTGTTCTTACTTATTGATGACTTTTCTGTGGTCGATGAGAGCACCTTGTTAATCCGCTCTAAACGTTTGTCTCACTATCTGCCAAGGTTGATGGCGCATGGTGCGCTGTCGGTTTCCAAATTGAACAGCGACGGTTCGATAGTCGGAAGTGGAGCGTTTCGATTGGCAGAGCAAACCAACTACCGAACTCTACTGACTGTATCTCCTCATTATCACGGCTATCGACCTTGGTTAGATGGTGTTGAGATCTGGAATATGGGCTTATCTGCAAATGACTTTCAAATGCACTGCGATATTGTGCATGGCAGCTCGGCTCCGGATATTGCTGATGAATTCACGCAGGTACAACAGTGGGAAGAGGGCTGTATCTACGCATGTTTAAACAGTGCAAACAACGCATGGATGAAGTTGACAAAACATCGTCGATACATCCAGCAGTTGCTGCAATCTTTGCCGATGAACGGTGTGAGAGACACTATGATTTATCGACGAGCATCAGGGATGACAAGCCGTGAACCCTTAAAACTAGGCAAAGCAGTAGACTTGTCTTCGGTAAATCAGGTGCCGTTGGAGGTGTTAACTTATCAGTTGCCTGGGCATATTGAAGCCGCTGAAAGTATTACTGAACTGCTGTGTCAGCACGGTTTAAATTCCAACCTTACTGTGCTGCCATATCCTGAATTTGATCAAGTAGAGCGACAATCTAAAGCGGATATTATCGTTTCTGGTGAAGTGTTTGGTGAACACAAAGAGAGTTCATGGCTCGGGTGGTTGTTGTGTACCAACACTGTGACGGCTAGCCTGAATAAGCAGTCAAAGTTATGGTTCGAGCAGCAAGTGTTTGATAATTTGGCTCAACCTGATGAAAATCAGCGTGTTGAAGGGTATCAGCGAATTGAACGCGAATTGATTCGAAAATCGATTTACATGCCTCTGTTTCAATGTGCTCAAGATATGAGAATCTCTCATAAAGTGAATGCGATGGATCTTCTTACTAATGGCTGGATCGACTTTAATCAAGTGGTCTTTGAAAACCGTTAGGCGAATTTCTGCGGTTAAATAGAATTAAAAAGAAAGGTGGTGGGTTTTGTCTATTCCTCAAGTTGGTTTTAGTCATCAACAATCGAATCAAGCCGAATTGCAGATTATGGAGCTATCCGATTTATATGAACAAGATAGGCTCGATCATAGCCCGGAGCGTGCTCACCGTATCAACTTCTTTGGGATCATATACATAGAACAGGGCACGGGAAACCACATGGTGGATTTTGAAGAGTATCCGTTTGATCAAGGCTCAGTTCTCTTCGTGCAAAGAGAGCAGGTTCATAGCTTTGATTTTTCCAATCGCCCAAAGGGGAAAATCTTACTGTTCACCCAAGCGTTTCTCGATCAAGTGCATGCCAATATGAAGCTGCCAAACTATACGCCGACGCACCTCAATGAAAAGCACTCGCCCTTGTTGCAGCTAGAAGCTCAAGATCAAACTCCAACATTGGTCTTTATTCGCCAAATGATCGAGGAAATCAACAGAGAAGGCAGCGAGCCTTTAATCGTGATGTATCTGTTCTCTGCCTTTGCTCTCTCTTTACATCGATTAAGACCTGAAATAAGGCAAGATAAACTGACTCAAGAGCAGAGCATTAGATTCGCACGCTTTTTTGAATTAATGCAAAGTCACTTTCACCAAATAAGAGATGCAAACTGGTACGCTCAGCAGATCAACACCACCTATAAGACACTCAATATCGTTTGCAAATTGGCGACGGGGTTGACCGCGAAACAGATGATCGATGCGTTTACTATTATCGAGATTAAGCGCCGCTTGGTGGTGAGTCACACTCCATCCCAACAAATGGCGTACGACTTTGGATTTGAAGATGCCAGTAACTTTGTGAAATATTTTAAGAACTTAACAGGGCTTACTCCAAGCCAGTTTAGTCAAAGATACAGAATTCCCGTACTTTAGGTTCGACATTCACCATAATTTAGCCCATTTTCACTCTAACGAATTCAGAGTTGCCCAATTAAGCTGTTAATAACAAAAACGAGAGGGCAACAAAATGATTACATCTCCAATTACTTCTTTCTTTTCTCGCACACTACTTGCTGCGAGTATGATGAGCCTCGCTGCATGCGCAAATGATTCCATGGTGAAAACCGATGACCTTTCTAACAAAGATAAGGCCGTTGCGGTGATATCAAGTATTGAAACCGGCGATGCCAACGCAATTAATTATATCAGTCCTACCCAATACACGCAGCACAACTTAGCGGTTGGCGATGGTTTAGAGGGCTTTGGCGAAGTGATGAAGGCACTTCCTGTAGGTAGCGCCAGAGCCGATGTTAAACGCGCTTATCAAGACGGCGATTATGTTTTTCTACATACGGAATATAATTTCTTTGGCCCTAAAGTCGGTTTTGATGTGTTTCGTTTTGAAGACGGAAAGATTGTCGAGCATTGGGATAACCTAGCCGAGCTAGCGACCCAGCCAAATCCAAGTGGCCGAACTCAGTTAGATGGGCCAACAAAAGTAACCGAGCTTGATAAGACAGAAGACAATAAAGCCATTGTTGCAGACTTTGTTAATACCATTTTAATGCAAGGCGACATGTCTAAAATCAACCAATTTATCGACGCCGAAGATGACGCTTATCTTCAACACAACACCATGGTCGCAGATGGCCTAAGCGGATTAGGCAAAGCGCTTGGCGAGTTAGCAAAAGTTGGTATGCCAATGGTTTACAAAGAGAATCACAAAATCTTGGGTGAGGGTAACTTTGTCCTCGCGATTAGCGAAGGCGTGTTTATGAATAAAGACGTCGCGTTCTATGACTTGTTCCGTCTTGATAACGGCAAGATCGTTGAGCATTGGGATGTGATCGAGAATATTCCGCCTCGCGAAGAGTGGAAAAACGACAATGGTAAGTTTGGTTTCGAGCACGACTACGTCGTGGAAGTGGCTTCTTTCAAACTTAAAGACGGTGTCGATCCACAAGAATTCGCAAAACTGGATAAAGCCGTTGCCGATAGTTACGTGTCAAAACAACCAGGATTTATTCAGCGTGAATCTGGATTAGTGGATGGCGATACATGGCGCGTGATTGTGCATTGGGAATCGCTGGATGATGCGGATGCATCGATGGAAAGCTTTATGAGTGCTTCTGCTGCGCAAGGTTTCCTAGCTGGCGCAGATACATCAACCATGAAGATGCAGCGTTACGAAAACTAGCTGTAATAAACTAAAAAAGACCTTATATCCGTAACTGTCTGTAGTTATAGGATATAAGGTCTTTTTTGTGTCCAGCATGCCTAACACGCGAACGTAGGCTATTTTCGAGCTTATAGAGATCGTGATTTTTGAAATTAGTTTGGTGATCTTTGATTAACTCACCAAGCATTGTCCCATAATCAAAAACGAACAGCCTATCGCAAACGACCAAGAGATCGATCGCATAACCCCAATATTGACCAAATACAAAATGTGGTAAGCCACTCGAAAACCGATATGGAGAATTGCAAACAACTGCACGCTCTCGTTGACAGTGTCAGTTGCTATGGCGAGAAGTATCGCAGCTGAAAATACGATGAGAGACTCAAACGCATTTTGGTGCGCGGCAAGTGCACGAGCTCCAAATCCCTTCAATTTCGCCTGCTGGTCGCGCGGATGATTATTGTCGTAACCACCGAGTCGGCTCATAGCGACAGCAACCGGGACTTTCGCTAGGTAGGGAAGCAGAGCTGCGGCGATTAAACAGTAAATTAGCGTATTCAATGGATATCCTAAGATCTATTCGTTGGTCAATTTCCCTGATGATATCAGCCAGTGTTATATAATGTTAATTGGTATTGTTTAAAGGAGTAGATTATGAGACCAGTTAAGATTATTTCTTTAGTTAGCGTTCTAATGTGTGTTTCTCCAGTCGCCTTCTCGGAAAAACCAGAATGGGCGGGAAAAGGGAAACCAAACTTAGAAGAGATAAAGTCGTCCTCCGACATTGAAAAGGCTGAAAAGCAGATTGAGGACCGCGATGAAGAACTCGAAGAGTTAATCGAAGAGAAAAAGAAAAAAGCTAAGAAAGTTAAAAATAAAAAAGATAAGAAAAAGCTAGAGAATGAGATAGAAGATTTAGAGGTTGAACAAGAGGAAGTTGAGGATCTAAAAGAGAAACTAAAAGATAAGAAATCTGGGCTCGAAAAACAAAAAGAGAAGAAAGCAGAGCAAGTTCGCAAAGAGGAAGGCAAAGGCTCAGAGCAAGGCCAAGCCAAAAGAGAAGAGAACAGCCAAAAATGGTGGAAGTTCTGGGAATAGACACACACATAGACTTAATGAGTAAAACTAACGCTCCAAGATACTATCGCCAAAGCTGATGGTTTTATGCCCGAAAACGCTTTCGTTCACGCTTTGGTAAATAATAATCTGCAAAATTATTACCTCCCTCGTGATAGTGCTGTTAGTATGGCTGCAATAGTCGGGGGGCAACTACATCGTTTTGTATTTGCTGAGATCGAATTTCGAGACCCGTTGAACCTGATTCAGTTAGTACTGGCGTAGGGAACTATTGACACTAAAACCTATGCGGTACTTCGATTCGTTATGTCTATTTTTACGATCTCTGGTGCCTAATCTTCTTAGTTTTAGTGCGGTTCTCCTGCGTCTTTTCGATGGTAGGAGCGACCATGACCCAGCATTCCAGCACAAAAATCGACACTCAATCTATTCCTTCAGACACACCTATTGTATTAACCATTGCGGGTTCAGACAGTGGCGGCGGCGCAGGTATTCAAGCTGATATCAAAGCGATGTCTGCAACAGGCAGCTTTGCTTGTTCAGTGATCACTGCGATCACGTCTCAGAACACTCAGGGCGTTTCTGCTATTTTCCCCATTCCTCTCGATCATGTCTCTAGCCAGCTTGATGCTGTTTTCAATGATCTTAACGTTGCTGCAGTGAAAGTTGGGATGTTGGCCGATTCAAGCATCATCAAGGTGGTCGCGGACAAGGTTAAGCAGTTCCAACCGAAACATCTGGTTATTGACCCAGTAATGGTAGCGACCAGTGGCGATCTACTGCTTGAGCAGTCAGCCATCAGCACTTTGAAAGAAGAGCTGATTCCACTCGCTGACATCATCACCCCAAATTTGCCGGAAGGTGCGGCACTGACAGGAAAACCTGTTCCTGAAAGCGAAGCTGATATGCAAGACATGGTTGAAGAGCTTCGAGCATTAGGCGCGAAAGCGGTGTTGTTGAAAGGTGGGCATTTAGAGCAAGATGAAAACAGCAATGACCTACTGATTCTGCCTACAAGAACAACCCTCATCAGTGCAAAACGATTCCCAACCAAGAACACACACGGTACTGGCTGTACGCTCTCTTCGGCTATCGCGTCTTACCTTGCTCAAGGTAATGACCTTACTCAAGCCGTTGAGTTAGGTAAGCGCTATATCTCTGAGGCGATCGCGCATGCCGATCAATTGGACGTAGGTCAAGGTCACGGTCCAGTGAATCATTTTTACGCAGGCCATGCGGATGTGCGATAAGCCTCTTGGCGTTGAGTTGACCAACGCCAGCATTCGCTACCTCGATAACGAACGATCGACACTGCAAGGTCTTAACTTGTCGGTTGCGGCAGCGCAATGGACGGTATTGCTTGGACGAAGCGGTTGCGGAAAGACCACAATTCTTCGTTATCTAGCTGGTTTACTGAGTCACAATATCGAGTGGCAGGGTGGGTTACACACCAGTGACGGTGAGCCATTGGAAGGTCGAATCGCGTATATGGCACAACAAGACCTTTTGTTGCCTTGGTTGTCGGTGATTGACAATGTTTGCCTCAGTCAACGCTTCTCAGGAAAAGGTTGGCGAGGTATGGAGAGCATTTCACAAAGCAGTGAACAGATTCAGCAGCGCGCAATGTCGTTGCTTGAATCCGTTGGGCTTGCTGAATACGCTCACGCTATGCCGCAACAATTGTCCGGTGGTATGCGTCAGCGAGTGGCATTGGCGCGTACGCTGATGCAAGACAAACCAATCGTGTTGATGGATGAACCGTTTTCAGCGTTAGATGCGGTCACAAGGCATAAACTGCAAACGTTAGCAGCCCATCTGCTTCAAGATAAGACCGTTGTCTTGATTACTCATGATCCACAAGAGGCGGTTCGACTCGCTCATCATCTTTATGTGCTGCAGGGAACACCTGCTTCAGCTCAAGCGTTGAAAGTGCCGACAACACTGCCACCTAGAACCATCGACGGCCAATGTGCCAGCATTCAGCAACAGATCTTGGAGCAGCTGGAGCAAGACTATGCATAGTTCCGAAGCGCTAACCAAGCCTCAATCAGTATTGAACCATGAGGATCGCTCTATGAGCCCGTTACTGCGTGTCGTGATAAGCACCGCAATTATTCTGGGTCTGTGGCAGTTGGTGGTTGTGGTATTTGAAATGCCTAGCTTTATTCTGCCAGCGCCTGTGGAAGTGTTTAACAAGCTAATTGAACGCTATGACGTATTGCTCAAGCACACGTGGGTAACAGCGCAAGAGATCCTTTTTGGGCTGCTACTTGGCTTATCGATGGGATTGTTCTTCGCACTTCAAATGTTGTTATTCGAACCGCTTAAACGTTGGTTGCTGCCGATATTGATTGCCAGCCAAGCCGTGCCTGTGTTTGCTATCGCTCCGGTCTTGATGCTGTGGCTTGGCTACGGCATTGCCTCCAAGGTGGTGATGGCGGCGATCATCATCTTTTTTCCTGTAACGACTTGTTGCTACGACGGTTTGCGTAATACGCCTCGGGGTTACCTCGACTTAGCTCAAACGATGGGGGCGACTAAGTGGCAACGGCTTCGCCATATTCAACTGCCGGCTGCATTGCCGACCTTGGCATCGGGTGTGCGTGTGGCGGTGGTGATTGCACCTATCGGCGCGGTAGTCGGCGAGTGGGTCGGTTCGAGTGAAGGGCTTGGGTATCTAATGCTGCAAGCTAATGCACGAATGATCATTGATGAAATGTTCGCTGCGCTGTTTATCTTGGCTGTGCTCTCTATCTCTCTTTACTTCATCACTGACAAGTTACTGAAAAAGGCGATCCCTTGGGAGAACCAGCACTAAATATCAATCGAGCTAAAAGGCTAAACCAGTTTAAAAACGGCGAGGGTAGATAGGTGTAACGCTGACACTCTGCTCGCCAACACACTATAAAAATCGAGAAAGTTCAAAAGGAAAGGTTAACTGTGAAAAACACAAAATTGATGGGTGCGGCAGCACTGATTGCTTCATTGGTTTCTGGCCATGTTATGGCGGATGAGTCAAAAGTCACACTGATGCTTGATTGGTTTGTAAACCCGAACCACGGCCCAATCGTGATTGCTCATGAGCGTGGTTACTTTGAAGAGCAAGGCTTAGAAGTTGAAATTCAAGAGCCAGCGGACCCAAGCACACCCGCTAAGCTTGTGGCCGCAGGGCGTGTTGATCTTGCTGTGACTTATCAGCCAAGCCTGACGATGGATGTGGCTGCGGGACTGCCGTTAGTGAGAGCATCTACGCTTATCGCGACACCATTGAACACGCTAATGGTTTTAGATAACGGCAAGAACGATTCGTTAGCTGATCTAAAAGGCAAGAAGATCGGTATCGCTATCGCGGGCAATGAAGAAGCGACGATCGGCACGATGTTAGCGCAAGAAAATGTTGCCTTTACTGACGTTCAAACCATCAATGTGGGTTGGGCGCTTTCTTCATCTCTGGCTTCTGGCAAAGTCGACGCTATTTGGGGCGGTCTACGCAACTTTGAAACTAACCAGTTAGCTCTAGAAGGTTACAAGGCAAAGGCTTTCTTCCCTGAAGAGCATGGTGTGCCAGCTTATGATGAGCTTATCTTCGTTGCTAATGCGAAAAAGCACGATGACCAAGCAATCAGAGCATTCAACAAAGCGCTTGAACAAGCGACGACCTACATCGTGAACCACCCAACTGAATCTTGGAAAGAGTTTGTAGCTTACTCACCAGACACACTAAACAACGAGCTTAACCAGCGTGCATGGAACGATACTCTCACTCGCTTCGCTCTTCGTCCATCCGCGGTTGACCTGAAACGCTACGATGATTACGCACAATTCATGTACGACAAAGGCATCATCAAATCACTGCCAAAAGCGGCTGACTACGTACCGACGTTCGAATAAGGAACATCATGAAATATCAAGATTTAATTGAGGCATGTCAGCAAGATTGGCAGGACTATACCGAGCATGAGTTTGTGCAAACACTGGCACAAGGTAGTTTGCCTCAGCCTTGTTTTCTCCATTACCTGAAGCAAGATTTTCTGTTTCTAAAGCAGTATGCCCGTGCTTATGCGCTAGCTATTTACAAAGCGAACACATTGGCGGACATGCGTCGTGCTCTACCAAGTGTGCATGCGCTTTTGGATTCTGAGATTGGACATCACGTGACTTACTGTGAAAAGTGGGGATTAACCGAATCTGACCTTGAGAATGAACCTGAAGATTTTGGCACCGTTGCGTATACGCGTTATGTACTCGATGCAGGTATGACTGGGGATCTGGTTGATCTCTACGCAGCGCTTGCACCGTGTTCTATTGGTTACGCGGTGATTGGTAAAGCTTTGTTGGAAGATTCAAAGACAGTGTTAGAGGGTAACCCTTACCGCAGCTGGATAGAATTGTACGGCGGTGAAGAGTTTCAAAGCGGTGTCGCAGTGGGAGCGGAGTATTTCGAGCAGTTGCTTGCTGAAATTGATATCAACAGCCAGCGTGGACAAAAGCTGATCCACATTTTTAAAACTGCAACACGCATGGAAGTGGCGTTTTGGCAGCAAGGGCTGGATGCCAACAACTCAACGTTTCCAACGTCTAACTAGAGGTTTTTATGCTTATTGAACAGATCACACGCTCGCTACAAACGTTGCGAGAACAGAAACCGTTGGTGGTTAACATCACGAATTACGTTGTCATGAATAACAGTGCCAATGCGCTATTAGCTTTAGGTGCTTCTCCGATCATGGCGCACTCAAAGCAAGAGATGGCAGAGATGATGTCTTTTGCTGGCGCACTGGTGATCAATATCGGCACGTTAGACAGCACTTGGACGCCACGTATGGAGTTTGCCGTAGAACAAGCGAATGCCAATGGAAAAACGGTTGTTCTGGATCCCGTAGGGTGTGGCGCAAGCCTGCTGCGAACTGAAACTTCGCGCCGTATTGCACAATTAGCAGATAGCTTGATCATCCGTGCTAACGCCTCTGAGGTCATCGCATTGGCAGGTGAGCAAGCGCAAAGCAAAGGTGTTGATGCCTTAGACAGCAGCGAAGCGGCTCTGGGGGCTGCCAAGTTCCTCGTGTCTGAATATAACGCTAGTGTGGTGATTTCTGGTGAGACTGATTATGTAGTGACTGCAGAATCGGTAACCCAGCTCAATAATGGCCACGCCATGATGCCTTTTGTGACGGGCATGGGTTGTACCCTATCTGCGTTAACGGGGGCGTTTGCCGCGGTTGGTGATAAGAGCGGTTTGGCGGCAGCGGCGGTATTGGGTGTTGCTGGTGAAATTGCGGCTGTGCAGGCTCAAGGTCCAGGTAGTTTGCAGCTCAATATTCTTGATGCTCTATATCAATTAGATGAAGAGACACTAGCAGCCCGCCTAAAGTTAACGGCTTAGTTGGCCGATTGGAAGAACTCTGAAATCTAAAAACAATAACCCCGAGTCTTATCAACTCGGGGTTATTTTAATTGGTGCTAAATGACCTGTCGTGGTTAGGGCTCAAATTGAGCACTAGGCACTTCTGAACCGGTCTACTTGGCTCTTAAGGTGGTGTGCTACCTCGGTTAAGTCGCTTGCTGCTTCTGAAATCTTAGCGACAGATTCTTGGTTGCTTTGGGCAATGGTATTGGCACCTTGGGCGTTATCACCTAGCGAGCGGGTTAGACTATCTTGCTCATCGACTGATATTGCGATCTGGCTGTTGGCTTGGTTCAAATCTTGAATGTGTTGATTGATGACATGCAAGTTTTGAGACGCTTGTTGAGCCTGAGTCGATGCCTGAGATACCGTACCATGACTCTCCTTAATCGATTCTAGAGCGTCTTTAGCACCGCGCTGCAGTGAGGTAATTAGATCATTAATTTGGCTTGCTGACTCTTGAGTGCGTTGCGCTAGGGTACGAACTTCATCTGCAACCACCGCAAAGCCTCGACCTTGCTCGCCAGCCCGCGCTGCTTCGATCGCTGCATTTAGAGCAAGTAGATTAGTTTGCTCGGTAACACCTTGAATTACTTCCAGAATTGCACCAATGTTCATCGACTCTGCATGCAGGTCGCTTACTTTTTGGCTGCTGAGTTGCATCTGTTCGTCGGCTTGGCCAATCTCTTGCAAGGTCTTATCTACTTCGGTTAAACCCATAGCAACGTTAGAGGTAGCATGGCTCGCAACCTCAGACGCATGGTTAGCGCTAGACGCGATCTCTGAAGTGCTTGATGCAAGTTGGTTAACGGCGGAAGAGATATTGATGATCTCATCGTTGAGTCGTGCTGCGTTATTAGAGCCAGTTGTCGTCACACTATCGAGCGATTCTGACATTTCGCCAATGCGTAGGCTCGAAGCGTTCACTTGCTGAACGATATCGCGCAGAGATTCAATGGTGGTTTTCATGTTTTCAAGCAACTGACCTATTTCGTTTTGGTCAGTGACTTTGACGTCAACGCTTAGGTTGCCTTGTGCCAGTTCATTGGTAATCTCTTTGACTTGTGCAATACCCTTGTTGATTGAACGCGTTACGAAAATCGCACTTGTTGTGCCGACTAATAGAGCAATACCAGTAAGTAACACTATGATTTGAATAGAGCGTTCCTCACTGAGTGCTAGCTCTGGGATAAGCGCGTTCTTTTGTTGTTCTAAGATGGACTGTGCATCGAGTACCGCAATCGCAAGCGTATCACCTAGGCTAGTTAACTGAATTTGAAGCTGCGCGTTTTCCAACTTTTGCTGGTGCACTTGGTCAAATCCTGCAGCATAGGCTTCTCGCTGAGCGGTAAAACTGTCGATTAACTCTGCTTGGTAGTCGGACGATTCTAGAGAGCGAATGTCACCTTCAATGCCGGGTAGGGCGTACTCAAATAGATCTTGGCCTGTTTCGTAGGTTTTTGGGTTACCGTCGTTGGAGTAGCTTAAGACTGCGATTTTCGCCGCTAAGAAGTTCTCCATTAACATACCTGCGTATAGGCTCGCGTTAGAGTCATCGTTGTTATAAGACTCGTAAAGTAAGCTCTGAGCTGCTTTAAGCGCGTTCTCTTCTCTTTTTACCATCTCAACCGTGACGAGCTGGTGGATCAATTGTTGGCTTTGGCTCATTAATTGATACGCTTGGTCGAATGCAGTAATGCTTTGCTGCACTTGAGACAGTCGCTCTAAGCTGTCGACATGTTGAGTTTGATTAAGTAGAGATTGTAGCTGCTGATCGATCTCACTTTTATTGGCGAGGTAAGCTTGCTGATATTGTTCATCAAGCGTTGCAAGGTATCGCTCAGACGTGAGGCGCATCTGTAAAAAGTGGGTTTCAATATTGCTGGATTCTGCTGCTTGTCCACTCAATAGACTGTAATCTTTGAATCCGTTAGACAGGGTTTGGATCCCTTGAAAGCTAACAAAGCCCGAGATGATGAAAAAGAGTAAGCAGATCGCATAACCCAGTTTCACTCTTAAAGAGATAGATAGTTGACGCATATACATCCTTATAATCCGCGTTTCACTGTATTCTTGCCCGTAAGTACTCGCAGAGTATTTCACATTTACTATGTAAGAGCATGCAAAATGTAACATTTTTGTGTCACTTGTAGGCGTTTTGTTGTGTTTGGATGTTGCTGTCAGAGTTTTTGAGATGTTTTATGTGTGTTTAGTGACATATTGTCAGGCGTGTGGCGGTAGAGAGCGGACTATGATCTGGCAGCAAACATTTAAAGACGAGTATTTGATGTCTCTAGCGCACTCAAACGGTAAACTAGATGTTCAATAACAAAGCACCGCAATAAACGGTTTGTGCGTTTAAAGGATACCAAATCAATGAGCAACCCATACAAACTCTACCTTGTTACCGATGACCAACAAGACTTAGCCACTCTAGAACATGTGGTAGAGCAAGCCGTCGCGGGTGGTGTGACCATGGTTCAAGTAAGAGAAAAGCATGGTGACGTAAGAGCTTTCATTGAACGTGCACAACGAGTCAAAGCTATTTTGAAAGGTACAGGTGTTCCTTTGATCATTAATGACCGAGTTGATGTGGCATTGGCGGTGGATGCAGATGGACTTCACTTGGGGCAATCGGATATGCCAGCGACGATTGCGCGCCAATTGATAGGTGGAAATAAGATACTTGGATTATCGATTGAGAATGAACAGCAGCTGGAAGAATCCAATCACCTGCCGATCGATTACATAGGCCTGAGTGCGATTTTTGCAACGCCAACCAAAACCAACACTAAAAAGCACTGGGGTGTGGAAGGACTAAAGAAGGCACTTGAAACAACCAGGTTGCCAATTGTCGGCATTGGTGGAATCAATGAAAACAATATTCCAGAGTTGATGGCGACGGGCGTTCATGGGTTAGCACTGGTGTCTGCGATTTGTCACGCAGATGACCCAAAGGCTTCATCTGAGCATCTACTTTCGTTAATGCGCTAATTCGAGGTCAATTGACTAGAAAACAACGCTTCAACAAGAGCAACCTGTTTTCTAGTCATATCTTAGTGAGATCTGAATTAGCTCAACTCAGCTTATTGAACGCAGAGAGCAATGGTGCCAACAATCATAAGAGCGATAGCAACGTACCACCCGATTTGTGTCTTGTTGTCCGCAACGAATATCTTGATGTAATTCACTTCTTCATGAGCCATTGCGATAAAGTCGGTGTAGTTAATCGACAATTCGCGACGTGTCTCACGTAGTTCATTTTGAAGCTTGTTGAAAGCCTCATCCATAAACCCTTTCATTTCACTTGCTGCTGGCTTACCCATTAGCAGAGTGTCCCAAATTGCCATGCGTGAAGCGTACTCACTATCACTAACACAGTTCAGTACACGCAAGTCATACTCGCGCTTGTCACGCTCTTTCCCCATTTTTAGTGGGCAAATATTCTTTAAAACGTTCACAAATAATTCCAAAGGTTCATTCAGGTAGAAACGAGCTCCAAAATGAGCTCATAAACTGGGGTGAATCGAAATTCAAAAATTGACCTGAGCAATGAACATGATTGACGTAACGCATTTAAGTATCTGAAGATTCCTTAACCAATCAGACGCCTTGCATAGTAATTTTGAGACCCAATCACATCAACTAGGGTGTTTTGTCTAGACGACAAAGATAATTGTTAGAAAAATTGGTAGTTTGTGTGTTTGGTGAGCGATCAATCAATATTCGGACTATATTTGTCATTATAAGGATTGACCTTCCCCTTGGGGTAACCTTTATAGTAATACTTCACGTTATATGGATTGGTTATGACATACTCACTTAAGACATTCTGGATTACGATCTTCAGCATCCTTGCGATGTTGTTGTCGACGGGTGTTTCTAGTGCGTCAACCATAGAAATGCAGATGATGGATAAAGAGACCATGGCTTGCCCGCATGCCAGTATGATGACTCCTGAAATCGCTGCAATGTGTTCGGTCTCGGACGCTCATCAATCCATGCACGACATGGCTCAACATGAGCCTGGTCATTGTTCACATGGTGGCGATGGCTTTGCCAATTGTTGTGTCTCTATCTGCCTGAGTTGGTCCTATCCGCTCCAATCAATGAATACCTTATCCAGTTTTGCCTACTCGCTTGCTCCCTATCATGACGTGATCATCGGTAGCAAGGTCGCGCGTATTCAATTTATTCTTAGACCGCCTTCCGCTTAATTCACTATTCCACAATTTCATTACCTATCGGTCCGTTGTAACGACTGTCCCTAGGTGCGATCTATGCGTTTTTTAACGCCATAAAATGGATTTATTCTTGTGAATATTGAATCAAGATGGTTGGTGCTACCGATTTGCACCAGCTTATTGGCGATGCCTGCATTTGCTTTCGCGGCATCGTCGAATACGACGGTGACTTCGACCAGTGCGAGTCATTTAAATAATGGCAGCGACAGTGAATCTCAACGAGTGTATGAGCGTGAGCTCTCACTGCTCATTGAGCAAGCACTGCTACGTGATAGCGGTCGCCAGCAGATCATTGCCCAATCTCAAGCTACTCGTCACGCGGGCATCGCGTCGGCGACGTTGAGCGATCCTAAACTTAAAGTGGGTTTTGGCGGCTTGCCCGTTGATAGCTTTAAGTTTGATGAAGATCCAATGACCAACATTTCTGTTGGATTGATGCAGCAGTTCGAGCGTGGTTCGACGTTGGATTTGAAAGAGCGTCAATCAAGTCAACAGGCTGATGGCATCCAATTTCAAGTTGCCGTTCGAGAAAGAGAAATCACTAATACCATCACCACTCTGTGGCTAGAGCTTGGTTATCAACAAACAGCGCGTGCAACCTTGTTGGAAAGTCGTCGATTGATGGCAGAGCTAGAGCGATTCATTGAGACCAATTACGGAATCGGTAACAGTGAAGCGCAAGATCTTCTTAATGCTCAGCTTAACGTGGTGAAGTTTGATGAAAAACTGCAAGCCAACCAACAGCAGCAACGCCGTATCATTGCACAGTTATCCGAATGGTTGGGTGATGAATGGTTGAATGCTTCTTTGGCTTCAAGCCAAACGCCTGCCAAAGACTCGTCAACTAAGACTATTCAAGCCAATAACGCGTTGGGTTGGCAAGATCTTGAAACGCGGTTAACGCCTTACACGGGCAACTCTCAATTCTATCCATTGTTGCAATCGCATCCTATGGTGCGTGCGGCGGATAGCGCTATCACCGTTAACGAAACTCAAGTAGAGATCGCAGAGCAAGCTTACTTGCCTCAGTTTGGTGTCGAGGTGATGTACGCCTATCGCCAAGCCAATAACATGCAAGGTAATCCTGCCTCTGATCTCGTGAGTGCGTATGTGACCATGGATATCCCACTGTTCACAGGTAATCGACAAGATAAAGGTGTAGAAGCGGCCCAATATCAAGTGGGTTCAGCACGCGCTCAGAAAGAGACCTTATTGAGCCAAATGAACGCCAAAGTAAATGCGCTTTTGGTAGACAGAGACAATCTGTCTCAGCGTATTGAGCGTTATCAAAAAAGCTTTATTCCTCAAGCCGATGCGACCACACAGGCGGTCGAGCGCGGCTATCAAAATAATACCGCGCAGTTTAACGATGTGATCACTGCCATGACCAATGCGCTCAATATTCAGTTAGAGCAACAGAGACTGATCACGGATCTCAACATCGTCAATAGCCAGTTAGCGGCGCTTGTGGGTGGGTCATACCACCAGCCTTCACAATCACAAAAGACAACGTCTCAGGCGCAATAAGGAATCTTCATGAAATCATTTAAAGTCGCAAGCATTGCACTAGTCGTTGGCGCTGCAATCGGTGTTGGTGCGAGTCAGTTTTTTTCAATGAACCACGCTGCAATGAGCAGTGAATCATCTACCAGTGGTGCAGATGAACCGCTCTATTGGGTGGCACCTATGGATCCGAACTATCAACGCGATCAACCGGGTAAATCACCGATGGGCATGGACTTAGTCCCAGTTTACGCCGATGACTTAGCAGGCAAGAAAGACAAGCCAGGTACGGTAACTATTGATCCTGCGGTTGAAAATAACCTTGGGGTGAAAAGTGAAACGGTGAAATTAGAGCCTCTGACCCCAAAGATCGAGACCGTTGGATACGTTGCGTTTGATGAGAGCCGTTTATGGCAGACCAATGTCCGTGTTTCTGGTTGGGTTCAAGAGTTATTTATTAATGCAGTGGGTGAGAAGGTATCAAAGGGGGAAGTGTTATTCACGCTCTATTCTCCTGAGTTAGTAAAGGCACAAGAAGAGTTGCTCAGTGCTTATAAAACCGGTCGAAAAGGGATGATTGGAGGTGCGAAAGAGCGATTGCTTTCACTCGGTGTTGATAAGTTGCAAATCAATCACATCGTGAAACGGGGTAAGGCCTCACAAACTATTGAAGTAAAAGCGCCTGCCGATGGTGTTATTGCGACCTTGAACATCCGAGAAGGGGGATACCTTTCCCCAGCCCAAGCGGTGATCAGTGCCGGACCACTCGATGAAGTCTGGGTGGATGCCGAAGTATTTGAGCGCCAAGCGCATTGGATCTCTCAAGGTACAGCAGCTTCGATGACGCTAGATGCTGTACCGGGCGGTGAGTGGAGTGGTCGTGTGGATTACGTCTACCCAATTCTCGATCCTACAACACGTACTTTACGTGTACGCCTCAAGTTTCCAAACCCAGATGGTGAGCTAAAACCAAACATGTTCTCAAACATCACTCTTAAGCCTGAAAGCGAAGATGATGTGTTAACAGTAGCGCGCTCTTCCGTGATCCATTCAGGAGGTATGACGCGAGTAGTGCTTTCTGAAGGCGACGGAAAATATCGTTCTCATCGTATCCGAGTGGGTCGTGAAGCAGGTGATCGTGTTGAAGTGCTAGAAGGGCTAGAGCCGGGTATTGATGTGGTTACCTCTGCTCACTTCATGATTGACTCAGAATCGAGTCAAACAGCGGATCTGTCTCGTATCTCTTCAGTTAATGATGAACCAAACCAAATGAGCAGCTCTGTTTGGGCAAAGGGTACTATTACTAACTTGATGGTTGGACATCGCATGGCAACGATAGAGCACCAACCTGTTCCTGAGTGGGATTGGCCGGGCATGGTGATGGACTTTACCTTCTCTGAAGACGTCGATTTATCGGGATTGGCGAACGGTCAAGCGATCGACTTTGAGATGGAGAAGACAGAATCAGGCCAATACCAAGTGACGGATGTGAGTCAGAGTGATGACGTAATGGCGACAGAGGTTTGGGTTGAAGGCGATATCACGATGTTGATGGCAGACTTCGGGATGATCACGGTGAACCATCAAGCCGTTGATGAGTGGCAGTGGCAAGCGGGAGAGATGAACTTCACCACAAGCGACGATATTCCGCTTGGCGATTATCAAGAGGGACAGAAAGTACGTTTTCTAGTGGTGAAATCGGGCACAGATTATGTGTTGAAGCAAATTGAGTCGGCTGAGGATTAGTGATGATAAATGCAATTATTCGCTGGTCGATCAGCAATCGATTTTTGGTACTCGTCGCCACTATCGCGTTGACTTTGGGGGGGCTCTACAGTGTTAAGAACACACCTGTTGATGCGATTCCTGATCTCTCTGATGTACAGGTTATCATCAAAACTAGCTATCCGGGTCAAGCGCCTCAGGTAGTGGAAGATCAAGTAACCTATCCATTAACCACGGCAATGCTTGCGGTACCCGGCGCTGAAACGGTGAGGGGTTACTCGTTTTTTGGTGATTCTTACGTCTATATCATCTTCAATGACGATACTGACATGTATTGGGCGCGTTCAAGGGTGTTGGAATACCTGAGCCAAGTTGCGCCTAAGTTGCCAGCCAGCGCCAAGCCAACACTTGGTCCTGATGCGACCGGTGTGGGCTGGATATATAGCTATGTTTTGCAAGATAAAACGGGTCAGCACGATTTAGCTGAGCTGCGCAGCTTACAAGACTGGTTTTTGAAGTATGAACTTCAAACCGTGAATGGTGTGTCTGAAGTGGCGACCGTTGGCGGCATGGTGAAGCAGTATCAAGTGCAGATCGATCCTGCCAAACTGCGTGCTTACGACCTGACATTAAAGCAGGTGAATAGCGCTATTCAGAGCGGAAACCAAGAAACAGGCGCTTCAGTGATTGAGGTAGCAGAAGCGGAACACATGGTGCGCACATCGGGTTATCTAACGGGGATTGAAGACCTAAAAGCCTTGCCTTTAAAGGTGACGGCGAAAGGAACCCCTTTGCTGTTAGGTGACATTGCCGACGTTAACCTTGGTCCACAAATGCGCCGAGGCATCTCAGAGCTAAATGGGGAAGGTGAGGCCGTTGGCGGCGTCATTGTGATGCGTTTTGGCGAGAATGCCAGTGAGGTGATCTCTGAGGTAAAAATTAAGCTGGAAGAGCTACAACGAAGCCTGCCGGATGGTGTCGAGATTGTTGCAACCTATGACCGTTCAACTCTGATCGATTCTGCGGTTGAAAACCTTTGGCAGAAGCTTGCCGAAGAGTTCTTAGTGGTTGCGATTGTGTGTGCCTTGTTCTTGTTTCACATTCGCTCATCGTTGGTGATCGCGCTAAGTCTCCCGGTGGGTATCTTGTCGGCATTCATCGTGATGCACTGGCAGGGTATTAACGCAAACATCATGTCGCTTGGCGGCATCGCGATTGCAATCGGCGCTATGGTGGATGGTGCGATCGTGATGATTGAAAACGTGCATAAACATATCGAGCGCACACCACTTAATGACAACAATCGTTGGCAGGTGATCGGCAAAGCTGCAGAAGAGGTGGGTGCACCGCTGTTCTTCTCACTATTGATCATTACATTGAGTTTTGTGCCAGTGTTCGCCTTAGAAGGTCAAGAGGGCAAGATGTTCTCGCCTCTTGCGTTTACTAAAACCTACGCGATGGCAGCATCTGCCGGTTTGGCAATCACATTAGTGCCTGTGCTTATGGGTTACTTCATTCGCGGTAAGGTACTTCCTGAGCATAAGAACCCGATCAATAAGGGTTTGGTTGGCTTGTATCGTCCGCTTCTGAATATAAGCCTACGCTTCCCTAAAACGATTATCGTAGTGGCAGTTGCTTTGATGGCATCAGCGTATTACCCAACCAGCAAACTTGGTAGTGAGTTTATTCCTCCGCTCGATGAAGGGGATTTGATGTACATGCCAACGACCTATCCAGGGATCTCGATAGGTAAAGCGCGTGAGCTACTCCAGCAAACCAATAAGCTTATTAAAACCATTCCTGAAGTGGAAACGGTGTGGGGCAAGATAGGTCGTGCTGAGACAGCGACGGATCCGGCACCACTAACCATGATTGAAACGGTTATTCAGTTTAAGCCTAAAGATACATGGCGTGACGGTGTCACCTCTGAGTCTTTGCGTGATGAACTCAATAGTCTGATTCAGTTCCCCGGTTTAACCAATGCTTGGGTTATGCCAATCAAAACCCGAATTGACATGTTGGCTACAGGTATCAAGACACCGATCGGGATCAAGATTGCCGGCCCAGACCTTAAGGTGATTGAGAAAATCGGCGCGGATATAGAGCCGATCTTGAACGAATTGGCGGGAACAGCTTCAGTTTATGCCGAGCGTGTAGCGGGTGGTCGTTATGTGACCATCGATATTGATCGTCGTTCGGCTGCGCGATACGGCTTAAGTATTGCTGAGATCCAACAGGTTATTTCAACTGCTGTTGGCGGGATGAACGTTGGTGAAACCATCGAGGGGCTTGAGCGCTACCCAATCAATGTGCGTTATCCACAAGCCTATCGTGATTCAGTGATTAAGTTACAGAACTTACCTCTGATCACCGCGAATGGAGCGCGCATTGCTTTAGCCGATGTCGCCGATGTGCGCTACGAGGACGGCCCTCCAATGATCAAAACAGAAAACGCACGACCAAATGGGTGGGTGTTTGTTGATATTGAAGGACGAGACTTGGGGACTTATGTCGATAACGCTAAACGTGCGGTCGCAGAACAGCTAGAGCTTCCTGCTGGGTATTCACTGGCATGGTCTGGTCAATATGAATACATGGAGCGAGCAAAAGAGCGCTTGAGCATTGTGGTGCCGATTACCATTGCCATCATCATGCTACTGCTTTACCTAAGCTTCCGCCGCGTTGGAGAGGTGATGGTGATTATGCTGACTCTGCCATTGGCGATGGTGGGGGGCGTTTGGTTGATGCACTACCTTGGCTATAACTTCTCAATAGCGGTAGGGGTTGGCTTTATCGCGTTAGCGGGAGTTGCCGTTGAGATTGGCGTGATCATGCTGGTTTACCTAAACCAAGCTTGGAACTTTAGAAAGCAAGATCATGAAACGACCCATACGCCATTACAACACCAAGACCTCTTGGATGCGATTCGTGAAGGGGCTGGGTTGCGAGTGCGCCCCGTGATGATGACAGTACTGACAGTCATTATCGGTTTGATTCCAATTATGTATGGCGAAGGGACAGGCTCAGAGGTGATGCAAAGAATTGCGGCTCCTATGATTGGTGGCATGGCATCTGCCTTACTGTTGACCTTACTGGTTATCCCAGCCATTTTCGTGCTTTGGAAACAACGAGAAATTAAGTAACTCATTATTAAACGACTGAATTTAAAAGGCCCAGTTATGTTCACTTGGGCCTTACTGAGACTAGGAATTATTATGAAAAAGACAATTATCGCTTTGGGCTTAGCTCTGTTTACAACTTCTGCTCTTGCTCAGATGGACCACTCTAAAATGGATCACGGCAAGATGGACCATGGCAGTATGAATCATGGTGAGATGGATCATTCAAATATGGATCACTCCAACATGATGGGAATGCAACGTACCTCAAGTGTCGGTATGCCGGCTAATGGTGCTAAACCCGATAAGGTGATTCACGTTATTCTTAGCGACGATAAAACCATCACCTTCAAGAAAGCTGTTGATATAGAGCCAAATGACGTAGTGCAGTTTGTTGTGATGAATACGGGAGAGCAACCTCATGAGTTCTCAATTGGCAGTAAGGAAGAGCTGCAAAGTCATCGCAAAATGATGTCAGCAATGGCTGGCATGGAGCACGATACCAAGAACTCGATCGTCGTTGAGCCAAAGAAAGCCCGTCAGTTTATGTGGCACTTCCACGGTGATAGTGACGTCGAGTTTGCTTGTAACTTCAAGGGTCACGCTGAAGCTGGGATGACAAAAACGATCAAGCTTTAACTTGATTCGAGTAGAACGTCACTTGATGTTAAATGGATTGGGTCGCCTATAGCGGCCCTTTTTTTGTTTATTTGCATATGGGGCAGGGACAATCGAACGTCATGTCTAAATAAACGGATGGCATAAAATGGTAAGTAAGTAGTTTAGTATCCGGCAATATGGATTCCAGACGACTTTTTAACTATAACTGAGGGCCCTCCATGATTATTCATTTCCGAATTCAAGATGTTGAAGAGCTTGCTGGATCCATCGACCTAGCAAGTTATTTACAACTCGCATTACGAGAGGTTTCTACTCGCCCCTTAAAGCTCTGATTGAAGTGATACGTCGTTTATGGTGCTTTCCAGTATCATGTTATCCATTCTATTAAGAGGATGAGATTGAGCGCTGATAGATTTTAGGTGTGAGTCCAGAGACTCGTTTAAAAGCTCTCGAAAAATGCGAAATATTGGTGTAGCCAAGCTGACTTGAAATGTAGGTGAGAGAGTGGCCTTTCTCCATCAATTCACAGGCTACTGAGTACATTAGATTCTCTTTGATCTTGCGAAAAGAGGTGTTCTCTTGCTTAAGTTTTCGTTGGAAGGTACGCACTGAAAAGTTGAGTAACTGTGCGGCGTCTTCGATCGAAAGATCTTGCTCTTTCATATACGGCTTGAGCAGCTCGTAAACACTATCAGTAAAGCTGGTATGCCACTCAACCAGAGCGGGTTTTGGGCTTAAATCCTTACTAGTGAGTTGAATGGGCAGTTGTAAAATATCATTTGGGATCAGCACTGCCGTCTGCCCTTGCTCAACAAATAGCTGACAATGGCTGGTGGTTATGGTGCTAACCACGTCGCTCTCATAGCCCTGAAGCCGAATCTTCATAGGGTGCCAAGGGCGGTTTGAAAGTATGCTGATGAGTTCAATAATGTAAATGATGGCAAACGCTTCTCCCCATTGGAAACGCGGGGAGTCCTCATCAAGTACTCGCCTGCAAAACCATACTTGGCCGTGTTCTTCAACCAGTGTGATCTGGCTTCCCGGTGAGTCGCTAGAGAAGATTTTACTTATGTTCTGTAGTGCATCTCCGACAGTTTTGTAATCAACAAACTGATGCAAGACATGTGGGATGATGCGACGTCGAAAGGCTAAACCAAGTAGGTCGGTAAATTTAGAGACGCCCAGTTGAACCGAAGTGAGGTAGATAAGGCGTTTTATCGATTCAGAGGGCACAAAATCGCTGTCGGACTGAATCAAATCTGGTGGCAGTCCCGACTCCTCTAGTAGTTGGTGTAAATCTAAGCCGTGTTCAGAGAACATTTGCACCAGAATCTTTGCATAATTCGTTTGAATCACAGGAACTTGGTAACTCGAATCTACCATAACGAAACAATCCTTTGCGTCCAGATGCATTAATTAGACGTACTTATCAATTACAGAATGCCACTTGATAAATCTAACTCTAGTGTCTTGAGTTTTCCACGACAAGGATTATTTTTAAAGTACTAATTTTATTAATGTTACCTAGTTAAACGGGAGTGCTATGTCTGAAGCCAACGAACCAGAGGCGTCTTCAAACGACGAGCCAGTGAGTCAACCAAACAAGAAAGATAAAGTAAGGAAGGTCACTAACTATTTGTTGACCTTTGTGGCTGTGACGCTGGTGTTTAGCATCGTGTCTGACCGACTCATTCCTATCACTGATAATGCGCGTGTCAAAGGTTACATCGTCCCTATTAAACCCGAAGTCTCAGGGAAAGTATTGGATATTCGCGTTCAGCCCAATCAATTAGTTGAGCAAGGTGATGTATTGGCTGTTTTGGATGACTCAGATTATCGAATCGCCGTGGCACAAGCTGAACAAAATCTAGAGATCGCGGGACAGAATGTAGGGGCGCAAACGGCTAACATCGCTTCAGCACAAGCGAGGTTAACCTCAGCAATCGTCGAAAGGCAGAACACCGACCTACAAGCCAAGCGTGTGTTAGCTATGGCGGACAAAGGTGTGGTGTCTAAATCGGATGCAGACAAAGCAAGAGCGGCCTTGGCGACATCAAGAGCCGCAGTAGTGAATGCTGAAGCCGATTTAGAACGTGCTAAACAACAAATGGGTAAAGAGGGCAAAGAGAACAGCCAAGTGAAAGCTGCTTTGTTGGCGTTAGAGCAAGCGCAACTTAACCTAGAGCGCACCGTGATAACCGCACCGACTCAAGGTGGGGTTTCCAACTTCAGTCTTTCTGAGGGATTTTATGCCTCTTCAGGACAACCGATTATGACTTTTGTTTCGACGCAGGATATTTGGGTCGAGGCTTACTACCGAGAGAACAGCTTAGGTAATGTTGCGGTAGGTGATGAAGTAGAAATCGCCCTCGACTTTGCACCGGGTAAAGTCGTCTCAGGGCGAGTCAGCAGTATCGACTGGGGTGTCGATTGGGGACAAAACGATCAGGCGGGCAAGCTTGCTCAAGCTAATCAACAAACAGGATGGTTGCGTCAAACCCAAATGCTGCCCATTACCATTGAGTTTGATCGTGACGAAGTGTCAGGCATGCTGAGAGTTGGCGGTCAAGCAGATGTGATTGTCTATAGTGGGGATAACTTTATCTTCAACTCGATCGGCAAGCTTTGGATTCGATTGATTAGCGTGCTTTCCTATGTCCGATAACGTCATCATAGATGAACAAGCTCAGCGACGGATTCTACGCTTTACAGTAGGCGTGATCCTTGCGGTTTTTCTGGCCGCATGGATCAACTGGCCGCTTGCGTTTGTCGCTCCGGTGTTTACCGCTAAGTTTCTTATTGATAAACCAGAACTACACAAAGAGACGGTGTATGAGTTGCTGCTCGCTCTTCTCGCCACCATGGCCTTGGGGTTAGTGCTTTCTCGGGGGATAACACATTATCCGATCCCATTGCTGGTGTTAGTCGGCTTGGTGATGCTGTGGGGTTACTACTTATTTGTAGACCCCAAATGGAACCTGTTTGCGACGGTTTTATTGATCGCTGTGTTGATGCTGCCGTTCATGGCAATTGATAACCCAGGCGTGTCAGTGATGCTTGCTTCTGGACTAGCGACATCTGGGGTGGTTGCTGTAGCCATTTTTGCTTTGGTGCATATCTATATTCCCGAGCCTAAATCCGACTTTTCTGGCTTTGCTCCCGCGCCGTTGCACAGGAAGCAACGTTGGTATGCGGCATTTAGAGCCATGTTCATCTCGTATCCCGTCGTCTGTTTCTTTTTTATTTTTCAAATTTCAGAAGCATTGTTGACTATGATGTTTATTGCACTTCTGTCTTTGATGATCACGGCTGAAAAATCCGTCAAACTCAGCGCTTTTTTGGTGATCAGTAATGGGATAGGAGGGCTTCTGGCCATCGTTGCGTTCTCTATTTTAGCGATTGTGCCCAACATTGTTTTTTACTCGCTGTTTATTGGGCTGGTGGCGATTTTTATGGCGACAAAAATCTATACCGTGCCAGATAAAGCGCCCGTTTTTGCGACGGCATTCAGCACCTTGTTGGTGTTGATAGGCAGCACTTTGATGAGTTCTGGGGATATCGATAGCAACACTCTGACACGCATTGTTCAATTGGTATTAATTGGTGTTTACATGATTTTGGCTTCGCTGTTTCTTGAAACACGGAATTGGAAGTTCCTACAAAATCAGCCGTAATTTTTATTAACAAGGATGTCTAATGAAGTTAACTGAAGATTTTTCGAAACAAGCGATTGATGCAGCGATAAAGATCGCAGCGGTAGCAATACTTGTCTATTGGTGTTTCTCGATTCTAAAGCCGTTTGTGCTATTGGTGATATGGGGTGCAATCATTGCTACAGCTCTGTATCCCGTGGCTGTGGTGATTTCCAACAAAACGGGCATGTCGAAGGGTAAGGCGAGTGGCCTATTGAGCTTTATTGGTGTTCTGTTGCTGCTAATTCCTCTCATTGCACTGTCGTCGGGCATCTATACCAGTGCCGCAGATTTGGTATCTGGATTGCAAGACGGTACTTTGTCCGTCCCTAAACCTAAATCATCCCTGCAAGATATCCCTTTTGTTGGCGAGAAGATCTACAGCGCTATGGTGTACGCTTCTACAAACATTGAAGGAGCATTTGTAAAGTATGCCGAGGAGATCAAGCAATTTGCGGCTAAAGCAGCCTCGATTCTTGGGTCTTTGGGTGGTGGTTTTGTGCAGTTTATTATCTCAACCATCATCGCTGGCGTTTTCATGAATAACGCTGAGAAATGTCAGATAGGTCTGACTCATTTGGTTGCACGATTAACGGATGGTCGCGGTGAAGAGTTAGTTAAGCTATCCAAAGTGACAGTAAGAAGTGTTGTTCAGGGGGTGATTGGGGTGGCTGTTATCCAATCGGTACTCTCTGCTATTGGTTTAGTTATTGCGGGTGTGCCTGCAGCGGCATTCTGGGCACTAGCTGTGCTTCTGGTCGCCATTATTCAATTGCCTCCAATTCTGGCTTTGCTGCCTGCGATTATCTACATGTTTAGTGTCGAGTCGACCATGGCGGCTGGTCTTTTCTTGGTTTGGTGTCTGCTCGTGAGCGGCAGTGATGCATTCCTTAAACCGGTTCTATTGAGCCGTGGTTCTCACATTCCGATGTTGGTGATTTTGCTCGGCGCTTTAGGTGGTATGGCGATGTCTGGCATCGTCGGTTTGTTTGTTGGTGCTGTGGTATTGAGTTTGACTTATGAGTTACTGATAGTTTGGCTCAACTTAGATCAAGAAACCCCAAAGGATAAAGAAGAACAACAAGAGGCGAACTAAATGAAGTCAGTTTCTAAGGACGATAACTTTTACTTTTTGTTCTTCGCTTTGTTGGTACTGTTCTTTGGTTGTGCCGTAATGCAGCAGTTTTATCCCCAAGGGCAAAAGACCATTTTGTTTCTGATTATCATCACCTTAGCGGTTTCTATCGCCGGGATTCATCAAGAGCGAGCGCTGTATCGCTCTTGGTATGGTCTGCTGTTGTTAACGGCTGGGGTATCAGGCATATTTTCATTTTTTGAAGACTACAATCTTTCAATTGTTACGCTATTAGCGCTGGCCGCGTTTCTGTTCTCCCATATCTATTCTGCACTTAAACAGGTAATGCAGGCGTCGAATGTCACCAAAAATCACATTATCGGTTCAATCTGTATATATCTGCTGATTGGTTTGGCGTGGGCAACAATCTATCTGTTGATCTTGGAGATCTTACCCAATGCGTTTAATGGGCTAGAAGGTCGAGAATGGTTAAGTAATCTGTTTAATGCGATGTACTTTAGCTTTATTACGCTAACCACAGTAGGCTATGGGGATATTTCTCCAGTGCTTCCTGTTGCTCAGTTCTTTGTATTTATGGAATCGATTATTGGTAGCTTCTACTTGGCTATCATGGTGGCAAGTTTAGTGAGCATTCGATTGAATCAAGGGCAGGATAATCAGAGTTAGTTAGAAAGGCGACGATTCCTTCTCTTAACATAGTAAAAAGGCCGGTGAGAGCACCTACGCTCTCAGCGGCCTTCATGTTTTTGAAACTAAGTTATGCCCTACCGTTGTTTAATGCTTCTAGCTCACTGATGGTTGTTTGGGAAACTAATTCGCCATTCATGTAGTAGCTCACGTCTTGACCTTCTTTGATGCCGGTAAGGGTCGCGCTTTCACCTGTGTTGTAGACGATGTCCATTTGAATGGTGTTTTCATCAATCTGAATCATTTCGCCTGTTTCAATCGTGCGATTGTTAGACAGCGGTGCAACAGGCGCCTCTTTTAGGCTTGGATCCAATTCGTCATTTACTTTGAAGTGCGTATCTGTTTTGGTATCAAAGACGTGTGGTGCACCACTGATAGGGTTTTTACCCGTCCAGAATTCAAGAGAGTTGAACACCACGTAGTCGGCAGCAGTAGTGATACCGTAGACTGGAGCAAGTAAGAAGTTCACTCCCGCACGAGCGTAGCGGTTATCTACGACTTCTACGTTGAATTTCATCACTTTCCCTGTGACAGCATTGCTGCCGACACACCCCGTTAGCGCAGAAGCTAAAATAGTGAGTCCTACAATCTTTAGTGCCATCTTTTTCATCTTAGTACCCGTATTTTTTGATAAGTCTGTTTCGTTGGAACAGGTGTAGTATCGGCGATTTGTTTTGATGAGTTTTACCATTTAACGCCACTGGTTGGATAAACTTTCATCGTTTTAGGTTCTACGAGATTGTTAACCTGAATGGTGAAAAACAAAAAAGCGCTACCTTTCATCAGGTAGCGCTTTAAGAAAAATTTTGGTTGGGATGCTCGACGCGTTTTAGTCTATTTCATGACATATCGATAAGCCTTAATGGCGATCCAACGGAAACATTTGAATAAAGTGGCGCAGGCTTTGATAACAAACTGGGCTGTAGATGCGAGTAGCTCACCCGCAACGACAACGCATTTATGTAGGTCGGATTCTTTGTAGTCTGAGTATGTCATGGTGTTCTCTTATTTAGTTGGGAGACTCCTGTCTGCGATACAACCCTTGTGTATGTAATGTACAGATTTTAGCGGTCCAGGATTTACCATTTAGTGCCATGAGTGCCTATTATCTGGTCACTTAAAGAGATATTTGGACTCATAGGGCGGACTCGCTCCAAAAACAAAAGTGATTGATGTTATGCTCCCCAGTCATCGCGTATGAAGTAGAGACACAAAAGGAAAGAGAATGAGTAACCTTACACCTGAGCAAGAGGCGGCTTTGGCGACATTTAAAGAGAACCTGCATTTACCAAATGGTGGTTTTCACACTTTGATCACCGAGCTAGGTAAGGAGTACCAACTTCCTTTTCAAAAAGTCCGTTCTGTCGTTAAGCAAGCGCAAAAGAACGTTGAGCGTCGCATTAAATCTGATTTTGAGACGATTGACGCTGATGCGCTTACTCAAGCGAACTGGATTGCTGCGATTAGAGTAGAGCTCGAAGAGCTAGCTAAAGAGACAGAGTCTGTCATGGACAAGCTCAAGGCCAACCCAAAGTACTTAAATGTCACTGCAGCGATAGAAGGGGCTATTTCAACCGAAGACGAACGTGATGAGTGGATCGAGCAGCTGATTCAAGTCTACGAAAAAGAAGTGCTCAAGCCGCTACTGGCGATGCTGCGTACGACTAAGTTGTATTGGACGCTAATGCTGGTGGACGAAACCTGTAAGATGACGCCAGAGCAGCGCGAGAAGTTTGCGGATTACCCACAGCATATGGAAGCGGCTGAACACCTTTACGAATTAGATAAAAAGCTTAGAGCGAAAGCCCTGACGGAATAGAGCTCTGACCATAAATGTCTTTCTGTTCATGGCATTGAAACTATCGTCATGGCAAAGAAGCTCTCTTCATCGTAAAGGAACTCTAAAAAAACGCCCAAGCATTTCTGCTTGGGTGTTTTGATTTCAAAGGTAATATTTACCTAGGAATAATGCTATTTCATTGCCGCTGGCTCATTGAGCTTTTTTACGCCACCGCGAGAGGCGTTAACCAGTAACACACCTACCGACAATACAATCGAACCACACAGTAGGAATAGGGCACGACCAGTGATGTCATTTGGAATCAGAGCCATTGCTAGGATACCGAAACCTGCAGTACAGATTAACTTACCAAGCATTGAGCGCTGTTTAGTGTCTAGGTTTTGCTGCTCTTGAGACTCTGCCACAACCGGTGTGTTCCAGTTCTCGAATAGCTTCTCAACTTCCGCTTCACGCTCAGGCGTACGACCTTTGTAAACCAATGTTGTAGCTAGGAAGAAGCCACCAGTGAACACCACGTGTGCTGCTAAGCTCAGTGCCACTTTCAAGTCAGACCATTCGCGACCTGTCAGTGCGTGTTCTAGGTTAAACCAGTTTTGAACGTCTTCAGCTTGTAGAGAGATACCGAAGATGTAAGAAACGAAACCACCTACAATCAACGTTGCCCAACCAGCCCAGTCTGGAGTCTTACGAACCCACATACCTAGAAGTACAGGGATAAGCATAGGGAAGCCAATCAATGCACCCACGTTGAGTACGATATCGAACAGGCTTAGGTGACGCAGTGAGTTGATGAACAAGCCAATACCAATGATGATGAAGCCCATCATTACGGTTGTTGCTTTACTTACTACAACCAACTCTTTTTGTGTCGCTTGTGGGCGAACGATAGGGCTGTAGAAGTTCATTACAAAGATACCAGCATTACGGTTTAGGCCAGAGTCCATAGAAGACATGGTTGCCGCGAACATTGCAGACATAAGAAGACCAACCATACCTGCTGGCATTACGTTTTGTACGAATGCTAGGTAAGCGGCGTCTGCTCCCACTGAACCGTATTGCTCAGCGAAGTCAGGCATGAATGCACTTACGTACCAAGCAGGTAAGAACCAAATTAGTGGGCCAACAATCATTAGTACACATGCAAGGCCAGCTGCTTTACGTGCGTTTTCGCTGTCTTTTGCACATAGGTAACGGTAAGCGTTGATGCTGTTGTTCATTACACCAAACTGCTTGATGAAGATGAACACAACCCAAAGGATGAAGATGCTCATGTAGTTCAGGTTGTTACCAACCATGAAGTCGCCATCAAAGTTTGCAACAATATTACTTAGGCCACCACCGTGGAAGTAAGCCGCTACCGCACAGGTAATCGTTACTGCCATGATAACAAGCATCTGCATGAAGTCAGAGGCTACAACCGCCCAAGAACCGCCGGTTACTGCCATTAGCATCAATACAAGGCCGGTTACAACAATCGTTGCTTCCATTGGGATGTTGAATACAGCGGCAACAAAGATTGCGAGGCCGTTCAACCAGATACCTGCTGAAATCAAGCTGTCAGGCATACCAGCCCAAGTGAAGAACTGCTCTGAAGTTTTACCAAAACGCTGACGAATTGCTTCGATTGCGGTAACTACGCGAAGCTGACGGAATTTTGGAGCAAAATAGATGTAGTTCATGAAGTAGCCAAATGCATTGGCTAAGAATAGGATTACAACGACGAAACCGTCGCTGAACGCGCGTCCTGCGGCACCTGTAAACGTCCATGCTGAAAACTGTGTCATGAAGGCGGTTGCACCAACCATCCACCACAACATTTTGCCGCCCCCTCTAAAGTAATCACTTGTTGAAGTTGTGAACTTACGGAACATCCAACCAATGGCTACAAGAAAGAAGAAGTAGGCAAGAACAACAAGAGTATCAATAGTCATTTTTTCAGCCTTTTAAGTGTGATCATTAACTGACTCCTAGATTACTCTTTTATGATTATATTTGTACTACAATATGCTTTTATTGTGATCCAAACCAAGAGCTTTTCTATATATGAAAATTCTGACAAAGCTATGACATACAGGGCTTTCAAGCATTTTTGTAAAATTCAAGTTACGATAATGACCTCTTTAAAATGTAACTATTTGTAATACTATTGAGTTCTTTTTAAATCAGTGAGTTAGCTGTAAAGGCGCTGGTTTTAACCTTTGGGTGCCATAACCCTAATCGATTAGTGGATGCTGTTTAACTTCTCAAGAGTGATAAGTATAGTTCGTTCTGAAGCGTTACTGCGCGTCAGCGGTTTAGGCTAATTGTATTGATATCATCATACTATTAGTATGCAAAATTCGTGTTAGCACCATCCTAAACGAAAAAAGCGAGCCAATAGGCTCGCTTTGAACATAATCTGTCGTCAGATAAATTATTTTGCGACGTGATTCACTGCATCACGTACTAGAGCACCTAACTCGTCCCACTTACCTTCGTCGATAAGTTTTGTTGGAACCATCCAAGTACCGCCACACGCCAGAACTGAAGGAATAGATAGGTATTCATCAACGTTCTTCAAGCTAACGCCACCAGTTGGCATGAATTTCACTGGGTAAACGGCTGTCAATGCTTTTAGCATGCTTGTACCGCCTGAAGGTTCAGCAGGGAAGAACTTCAGTGTGCGTAGGCCCATTTCCATTGCTTGCTCAACTAGGCTTGGGTTGTTTACACCAGGAACGATAGCAACACCTTTATCGATACAGTATTGAACGGTGCGTGGGTTAAAGCCAGGGCTCACGATGAAGTCCACGCCCGCTTCGATAGATGCGTCAACTTGCTCGTTAGTCAGTACCGTACCAGAGCCGATCAGCATGTCTGGGAACTCTTTGCGCATGATGCGAATCGCTTCGATTGCACATTCAGTACGTAGCGTGATTTCAGCACACGGCATGCCGTTTTCAACAAGTGCTTTACCTAGAGGGATAGCGTCTTCAGCACGGTTGATAGCGATTACAGGGATAACTTTCAGGTTAGCAAGTTGTTCATTTAATGTCGTCATGGATAATATCTCACGTCAAAATTGGCCGATAATCACTGAATTATCAGCATTTTAAAATCTATTGGTACGTCTCTTTCACTATTCTAATTGAGAATAGCATGACGCTAGATCTGCGTCATGCTTGCATCAAATTAAGAAGACAGAGACAGTGTAGGCATTGCTTCTTTAGGAATAATCGCACCTTGGTGCTGAATCACCGCACCAGCAACGCAGTGACCTGCAAATGCTGCATCACGAGCATTACCACCACAGAAACGTTTTGCTAGGAAGCCAGCACTGAATGAATCGCCCGCCGCAGTGGTATCGATAACGTTATCCACTGGGTTTGGTGCAACATAATGCGCTGCATCGGCTTCAACGACGAGGCAGTCTTTGCTACCGCGTTTAATGATGATCTCTTTAACACCACTCTTTGTGGTGCGTTCAATACACTGCTCAATGCAAGTGTCACCGTAAAGCTCTTGTTCGTCATCGAACGTTAGCAATGCAATGTCTGTAAACTTAAGCATCTTCATGTACCAAGACTGCGCTTCTTGTTGGCTATTCCAAAGCTTAGGGCGGTAATTATTATCAAAAATCACTTGGCCATTTTGCTTTTTGTATTCTTCTAGGAAAGTCAGAAGTGCTGAACGGCCTTTTTCTGTAAGAATCGCCAGTGTAATACCGCTCAAGTAAAGCGCATCGTATGAAAATAGCTTGTCTAAAAGCGAAGATGCATCATCGCCATCAAGTAGGTATTTCGCCGCAGCGTCATTACGCCAGTAGTGGAAGCTACGCTCACCCGTTTCATCGGTTTCGATGTAGTAAAGGCCAGGCTGCTTTTCGTCAATCTGTTTTACTAGGCTAGTGTCGATGCCTTCCGCGTTCCACTTCTCAAGCATGTCTAGGCTAAATGGGTCATTACCCAGCGCCGTTACATAGCTGGTTTTGATATTTTGCTCTTGGGTTAAGCGAGATAGGTACAAAGCCGTGTTTAGTGTATCACCACCAAATGTTTGCTTAAGCCCATCATCTTTTTTCTGTAGCTCAACCATACATTCGCCAATGACCGCGATATTAAATGATTTCATGTGCTTACCTTAGCAACTGAGGTTGCGCTATAAATTATTTTAGGAAATCTTCGCGAGCAGGGTTGAAGATATCAAGAAGAATGCTGTCTTGCTCTAGAGCAACGGCACCGTGCATCATGTGTTTGCGAGCAAAGTATGCATCACCTTCTTTAAGTACTTTCTTCTCACCTTCGATTTCAGCTTCAAAACTACCGCGAACGACATAACCGATTTGGTCATGAATTTCGTGTGTATGAGGGTGACCAATTGCGCCTTTGTCAAAAGATAGGTGTACAGCCATTAGATCGTCTGTGTATGCCACGATCTTACGCTTGATGCCGTCGCCCAGATCTTCCCATGGTTGTTCGTTATTGATAAAGAATGCGTTCATTGTGTCTCTCCAAAGCGTATAAATTTTTTATATGTTCATTAAGTTGTCTTCATCATAAGGGATTAGGCTTAATTATAATACAATATATCCAGAAATGTGTGATATTGATCAAGTGCTACTTTTTATATCTCTGTAAAATCAATGACTTAACATAACTCTGATAATTGTTATTGGCTTTTTAGATCAAAGGTTTAGCGAGATTTATGTGATTCTGCTCATCATTTAGCGATGAATAGGTAGGATTAAACCTCATATTGTATTACTTTATATGAAGTTTAAGAAATAGATTGAAATTCAAATACAGAAACTCTTCATCGAGGGTGATAAAGAACATGACTACACAACCAATACTACTAACGGACGCGGAAATTGAAGCACTTCATTTAGAAGTTGGCCGTTCAAGTCTAATGGGTAAGACGATTGCAGCGAATCAAAAAGAGCTGGAAGCCTTCATGCGCCTACCTATTGACGTGCCTGGGCATGGCGAAGCGGGTGGTTACGAGCACAACCGTCATAAACAAAACTACACATACATGAACCTAGCTGGTCGTTTGTTCCTTATCACTAAAGAGCAGAAGTACGCTGATTTTGTTACTGAACTACTGGAAGTTTACGCAGACAAGTATCTAACGTTTGATTTCCATGTTCAGAAGAACACTAACCCAACGGGTCGTCTTTTCCACCAGATTCTAAACGAACATTGCTGGTTAATGTTTACTAGCTTGGCGTATTCGTGCGTTAAGTCTACTTTGACGCAAGAACAACGTGACAACATTGAGTCTCGTATCTTCGAACCTATGTTAGAGATGTTCACGGTGAAGTACGCACACGACTTCGACCGCATCCATAACCACGGTATCTGGGCTGTAGCGGCAGTTGGTATTTGTGGCCTAGCATTAGGTAAGCGTGAATACCTAGAGATGTCTGTATACGGTCTTGATCGTAACGACACAGGTGGTTTCTTAGCACAAATTTCTCAACTGTTCGCGCCTTCTGGCTACTACATGGAAGGTCCTTACTATCACCGTTATGCGATTCGCCCTACGTGTGTTTTCGCTGAGGTGATCCATCGCCATATGCCAGAAGTCGACATCTACAACTACAAAGGCGGCGTGATTGGCAACACAGTACAAGCAATGCTTTCAACGGCTTACCCTAATGGTGAATTCCCAGCACTGAACGATGCGTCTCGCACTATGGGCATCACGGACATGGGCGTACAAGTTGCTGTTAGCGTTTACAGCAAACACTACGCAGTGGATGGTAAGGTTGATGAAAACATCCTAGGTATGGCGAAGATTCAAGATGCAGTATGGATGCATGGCTGTGGTCTAGAACTTTCTAAAGCATACGAAGCGGCAAGCGCTGAAAAAGAAATCGGCATGCCTTTCTGGCCAAGTGTTGAGTTGAACGAAGGTCCAGAAGGTCACAACGGTGCGCAAGGCTTCATCCGTATGCAAGACAGCAAAGGCGATGTGTCTCAGCTGGTGATGAACTACGGTCAACACGGTATGGGTCACGGCAACTTCGATACGCTCGGTATTACCTTTTTCAACCGTGGTCAAGAAGTGCTACGTGAATACGGATTCTGTCGTTGGGTGAACGTTGAGCCAAAATTCGGTGGTCGTTACCTAGACGAAAACAAGTCTTACGCACGCCAGACTATCGCGCACAACGCGGTAACAATTGATGAGAAATGTCAGAACAACTTTGATGTTGAGCGCGCAGACTCTGTTCACGGCTTACCTCACTTCTTCAAAGTAGAAGACCAAAAAATTAATGGTATGAGTGCGTTCGCGAACGACCATTACGAAGGTTTTGACATGCAACGCAGTGTGTTCATGCTAAACCTTGAAGGTCTGGAATCTCCGCTACTATTAGATCTGTATCGCTTAGATTCAGAAGATGGCGAGCACCAATATGACTACTCTCATCAATACGAAGGTCAGATTGTTCGCACTAATTTCGATTACCAAACACACAAAGAGCTCCACACGCTAGGCGGCGACTTCGGTTACCAACACCTATGGAATGTCGCAAGTGGTGAAGCGAACGAGACTGCGCTAGTGAGTTGGCTACAAAACAACACCTACTACACATGGCTAGGTACAAGCTCGAACGATAACGGTGAAGTTATCTTTACTCGCTCTGGTGCGAATGACCCAAGCTTCAACCTACGTTCAGAGCCAGCGTTTATTCTGCGTAGCAAAGGTGAAACAACGCTGTTTGCTTCAGTTCTAGAGACGCACGGTTACTTCAACGAAGAGTTTGAGCAGTCAGTGAACGCTCGTGGCCAAGTACAAGACATCAAAGTACTGGCGCACAACAACATCGGTTCTGTTGTTGAAATTGAAACGAATACCTCTCGTGTCACAGTGATGATCAGCAACCAACTGGGTGCAACTGACACTACTGAACACAAAGTCGAATTAAATGGCAAAACGTACAGCTGGACAGGTTTCTACTCGCTAGAAGAGAACCTAATTGACTCAACTTCAGCTGGTCAGGAGAAATAAGAATGAGCTATCAACCACTTTTACTGAACTTTGAAGAAGCGGCAGAGCTTCGTAAAGAACTTGGCAAGGATAGCCTATTAGGAAAAGCACTTACTCGCGACATCAACCAAACTGACGCTTACATGGCAGAAGTGGGTATTGAAGTTCCGGGACACGGCGAGGGCGGCGGTTACGAACATAACCGTCACAAGCAAAACTACATCCATATGGACCTTGCGGGTCGTCTATTCCTTATCACAGAAGAGACAAAATACCGTGACTACATCGTGGATATGCTAACAGCTTACGCGAAGGTGTACCCATCGCTAGAGAGCAACACTAGCCGTGACTCAAACCCACCGGGTAAGATCTTCCACCAAACATTGAATGAAAACATGTGGATGCTGTACGCGTCATGCGCATACAGCTGTGTTTACCACACGATTTCTGAAGATGAAAAAACGCTGATTGAAAACGACCTATTCAAGCAGATGATCGAGCTGTTCGTTGTGACATACGGCCATGACTTCGACATCGTACACAACCACGGTCTTTGGGCAGTAGCAGCGGTAGGTATTTGTGGCTATGCAATCAACGATCAAGAATCGGTAGATAAGGCACTTTACGGCCTTAAGCTAGACAAAGTGAGCGGCGGTTTCCTAGCTCAGCTAGACCAACTGTTCTCGCCAGACGGTTACTACATGGAAGGCCCTTACTACCACCGTTTTTCACTGCGTCCAATCTACCTGTTCGCAGAGGCAATCGAGCGTCGTCAACCTGAGCTTGGTATTTACGAATTCAACGATTCAGTTATCAAGACAACGTCTTACGCGGTATTTAAGACAGCATTCCCAGACGGTACGCTACCTGCACTGAACGATTCATCGAAGACAATTTCTATCAACGATGAAGGTGTGATCATGGCAACGTCTGTGTGTTACCACCGCTATGAGCAGACTGAAACTCTGCTTGGCATGGCTGATCACCAACAAGATGTATGGGTTCATATCTCAGGTAAAACACTATCAAACGCGGTTGAAGCGGCTGACGACATCAAGCCATTCAACTGGGGTAGCCTGTTCGTGACGGATGGCCCTGAAGGTGAGAAAGGCGGCGTGAGCATTCTTCGTCACCGTGATGAGCAAGACGACGACACAATGGCTCTGATTTGGTTTGGTCAGCACGGCTCGGATCACCAGTACCACTCTGCACTTGACCACGGCCACTACGATGGTCTGCACCTAAGCGTGTTCAACCGCGGTCACGAAGTACTGCACGATTACGGCTTCGGTCGCTGGGTAAACGTTGAGCCTAAATTTGGCGGTCGTTACATCCCAGAGAACAAGTCTTACTGTAAGCAGACTGTGGCGCATAACACAGTAACGGTTGACCAAAAAACTCAAAACAACTTCGACACAGCACTGGCTGAGTCTAAGTTTGGTCAGAAGCACTTCTTTGTGGCAGACGACCAGTCTCTGCAAGGCATGAGCGGTACAATCTCTGAGTACTACACAGGTGTAGATATGCAGCGCAGCGTCATTCTTGCTGAGCTTCCTGAGTTTGAAAAACCACTAGTGATTGATGTGTACCGCATTGAAGCTGATGCTGAGCACCAATACGACCTACCAGTTCACCACTCTGGTCAAATCATTCGTACTGATTTTGATTACAGTATTGAAAAAACGCTGAAACCACTTGGCGAAGACAACGGTTACCAACACCTATGGAACGTTGCTTCAGGTAAAGTGAACGGTAGCTCTTTGGTTAGCTGGTTGCACGACAGCAGCTACTACAGCTTAGTAACAAGCGCTAATGAAGGCAGTGAAGTGATTTTTGCGCGTACTGGTGCGAACGATCCAGACTTCAACCTGAAGAGCGAACCAGCACTTATCTTGCGTCAATCTGGTCAAAACCACGTGTTCGCTTCTGTATTAGAAACGCACGGTTACTTTAACGAGTCTATCGAAGCCTCTGTAGGCGCTCGTGGGCTTGTAGAATCTGTGTCTGTTGTGGGCCATAACAGTGTCGGGACTGTTGTTCGCATTCAGACCACCTCTGGCAACACTTACCACTACGGTATCTCTAACCAAGCTGAAGATGTTCAGCAAGCGACTCACACCGTTGAGTTCGCAGGTGAGACTTACTCATGGGAAGGTGCATTCGCGAAGCTGTAATTTTTCAGAAAGCGAGTGAGGTTCTAAACGGGTGTCTTCGGATGCCCGTTTTTTTATTCCAAGTTTTGTGAATGTGATGGAATGTTGGAATAGCTCTTTAATTAAAGAGAGTAGGCGATATGTATTGAGAGTATTTGGAATAACAACCTAGTTAGCGGTAAGCCGCGATGTGAAATGCAAATGACTAGGTCTGTCTTGGTGTTGCTGCTACGAGTGAAACGTGGCGATGTTTCTAGTGGAGGAGCGATTTGGCTCTAGAGGATTGTGAAATGTCCTAGCTTCTGTCCACTGCTCGAGATAATGGTCCCGATACTCTCTCTTTCATCAAATTCGAAGTCGATGAGATAACTTGTGTGTTGCAGCCTCGGTAAGATGTGGCGATGCAAAATGTCACTGTTTAATTGTCGTATCTCGGTGACCCAAGAGATGTTTTCTTTTAATAAGTCTATTTTGATTTTGAGCATTTATGGCCTTTAAATTTATTGAGCGATTTCTCGCGAGTCAGTTGGTACCAATGGATTTGTCGTGTTGTTCTTCTAGACATAATGTGCCTCGTGTTTATTACAATAATATTGAGATTAACCAGATAGTTTTACGGCGATCAGTGGATCAGTTGTGCGAAACCAAATGGGATGTTTGGACAAAAAATGACGCTATTGAATGACTATCGAAGTAAAGCTGACGCAGAGATGGTGTAACGATGTATCGTGAACTGTCTTTGTGGGAACTTGGACTGGGATGTTGCATTAACAGCTCATGTTTTGAGCCAGATGGCGTAATATACGCCTCGTTTTTTATATTTCAAGCATTATTTCGAACATTTTCAAAATAAATACTGCGATTTTTCCTATGTAAATACGTTGAGTGCATGTTTCGCATAAATATTATTTGTTCTTCACAGAAAAGTCGCCAGTAATTTCTATACTGATCATTAGGTTATAGATAAATCTAATTCGTATGAGTGATTAAGGATTATTGAATGAAGTGGATTGGTGCTTTGCTAGCCGCAAGCTGTTCTTGCAGTGTGTGGGCTAATGTTGAACAGTTTGTACGTTATCAATATCAGGATCAAGTGAGTTACGGCCTACTAAAAGGGGATACGATCACTCCGGTAAAAGGGGATCTTTTCGCGGAACACAGTTTATCTGATAAATCTGTTGCGCTTGCTGATGTTGAAGTATTGCTTCCGACAAAACCTGAGAAAGTGTTCGCAGTGGGTATGAATTTTCGCAGTCACGCGGCTTCTCATCCTGATCTTCCTCCTCCTATGTTTCTCAAACTTCCGTCTTCTCTGATCCTTTCAGGGCAACCCATTCATGCGCCATTTGATGCGCGTAACGTGCACTATGAAGGAGAGTTAGTGTTGGTGATTGGTAAGACGCTGCACAAAGCGGATCAAGAAGAGGCAGAAGCTGGGATATTTGGCGTGACGGTTGGTAACGACCTTACAGAGCGTTCATGGCAGGGCAGTGACCTTCAATGGCTTAGAGCGAAAGCGTCTGATGGTTTTGGACCCATCGCCAAAACCATATCACGTGGGGTTGATTACAATAATGTTGAATTGACCACCAAGCTCAATGGAACGGTTGTCCAACAAGAAAACACGACCTTTATGATTCATAGTCCTAAGAAAGTGGTGAGTTATCTCAGCCATTATTTCACTCTGAAACCGGGTGATTTGATCTTTATGGGGACGCCGGGTAAGACTAAGGCGCTTAAAGATGGCGATATGGTGTCTGTCAGTATTAAAGGCGTAGGAGAAGTCTCTAATACGATCTATTTTTAGCATTATACAATCAATTAGTTAGATTGAATTTACATTGTAAACCGCACTGCGGGTTCCCCACCTAGCTTATTCGGATTTTATCTATTGTTCAGCGAAATGAGACCTAAATAATTTGGGTTTTGTTTCGCTTATTTCTTTTCTCGAAAGTTGCCCTGCTCAAGCAAAAGTATGATCACGCGGGCATTATTCTCTTTTGTAATACTCATATTTACATTTCTAAATGACAAAGTTGTTGTAGGGCATATTTTGCGAGAATATAATTGATAATAATTCTCAGTTGCGTTACAAATTTGTTGTCAAGTTAATGACATACTTTAACTAATCGTTATCTCGCAGTTGTACGGTGAATTACACGACCATCCTTTTCGTGTGTTTGATAAATAGCCGTCATAACAGCAAAGGAATAAAAATGAACAAAATACTTAACTCAGCTCGTAAGCTGGTGACTGGCTTAACTCTGGTTTTGGCGTCGTCTGTACTGATGACAGCTCACGCAAAAACAGTGACGGTAGAACACATTAAAGGCACTACAGAAGTCTCTGGTGTACCTCAGCGTGTTGTTGTTCTTGGTCACGGTAGCTTAGATGTATTAGATCAAATCGGTGTCGCTCCGGTGGGTGCTTCACATTCACTATTGCCAGATTATTTACAGTCTTACCTAAAAACGACCAAGAATACGGGCTCTCTAAGTGAACCTGACTTCGAAGCGATCTACATGCTCAAGCCGGACCTGATCATTGCAGAAAATCGCATGCTTAAGGTGTACGAGCAACTCGCTCAAATTGCTCCAACCGTTATGTTCTATGTCGAGGGTGACAAATACTGGGCAGATACGCAGAAAAACTGGCGTACAATGGGTGAGATTTTTGAAAAGCAATCTCAAGTTGAAGCTCTGATTGAAAAGACTCAACAGCAGATTTCGGCAGTCAATGCGAAGGTCACTCAAGATGAAACAACGGCAATGATGCTCATGAACAACGGTAGCAATATTGCGATGTTCAACAAAGGCAGCCGTTTCTCTATTATTTTTGATGACTTTGGATTTGTTGAATCTAAGAGTGCGAAAGTAGCGCCGATCAAAGGCAGCCACGGTAACCTTATCTCTTTTGAATACATCGCTGATGCGAAACCAGAAGTCATTTACGTACTTGACCGCGAGCAGGCGATTGGCCGATCTGAAGGTCGCGCTAAGCAATTGTTCGACAATGCATTAGTGGCAGAAACTCCAGCCGCTAAGCTAGATAACATTGTGTTTATCGATTCTAGTGCGTGGTACTTGGCAGGTGGTGGTGTAACAG
Source organism: Vibrio fortis (assembly GCF_024347475.1). Taxonomy (NCBI): domain Bacteria; kingdom Pseudomonadati; phylum Pseudomonadota; class Gammaproteobacteria; order Vibrionales; family Vibrionaceae; genus Vibrio; species Vibrio fortis. Next base: position 852,902 of record NZ_AP025488.1, read on the forward strand.
CAACTCAACGTATGCTGAATGACATCGACCGTACAGTTAAGCAATAAGTCTCCACTTAATTATCGGGCTTATAAGTGTTTTGCTTATAAGCCCTTTTGAATTTTATACCGGTTAACCCCAACCCTCCTTAGTATTACTTTTTATGTTTAAACCCATTGTTGCCGCCGTCTTTCTCGTCGTGCTGTGCGTAGCTTCTTTGATGATCGGTGTTGCTGATATCAGCTTCAGTGATTTTTTTAGCGGAAGTGACCACGCCAACTCTATTTATGTTGTAAGCCGAATTCCTCGATTACTCGCTATTGTTCTTGCTGGCGCGGGGTTGAGTGTATCAGGGTTAATCATGCAGCAAATTGTACAGAACAAGTTTGCTGCGCCATCGACGATGGGCACCATTGATTGTGCAATGCTTGGCTATATTGTTGGTTTGGTTCTGTTAGGCAGCGCTGCGCAATGGCATTACTTGGGGTTCATTTTTACGTTCGCTGTGTTGGGTACCATGCTGTTGGTGCGCTTCCTACAGCATTTGAAGTTTAAGAATGCGGTATTAGTGCCTTTGATTGGCATCATGTATGGCAATGTTGTTTCTTCTCTCACCACTTTCATTGCTTATAAGTACGACTTAGTTCAAACGATGTCGGCGTGGACGATGGCGAACTTTGCAAGTGTTCTACAAGGTAGCTATGAGATTCTTTATCTAGCCGTACCTGCTTGTATCTTGGCATACATTTTTGCTAGCCAGTTTAGTGCGGCGAGCATTGGTGAGAGCTTTGCTCGCAATATCGGTTTGAACTACCAGAAAATCGTCTTTATCGGTGTCGCGCTGGTGGCGGTGTGTGCTTCATCGGTAGTGATGATCGTGGGGGTTATTCCCTTTCTTGGTTTGATTGTGCCAAACATTGTCTCGTTGATAATGGGGGACAATATGAAGAAGATCCTACCTTGGACGGCGTACTGGGGCGTGATCTTGGTATTGGCGTGTGACCTGCTCGCTAGGGTGATTATTTTCCCTTATGAAATTCCGATCTCTATGGTTATTAGTGTCTTCGGTGGTTTGATTTTCATTTTCCTAATCCTGAGAGACAAGTCCAATGCGTGATTCCATTAAAATGGCGCTATTAGCCGTTGTCTGTATTGTCATGATCGCTGTGTTTATTGGGCAGGGGGTAACATGGGACAACTACGAGTTTTTCCTAAAGTTGCGTACACCGAAAATGTTGTCAATCGTATTGGCCGCGATTGCTATTTCGACATCATCTTTGGTTTTCCAAACGATTACCAACAACCGCATTCTGACACCTTCGATTTTGGGTTTTGATAACCTGTACATGTTAGTTCAAGTCTCACTGCTGTTTGTATTTGGTAGCCTTAGCTTTTGGGTGGTCGATGCCGTCGCGAACTTTACACTTTCCGTGTGCATCATGGTGCTCTTCTCATTCGGTTTGTTCCATTTCTACTTCAAGAGTAAACGCAACAATGTGTTCACGCTGCTCCTCATCGGTATTGTTTGTGGCAGCGTTTTCGGTAGCTTGTCGAATTTTCTAGCGATGACCATCGATCCGAATGAGTTTGCGGTGTTGCAGAACGTGATGTTTGCAAGCTTCAACAATGTTAAAGGGGAACTGGTTTACCTAAGTGCTATTCCGCTTGGCTTATGTTTGTTTGCTTTGTGGTGGATGGCTCCGAAGCTTGATGTGTTATGGCTGGGTGTCGACAATGCAACCAGTTTGGGAGTGAATACCAAACGTCTAACACAGGGCATCTTGGTTATTGTGTCGATTATGGTGGCGGTCTCTACGGCGCTAGTCGGCCCTGTACTGTTTTTTGGATTGATTACCGTCAGTTTGGCTCGTCAGATGTTTAAATCCTATCAACATCGAGTGCTGATTGTTGCGAGCAGCTTGCTTGCAGTCGCGTTGCTGGTTTCTGGACAATGGTTCGTCGAAAAAGTGATGAGTTTTGAAACCACGGTGAGCGTCATCATCAACCTAGTGGGTGGTTTGTATTTTATGTTCTTGTTGTTACGCACCAGAATTCAATAAAGGTAGTGAGAAGTGATTAAGTTAACAGGTTTAAGTAAGAAGTATGGCAAGACAACCGTTGTTGATGACGCCAGTGCACTGTTTCCAAAAGGAGAGGTGACTTCTATTATTGGCCCGAACGGTGCGGGGAAAAGTACGCTACTTTCTATGGCGAGTCGTCTTACAGACAGTGATGCCGGCGAAGTCCTAATTGGCGATAAACTCCTTGCTGAATGGGACACCAAAGAGCTTGCAAAGCATCTTGCTGTATTAAGACAGTCGAACAACATCAATATGCGCTTTACTGTGCGCGAACTTGTCTGCTTTGGGCGTTTCCCTCATTCACAAGGCAGAATGCAAGATAATGACCATAAGGTGGTGGACACGGCTCTAGAACATTTGGGTATTACCGATATCCAAGATAAGTATCTCGACCAATTGAGTGGTGGTCAGCGTCAGATGGCGTTTATCGCTATGGTAGTGGCGCAAGATACTGACTATGTCTTCTTAGATGAGCCGCTGAACAATCTTGATATCAAGCACTCCGTTGAGATTATGCAGACTCTGCGCCGTTTAGCGCATGAGTTTAATAAAGCGGTAGTGATTGTTATCCATGACATTAACTTTGCTTCGAGCTACTCGGATAACATTGTCGCAATGAAACGTGGGCAGGTGATAAAAGCGGGCAAAGTAAGCGAAGTTGTCGACAAGGAAATTATGGAGTCTATCTATGAGATTCCATTTGAGATCCGCGAATTTGATGGTGTGAAGATCTGTATGTATTACTCAGGCCGATAACGCCAGCGATTAAAAGATTCAAAAAACGAGGTAGAGCGCCAGTGTTAGGCGCTCTTTTTGTTAGGAAAAGTACTCTATCTATAAGTTGATAAGTGAGAGGTAAGTCTTTCTCGTGGTTTGCATTTGTCAGTTTGAAGCGTTCTAATGGATTAGATATGCAGCTTGTTTTATTTCTCTCGTCAAGAGAGCTATCAAGCGATACCAAATTCAGGATGAGTTCGAGAACTGTCAATGGACCTAAAAAAGTTTGATCAATTTTTAGAATTGTTAGATGCAGAGCAGCGAGTCATTATTCAGGCCCATGATTTCCCCGATCATGATGCGATCGCGTCGGCCTTTGCAATGGCGTATATTCTGACGCAAAAAGGCTTTCGTCCTTTTCTTTCCTACCAAGGCTTTATTGACCGCGTCTCACTCCACAATTTGATCGGTTGGTTAGATATTCCGATCGTAAATTCGCACCAACTCGATTTAAAACCCAGCGACAAAATCATTGTGGTTGATGGTTGTATTGGGGAGGAGAACATCACCGATTTACCCGGTTTAGAAGTGGCGGTGATTGATCACCATGAGGTTAAGGTACCAAGTTATGTTTGGTACTCAGATGTGCGACCTAATTATGGTTCGACGGCAACGATCATGGTGGACTACTTCAATTACTACAATATTAAAATTCCGAAGAAGATCGCAACCGCGCTGCTTGTGGGTTTGACGTTTAATACTGATAGCTTTACGAAATCGATAGGTGAGATGGACATTAAGGCACTATTTCAATTGCAGAGACGTGCCGATATGGTGACTGTGAATGGAATATGTCGAAATCAAATTGAGTATAAAGAACTTCGTTATTTTGACTCAATGCTTGCCACAATGAAGCGGGACAAAAACAGCGCTTTTGCTATTGCACCTGAGGGTTGCCCTGAGAATATGCTTGGGGTATTGGGGGACTTTCTGTTGACCGTCGATGAAATCGATGTGGTTGTGTTGAGTGCGCGATCTTATCAAAGGACGTTTGTGTCACTTCGTTCTGAGTGTCAGGAGAATGATGTTGCTGAGGTGGTACGACAGGCGTTGAATGACCGTGGTATTGGCTATGGCGGAGGTCGCGCTCACAAGGCTGGTGGTGTCATTAACCAACGATTCAGAATGGCTGATGAGCTCGCCTACCTTTATGAATTGATTCGGCCTCGGCTGACACTCGGATAGTATTGCAACGATGATATCAAAATGCCCTATAAACTAATTGGATAGGGCATTTATGTAGATAGAAGTGGCATGCGCTCCTATCTAGTCATACATCAACTCTTTCGCTTTTTCTTCATCAAACTCGTTTAATGACTTCCTGGCAAGATGCCTAAACGGCAGCGCTTTGACTATCTCTTCGAAAGGCTGGATTGCGAACGCCCAGAAGATAGAGCCATCAAAACCGAAGATAATCAATGCACATAGCGGTATTGAGGTGATCCATTGACCGGTAAAATTAATTTTGAATACCGCAGTCGTTTTACCTAGCGCTCTCAATACATGTCCATGAACCGTGTTGTAGCCGCGAACAAAAGGCAAAAAGATGTAGAGCGGGGCGATAACGGTCAGAGCGTCATAAGTCGGCTCGTCTAAATCTGGATAGATATCACCAATAAAGAAGCTGAGTGCGACAAAGAAAAACATCGATAGGATGGAAATAATAACCGCAATATCGATGCTAGCATCAACGTTCTTTCTTAAGTCCGCCATTTGACGTGACCCAATCGCTTGACTGATGGTGATCGCAGAGGAGTGCGCCCAAGCGGTGATAAATTGTGTACCAGCGCGTATCCAAGGCATGACTAAGGTAATGGCTACATAGGCGTTAATGTTGAGCTGCGTATAGAGCAGCTGATAAATGGTCGCACCGATCGACAGCATGGTGACATTGGCTGCGACAGGGAATATCTCTTTGAAGTGGTTAATGACATTGCGTGAAAAGTTTGTGCCAAACGAATTGAATGAAACTTCAACACAGTTCTCGAAATGGATGCATAGGTATAGATACACAGTGCGAATGATGATTGCCACCAGACTGCCAATTGCAGCACCTTGGACTCCTAACCCTTCAAAACTCGACCAGCCATGAATAAACAGATAACTCACAAGTGCGTTGATTGGTAGCTCAATCAGATAACCTCTAAATGGCACCTTTGTTTTGCCCAATCCGTTAAACAAAGCGATGATCACTTGTGTGATTGCCGTGAATAACACGATGTATTTGGAGAAGCTGAGGTACACGGCAATTTCGTCATGTAGAGAAGTATCATCGGTTAACGCGCTGATCAGTGAATCGTCGAAAGCGGTTAAAGCCAAGAAAAACAGTAGAGCAGCGCCAAAGTTAATCAACATCCCTGCAAGAAAAGAGCGTGACAACGTGGCCTGAACGCCAGAACCTACCGCACGGCTTAGCACCAATTGGGTACCGTTGGCGAGCGCCATTTGAATTCCAAGAATAAATGCGATTACAGTCGTCGCAATGCCCATAGCAGCAAGTGAAATTTCACCTAATGGAGAGACTAAAAGAGTGTCGATCATTAGCATAGATTGCATTAACAGGGCGTTAAGAGCTAATGGCCAAGCAAGAGATAGGTTCTTTTTGACGTAAGATTGAGAAAGCACAGTGACCTCGTAAAGAGCGTACTCATGACATAAACGCGTTATGCCATGAGCGTTTCAAGTCGGATATATCGGTAAAGTGACGTTGTTTACCAGTTATGCTATCGCGACCTGTTTAAGAGGTACTTTGGATAGCTTTTGGTTATCGTCATTTAACAGGCTTTGAGAAGCTATCCGTGCTCCCTCACTATTCCCTGACATAATGGAGTCATAAATCGCTTTGTGCTCCGCTAAACAGAAGCGTCCACCTTCTGCAGAATGATCAATAAATTGTCGGAAAATAGCTGACAAGATATTGCCAAACGGAATATAGAATTGGTTACCTGTAGACAGGAATATCGTGCGGTGGAACAGGTGGTCGTTTACCGTCCAACTTCCATAATCGAAGCCTTCAGCCGCGAGGGTCATTTTTTGGAAGAGAATAGAAAGCTCTTTACGTTGTTCCACCGTCGCATTTCTAGCTGCAAGCGCACAAGCTTCAGGCTCTATGGCTTTACGAAGGCCTAGGAATTGCGCCAGAAACGGTTTTGTGTCTTCCAGATCTTGAATCCAATCGAGGAGTTGTGGGTCTAAAAAGTGCCAGTTAGAACGAGGCATAATGCGTGTGCCTACTTTGGGTTTTGATTCTATAAGCCCTTTCGCTGACAACAATTTGGTTGATTCTCTCAACGCGGTACGACTTACGCCGAATATTTCACAAAGCTCCATTTCACTGGGTAATTTTTCTTCTTCTTTTAGTTCACCAGATAGGATTTTGCGGGCGACCTGTCTTGCAACTTGGACATGAATGCGGCGGCTAGAATCTTCCACCAGCGTGAATACGGACATGTAAACCACCTATTTAAAAAGGGTCAAAGCCAGAGTGAACTGGCCTTGGGTTGTCAGTGCTACGTCGTCGGTGTTCGAAAGGGCAGTCAGTATAAGATGTGATAAAGAGAGTTAGCTCAACCAAATTCACCATTTCAATATGCTGCTGACCACATTAAATACTCTATGCGAGTATTTAGACGCATCACTGCAAATCATTGAGATGTAATAAGGACATCTCGGTTATGGCCCTTAACTGGACCTGACGTTGTTGTATAAACGATTAGCGAGTTTTTAATAGACCCAATGAAATATCGCAATTTCGACCGAAACATATGCCGTTAACAAGACTGAGAATATAAAAACAAGCTTTAATTAATAATACAATAGCATGTATTTGAATCAAGCAGTACATGACCAAAATCCACCATATATGGCTATATACGGTGAGAAAGATACATATATGTGACATTAGTCGTACAAAATAAAGCGCTAGATAGAAGTGAGAATCATTATTAAGCTATTAGTTGATGGGCAATTTTGAGCGTATTATTTGCGTAATCTAATTTATGCTATTTGTTTTGTTTAAATCTGGGACGGAGCGCAGCAACGATATTTGGTAGTTGAATATATAAGTGATATAGTAAGGATTAAATAATACATAAATAACAACAAGTGAACTTATGGTCGGAACATTCAATTCAATCTCAGGCTCTAAACGTAGTCTGCACGTGCAGGTTGCTCGTGAAATCGCTCGCAGTATTTTATCAGGTGAGCTGGCTCAAGGCTCTATCATCCCTGGTGAAATGGCACTATGTGAGCAATTTGGTATTAGCCGTACAGCACTGCGTGAAGCGGTTAAATTGCTAACATCAAAAGGTCTATTGGAGTCTCGTCCAAAAGTTGGTACTCGTGTTGTTGATCGCGCTTACTGGAACTTTCTCGATCCTCAACTTATCGGTTGGATGGATGGTTTAGCTGACACAGACGAATTCTGCTTCCAGTTCTTAGGCCTTCGTCGTGCAATTGAACCTGAAGCATGTGCTTTAGCTGCGAAAAATGCATCAGCAGAACAGCGCATCGAGCTTTCAGAGACGTTCCAAGAAATGGTGGAAGTTTCAGAAGCTGAAGTATTTGACCAAGAGCGTTGGACGGATGTGGATATGCGATTCCATAGCCTAATCTTTAACGCAACTGGCAACGATTTTTATCTTCCGTTCGGTAATATCTTAACAACAATGTTTGTTAACTTTATTGTTCACTCTTCGGAAGAGGGTAGTACGTGTATCAATGAACACCGTCAGATCTACGATGCGATCATGGCTGGTAATAGTGAAAAAGCACGTGCTGCTTCTGCAAATCACTTGCAAGAGTCGAACCACAGACTACCTGTAGCAAGCTAATGCTATCCACTCTTTAGGATGTGAAGAATGAGAAAAGCCAGCAGATTTGCTGGCTTTATTGTATCGTGAGCAAAGATATTAGAAGCTGTAAGTGATACCTACACGGCTTCGTAGTTGACGGTCAGAACTATCTTGAACGTTACCGAACTCTACATATGGACGCCAGTTCCAATCAGACTCTTTATAGCCAACCTTAAAGTTGTAATCCCACTCGTAGTCAGCACCGCCGCCGCCAGTCCATTCATTGTTTGCAAAGTCTTCCGCATAGTTGGCTTCAAAACCAAATTGGAATGCATTCCAATTGTAATCTAGGTTACCTGTGATTTTACTGCGGTTTCTGTTGTCGTTAGAAGAGTCCGAAGTGTAATCACGGAATTCGTGGCGGTAGCGTAGTTTCGCTTTTAGTCCGGATTCAAACGAGTATTGAACACGTACTTGCGGTTTGTAAGTGACGCTGTCAGAACCGAAGGTGACAGGCATACTTGGTTGGATCATCCATTGATCATTCAGTTTGAATCGGTAGCCGTACTCAAATTCGTTATCTGCAGCTTCCCACTCAGAAAACGGCTTACCTTTTTGCTTCATCTCAGCACCAAAGAAGTGGTTATCGACTGAACCGCTCATCTTGATACGGCTTGCCCAGTCTTCCGAACCATGTTTGTACTCTTGGCGAGCATCAAGAGATGCAGCTGAAAGGCTGCCAGCAAATAGAGTTGCTGTAATAGCTAAAGCAATTTTATTTTTAGAAATCATAATGTTGTTCCACTGTAATTAAAAGTTATGAGGGGTGGGTATGTGTTGACCCACCCGTGGGGGATTTATAGTTTTGGGTAAAGCAGCTCGATATCACGTTGCGCCCAAACCTCTGCTAGGTTCTTTTTCACCGTGAATTCGCTAAAGTCAGTTTCTGTTGCGAGCTTGACCCATTCAGGCTTGTCCATTGCAACGCCTGCTTTTAGATAAAGCGGTGTCATGCGCTCAATGCGACGGCGCTTATCTTTTTGGGTATAAGGCCACTCTTTGTCTAGATCGTGGTAAGTCGCCATCAGTTGAATACCTGTCTCTAAAGAACCGCCTTTTTTATTGGTGTAGTTCCAAAGGTCGATATCGACTTTTTCTCCGATCTGAGCCATCCCGACAAGCGGATCTAAGCTGAAGTAGTGGTAGTGGTACGCGCGAGTACGTTCGATTTCATGTGGTTGAGAGCCGTCTTTCTCGAACTGAGTGTCGATGCGCATCTTGCCTTTCTGAACCATTTGTTTTGCTAGTGGTTCGTTACCAATGAAGTAGGCAATGCTGGCAACTTGGTAGTCATACCAAGTACCGTGGTTGTTCGCGGCGTAGGCTTCACCTTTAGGGCCTCCGGAAAGGTCGTCGACAATTAGCCAATCTAGGTAATCGCCATACCATTGTTTGATTTGTGCTTCATCGTTTTCTGTCCATGCAGGCGATTGAGAAAGCATGGCAATAGAATCAAGCATGCGATCAGCAAGAGAACGGGTATCAATGATGCCGCCACGACGGCCTTCCGCGACTCCCGGCACACCTTGGCCGTAATTCACGTTAGGGTTCATCTTGGTTTCTTCGTTAATGAACCAAGTTCTAATGTAATCAATACCTTGCTGAGCATATTTTTCGTCTTGGCTAAAGTAGTAGGCAATCGCTAATGCACGAACAGAGCGTGTGAAGTGGCCGATTCGTTTTGAATCTGTTTCGTCAGTTTTTGAGGCTGGATTGGTTTTGCCATCATGACGAATCCAAGGTAGGCCATCCTCTTTGTTTTCGTCTGGCCACCAGTATGGGCTGATACTCATGTAGTCGTTTTTGTTGCCGCTTGGTGGGGTCATTCCTTTGTCTGCAACACTGAAAGGGCCATCTTTCATCGCTAAGTCAGCTTCTTCCAATAGCCGTTCATAGGTGACTTTCATTGTGTCTGATGCTTTGTCAGATTGAAGAAGGGTACGATTTGCTTCTAACGTTGCTTCGTCTAGGAAAACGAAGTCGGCTGCAATGACATTTGAACCAAACGTAATTGCTCCAATACAAGCGGCTAAGTGTAGGGGACGTAGGGCTTTCATAAAGTGCCTTTTATTATTGAGTTAAGATAATACAAATATGCTATCCCAATAATTTCATGACGATCTGTGAAATGGATCTACTTGTGTTTATAAAATGGTAGGTAACAAACAGTTACATTCTGACATGATTGTGATAAGGCTATGTTTTATATGGTATTGCTGTATTCATTAGGATCGTTGTGCAATAAATGCACGTTTGAGAATTGTGCTCTTAATCATGAAATTGAGAAGAGGGGGTTTAATGTTTATTTGTAATACATTAATATTATTTGAGCTGGCGTGAAACAGTGACTGATGGTGATTCGTTGTCATTAAATTGATTCGTTCCAGTTATCGGATCTTAGGCATTGATTGAAGTGCCTTACCCCGGTATTTCTATTCTTGCTCCCAACTATACTAATGACGACTTCTATTGAACTGCGTTGAGATAGAAGAAGGTGGTGGCAATACTGCCTTTACGCCCATGTTGATACAGGCAACATGGGCGTTTTTTTTTGACCATCATTCCTAGATTTCCTCTAATAGTATTATTTATATGTCGTTTGTGATTGTGTTTTAGTCGCGAGTTGTAGAAACAGTAACCATGTGTCAATTGGATACTCTTTTCGATGAAAGTTCTATTTATAATATGGTTACTTTGTTCTTTATTGGTTTTGTGAATAAATAAGTATCTGTTATTTATTGTATTTATTCTTATTTTGGTTTGTGTGTTTATTTGGTCGTCCAAGTGAACATTGATTTTGAAGTCGATCACTCATCTTGCTTTTCTAATGTGAAAACTAAGATTTGAATCACGCATTTGAGTTATTGTAGTACAAATGTGATTGAGTGATATCTATAGTCGACCTAACAAAAACACAAATAAAGGTCTCTACGATGGAACTCAATACACTGATAGTAGGAATTTACTTTCTATTCTTAATAGCGATAGGGTGGATGTTTAGAACATTCACTAGTACAACCAGCGACTACTTCCGAGGGGGAGGTAGTATGCTCTGGTGGATGGTGGGCGCAACCGCATTTATGACTCAATTTAGCGCCTGGACCTTTACTGGTGCTGCAGGTAAAGCCTTTACCGACGGTTTCGCGGTCGCCATCATCTTTATTGCTAACGCATTTGGCTACCTGATGAACTACCTATACTTTGCTCCAAAATTCAGACAGTTACGTGTAGTAACGGTAATTGAAGCGATTCGTATGCGTTTTGGTAAGGTCAATGAGCAAGTGTTTACTTGGTCTGGTATGCCAAACAGTGTGATTTCAGCGGGTATCTGGTTGAATGGTCTTGCAATCATCGCATCAGGTATCTTTGGCTTTGATATGACAACAACCATCATTCTTACTGGTTTGGTTGTATTGGTGATGTCGGTAACAGGTGGTTCTTGGGCAGTTATCGCGTCTGATTTCATGCAGATGGTTATCATCATGGCGGTAACTGTGACCTGTGCTGTCGTGGCTATGTACCACGGTGGTGGTGTGACCAATATCGTTAACAACTTCCCGACTGACTCTTTCATCACGGGTGATAACCTCAACTACCTAAGCATCTTTAGTATCTGGGCGGTGTTTATCTTCCTGAAGCAGTTCAGTATCACCAACAACATGCTGAACTCATACCGTTACCTAGCAGCAAAAGACTCGAACAATGCACGTAAGGCTGCACTGCTTGCATGTATTCTGATGACACTAGGCCCAATCATTTGGTTTATGCCTTCTTGGTTCATTGCTGGTCAAGGTGTCGACCTAGTTTCTCAATACCCTGAAGCCGGCAGCAAAGCAGCCGACTTCGCTTACCTTTACTTCGTGCAAGAATACATGCCGGTTGGTATGGTGGGTCTGTTAATCGCCGCTATGTTTGCAGCCACTATGTCTTCTATGGACTCAGGTCTAAACCGTAACTCTGGTATCTTTGTTAAGAACTTCTATGAACCAATTCTACGTCCAAACGCGAATGAAAAAGAGTTGGTGATTGTTTCTAAACTAACATCGACCTTCTTCGGTATCTCCATCATTCTTGTTGCTCTATTTATCAACTCGCTTAAAGGTCTGAGCCTGTTCGACACCATGATGTACGTTGGTGCTCTAATCGGCTTCCCGATGACAATCCCAGCGTTCTGTGGCTTCTTTATCCGTAAGACACCAGACTGGGCAGGTTGGGGCACATTAGTTGTTGGTGGCTTTGTTTCGTACTTTGTTGGTTTCGTGATTACAGCAGAGATGATTGAAGGTTGGTTCGGTCTTAATGAGCTTACTGGTCGTGAATGGGCAGACCTCAAAGTAGCAATTGGTCTTATTGGACACATTGTATTTACCGCTGGTTTCTTTGTTCTTTCAACCTTGTTCTACAAGCCATTGCCAGAGCATCGTGAAAAAGACGTTGATACTTTCTTTGGTAACTTGGCGACGCCGCTTGTTGCAGAAAGCACAGAGCAGAAGAAACTGGATAATAAACAGCGTCGTATGCTAGGTACGTTGATCGCAGTAGCGGGTGTCGGTGTCATGACCATGTTTGTTCTACCAAACCCAATATGGGGACGTTTAGTGTTTGTATTGTGTGGACTGATTGTATTCTCGGTTGGGCTGCTATTGGTGAAAGCTGTCGATGATAAGGTCGAGGGTGCTCAACAAGAAACAACCGCATAATAAAAGTTAATAAATTCAAAGCCGCTCGTGATGAGCGGCTTTTTTTATTGCTCGAAAAACGCTTTGGGGTTGGAACAAACATCACGTCTATGTGAGCGCGTCTAGGATTTAGCGAATTTTTTACTTAGTTCTGTTGAGGACTTAAATTTGCGACCTACACTTGATAAATAACTAGTTGATTTATATTGGGGTAATAATGAGTAGTAAACCGACCGTTTTAGTGATAGACGACACACCCAGCAATTTAGATGTGCTCACCGGAATACTCAAAGATACCTATCAAGTGAAAGTCGCGATCAACGGCCATATTGGTATGAAAATCGCTAAGACGGTTCCCCAGCCCGATCTGATTCTGCTTGATATCATGATGCCAGAGATCGATGGTTTTGAGGTCTGTCGTCAGCTCAAAGCTCAACCCAACACAGCTCATATCCCTATCATATTTGTTACTGCGAAAATTGAACCGGAAGATGAAGTCAAAGGGCTCTCTTTAGGTGCCGTTGATTACCTAGCCAAGCCTATTACCCCTGAAATTGCCCTGCAAAGAGTGAAAACGCATGTTGCTTTGTATGACCAACAGCGCGCACTGTCTAGCCAAGTTAAAGAGAAAACTCGAGAGATCAATCTTGGTAAGTTAGAGACTCTCAGTATTTTGGGTCGGGCCGCTGAGTTTAAAGATAATGAAACGGGCATGCATGTCATGCGCATGAGCCATTATTGTGAAATATTGGCTAAAGCCTCCGGTATGACAGATGAAGACGCAGAGACGTTACGCGACGCAGCACCCATGCATGATATTGGCAAGATAGGCATTCCAGATAGCGTGTTACTTAAGCCCGGTAAACTCGATGCTGAAGAGTGGACCATCATGCAAAAACACGTTGAATATGGTGTCGAAATTCTTGGCACACAGAGCGACTCCAAGCTAATGAAAATGGCAATTCAAGTGGCGCAGTATCACCATGAAAAGTGGGACGGAAGTGGTTATCCAAATCGTATTGCAGGTGAAGATATACCATTGGTCGGAAGAATCGCTGCGGTAGCAGACGTGTTCGATGCCCTAACTGCGGAGAGACCTTATAAAAAAGCGTGGAGCGTCGATGAAGCTCTGAGTTTGTTCGAAGAGCAAAAGGGCAAGCATTTCGATCCTAGGATTGTTGAACTGTTATTTGAAAACCTGCCTCAGATCTTAGCGGTCAAAGACAAATTTAAAGATGAGTGAGCGCTTCATGCTGAAGTTAAAAGCTACGGTTGTTTCAGTTTGTCTGTTGATTCAGCTACTGTTTGTGGTGAATGTCAGTGCGTCTGAGATTAGTGATGAGCAACTAAATCGTTGGTTAGACAATAAACCCACGATAACGTTTATAGCTCTTACCAACCATTACCCATACTCCTTTATTGACGATGATGGAAAGGTCTCTGGCATTATCAGAGATTGGACTCTCGACCTTGAAGAGAGGTTTGGTATTCATGCGCGGTTTATTAGCGTTAATTCTCGCAGTGACGCAAAAGCTGCGTTACTTGATGGTCGAGGCGACGTATTTCCCTTTCAACAGTTTGACCCCAGTGACGGTGGACGGTTTTTAGCGAGTGAACCGTACATTCCCTATCAGGTTGCCGTAATTGTCCCTATTGATAACGGAATATATGGCAACTTGGATCAAAACACGAAACGCCGCATAGCTATGGTTAATGAAAATATCGACCTACAAAGAGCGGGCGTACAGCTAAGTTCTATTGAACGAGTGGATTTCGACAATGTGATTGATGCGGTACGTGCATTAGGTGCCGGCAGTGTCGATGGCATTGTTGGGGAACCCATTACTACGATGGGGTTAGCAAACGAAGTGGGTGTTCATGATCTCGCGATTAACTATGTATTGGAGCATTGGAAAAAACTAGAAGCCTCAATGGTGGTGAGATCGGGAGAGTCTGAAGTTCTCACACTGTTAAACAAGCAGATTCAAACATTCTCCATTAGTAAAAAGAACCAAATCTTATCGAAGTGGTTAGACAGTTCGCCGTATCGACCGCCTTTAAAGGGAGTCTTTGGTTTTGGTAACCCACCTTATATGTATCCCGGTAGTACAGCCGTAGGGTTGGAGCATGACATAATGCAGCGTGCTTTTAATGACATGGGGTACAAGTTGGGTGATGTTGTCACACTGCCACCCAGTGCAGCTCGCAAAGCGATAGAAAGCAATAACTCAATCTCTTTTGTGTCGGGTGTGCAAGTTGATGACCCAGACGCGCACTTCTTGAGTGACAGTGTTCTAGATGTTGAGTTTGTGCCCGTTTCATTGGCTCGACGTCAATTGAATCTGCAATCGAAAAGTGATCTTTCACTGGGAGCTCTTCTATTTGATGAGACTTCTCCAATAAAAAACTCGGTTGAAGTTCTAACGAGTAAATTGACTATTGACCGAATCGAAGATTACGAAAGTCTTGAATCGGCATTTGCCCAGTTGAGGGCGCAAAATGTCGACCTTTTAATGGTCGAAAAACGGGTTCTAAAATGGTTCATCACTAACACTCGCTTTATTGAGATGGCGGAGTTAAAGCTGCATGACAATTATAAGGTGACATACCCAATATATGTGGATTTTAAGACTCAAGAACTGAGAGACAGTTTTAATGCAGCGCTCTCTGATCTAAAGCAGACCGATGATGGTTTGCGCCAGATTATCGAAACCCATGTACAAAATGACCTGAGTCAGATACTAAAAAAGGCGAGCATTATTGCTCAAGCTTCAGCTTACTTTATTGTCAATGACCGCTTTGATGAACTGTTTGATTTGTTTGAAGTTTTTGATACCGACAGCTCATTTCAAGTGATTACGGCGCAAGCTGATAACAATAATCGACCGATTAAATCTTGGTATCTCGGTAACTTAGTCGATGACCACGGGGAGAGGAAAAATACGTCTCACTTTGCATCTGTCACCAAAACGGCAAATTACCGGACTAAAGGGGGAGCGATTAATTCAGGCTCGATGACTTTCTATTTTGATACTCAGTCACCAGTCCGTAAGCACGTTTACTTTCCTACCATAGAACAGTTCGACCAGTTCGGTGATGCGGCAAAACGTTATATTGCCGATGTGTATCAAGCGAACAACTTGATTGGGGAAATACTCGATTTAAGCCAAGAAGAAAGACAGTGGATCAAAGACACTCCGAATGTGCGGATCGGAATCGATCCTAATTCGCTCCCTTATGAGGCCGTCTCGAGCGCCGGTGAATATATTGGGATGATTGATGACTACTTAAAACTCATCGAACAAAAAACAGGTCTAAACATTGAGCATGTTGATGTAGCGAATTGGTCAGAAACCAGAAGCTTAGTCGACCGTCAGCAAGTAGAGCTGGTTTCTGCAGCTAAAGAAAATGTTTCTCTGGGTGAAAATGTTAGAGCCGCACAACGCTTGTTTTCGAGTCGATTAGCCATCGCTTCAAGACGGGATGTCAGTAGCTTAGTTTTAGAAGAAGCGTCAGGCTGGAAGATTGGTATTCTAAAAAATGCGGCCAATACCAGTGCGATAATGGAGAAATACCCCAACGTCGAGTGGGTTTTGGTTGAGTCAACGGCCAATGGCCTTAATCAGCTCGATGACCAAACCTTAGATGGGATGATAGATACCGTTGATGTCCTAAATTATCTCATTGACTCATTCGGTCACCGAGAGATCGGAATTATTGGTCGACTTGATTTCTATCTCTCACCAACTCTGCATGTGATTAAAAGTGAACCTCAGCTTTATTCAATCATCAATAAGGCGATCGAAAGCATTTCCGCAGATGAGCACCAAAAGATATCAACGAAATGGGCCGCTCCGAAAGCGATAGAGAGAGTCGACTATCAACTTGTCTATACCATCTCAGTTTTTTCTCTGGTGATTGTTTTTCTAATTGTCTTTTGGAATCGCAAGCTCGCAAAACAGATTCGGATTGCGAATGATGCCACCAACGCGCTCAAGAAGGCACAGGCAGAGCTTTATAACATGTTGAATAGTTCTCCCATTGCAGCCGCTGTTGTATTTGAAGAACAAGTTCGTTACGCCAACGATACAGCAAAACACTTATTTGGGGTGGAGAATGTCGAACTCTCCTCAATTGACGTATCGTCTATTCATGATTCACTGGAAGTACGCGACGAGATCCACAACGAACTGAATGTGAATGGCAAGGTTGAGAACAAAGAGTTGGTGTTGAAAAAGTCTGATGGAACACGATTCGTTGCTCTAGTTAGTTACTACCTGTTTGAGTTAGACGGAGAAATTGCCACGCTGTTTTGGGCTTTTGATATTTCGGAAATGAAACGCCTTAACGAACAATTGGAAGAAGAGAAAGAGAGAGCGGATCTTGCAAGCCAAGCTAAATCTGAATTTCTAGCGAATATGAGCCACGAAATCAGAACGCCAATGAACGCTATTATTGGTTTGTCTTATTTGGCCATTGGCGAAATCACTAACCCCGTGGCAAAAAACTATGTTGAGAAAGTCCACCGCTCAGGTCAGTCGCTACTCACTATCATTAATGACATTCTGGACTTTTCTAAGATAGAGGCGGGTGAGCTTGGCATTGATAGCATACCGTTTAGCGCTATTCAGCCTTTGAATGAAGTTGTAGAGCTAATGGAATCGAAAGCGAGCGAAAAGCAACTGGCACTGCATACCGATTTTGATATTCCCAATGACCTAGCGCTGATTGGCGACCCCTTGAGACTATTCCAAGTCGTGCTGAACCTCGTAGGCAATGCGATTAAGTTTACTGAGCAGGGTCACGTTACCATTCAATGTCGTGTCATAGGCGAGTCTTTGGATACGACAACCTTGAGTGTCTCCGTTGTCGATACTGGTATCGGCATATCAAATGAGCATAAGAAACATCTCTTTGAAGCATTCAAACAAGCTGATAGCACCACGACCAGACGTTTTGGTGGTACTGGACTTGGGCTCAATATCAGCCAAAAACTGATTCAAGCAATGGGCAGCGAGATACATATCGATAGTGAGTTAGGGAAGGGGAGTTGTTTCTATTTCACTCTCGAACTGCCTAATGCCTCACAAGCGGAAGTAGCCAAATTCAGAACCAAAGAAGCGGCCAAAACGCAAACTGTGTTCTTTAACGGCGAACGCGTGCTTTTGGCAGAAGATAACGAATTGAACCAAGACCTAGCGCTGGCGTTTCTCAAGAGAATGAACTTAACAGTCGACTTGGCAGAAAATGGCCAACAGGCGGTAGATTGCGTTAGAAACAATGACTACAAACTTATCTTGATGGACTTACAAATGCCTATCATGGATGGTTATGCTGCAACGCGTCACATTAAACAAATTAAGGGGGATATCCCAATCATTGCTATGTCTGCAAATGCATTCTCAGAGGCTAAGCAGCGGGCGATAGAAGCGGGTATCGATGATTTCCTTGATAAGCCTATTATGATCGACAAAGCCGTGGCGAAGATCGCTGATTATCTTGGGGCAAGTATTGCTAACGATACTAGTCAAGAGAGTGAGCCGTTCATCACAAGCCAAAACTCTATCTCTCGTTTGGAAACAGAGGGGGAGATATTGTCATTGACTGTGATCGACCGCTCTACCCAAGGTGATGAGTTGTTGAAGCAGAAGCTACTCTCTCGCTTTAACGCTCAGGCTCAACCCATGCTGGAACATGCCCAAGCTTATCTCAACGATGGAGATTGGGAGGCTTTAGAACGAGAATTGCACTCACTGAAAAGCATGTGTGGCGCGATAGGCGGAGTTAAGGCTCAGAGCGCTTTGGCTTACTTTGAACGTAGAGCGAGAGAGCGGAGCTTAACTGGGGCTGATTTAGAGACTGCGGCAGCGAGAATCGCCGAGTTAATTGAAGCCCTTCGCCCTTATCTCAAACAAGAGCGCCAACCAAGTAACAATTTGCTTGATGACGGTTTAAGTCATGAATCAATAGCGATGACTTTAGAACAAAAACAGAAGCTGATTGAATTGATCTCTAATTACGATAGTGAAGCACTCGACTTAACAAATGAGTTATTGTCGAGCACCACGGAGTCTGGGTTAAAAGAAGTTCAACAAGCTCTTGAACAATATGATTTTGATACGGCATTGGAACGTGCAAATCACATTAAATCATAGCCCGGTGTAGGGGAGTGCAGGGCTATGGGCAATAGAGATTGAGCTATGACGGTTGTTCTATGCTGTTGGCAAAGGTCTGTTTAATCAAATCGATCACAGTATCGTATCGGCGTGGCAGTGTTCGATTTCTCTTTTGAACCAAGTAAAGCGCCTCTTCGACTTTTACTTTGGGTGGCACTACGTGCAATTGCTCTTTATTTGGGAAGTTATCTACGGCTCCCTCGGGGAGCACCGTAAAGCCAAGCCCTTTGGATACAGGCAGCAGGATTTGATGAAGTTGATTGATGTATCCGGTTTTCGGTAACTCGTTAATATTGAGCTTTTTCAGTGCCTCATCTCCGCATGAGTCGAAATACAGAGAAAGGTAGTGCGTAGAGTCTGGGTGAGCAATCAGGCCAAGCTGGTGGAGTTTCTCTGGTGTGATCTCGACATTCTCTAGGCTTTTATGAGTGATAAGGCACAAGGCTTCCTTACCAATCATTTCCGTTTGGTAGACTCTGTCATTGGGAAGTTGCGTTACGATGCCGACATCAATGGTTCCCTGTAACACATCATTAAAGATACGCTGATTGGGTGAAGCCTCGACATGAATGCTGAGCTCTGGGTGTTGGGATTGCAGTTCAAGAAAATCCGGATAGAGCTGCAGAGCAAGTGTACCAGAGCATGAGAGGTTACATTGACCAGCGAATGGGTTGTCAAATCGCAGAGATTCAAACAGCTCTTCTTGCTCTTTATTCAGCTTAAGTGCGTAGCGATAGATAATTCGACCTTGCTCGGTTAGCTCAAAGGTTTTGTTTTCACGAGAAAGTAGGGAGCAGTTACAGGCTTGCTCCAGTTTCTTTATGTGCTGGCTCACTCCTGGCTGAGTCATGTAGAGTTTCTCTGCCGTTTGAGTGAAGTGGCCGACTTCCACAAGTGTTTTAAAAGTGTTGAGCCAAAGCGGATTAATCATTACGAACCTTATATAACAGATTATTATCACAAGCTTTAATTAGCATAACTCAAAGTAGTCATGTTGGATAAATATATCGTCATGAATGTCGGCCATTAAAGGGTTGCAACTTTGTTGTCATTTTGTTGTAGTTGCCACCTAGTGCATAAAAGGTGGCAAAATGAACAGGAACGTTTGGATACTCTCTCTCTGTCAGGCTCTATTGATGACTGGCAATATTCTACTTATCTCGGTGATTGGTTTAATTGGAAAACAGATCGCTCCGAGTCAGAGTATGATCACCTTGCCCGTTGCATTGCAGTTTCTTGGCTTAATGGCGGCGACTATTCCTGCCTCTCTTATCTCTGGAAAGTTAGGGCGCAAACGCGGCTTTAGCATCGGTAACCTAGTCGGTATTTCTGGAGCGAGTCTGGCAACCTTTGCGCTCTCTACTCAACACTTTTACCTGTTCTGCTTTGCGACTTTTTTACTCGGTATCGGTATCGGCTTCGGAACTTTGTATCGATTTGCTGCGATTGAAGTTTGCAGTGAAGAAGCGCGCCATAGAGCGATCTCTATTTCAATGGCGGGTGGGGTCTTGGCGGCGGTGTTGGGGCCAAATTTAGCCGTGATGTCACAACAGTGGTCACAAGATGGCCTTTACATCGGTGCTTTTGCATCTCTCATTGGGCTCAACGTGCTCGCACTGGTTATTCTGCAGACGGTTCAATTCCCTAAGTTCAGCCTAGCAAACCAACACGTTAAAACTGATTCAGTGCGTACAATGATCAAAGCGCCTAATTTTGTTGGTGCTGTGTTTGCCGCTATGGTCGCCTATGCGGTGATGAATATTTTAATGACAGCGACACCCTTGGCGATGATCGGATGTGGTTTTGATTTTACCAAAGCAGCTGGCGTCATTGAGTGGCATGTATTGGGCATGTTCGTTCCTGCTTTCTTTACTGGTGGGCTCATTGAGAGGTTTGGCGCTAAGCGCATGATTTTGGCTGGGGCGGTACTGTTCTTGTTGTGCATTGCCATCAACATTCATGGCGAGTCGATCTGGCACTTTAGAGCGGCGTTGGTGCTACTTGGCATTGGTTGGAACTTTATGTTTATCGCGGCCACAGGGCTATTTAGCCAATCTTACCAATCTAAGAATAAGTCTAAGGCGCAAGCCTTGAATGAGTTTGTTGTATTTAGTTGTGTGAGTATTACGGCACTGCTTTCTGGTTGGCTTGAGTCGACGGTCGGCTGGCAAATGCTCAACATCTACGTATTGCCGTTTGTTCTGTTGGTGATCATGGTGTTCGCATTTAGTGCGAAGAAATCGAGCCGTCCATCAGTAACTCAGTAGCCGCTGGTCATCTCTTATAATCTCATCTTAATTGGAGTGCTCGAACGGTTTAGGACGAGCACTTTATTCTGAATCTCATATTGTTAAATGTTTGATAAATAATTAAAAAGTTCAAATTTTCTACATCTTTTATTGGGTTTGTCGATTTTAATCCCATGATCGACAGATTTTTTACATAGCTTTATTCGATATTTACTTTTTTTTCATGAATCATATGTATAATTGCGCCGCTTTTATTCTAGGAGGCGTAATGAAAGTTGTAGAACGTCCAAAGTTAACGTTGTCTTTGTTGTTACCAAAATACTGGTGTGTTTGGTTTGGGTTTGGGTTCTTAGCTCTGCTAGTGAATCTTCTTCCTTATCGTGTATTGGTTTTTATTGGAGAGGGTGTTGGTCAACTGGCAAAGTTGATCATTAGTAAGCGTGCAAAGGTGGCTCGACGCAACTTTGAGTTAGCATTTCCAGAATTGTCTGAACAAGAGATTGAGAAGTTAGTTCGACGAAACTTTGATTACGCTGGTATGGCTTTAATTGAAACAGGTATGGCTTGGTTCTGGCCAGATTGGCGAGTGAAGCGCCATATGCGCGTTGCGGGAAAAGATCTTATCCTAGAGCAAGAAGAGAATGGACGTGGTGTGCTGGTGGCATGCGGTCATTTTCTTAACCTAGAGATGACAGCGCGAATCTTCAGTTTGTTTGCCCCTGGTTACGGTGTATATCGACCGCACAGTAATGCGGCTTATGAGTTTATTCAACATCATGGAAGAACACGTAAAGGGCACAAAATGATCGATCGCTCCGATCTAAAAGGCATGCTCAAGGTACTTAAATCAGGCAATCGGCTGTGGTACTTACCGGACCATGATTACGGAGCAAATGCCTCTGTTTTTGTCCCGTTCTTTGGCGTCGACAAGGCTTCAACAACAGCGGGGACTGGCTTCTTAATTGATGCAACCAAGTGTGCCGTTATGTCAGGAGTAAGTGTGAGAAAAGGTGGAGTTTATGAGTTGCAGATCAGCGAGGACTTCAGCGATAAATTCCCACGTAAGCAGCCAGAAGTTGCAGCACAAGTTATGAACCAAGAAATTGAACGTCTAATTTTAAAAGACATCAGTGCTTGGATGTGGTTACACAGAAGGTATAAGACTCTGCCGGAAGATCATATCGGTCCCTGCCGTTATGCCTAGTCTGTTCGAATAGCACCGCTCTATTCATAATTTTCTTTAAGCCTTGGGTGTCAATCCGAGGCTTTGTTGTATTTGTGACCTATTACGATAACAAACGAACAAAGTACCGTCATTTGCGCAAAATGTGAGGTTCATATTTTGTCATAATTTCAATTATTGTATATATTCGCCTGCTAAAATTATAAATACCATAAAGCAACGAATAATGACTGCCAGCCTATCTTCTCAACGACGTGAAACACTTTTAAACGATACGGATCAACTAGTATCGACGACCGATCTAAAAGGCGTAATTACCTACAGCAATGAGGCGTTTTGTCGAATTGCGGAATATGAACAAGATGAACTATTGGGTCAGAACCATAATATTGTTCGTCACGATGAAATGCCTAAAGCAGCTTTTGCTGATATGTGGGTCAACCTTAAACAGGGTAAGGCCTGGCGCGGTATTGTTAAGAACAAAACCAAATCGGGTGGCTATTACTGGGTGGATGCGTATGTAACCCCAATTTATAACGATGGCGTTATCAGCGGCTACCAGTCGGTACGTGTAAAGCCTAAAGCACAGTGGGTGCAAGTGGCGGACAAAGCGTATCAAGGCTTATTGAAGGCTGAGAAAAATGGACGTCAATGGTCGTTGCAAATCAGTGACAGTGTCCGTTACGCCATTCTTTTAGGCTCACTTTCAGCTCCAGTTCTATCGAACATGATGGATCTTGGACAGGCATCGCAATGGCTGTGCAGCTTACTTCCTGTTTCTGCGCTCGCATTACTGTTTAGACAAGAGCTGATCGACACGCCTCGCGAGCTGAAAAAGCTTCAATCTAAGTTTGATAGTGTTAGTCGTCTGGTGTACTCAGGTAATAGCCAGTTTTCGGTAGCAGATTTCCACTTGAAACTCGCGTCAGCCCGTATTCGCACTGTATTGGGTCGTATGACAGACTCAGCCAAGCCGATTCAGGATTTAGCTGATAACCTAAGCGCAACGTCTTATCAAGTTACTGAAGCGCTTGATCAACAGACAAAAGATATTCTTGAAGTACGTGAAGCGACCTGTGAAGTTGAAGTGACTGCAGACGAAGTATCATCGACGACTCAAGAAGCGCACCAAATCGTAGAAATCACCTTCAAGACATGTGCGAGTGCTAAAGATAGCATCGAACAAACACACAGCAACCTAGATAGCTTGAATGTACAAGCAGAAAAGGCGACTCAAACGACTTATCAGCTAAGCGACCAAGCCCAAAACGTTAGTAAAATGATGGAAGAGATTGGCGGTATCGCAGAGCAAACCAACTTGCTGGCCCTGAACGCAGCGATTGAAGCTGCACGAGCAGGCGAGCAAGGTCGTGGCTTTGCTGTCGTAGCAGATGAAGTGCGTGCTTTGTCTGGTCGCACTTCAAAAGCGACCGTTCAGATTAAAGAAAGCATTGAAACTATGCTTCACACTATTGAAGGCTGGCAGCGCGATATCTTGGATAATCAAGCACAAACCGCGAAGTGTGGTGAATCAGCACAGGTAAGTTCGGAGCGATTATCTGAAGTTGAAGCGTTAATGGAGCAGATGAACCAATTGATGCAGTCTGTCGAAAATGCAGCCAATCAGCAGCGTCAGCTTACCAGTGACGTAAACCTTCACATTCAGTCGATTGCGTCTACAGCGGAACAAAATCTAGCTGCGACGCATTCCGTTAAAGAGCATTCGAACGAACTTAAGAACCAAGTAGGGGAGTTCTACTTGCTTGCACAGCGTTTTGAAGAAAAGTAACCATCACCAAGATTGAGCTGTAAGATCACAAAGCCCCGCACTCGCGGGGCTTTTCTTTGGTACTTTAGTTTATGAACTATCCATAGAAAGTAAGTATATAAATTATTCACATGATTCGGCTTGATCGGTTATTATCCTATATGCATTGACACGCAACAGTGTTCACGCGAATAGATTATAAGGATAATATAAAAAATGATAAATATGGCAAAAACGTCACTAGCAGTGGCTCTATCGTTAATTGCATTTAATGCTAGCTCGGCTAATATTATCGCGGATGGTCGCGGTAATGGTATGGGTAATACAGGCGTAACGTCTGCTGATTTTCTTCTTGCTCCTTTCTATAACCCTGCGTTGGTGGCGGTTCATAGAGAAGAAGATGATTTTGGTTTATTAGTGCCTTCAATTGGAGTAACAGCGAAAGATACCGACGATACAATTTCTTTGATCGAAGACCTACAAGATGCCATTGATCGAAATCCTGGTAGTATTAACGATCCTGAAGTTGATCGCTTATTAAGTGAAATTAAAGGTAACTCACCTGTTGCGGTAACTGCTGGTGCTGGGTTAGCTGTTGCTTTTCCAATTAAAGCTCTTTCTGCAAACCTTTTTACTCGCGGGTATGCAGAGGTTATTGCTGTGCCGGACGTAGATACTTCGGGGAACACGACAGCTGATGATGTAGCAGCATCTGAAGTACACATGGTTGCATTTGGGTATTCCGAGTTTGGTTTAGCATTAGCGAAGCGGATCAACCTCGCGGGCTATGATGTTTCTTTTGGAATCACGCCAAAATACCAAGAGTTGATGACTTACCAAGAGTCTGCCAACATCAATGATTTTGATATCGAAGATTATGATCAAAGTGAAGTGAGCGAGACAGCTTTCAATGTTGACTTAGGTGCTGTACTCATACACAACAATTATCGTATAGGAATTGCCATTAAAGACCTGTTGGCACAAGAGGTAAAAACCTTTGACGGCAATGATACTTACAATTTAGATACACAAGTTACGCTTTCAGGTGCTTATGCAATGGAACTATTCACGGCAACTGTCGATTGGGACCTGACTACCCAAGAGCGGTTCGCTAGTTTAGCGGATGACACGCAGTTTTTACGTTTTGGTGTAGAAGGCAATGCTTGGGGTTGGGCTCAGCTTCGTGCTGGATATGAGATTGATCTAGAAGATACATTGGATAGTTCAATAACTGCCGGAATTGGAATCAGCCCGGGAGACTTAGTTAGTCTTGATATTGCAGGAAGCTATGCTGGTGATAACCAGTTTGGTGTTGGCGGAAACCTAGCCTTTACTTTTTAATATCATACCAATTGTTTAAACAAAGCCCCGCACTCGCGGGGCTTTTCTTAGGTACTTTAGTGTTTGAATTATCCATTCAGGCTTTTGTAGAGGTATTTCTCACAGGTGCGGTCGCTTGTACGTTTGAGTACGTGAGAGATCAACGCAACTACGACTAAGCCAAACAGTAATCTCCCCCAGAAGATCGAGATGAAATCGGCACCTATCAACATGATGAGAATGGTGTCTTCAATCATACTGTGGACTAAGTTCAATAACATGATAGCGGTAAAGATATCTCGTGCCGGGATATGTCCTTTGTTGGCCTCATTAATCAATAAACCTCCACCGAAAGAGATCCCTAGTGTCATACCAACGATGGTCATGTTGGTTGCTTCTGGGCTAATTCCAAGAATTTTTAGTACTGGGCGCAGAGCGATGGCGATAAGTTTTTCAATGCCCAAAATCTTGAGCACTTTGAGTGTAAATAGAAGTACAGAAATGACGACAAAAATCATAAATAGGCTTTCTACTTGGCTCCAAGCCCATTCAAGGTAGCTTTGCTCATTGGTAAGGTCGGGAGCCCATATGACTTGCGCTGATTGCTCAAGAATCCCGCCCCATGTGTAAGTCTGGTGAAGAATCCAAGCAAACAGCAAACCTCCACCAAGTCTGAGTACCATAGTCGCGAAAACGCTCACTCCGGCGCGTTTGGCCACAGCCGCTTCAATGGGCAATGAATGTGCAATCAACATTAATGAACCTAATACCGATACTTGTGCGACGCTGAGCTCGGCGTTGGTGTTCATAAACACTAATAACCCGGCATAAATGTTGGTAAGAAGTGTCGTAGCCCATACAAGCCCCATCTCACTTGGCAGACCAACAAAGCTCATTAAAGGGCTTAGCCATTCGCTTAACACAGTAATGCCATCCATCTCTTCAACGATTTTGATGATGATAATGATGGGGATCATCAATTTATACAGCGTCCAGGTCACATCAAAAATTTCGCGCCATAGCTCTGAGAAGAAATTGTGGAACTTTCTCATTGTTATATCCTTTTCATTACAACTGATAGAGAGAATGCTAAGGTATTCACGGGAAATATGTTTAATGAAATGAGTGGTTCTACGTATCCAGATTTCTTGTTTTATTTAAATGCTAACAAAAATTTCATAATTATGAGGTTTTGGGAAATATATGGAATTAGACCGAATTGATCGAAGTATCTTGGCTATTTTGCAAAAGAACAACCGTATCGCCAATGTCGATTTGGCAGAGGAGGTCGGCCTCTCCGCTCCAGCTTGTCTCAAGCGGGTCAAACGCCTTCGTAAAGAGAAGGTGATAGTTGGGGATGTCTCTCTGATTAACCCTGCGTTGGCAGGTAACAAGATGACCTTGATTGTCTCTGTGGAGATGGAACGTGATAGAGGTGATATCTACAGTGTATTTCGAAACTCTGTTGAGCAAGCACCAGAGGTGACTCAGTGCTACCAAATAACGGGTGGCTACGATTTTCTGATTGTCCTATCTGTGCCAGATATTCAAGCCTATGAACGCTTTATTGAACGGGTGCTTCATCAAGATAAAAACATCAGAAAATTTCACACCTCAGTGTCGACTAAAACCGTAAAGTTCAGCACAGAAGTGAATGTAGAAGAGATACAATAAAAAATGCCCCGCTTAAATAGCGGGGCATTTTGATATCGAGATGCAGAGATTAAGCTAGCAGCTCTTTCGCTGTGTTTACTACGTTTTCAGTAGTGAAACCGAACATCTTGAATAGCTCACCTGCAGGTGCAGATTCACCGAATGTTGTCATACCGATGATCTTGCCACCGAAACCAACGTACTTGTACCAGAAGTCAGCGATGCCAGCTTCTACAGCGATACGAGCTGTTACGTCAGATGGAAGTACAGATTCACGGTACTCAGCGTCTTGCTTGTCGAATGCGTCTGTAGCAGGCATTGAAACAACGCGTACTTTCTTGCCTTCAGCTGTTAGCTCAGCCGCAGCGTTAACTGCTAGCTCAACTTCAGAACCTGTAGCGATAAGGATTAGCTCTGGCTTGCCTTCACAATCTTTCAGGATGTAACCACCCTTCGCGATGTTCGCTACTTGCTCTTCGCTACGCTCTTGCTGTGCAAGGTTTTGACGAGAGAAGATTAGAGACGTTGGACCGTCTTTACGTTCGATAGCCAGTTTCCAAGCTACTGCAGACTCAACTTGGTCACATGGGCGCCATGTGCTCATGTTTGGAGTCAGACGTAGAGAAGCCATTTGCTCAACTGGTTGGTGAGTTGGACCATCTTCGCCAAGACCGATAGAGTCGTGCGTGTAAACTTGGATGTTCTGAACTTTCATCAGAGCAGCCATGCGCATTGCGTTACGAGCGTATTCCATGAACATTAGGAAAGTAGCGCCGTATGGTACGAAACCACCGTGCAGAGCGATACCGTTCATGATCGCCGTCATACCGAATTCACGTACACCGTAGTGGATGTAGTTACCCGCTGGATCTTCAGCAGAAACAGACTTCGAACCAGACCACATAGTTAGGTTAGAAGGTGCAAGGTCAGCAGAACCGCCTAGGAATTCAGGTAGCATAGCACCGAACGCTTCTAGTGCGTTTTGAGACGCTTTACGTGATGCAATGTTTGCTGGGTTAGCTTGAAGGTCAGCAATGATTTGGTTTGCTTTCTCTTCCCACTGTGCTGGAAGTTCACCGTTTACGCGGCGTTTGAATTCAGCTGCCAGCTCAGGGTGTGCTGCTTCATAAGCTGCAAGTTTCTCGTTCCACGCTGCTTCCTTAGCTGCGCCTGCTTCTTTCGCATCCCACTCTGAGTAGACTTCCGACGGAATTTCAAAAGGACCGTGCTCCCAACCAAGTTCTTTACGTGTAGCTGCAATTTCTTCAGCGCCTAGTGGTGCACCGTGACAGTCGTGTGAACCAGATTTGTTTGGAGAACCAAAACCAATGATAGTCTTAGTACAGATTAGCGTAGGACGTGGGTCTGCTTTCGCTGCAACGATAGCTGCGTTGATAGCTTCTGCATCGTGGCCGTCTACTGCTGGGATTACGTGCCAGCCGTATGCTTCAAAACGCTTAGGCGTATCATCAGAGAACCAGCCTTCAACTTCACCATCGATAGAGATGCCGTTGTCATCCCAGAAAGCGATAAGCTTACCAAGACCTAGCGTACCCGCTAGAGAACATGCTTCGTGAGAGATACCTTCCATCAGACAGCCGTCACCCATGAATGCATAGGTGAAGTGGTCAACGATGTCGTGGCCTTCTTTGTTGAATTGTGCTGCTAGAGTTTTCTCAGCCAGCGCCATACCAACAGCGTTCGTGATACCTTGGCCTAGTGGACCCGTTGTTGTTTCGATACCCGGTGCGTAACCGTACTCTGGGTGACCTGGAGTCTTAGAGTGCAGTTGACGGAAATTCTTAAGATCTTCGATTGATAGCTCGTAGCCTGCTAGGTGAAGCAGAGAGTAAATCAGCATTGAGCCGTGGCCGTTTGAAAGAACAAAACGGTCGCGGTCAGCCCACTCTGGGTTTGACGGGTTGTGGTTTAGGTGATCACGCCAAAGAACTTCAGCGATGTCAGCCATACCCATAGGTGCGCCTGGGTGGCCAGAGTTTGCTTGTTGTACGCCGTCCATGCTTAGAGCACGAATAGCATTAGCTAGATGTTTACGATCCATAATAACTACCAGTGTTTAAAATATTGCAATTGGAAATTGAAAGGGGAACGCAAACGTTCCCCTTTTTTAATTCTGTGTGATTACAGTTTAGCTGCGATCATGTCTTCTAGTTTGCCTTGGTCAACTGCGAAGTTGCGGATACCTTCTGCAACTTTCTCAACTGCCATTGCGTCTAGGTTGTGCTCCCATAGGAACTCAGCGTGAGTCATTGGAGCAGGGCGCTCTTTAGAGCCTTTAGAGTCAACTAGCTTCTCTACAACTTCACCTTCAGCTGCTTCTAGTTCAGCTAGAAGAGCAGGAGCGATAGTTAGACGGTCACAACCAGCAAGTTCTAGGATCTCGCCGATGTTACGGAAGCTTGCGCCCATAACGACAGTGTTGTAGCCGTGCTCTTTGTAGTAGTTGTAGATGTCAGTTACTGAGATTACGCCTGGATCTTCTGAAGCTTCGAAATCGCGACCTTCTTTCGCTTTGTACCAGTCCATGATACGACCAACGAATGGAGAGATAAGGAATACGCCAGCTTCAGCACATGCACGAGCTTGAGCGAAAGAGAATAGAAGCGTTAGGTTACAGTTGATGCCTTCTTTCTCTAGGATTTCAGCAGCGCGGATGCCTTCCCAAGTTGAAGCCAGTTTGATTAGGATGCGATCGTTAGTGATGCCTGCGTCGTTGTACATTTTTACAAGCTGACGAGCTTTAGCTACGCTGCCTTCAGTGTCGTAAGAAAGACGAGCATCTACTTCAGTAGAGATACGGCCTGGGATCGTTTTAAGGATTTCTTTACCGATGTTTACTGCAAGCATGTCACAAGTGTCTTGTACTTGTTGTGCTTTATCAGCGCTTTGTGCTTTAGCGTATTCGATTGAAGCATCGATAAGTGGCGCATACTCTTCGATTTGAGCCGCTTTAAGAATCAGAGAAGGGTTAGTTGTTGCGTCTTCTGGTTGGTACTTTTTGATTGCATCAATTTCACCAGTGTCTGCTACTACTGTCGTTAGTTTACGAAGTTGCTCTAATTTGTTGCTCATGTTGATCATCCTATCTATCGCATAACATCTCGAGTGAAGTGAGATGTGGGCATTTGCAAGCTAGCTAATAAACTTCTCATCACCAAATCATTGGTTCAGTTGTTCATTAATTTTAAAATTTCGAGCTGACGAACATTTGCTTCGAACATATGTTCGTTGGCTGAGTAAATGATGAAGCCATATTTATCCGATCTCACGGTAAAGTCAATGGCAAATAGTGCAGTAAAGTGACTTTAATCAAATATAATTTACTCCAATAAACACGGGGTCTGAAAGCAAACGTTTAATGCTCGCGTGTTAACCAGTTCAATTACACTTTGGTGACAGCGGATTGGGTGAGCATTTGTTTTCTACCATTACATATGTTCATAGTGTAAACTATTGCGACAGTTGCTTTGTTATCGAGCAATTGCTGTTTATTTAGGTAAATAATTTGTTAAATACTTGTTGGGTGGTATATGAGTAAGAATATTCAAGATGTGTCGGAAGAAAATACTGATCTTCTCACCGAAGTGGCGGTTGCCTACTATCAAGACGGTGCGACACAGGAAGAGATATCGAAAAAGTTCTCAATCTCTCGTGCAAAGGTTGGTCGAATGCTCAAGCAAGCCCGAGACGAAGGTATCGTAGAAATTACGGTTAAGTACCACCCTGTATTCAGCGCCAAAATAGAGCAACGCCTAATTGAACGTTTTGGGGTTAAACGTGCGCTTGTCGCGCTAGACCAACCGAATGAAGAACAACAGCGACAACAAGTAGCGGGTCTAGTGTCCAACTATCTAACCAGTACCCTAAAAAACGGTATGGTAGTGACCGTCGGTCAAGGCCGTAACGTATCGTCTGTCGCACATCATACCGGTGTAATTACTCCCCGTGACTGTAAGTTTGTATGTGGCATCGGTGGTATACACCCAAGAGGTGGTATGTTTAACGCAGACCACATTTGTCGTCAGCTAGCGAAAAAGTATGGCGGTTCATCGGAAACTCTGTATGCGCCCGCTTATGCGGAGAACAAGGCTCAGAAAACGGCCTTTATGGAAAACAGCACAGTTAAGCAAACCTTAGACCTTGCTCGTAAGGCAGATGTGGCGTTAGTGGGTATTGGTGACATGAGCGAGAACAGCTATATGGTTGACCTAGGCTGGTTTACAGCAGGGGAGGTTGTTCAATCTCGCTTGTTACAAGGTGTGGTTGGTGACTTTGCTGGCTATGACTTTTTTGATGTTCACGGAAAAGCAGCCAACACAGTAATGAGTGACCGTGTTATTGGTTTGGGTCTAGAAGAGTTTCGCCCTATTGCGGAGGTGATTGCTATCGCAGCCGAAAACAGTAAACCATTAGCACTGCTTGGTGCGCTTCGTACTGGGGTTGTGGATGTGATTGCGACCAGCGTAAGTAATGCACTAACCGTTCTCAACTTAGACGAACAGATGAAATATGCAGAAAAGGGTGAGGGTACTAACTAGATAGTGTGCTTATTCGCTTACCAGAGCGGCTCTTTGGGTTATACCTAATAAGGATGTAAAAAATGGAAGCACGCGCTTCCATTTTTTTATGCTTCACACTCTTCTTTTAATGAAGGAGCATATTGTTTGAGGTACTGGCTGAGCTCCTCATACGGTATCGGGCGCGAGAAGTAGTAGCCTTGCATTAAGTCACAGTGACAAGCCTTTAACACATCAAAGTGTTCTTTGGTCTCAACCCCTTCTGCCAGTACTACCATGCCAAAGTTTTTACCAATGGCGATGATGTTTTGAACCATAGTCAGAGATTGCGCATCGCAGTTAATGTTCTCAATAAAGCTCTTATCGATCTTCAATTCGTATATTGGTAGAGCTTTCAGCATACTCAGTGAAGAATATCCTGTTCCGAAATCATCCAGTGAGATCTTAATACCTCTGTCATTGAGTGACTCAAAGATAGGGCGTACCTGTTGCACGTCTTCAATGAATAAGTTCTCCGTGATCTCAAGCGTTAGATAGTCACTCGGGAACTGGTACTTTTCCAGTGTCGCTAGAAGATGTTCCGTAAATGAAGCATGCATAAACTGACGCACTGAAATGTTGATCGATAGCCCTAGCTTGACCATCTCAATTCGGTGTAGATGCGCGATTTGTTGAACACTTGATTCAATGATAAACGCGCCTAATCTAGGCATTAATCCCGTCTTTTCAGCAATAGGGATGAATACGTCAGGCGGTACAAAACCAAGCTCGTCATCAATCCAACGTACTAAGGCTTCAACACCATTCACGTTACCATCTGCTCGCAGAAGCGGTTGGAACACCATAAAGAGCGTCTGTTTTTCAACGGCAACCCTTAACTTCTGTTCCACTTTCATCTTGTATAAGTGCGTTTCCTGCATTTCGGCTGTGAACATGCTGTATGAGTTCTGCTGCTGTTTCGCCTTGTACATCGAGATATCTGCTGAGCGGAGAAGGCTATCGAGATCTCGACCATGTTGCGGGAACTGCGCGATACCGATGCTACAGCTCAATAAGAACTGCGCTTCGTCTACATCGTAAGGCTTGGACAATACCTCGATAATTCGTTCAGCTAAGCGGTGCAGTTCGCTCTCATTAGTGAGTGGCGTTAAGAATAAGAACTCATCACTTGAATCTCTGATCACTAGGCTAAGGCGAGATTGGAAGCGGCTCAGACGCAGGGCGATTTGTTTCAAGATCTTATCGCCGAAGTCATGACCATGAGTGTCGTTCACGCTCTTGAAGTTATCTATATCGATAAACAGTAGTGTAAACGGATGCTTCTCGTCATCGAGCCAACGACTGATGTTCTGGCGCATATAGAAGCGATTCGGTAAAGAGGTCAGTGGGTCATGGTTTGCTTGGTAGATAAGCTGCGTGCGTGTTCGTAGCTCGCTCTTCGAGATAGACTTAACCAATATGTAAAAGCCGGCGTGTAACAATAAGAACACACCGATATAAATGCTAAATTCTTGCCAAAATACTTGGTCAACATAAGCGAGTTGCGTGCTAGCAATTACCCACAAATTGTAGTCTTTGAGGTAGGTCGTAGTGACAATGCAATTCTGGCCAGAATCCTCAACGATGATCGAGTAGATGTCACCGCTATTTTTCGCGTCTTGAATATTGGTTTTGTAAGTTTTCGCAAAGCTATCAGCAATACGATTAACCATGTTTTCATCGACAGGTGTTGAGTAAGCTCTTAGTGAAACCACGTCTTTAGAATAGAACTGTCTGTATAGATCATCACGTAGCAAACTTAAACTGTTGTGATCTGCAGTGTTTACGTTCTTTTTAAACAAAATGGTGCTGTTGAGTTTTAACCCAGCCGTCATTACCGCGGCAACATCAGTGCCATTGATGGATATCGATTTGCGGATTGGGATGATCAACGTACCTAATGAGTCTTGGAAATAGGTTCGACCCAATACCATTTTCTGGCTTTCAATGGCCTCTAGAAACGACTCACGTGTGTAATCGTAATCAAGCAGGTTACTTTGTTCTGTAAGCATTAAGTTGGAGCTAACGGCCAAATACTCACCTTGAGGGTTTATCAAACCAAAGGCCGCAATTGCAGGGTGTGTATCGAGCAGTTTATCCAAGATAGGACGAATTTGAATCGCAGCCGTGCGGGTAAAATCAGATTGCTGCACTAGTTGATGGCCGACGACCTCAAGCAGTGCTTCTTGGCTAGTCAGTAGTGAGTCGACAGAATTCGAGAATAGCTCAAGCTGCATGTGTTGCTGGCGAGTGAAGTCGTCACGATTGGTTTGCCACTTGATAATCCCAAATGCGGAAAAAAGTATCGTAGTCAGTAGTACGATCAATACGTACAACGTCCAGATATTTTTTTTGAATACAGCCATACAACGCCTTTGGGTCTAGATAACACTCATGTAACGGCCAGTTTTGAGAAACCTTGAATCGAAATTGCAAAAAAAGAACGCCGTATTTGTTGTGTTGTATAGTAACAAAACACATAGCGACGCAGTATCTTTTCGATCAAAGTTATTTGTTATCTAGACCAATTAGCCGTTATTTTTATGACTTGGTCACTTCGATCGGTAGCTCTTCTTTGGCTCCCCACTCAGTCCACGAACCATCGTAAACACTCATAGGGTTTGTATGCCCTGCAATTTTAGCCGCCAGCAAAATAATGCAAGCGGTAACACCAGAGCCGCAGCTAAAGACTATAGGCATAGTTTGCTCTAGGTTTAGATTGCTAAAGATAGACTTCAGTTCTTGGTCTGATTTTAAGCGACCATTTTCCATAACTTGTGCAAAGGGTAGGCAGATTGAATTTGGAATGTGCCCACTTCTTAGGCCCGGCCTAGGCTCAGGTACCTTAGAATCGAAACGAGCTTGCGAACGTGCATCAAGAATATTTGCTTGTTGCGTTCTAGAGTATTCGTTTACTTGAACGGCATCGATGAAGTAATCCTTGTCGAGCGAGCCTTCAAAGTCCCCTTGTGCATCGACGGCGGTGTAATCTGAAACGGTCTCAAATCCACACTCTACCCATGCTGGTAAACCACCATCTAGAATCAGCGTATTGTTGTGTCCCATAGCATGAAACATCCACCAAGCACGTGGCGAAGCAAACGTACCAGCATTGTCATAGACAACGACGGTGCTGGCGTTGTTGATGCCCAATGCTCTAGCACGCTCATTGAAATGCTTCTCGGTAGGGAACATGTGCGGGAGCAAAGTATGCTTATTGCAAAAGTCTTTGTCATAGTCGAATTTAATCGTGCCAGGAATGTACTGGTCTGTGATTTTCTGTGCTTCTCCCGGGATCTGAAATTCGATACTGGCATCGAGAAGGATAATGTCTTGCTGTTTTAACAGTTCGTTTAATTGAGCGGGTGTGATCAGAGGTTGAGTCATGGTACTCCACTTCCTGTGTTGTGTGATTTTAGATATCTAAAAGCGATGATTTTTGGATACGCTAATGAGTAGCATCAGCAGCAATACAGCGCTGATATTTATAGCTTTGTTGTCCGGTTGTTTGATTCAATAATGCATCAACAATCACTACAGAATCAATGGGGCAATCAAGAGTCGCTGGTACCGACAATCGAAAGCTTGGCTCGCCATCAAGTTTTAAGGTCAGGTAACGGCGATGACCATCAAGAGATTGGGTCAACGTATTCGCCATAACGATTGCCCGTTTTTGTATGGGATCAGAGGAGGGGGCGGTCAACTGTATTAGCACCACTAACACCAGAATACCTGCGCCGAGAACAACAAACGCCAACTTTAGCTGTTTCATAGAGTGTTATTTTAACTCCTAGACTGTATGCAATTAGTTTTAAGATACGCCAGTTATCCATATTTGTTAATCAAGCGTGTCGAGCTCGTGAGGTAACCAACAACAAAAAGCGAGCCCATATAGGCTCGCTTATCGTTGCTCAGTTATCTACCAGGTTACTTGCATAACATCTGATGAAACCACTTGTTGAAGCGGTGGTTGACCGTCATAGAACCAGATTTCAATAAGGATACTCTCCTCACTGATTGGGGCCGTAAATGAAGAACTGAACTGCCCATTATTTAGTGATCCAGCAATTAGTCGGCTTGAGTAATCTGGTTTAAATGTAGCATCACTGCGCTCAGAGTAGCGGCTGTAAACAGACACAAATGAACGGCTCGTCGAAATGTGGCTGATATCGATATCAAGGTCATGCTGCTCTACCGGGTTGTAGTCAAAGCCATCTGGTACGGTTAAATTAGACATCGTGCTTGCCACTGCCGGAGCGGGCGCAGCTGTTGAACCGCCACCTCCGCCGCCACCTCCACCACAACCAAAGATTAAAGTAGTACTGGCGATTAATGTCATCAATGAAGCTTGTTTAACCATGGCTCTACTTCCTTTTGTTAATGTTCCCTTTACAGCTGATGAATCAAAGTTATAGCGACTAGAGTGTGAGGATTTCATTTGCTTGTTCATCATTATTACTCCTCTGTGCTCAAGTCATAGCATTGACCAGCTTCAGGTGACTGGAACCAGTTGGTAGCATCTGCACCGCCAGATTCTGCGAACGTTTTGAATTGTGGATATGCAGTAACAATGTCTACACGCTCTTGTGGCCATTCCCATTCAGTGGTTGATGTGATCATTAGTGCCCAAGGATGATTCTCCGCTGTTTTGAAGTACTTGCCTTCGCTTGGACTACTGTCATCAACACCTAAACCCGTTTCAAATAGATTTGCGCTGTCAAAGGCCTCTGTTGGTGCCTGGTCTGCCAAATGTACTTCCCAACTGCGACCTGGGTGCAGAGGTAGGTTGGGACCGTGATAGTGCCCTGGTGTTGCAAAGATGAACGGGTCATACGGCATGTCTGTCCAAGCGCTGGTATCAACGCCTTCACCATCCAGTGAAATGCCAATTTGGAACGCAAATTGTTCGTCATCTTTACAGCCATTCTGGGTACGATAGAAATCACAGCTGGTGGCAATTTTCTCAGTGAGATTCTCTGCGACAACAAAGATAGCTTCGCTACGACCACTTTCCATATTTAGAGAAGTAAAGACACCGTTCTCTTTCATATAGGAGTTGCCAGTGCTAACAGAACTCGGTGCAAGATTTGGTAGGCGTACGGCAAAGCCATTTAGGTAATCAGCGCCGACAGCGACTAAACGACCATCAATAGTGGATTTGACGACTTTGCCATCTTTTAAGATCTCTGTGATGCGATAGCGAAGCACGGCATCGTTCATGTCGTAATCCGCTTTATACGGCCAGTTATCTTCGTACGCTAGTGTTGCGTAACCAGAAGCGCTTGGGAAGTAGCGAGCAGTCGCTCCATCGTTAAGCACATCGACTTGAATATCGACAACCTCACCCGATGTTGAACCGCCATAATATTCAAGGTTGGTTTGTTGACTGAAACGGAATCGAGCCCAAGTAGTCCCCGTTAATGCGCTGACATCGACATTAAGGAACAGCTCATTTTCACCTGCAGACAGTTGGTAGTCAGCAAAGACTTTTTCGTTTTCGCCGTCAAAGCTGCCATCTTGGTTCCAATCAATCCAAGCTGACAGGTAACCTGTCGTCGAAGCTTCAATCATCACTTTAGAATTGAGGCCAGCCTCAAGTGCCGTAACAAATCCGATACCACCGTTGGTCCATTCATCATCGACACCGGTTGTTTCATCAGACTGAGGTGATACAAAGCCATCTTGTTCGCCGTCTGGTGCCTCTGTTCCGAGCCAAGTAATTCCATCAAGCTCATGACGAGGGCCATTGCTGTTCAGCAGTGTTAAGTAGCTGTCTGGTGCATCACCGAAATCGATATTTGAATCTTCGTCAATAACAGGAGCATTGGCACAACGAGCACCGTCATTTTGACCAGAGCTAGGGCCATTAGAGACAAACTCTACAGCAGGGACTATGCCTGCAGCGATATTGGCTGCGTTATCTGGCGATAGATTAACACGGTAGATTTTGCCGTCTTGGTTACGTGACACATAGTAGTTACCATTGACATCGAAATAGCCAGCACCAAATGTACCCGTTTCGCCCGTATCACCGATCGAAGTTTCTGCGCCTGTGTTAGGGTCGAAGGAGTAGAGTACTCCTGAATTGTTATCGATACCGTAAAGCTTGCCATCACTTGGATGGAACGCAAAGTCTGTGAGTTTAACAGTGGCAATATTAGACACTTTCACAACGGGTAGGACTGCATTGGGATCCGACGCGAGTGGTGTTAAGTCGATAGTGAACAGTCCTTTACCAGTGCGGTACAGATAGTAGGTACTGTTATAAACATCCCCGACATAAAAGGTGTGGTCAGTCGGTAGGCCACTTGTGTTGACGACTTCGGCTTGGAAATCTTCCCCAAGTCGAACAATTCTTTTATTGGTTGTGTCGTAGCCATAGATATAGCGGTCATCGAAGCTGAAACCGACACCATTAATATTGACGTCCATACCTGTGTCCGATTGCAACAACGTGGTAGAGCCTGTGACGAGATTGACGCCATATACTTGAACTGGCGTAGATTGAAATAGATATGCCTTACTTGGGCAAGTTTCAAAAGGGGCTGCTTGCACTATCATTGGTGCGCTTAGAAGCAAACTTAACGTTGGGATTCTCATATCAACATCCTTGTAATGGAAGATAATGTATGAGTATCAATTCTTATGCCAATCTTAAGTTGTTGTTTTGTAGGGTTTAAATTTTGACTCGGTTAATTTTCTCAAAATGAGAATTGAAATGGTAACGAGATGAGAGGCGATGTAGTGCGCGTTATCAAAATGAAAATATGCGAGGGTAGCTATAAAAAAAGCTTCAACTTAACAGTCGAAGCTCAATTGTGAAAATGATATGGGTGTTACTTAAAAAACTGGGTTAGCCACACACTGTACAAGTGGGCATTTTCATCAGTTTCATTTCTCGCCAACTGTGGGACATAGCATCTAAGATAAGTAGCTTGCCTTCTTTTGGGGAGCCGAACTGCGCAATCACTTTGATGGCCTCTAACGCCTGCGCAGCACCGACCATACCAACCACTGGCGCCATAACACCGGCCTCAACACAGCTAAGTGCCGCATTACCAAATAGTGCACTCAAACATTGATAACACGGAGTGTTTTCGTCTTGGTAGGTGAATACGCTGATCTGTCCTTCCATACGAATGGCTGCACCAGATACCAAAGGTACCTTCGCTTGATAGCAGAGACGATTGAGTTGGTTTCGGGTTTCTACGTTATCACATGCATCCAATACCAAAGAGTGAGATTGTACTAAGGCGATTAGTTCGTCATCTGACAGGCGTCGATCAATGGTCTCAACAGCCAAATGAGGGTTTAATAATTTAAGTGACTCAGCCGCTGATTCAACCTTCTTCTTGCCGATGTCTGCATCAGTATGAAGAACTTGTCGTTGTAGGTTAGACAATTCGACCACGTCATCATCGATAAGCGTGAGTTTGCCAACACCTGCAGTCGCCAGATACTGAGACGCCGCACAGCCTAAACCGCCAGCGCCCAACACAAGTATGGAGCTTTGCTTGAGCGCTTCTTGTCCCTCAAAATCGAACTGTTTAAGGATGATCTGGCGGTTGTAGCGAAGCATTTCCGCGTCAGACAAAATTTCCATTAACAAGCCTCGTTAGTAGAGTGTTGAATTGAACAGTTGGATTTGCACGGTTTCACCCGCCTCAACTCGGCCGCGTTCACGTTCAAGTACCACAAAGCAGTTTGCAAGGCTCATTGAGCGGAATGCGCCCGAGCTTTGATTACCTGTTGTCTCGACAACAAACTGACCATTTTCAATGGTGTAGATTCCGCGTTGGTAGTCGGTGCGTCCTGGTGCTTTTTTAAATGCAGAGCGTGTTGTCGCAGGGATTGATTCAGGTGCTTTCCAAGCCGTATTGCCAGCCAATTTCGCAAGCATTGGTTGTACAAGTACGTACATGGTTAAAACTGCAGACACTGGGTTACCCGGTAAGCCACAGAACCAAGCGTTCTCTAGTTCACCAAAAGCAAAAGGTTTGCCCGGTTTAATCGCCAGTTTCCAAAAGCCAATCTGCCCAAGCTCTTCAAGGATGTCTTTGGTGTAGTCAGCTTCACCAACACTTACACCACCCGAAGTGACTACGACGTCAGCGAGATCTTGCGCTTTTTCGAATGTTTGTTTAAGCGTAGCAGGGCAATCAGGAATGATGCCTAAGTCGATTGCTTCACAGCCGAAAGCTTCAATCAGTGGCTTGATACCGTAACGGTTGCTGTCGTAGATCTGACCATCTTCCAATGGCTGACCCAAAGGCTTAAGTTCGTCGCCTGTAGAGAAAAAAGCCACTTTAGGTTTACGCAGCACTTGAATGTGGCTAATACCTAGAGAGGCGATCATTGGAATATCACGAGGAGTTAGGCGTTCGCCTTTACTCAGTACAACATCACCCTGTTTGATATCATCACCAGTAGGGCGAATGTTGTTATTTGGCTTGATGTCAGTTTGCTGAATTTCAATGCCGCCTTCGGTTTCACGCGTGTTTTCTTGCATGATCACCGCGTCACAACCTTCAGGTATCTTAGCGCCAGTCATGATACGAATGCAGGTGTTTTGTGGCCATTGACCTTCAAACGGTTGACCTGCAAAAGATTTACCAGCGAGTGGAAGCGTGTAGCCATTTTCTAGATCCGCTAGACGCAGGGCATAACCATCCATTGCTGAGTTATCAAAAGGAGGAACAAAAATAGGTGAGAGAATATCTTCAGCAAGAACGTAGCCTAAAGCATCCGCCAGCGGTAGTGATAGTGTTTCATGAATTGGTGTGATTGGTGATAGCAGCTTATCAAGTGCTTCTTCAATTGGCATCAAGCCGGGAGCGTCGCAACAGCCCATAATTGAATTCCTTTGATCGTTATTATTTTGATTTGTTTGTTGGTACAGCGGTATCAACGAAATTGATGCCACTTTAGCATAGTTTGAGGCCCGTAAATAATGACCTCCCTTAAAATATGGGTGTAATTATTCAAAATTCCGAGTATCCTTGTCTGCCATCCAAAAGGGGTAATAGAAGAGGAAGTTCAATGTCAGGTCTTAGCGAATCAGCGAAGTTGGTTAAAGATGCGCTAGCGAGCCGCGGGTTAGAAACACCAATGAGCCCGAATCAGGTAAGCCGTGAAGAGAAAAAAGAACGAATCGAACACCATATGCGTGAGATTCTGACTCTTCTAGAACTTGATTTAACGGATGACAGCTTAGAAGAAACGCCGCATCGTATTGCTAAAATGTATGTCGATGAGATTTTCTCTGGTTTGGATTACGCCAACTTCCCTAAAATCACCGTAATCGAAAACAAGATGAATGTTCGAGAAATGGTACGCGTGAAAGACATCACGGTAACCAGTACATGTGAGCATCACTTGGTGACGATCGATGGCAAAACGGCGGTTGCTTATATCCCTCGTGGAAAAATCATTGGTCTTTCTAAGATCAACCGCATTGTTCGTTTCTTTGCACAACGCCCTCAAGTTCAAGAGCGCATGACGCAACAAATCCTAGTTGCACTGCAAACTTTGTTGGAAACTGATGATGTTGCAGTAACCATGGATGCGGTTCACTACTGTGTGAAGTCTCGTGGCGTCATGGATGCAACCAGTGAAACAACCACAACGGCTCTGGGGGGGATTTTCAAGTCAAACCCAGCAACCCGTCATGAGTTCTTGCACGGTTTACGCTAATCTACGATTGATTAGATAAGTTCGATTTCGCTTTTTTAATCGACAAGAAATATTCGAAGCCTCGCACTCTGCGGGGCTTTTTTGTATCTGATTCGCATCATTGCCTAACGTAACAAATAGTATTAGGAGGAACCCCTTAATACATATGTGGTTTTGTGCTAGCGATAGATCCCCGACTCAGTCGTCCCTCCTTCTCGGGGATGACGGTGTTCGTGTTATTTGTATCTTTGAGTCGTTGAGCAACAGGTCAAGGGATGGCAAAAAAACACACCCGTCATTCTCTAGAGCGAGGGACGAGCGTAATAGGGAATCTCTTACGGCGGGATTGCAAGAAATGCGCTCTGCAACAGCAAAGCGCATTTCTCATTTGAGTGTGAAGCTATTAAGACAGGTTAAACAAACGCTTAAAGCTATGAATGAAACCCGATGGCTTATTCTGCGCCTGATAGATGTTCAAACCATCGTAGAAGCTACCCATGAACGCAACACGAATCTCATCTTCAGTCTGCCTAACTATTCGGCATAGTAGTGAGGCTGTCGCCATTGCATGATCGTTCGCTAGGCTGTAATCCATACCCATACGCCCTTGGACAAACAGCCAAAGATGAGTGATGAACTGCAGCTTTTTCGAACTTGAATGGTTGAACTTTTGACTATGCTCTTGCCCAACGGTTTCTTCGAGAACTTGCTGCATCGCTTCGCTGGCATCTTTGTCAGCACTAAATTCGTAGCTTGCGTCGATGTGGGTCTTTGTAAGCAAGCCGAGTAGGGTCTGAATGCTGGAGTTGTCAGGCTTGTTTTCACATGCGTGCTTGAACAAAGACTGATTACTCTGGATAAAGTCTTTTGATTCTTGCTCAAACCCAATTTTTAGCGCTTGAATCTGTTCGTAGCCTGCTTCTGATAAACAGTGTTCGAGTTTACTCATAGTGCTGATGTTATTCGTTGCTTTGCAGCTCTTCCCAAGTCACTTCAGCAGACTGGGTATCACTGTTAACAAAGGCTGAATTGCCCGTAAGCATCACTGAAAGATCCATGGTGCGTTCTGTCATTTCCGCCAGCTGTTCAATGCCTTCGTTGCTAAGTCGAACAATTTGAGCATCCAAGTAGCCAAACTTACCGCGGTTCTGTTCCCACCAAACATTTGATTTGGTGTTGAAGCTGAATACTTTCACTGATTTTGATAATCGAGTGGCTTTCTTAACGCGCTCTGGATCCGGTTCACCTACGTCGATCCACTCTAGGATTTGGTCATCAAGAGACTTTTGCCATAGGTCTGGCTCTTCAATAGTCGATAAACCTTTGGTGAATTGAAGCTCTGGTGAAGCATTGATACAAAACGCCATGATACGTGCCATCATGCGTTGTTCAGTCTCAGAAGGGTGCTGTGCAATAGTAAGGTTGAACGAGTCGTAGTAATCTCGATTCATGTCAGTGAGAGAGATACGAAATTTGTAGATTGTAGGTTTAAGAGCCATTAGCACTGTCTTGTATTATAAATTGACCTCTATCTTACCTTAACTGAATGAATTTTGGGTAAAAAAATAGCCAGCGTCGGCTGGCTATTTCAGGAATGCTTTAAGCGATCAATTAGATTACTTTGATGCTGTCTGCTTGAGGACCTTTTTGACCTTGAGATACTACGAACTCAACTTTTTGGCCTTCAGCAAGAGTTTTGAAGCCGTCACCAACGATTGCAGAGAAGTGTGCGAATACGTCTGGACCGTTCTCTTGTTGGATGAAGCCGAAACCTTTAGTTTCGTTGAACCATTTTACTGTACCAGTAACTGTGTTAGACATGATGATATCCTAAATTATTTTTTATTTGAGCCTATTGCGGCACCGATAGCGTGGAAAAGTTTATTGCTATTGCGTACAACACAACGGGGGGTTACTAGTAATCCGACGATATGTTTATATACAAAGAACTTTCTTTCTAGCCGAAATCGAGTCTAAATCAAACAGGGTCGGTGTCAATGGTATCTTGTGCTAAAGGTTGCAGAACTTTGGAGGCAGTCAAACTTTCCATCCCTTAGATATCATGTAGTTACAATGGTATGGTGTTTTGTTGTACTTTTTGTGACAGATAGGTGTGATTTTTGGCAAAAAACTGGAGTCAAAGCACTAATTCAACAGTTATTAATATCAATAATGGATGTGAAATGTGAGGCGTAAAACAAAATAAAAACGAGACTCATTCGAATGACTAATCCCTTGTCTAAAAGGGTTCCAAGGCCGATAGCACGTCAAAAAGACGACAATATACAACCTTGGCTACTAACCTAATGGGTTACGCGATACAAATTCCCGTTGTCGGTACTAAAGTAGATATCACCCTCTGGCGTCACTTCAATATCACGGATTCTTTCTCCCATTTCTTCAAACAATCGCTCTTCCGCAACGGCTTGGTTTTTATTGTTGAGTGTCACAACATTAATATGGGCAAGCTTTAACGCACCAGATAGCAGTTTGCCATCAAGCTCAGGGAATTTTTCTCCTCTGTAAAGCACCAAGCTGCCTGGAGCGATAGAGGGAACATAGACTTTTACAGGCGACTCAATACCTTTCTTAGTCTCTGCTTCGCCAACCTTAATTGGGCCCCAATACTCTTTACCGTGGGATGTGACTGGCCAACCGTAGTTTGCGCCTTTTTTGATCAGATTGATTTCGTCACCACCTCGAGGCCCATGCTCAATGGACCAAAGCTTTTTGGTTTTTTTATCATAGAAAAGACCTTGAGGGTTTCTATGGCCATAACTCCAAATCTCGTTAAGCACGTTTTTGTTTTTCACAAAAGGGTTGTTTTTGGGTACTTGGCCGTCAGGTGTTAGCCGTAATATTGAACCTGCATGGGTTTGCGTGTCTTGGCCGTTGTCTCGTTCACCGCGATCACCAATCGAGAAATAGAGACTGTTACTATCAAAAGTAATTCGGCTACCAAAATGTCGACCTGTATCCGTCAAGGATTGAGAAACGAACACGTCTTGCCAATCGGTAATCAGCTTCCCGTTGTAGGTTGCGCTGGCAAGAGCTGTGACGGAATCACCTTGTTGCTTCTTACTGTAGGTGACGTAAATTTTGTCTTTTTCAAATGGAGAGAGGGCAATATCTAAGGCACCTCCTTGTCCTT
Source organism: Vibrio fortis (assembly GCF_024347475.1). NCBI lineage: Bacteria > Pseudomonadati > Pseudomonadota > Gammaproteobacteria > Vibrionales > Vibrionaceae > Vibrio > Vibrio fortis. The sequence continues at coordinate 897,020 of NZ_AP025488.1, forward strand.
TAGCCCATACGTCAGGCAGGCGAAAAAGAGTCTCTTGTTCACCAGTCTTTAGGTTAACTTGTTTGATCACGCCTTCGCGCTCCGTCACCAACATCGTGCTGTCGTCAATGTATGCAAGCCCCCAAGGAATCAACAAACCATCAGTGATTTTCTCAACTTGAAGTGCTTGACTAGGTGATGCAATAGCTAGGCTTAAAGCAGCGGTAATACAATGACTTAATCTCATACAGTCTCTCCAACTCATCCCTTGTCTTTTAGTGTAGCGTTACTATTGCTCGTGAAAAGTGACTATTTCGAAAATAAATGTAAATAGTATTGTATGAATAAACCATGTGGCGTATGTTATTTCGTCTTTTCTCATAATGCATTTCAACTATAACCGGCAAAGTTGGTAAGCATTGTTTCAGTCGCTCTTAGTTACACTCGTCAAAGTTAGGTTGTGAAGCCATGAAGTCCAGTTTTGAATTTAAAACTATCTTGCTCGCTTGTCTGATCATCAGCGTTGGTCAACTTAGCATGGGCTTGGTGTTTCCATCGCTACCTTGGATTGCCAAAGACTTCGATGTTTCACTGGAGCAAGCTCAATTGTTGGTGAGTGTCTACCTGCTTGGCTTTGGACCTTCACAGTTCTTATACGGACCGATTTCCGATGCGTTGGGACGCAAAAAGGTATTGTTAACGGGTCTTTTGATCGCCTTGATGGGGCTACTCGTGATCATTTTTCTTAGTTACTCGTTCACGAATATGGTCGTTGGCCGTTTCTTACAAGGTTTGGGAACTGGTTGTTGTGCTGTACTGGCTAGGGCAACAACGCGTGACAGATATTCAGGCTCGGAGCTACCAATCGCCATGTCTTATATTGCGATGGTAGCGTCAATTACACCTCTAATTGCGCCGGTCATTGGTGGTTTCATTAACTTCCATTTTGGCTGGAGCATGGTCTTTGTTTCACTGCTTGGCTACGTCAGTTTGGTGTGGTTTGTTATTGCTTTTCGCTTTAAAGAAACGGTCAGTCAGTTTTCGAAAATCCCATCACCTAAACGCATGATCATTCAGTATAAGGAGTTACTAAGCTCAAGGTATTTCATTAGTTTTGCCAGTATCGGTTGGCTTAATTTTAGTTTGATGATTACCACTGTATCGGTTATGCCGTTTATCATGCAGAACCAAATTGGAATGACATCGGATCAATACGCAATGTGGGCCGTGATACCGGCATTGGGTATGTTAGGAGGCACCAGCTTGTGTAGCAGGATCCGACCTATCTTGGGCAGTAAGAAAACTCTACTAATCACACCTATTCTTCATATCTGTGCAGCGGTTTGGCTCTTTGTTTGTCCTTTGGAGCCTTTGTACCTAATGCTCGGGCAGTTACTGATGATTCTTGGAAACGGTATTGCACTGCCGTGTGCGCAAGCTCTAGTGATGCTTCCGTATAAAAAGAATGCAGGTGCGGCGGCAGCTATGTCCGGTGGAGGGCAGATGGTGGTTTCGTCGTTAGTGAGTATGGGATTGGTTCAGTTAGGTTTGGGAGAAGCATGGCACCTGTCGATTGTGATCGCGGTGTTTACTTTGATTACACTGTTTAATATCACTCGTGGCTTTAATAGCCCCGAAGCACAGCAGGCCAATGTTTAGCCTGCTGTATATGGATTGATTTTATTATTCACACACAACGGCCACTTTTTGACTAGCCAGTGTATCTGCTGGCACAGGGTGATCGATCAGTTTGATTGGTGATTCATATAACTCTGAGAGTGTTTTCTCACTTAGCAAGGTATCGGTACCACCTTCAAAGGCAATCTTTCCCTGCTTTAGAGCGACGATGTGGGTGGCATAACGCAGTGCTAGGTTAAGATCATGAAGGATCACTATGATTCCCACACCTTCATTTTTATTAAGCTCAGCCAGTAAACTCATGAGCTGAAATTGATGATGAACATCGAGAGCCGATGTCGGCTCATCGAGAATCAGCAATGGGGATTGTTGCGCGAGTAGCATCGATACCCAAGCACGCTGACGCTCACCACCAGAGAGTTCATCGGCTAGCGCACTTGAAAACTGATCGATATCGGTGCGTTTCATTGCTTGCTCAATGATCGTGGCATCTTCTTGATTCCAACGTCCAAAGGCGCCCCGCCAAGGGAATCGTCCTAATCGAACTAATTCCGAAACTGTGAGTCCAGCTGAAGTAGGAAGTTTTTGTGGCAAATAAGCAATGCGTTTGGCGAGCTCTTTACTTTTTAGCGAATTCAACGAGGTACTGTCGAGCTTCACTTCTCCTTGTTCTGCTTGCATTTGACCCGACAACAAATTCACCAATGTTGATTTTCCTGAACCGTTATGACCGAGCACCACAGTGAGCTTATCGGTAGGTATTGTTAAGTCAGGGACTTTCAAAATGGTTCGGTCGTCGCGGATCACTTCAATATTAGAGAGCTGGAACATAAATCGCCTTTGATGGAGTAGGTACTGAATGTCGCTGGTTATTTTTCAGGTTTAGTTGTCTTGCGCTTGTTGTCTGGGTGTCGAGGGCAGTCATCACACAGTTTACGAGACTCACATTTATAAACGAGGCAGCAACTGGTTCGAATCAATTTCAACATTCCCGTTTCAGGATCGGTTCTAAGGCTGCTTAAGTGGCGAGTTGGAAGCTCACAAGCCTCTAACCATAATCTCGCTTGTTCAAGGATATATTCATTGCTGAACTCATTGTGGTGACGTTGAACTTTAATGAGTGCCGCTAAAAGGTGATCAGCCAACAAGTGCTGAGTAAAGCCCGGACGAATACGTGTCCAAGTGTTAATTTGCTCTCGGTAGAACTCAGCTAAAGCCAATAACGCTTTTCCCGCTTCTGGTATCAGCTCTTCTGGCTTTCCATGTTGGTGTGCATCAGTGCCGAAACGATAGCCCGTGATAAAGCCTTTTATACGCGACTGACCAATATTTTGAATGTCAGGCAATGAGTGCAATGCGTAAATGGAGATAAAGGTAACGTAAATTGGTTGCCAGCTTAATAGGTCCCAAGTGCGGGTTAACCAATATGGATTTCCCGCTTCCGGATGGTTTTTTGCCAAGCTATCATAAACACGTTTAATCTCGATATGGCTGTCTGGATTACTGATTACGATGCTTTTGCCGTAAATTGGTCCAAAACTGCCTTTTAAGAAAGGAGTGACTTCTTTGGAAAGCGAGAATACTTTTTTATGAAGGGGAGGCGCTTTTTTACGGGTAACAATATCGTGTATCTGAGCCAGCATAAGATTGGTATAAATGATAATCAATTTCGTTATCATAACCAAACGGAGAGCACTTCACCATACAAATTGGGGCATTAACATCGTTTGAAATGGAATTTATAGACCGAATAACAAACGGTGCGTGACCCGAATCGAGGTTAATGATACTAATATTTGTAAAACGAATGTTATTTATCCATCTATCATCCACTAAAGACGAAGAAGTATTAACGTTGAATAAGAACACCCCTGCATTTGAACGAATTAGTAAGGTTCTAGGCTTTATTCACAGCAACCTTAGCAGTCCGCTTTCGTTAGAAGAGATTGCAACCCAAAGCTGTTGGTCTCGTTGGCAGTTGCAGCGTGTTTTTCAGTCTGAGACGGGGATGACCGTTGCGAACTACGTTCGTGAACTTAAGTTAAGTAGAGCCGCTGAATTGTTGTTAGATGAAGATCAAAGAGTGATCGATATTGCTATCGCACTCGGATTCAATTCAGAAATCAGCTTTAGTCGCTCCTTCAAGCAAATGTTCGAAATTAGTCCTAGCCAATATCGAAAAAGCGGTAAAAGAGTAGGTCTGAAGAAGCCCATCGAGGTTTCGGATTTCTCTGCTGCTTTAGAACAAGAGAGTCGCGCTCGTTTTGTAGAAGTGAAAATTGATGAGCGTGATGCCTTTTTGATCAAAGGTATGAGTACTGAGATCAGCGGGCTGTTTTCGCTTACTCAGGACTTTGCACAGAAGGTTCCACAGTTGTGGGCTCACTTAGAGCAGGAAGTGGTGTTACCTAAGGAACAAGACCTACGTTTTATGGGTGTGGTCGATATAACCCAAGCGAATTTCGATGGTACTAACCTAAAATATTGGGCAGGGGTGGTTTTGGATGAAAAGGTGTCTATGCCCACTTTACCTAGTGTGGTTTCTGAAAAACTCGAGATACTTACTGTACCCAAGCAAACCTATGCAGTGGTTAAGCATAAAGGGCCCATCCAAGGGTTACCAAAAACTCTGTCTTGGTTTGTTCTAAATTGGCTCCCATCTTCAGGCTATCGTGGAATTGATGGTTATGAGCTTGAAGTCTATCCAAAAGACTATCAATCACAGTCACAAGATGCCGAAATGGAGTATTGGATTCCAATAGTTCGAGCATAATCAACCTCTCCCTGTTTATGGGTAATACATGATTTGACCGTATTTATAGAAGGGTCAATTGCTTTTTTCCTAAGCAATTGACCCTTTTTTATAGATATTTGCACCAAATTGTTAATTATCGAGTCGTCAGATACATACAATGCAAATGAGATTTATTATTATTTAACTTAAGCATTGGTATCTGAGGGACTCATGAACACCCACACTCAATTCAAGTATTCCGCACTCGCTATCGCGCTTGTTAGTGCGCTATCAACTCATGCATATGCAGAAGAGCCGAATAAAAACTCTGAGCAAGATGTAGAAACAGTAACGATCCTAGGTAAGGCGTATCGTAATACGGCGACGAAATCTGCACTAGAGCCAGAAGAAACGCCACAGGGCATTACTGTCATTGAAGGTGAACAACTTGAACAGCGTGGAGTGAAGTCTCTTAATCAGGCGCTTCGTTATGTGTCGGGTGTGGTTACTGAACATCGAGGTGGCTCGGTGACGATGTATGATGAGTTTTCTATTCGAGGATTTAGAACAAGTAACGCTAGTTACTACGATGGCTTGTCTCTACAAGGTCTAAATGGTTGGAACCTGCAGCCTCAAATTGATCCAATTGCGTTGCAACAAATAGAAGTATTTAAAGGGCCGACATCTGTCCTTTATGGATCGATGCCACCTGGAGGCATGGTCAATATGATAGCAAAGGCTCCTCAACAAGAATCATTAACGAACGTGGGGGTTGCAACGGGGTCTCGTAACCTAATGGAAGCCTCGATTGATACAACGGGTCAGTTTGGTAACAGCGACTTTTCGTACCGACTTATTGCTCTCGCACGAAAACAAGATAGCCAAGTGGATAATGCAGAAGAAGAGCGTTACTTGATTGCTCCATCTGTCGACTGGCAAGCTACGGATAAGACACTGATCAACTTCAATCTTTATTACCAGAACGATCCGAACATGGGTATCAACTCATCAATGCCTTTAGAGGTGTTGAAAGCAAGCGATTCGTCGGTATCGATGGGAGATAAAAACTGGAGTAAGTTTGAACGCGAAATCTTTATGGTTGGCTACAAGATAAACCATGAATTTAACAGCGATTGGTCGTTCCTCCAAAATGCACGTTATACCGACGCTTCTTTGTATCAAGAGAATACATATCACCAAGCTTATGATTCTAGCAATCCGAATCAGCTTGTTCGTGCGCTCTATTCTACAGATGAAAGCTTTAAAGGGTTTGTAATTGATAACCAATTGAGTGGTGCTATTGCTGTTGGTGGCGTTGAGCACAATCTCTTGCTTGGTCTTGATTACCAAGACATGGATGGCAACGCAAACTATTCAACGTATACAACGTCAGGTGCTGGGTTCGGTAACTTTGATCCATTAAACCCAAATAATGATTTATTAGATCGAAGTGATATCACTAAGACAGGCGAATACCTAGATGATACGACATCTAGCCAGCTCGGTGTTTATGTTCAAGACCAAGTTCGTATCAATAAACTGGTTCTTATTGGCGGCGCTCGATTTGACCATTATCAGTCAGAGAGTGACTACTACGCCCATGAATCTGATCACAAACACCTGACTTATCGTGTTGGTGCTTTGTATGAATTCGACAACGGCGTTTCTCCATTTGCTAGTTTCGCGACGAGTTTTGAGCCAGCTCCTGGTGTAGATAAGTCAGGTTCCGAGTTTGATCCAGAAACGGCTAAACAAGCGGAAGTTGGTATTAAATACCTAGCGAATGACATGTCAAAAGAGGCAACGGTGTCTCTATTCCATATCACGAAGCAAGACATGCTGATGGCTGATCCAACAAATGTCTACGGACCAAAGATTCAGATTGGTGAAGTTGTATCTAAAGGGGCAGAAGTCAGTGGTAAGTGGTATGCAACTGAAAACTTCGATCTATCAGCAGCTTATACTTTTGTTGATATGGAAATCACAGAAGATGCAAACAATGGTTTGAAAGGTACAACACCAATCTATGTTCCGGAACACTCAGCCAATGTATGGGCAAAGTACAACGTGTTTAGCGGCCCACTGGATGGAACTCGCTTAAGTGCGGGGGCTCGCTATGTAGGTACGATGCAAATGAATTCAAGTAATACACAAGGCAAAGTACCAGCCTATACGCTAGTTGATTTAGCTATTGGTTACGATTTATCTGCCGCTAGCGACAGCTTAATTGGCGCGTATGCAAATCTTTCAGTGAACAATCTATTCGATAAAGAATATTACGCGTGCTACGACCAATCAAACTGTTGGTTTGGCGCTGAACAGACTGTGGAATTGAGTGTTAATTACGAATTCTAAAAGGGTCACATAACCCCAATAAACAAGCAGCCCGAGAAGGCTGCTTTTGTCGTTTAAAAAGAAACAACTAAAACCGATAGGGAATACTATGGATTTAATAAATAAAGGCTTACTACTTACCAAAGTGGGAATAGGTTTATCAATCATGGCTAGCATATGGTCAGGCCAAGTGTTTGCCGAGTTTCAGGTACAAGACAGTGAGGGTATAAAAACCTTGACGTCCGCGCCGCAGCGAATCGCCGCACTTAACTGGGATATTGCAGAACAGGTTATTGAGCTAGGAGTGACACCAATTGCGGTGCCTGATATCGCTGGATATAACGAATGGGTTGTTCAGCCTCCTATTCCAGAAGGAGCGCAAGATGTGGGGACACGAACCGAACCCAATTTTTCGGTTCTTAAACAGTTAAAGCCGGATGTTATTTTGATCGCTTCACCGCAGAAAGATCTCGAATCTCGTTTATCGGAAATTGCGCCTGTTCTTTACTATCAAACTTACAGCGAAACTCATAATAACGCACACGCTGCAATCGATAATTTCAAGAAAATAAGTCATGTTCTTGGTAAGGAAGAAATAGCGGATCAAAAACTGAAAGCGATGACTGAACGACTCGCAGAACTCAAAGGTTTACTGGATAAAGCATACCCAGCGGATAAACCGAAAGTAACGTCGTTTCGTTTCGCAAGCACCAACTCTGTATTTATCTACGGTGATAACTCGATCCCTCAGTATGCGCTGCAACAACTTGGCTTTGAAAATGCGATGCAATTACCAGCTAGCCAATGGGGTATTACTCAGAAAAGAATCACTGAACTTAAACACGTAAAAGATGGCATTGCATTGTACTTCGAACCTTTCCCTTACACTGCCAAGTTAAATCGTTCTCCTGTATGGAAAAGCATGCCATTTGTGAAGAATAACCAAGTTGGATCAGTGGCGCCGAGTTGGAGTTATGGCGGTGCAATGTCAATTCTCTATAACGCTGAGGCGATAGCTGAATCTATGCTGGAGTTGGCTGAGCAGTAATGAAATACAACGGGTTAATTGTTGTGGCTGTGCTGTGGTTAGCAGCCATTGTTCATTTATGGTTAGGGCAGAGCGATTTTGGGCCAGTACCACTGCTAATGAAAGAGATAGTGACAGCAGGAAGCTGGTCGGCTCTGCAACGCTTATATTCAGAATCGTTTGAGCTGATGGGGTTTGTTGATGTCAATTTGCCTCGTTTGGTAATGGCGATATTGGTTGGCGCTTCTCTGGGTACAGTCGGTAGCTTATTCCAGCAATTAACTCAGAATCGAATGATGTCACCATTGACGCTGGGGACATCTGCAGGCGCATGGCTTGGACTAGTGATGCTCAATGTCTTTGCTCCAATGTTGGTAGGGCAATTTTCCGTGATTTTTGCTCTATTGGGTGCATTGACAGCGATGGGGTTGATTGTCGCGATTGTCGGCTTCAAGAATATGAATGGGTTACCCATTGTGTTGGCTGGTATGGCCGTGAATTTGCTACTTGGTGCATTTGCGACGGCAATTATTCTTCTCAACGATCAATATGCACAGAACCTGTTTATTTGGGGGGCGGGTGATCTCGGTCAGAATGGTTGGGAGCAAGTTGAGTGGCTGCTTCCCAAACTGCTACCTATTGTCGCAATAATACTGTTTGCACCACGCGTATTAACGCTGTTATCTATCGGTACAGAAGGCGCTGCGGCTCGTGGTTTAAATATTGGAACCACCTTCTTTCTTTTAATGTTCATCGGAGTTTGGTTAGTTTCGGTGTCGATTACGACAGTGGGAGTGATCAGCTTTATTGGCCTTATTGCGCCAAACATTGCTCGTTATCTCGGGGCGATGAAAGCCAAGCATGAGTTGTACGCGAGTGGATTGTTAGGCGCCTTACTTCTGTGTATGACCGATAGTTTAGCTATCTTTGTTGGGCAGTGGTCTTTCGATCTTATTCCAACAGGTACTGCAACCGCTGTGATAGGCGCTCCGGCCTTGATTTTGATTGCAAGAAAGCAGTTAACTGCACAAGACCAAATGTTCTTCTCGATGCCAAAAGGTGCTAAAGAGACAAGTGCGCGCATCTACATAATGATTGGAGCAATCATGCTCGCCTTGATCGGGTTAAGCTCATTTTCACATCCACTCTCGACTGAACACTATTTCCAATTTCCTGATGCATTTGAGTGGTCAATTCGATGGCCACGTATGTTGACGGCTATTTTTGCTGGTGGAGGTTTGGCGGTGGCCGGGGTAATTCTACAGAGGCTAGTTTACAACCCGCTTGCGAGCCCAGATATTCTTGGGGTGTCGTCAGGCGCGGTATTGGCGTTGATTCTGAGTAGTTTGTTGTTTGGTCACTCAATTCATACGTTAAGCCCTTGGGTTGCTTTTTCTGGTAGCTTGGGCGCGCTCGCTCTATTACTGTTTCTTGGTAAAAAGCATCAATATGCGCCTTCCATATTAATCTTAACGGGGATCTCGTTAACCGCGGTGTTGGAAGCTTTGGTGCAATTTTCACTAACCCGTGTGGGAGAGGGTAAATATACCTTGTTGGCTTGGCTCGCAGGCTCTACTTACCGTGTTAAACCCGAGTCGGCGTTGATTCTAGCTATCGTAATTTCTGCGATAGTGACTGTGGCTATACTGTTGAGTCGTTGGATAACGTTAATTGGTTCAGGGAGACAGTTCGCATCGGCTCGTGGTCTCAACATTTCAGCGGCATATTTGGTGTTGCTCTGCTTGGTTGCAGTGCTGTGTGGTGTAGTAACGACTACCATGGGGCCCGTTGCATTCGTTGGTCTATTGGGGCCGCACATCGCAGCAATCGTGGGAGCAAGAACGGTTAAAGAGCAAATTTTGCTTTCGATGTTCATTGGCGCAACACTCATGTTGTTTGCTGATTGGCTAGGGCAAATAGTTGTATTTCCAGCTCAATTGGCCGCAGGGACTCTGGTTTCTGTGATTGGCGGTAGTTACTTCATATTTCTGTTGTTAAAAGCGAGGCGTGATTGATGTGCACGTGATTGATTCTGTTGATTCCTGAGTAGTACTTGGGTATTGCTTTTACTATGTGAAATCACATGAATACATCGACTAAGTATCAAATTTACATCGAGACGTTTGAGAATGTTAATAAAATGTTTACTCTAAAAGTAAGCCCATGACATCGGATGTCTTACCTTATGACGAATCAAGATCGTGTAATTTGCACTATAGATGATAACAACATCGCGACAGTAACCCTCAATCGGCCTGATAAATTGAACGCTATCGACATGGATATGTTTATGGCTGTCAATCAACTTACTCGAGACTTGAAAAAGAATCGAACCCTTCGCGCTGTGATAGTAACAGCCAACGGGAGTGATTTTTGCTCGGGTCTCGATGTGAAATCACTGCTCACCAGTAAAACAGGTGCGTTAAAGCTATTGTTCAAATGGTGGCCCACTCAACCAAATGCCGCACAACGCTTTTCCACTGGGTGGCGCGAGATACCATGCCCAGTGATTTTTGCGATTCACGGTAAGTGTTGGGGAGGAGGTTTACAGTTGGCTTGCGGTGGAGACTTCCGAATCGCGAGCTATGATTCCAATTTTTCTATTATGGAAGGGAAATGGGGATTGATCCCGGATATGGGAGGATCTCTCGCCTTTCGAGAAGTGATGCGCCAAGACCACACCTTAGAAATGGCAATGACGGCAAAGGTGATCGATAGCCAAACAGCGAAAAGTTATGGACTCGTTACTCACCTCTCGTCAGATCCTTACATGGAAGCGTACAACTTGGCACTCGAATGTGTTAACCGAAGTCCTGATGCGATTGCAGCCAACAAAAAGTTGTATCAGAAAACGTGGTGGACGAGTCCTGGTAAAGCACTCATGTTAGAGACTTGGTACCAAATAAAAGTGGGTATGAGTAAGAATATGAGGATTGCGGGTCAACGAGAGCGAAATCGCGAAGAACCAAGAGCTTTTGAGGCGAGGCAGTTTAAGTAGGACTTGGCTAGTAATACGCGTTATTCCATTTGTTTATAGAGGTTTGAGATACCCTATAGCTAGTTTAATTATTCACTAGCTAGATGAGCCTCCTTTGATGAAAAACTGTTTAAAAATCTCAGTAGCTGCAGCCGCAATTATGGCGAGCTTAAATGTTTCCGCTAGCGGTATCTTCCTTCAAGAAGCTGTGATCGCAAATGCAGGTACCACAGGAGCAGGGGATGGGGTCTACACCCGTTCTGCTGCCGCAATGTGGACAAACCCAGCGACCATGTCCTATATGGGCGAGAGCAAGACGACTATCAATACCATGGTGTTCGACTTGGAAATGGAGTACACAGATAGAAATGACTCAACTGACAATGGACGTGGTCACTCTGTTCTCCCTTCTGCTGGTGCATTTCACGCTCACCAAATTACAGACAAGCTTCATTTAGGTATTGCACTCGGTGCAGCAGGCGGCTCAAGCTTAGATTACGGCAGTAACTGGGCTGGTGCCGCTTTACTTGAAGACATCACACTTACGGCCATGCAAATCAATCCAGCACTCAGCTACCAAGTGAATGATCAGTTGTCTGTTGGTGCGGGTGTACAACTGGGCTGGGCAGCGTTCCAACAAACAACGTCAATGTTAACTGCTAAGCAAGACACTGATTGGGCTTATGGCTACAACTTGGGTGTGATGTATACACCAACCGAACAAATTAAGTTGGGAATTAGCTATCGATCCAAGTTAGAGCATGAGTTCAACAATGATGTCAAAGGCCTCGGACCACTAGATTCAATGTCAACGGGCATCGCATTACCAGAGATCGTTGATGTTAGTGCAAGTTATTCAGTTAACGAGCGCTTAGACCTATTAACCAGCGTTCAGTTACATCGCTGGAGTGCTTGGGATGAAACAGTTTTAGACTTCGGGACACAAATAGGTGGTCTACCAATTAAGCGCGATTGGGATGATGTTTGGAAGTTTGCCGTTGGTGCTGACTACCAACTGAACTCTGACTGGCGTCTAAAAGCAGGTTTCTCTTACGAAAGCTCTCCTCAAGATGATCCTACGATGCAGTGGGTTGATGTTCCTGTTGGCGAGCAATACCGCTACTCAGTAGGAGCTTCTACTTATTGGGATGACATCTTAATTGATGCTTTCTACGAATATGCAGATTTTGGTTCGGTTGATATGAATCGAGCGGGTGTAAATGGCACATTTGATGGCCGTATTCACTTTGTTGGCGTTAGTGCGACCTTCTAATGAAATCAAAAAGCAGATTGCTTGCAGCGGTACTCGTCCTTTTTGGTTCAGCACCACTGCATGCCGATGAAAAGCATCATGAAGACCCGACCAAGATCGTTACTAAAGCGGGCATAGCATACAATGAAGAACTCAAGTTTTCGGGATCTATCGGGCTTGATGAAGCTCGGATGATCAACGCTCGAATCAATGCTGATGGCGATGAGTGGCGAGTTGGTGGTTCATGGTTACTCCCATTGGGTATTGTGAACTTTAACTTCAGTCGCTCTGAGTATGATAATGACGCTTATAAGAATAATTACAGCATTGGTACCTTCGTACCGCTTAGTTATTTTGGTTTAGAACCCTATGGCTGGCAGTTGTTTCCTATGGCTGGCTACAGTTATAACGATGGTGAAGTCGCGTATTTTGATGACTCGAGCGTGGACAATGATTATGTCTTGATTCCAACATCGACCCATGGCGGATATTTAGGTGCGTTTGGCTTAAAACCGCTTAATAAACAGTGGTCGTTGCTAGCATTTGGTGGAGGCTCTATGGGTTCTGACGACTATTCTGGCTATTGGGCCGGAATTGGAGCGAGCTACAAAATCTCCAAAGCGCAGTCATTTAACCTGTTTAGTATCTTCGCTGAAGATGACTTTGGAGAGAACAATAGTGTAGGTGTCTCGTACACTTATGAATTCAATTAGACTCATAGGTAACTTCTTTTATCTGGATTAAGGCTGGCTGATTAAGTCAGCCTTTTTTATGGCTCATTCCACCTATTAAATACGAATGATTTTCATTTTATTGATCTATCTGTAAGAAAGCACAAAAGAACATCGATAATATGATCGTATATTCAACTGTTTAGAGGTCTTTATGAAAACTGTCGCGATTTGGGGAGCTGCGAGTGGTTTAGGTGCTGCAATGGTCGAACAATTCCACCAAAGTGGTTTTAATGTGATCGCTATTGCTCGAAACCCGAGTAAAAATCCACGTTTAGGTGAGCTTCAAGTTCAGACGTTAATTTGCGATGCAACCCTACAAGACCAAGTGGATGCCACTGTTGAGGCGTTACCTCAAGACTGTTTGGTTTTATCAAGCATGGGCAGCTTTAGAGCTGACGTTCCAGTCGACTATATCGGACATCGTTATTTGATAGATGCTCTGCAAAAGCGTGAGATTAAGCGCTTTTTATTAGTGACATCCTTAGGGTGTGGCGATTCGTGGCGATTCTTATCGGAGCGTGCAAGGCAAGGCTTCGGTGCTGCGGTAAGGGAGAAGAGTCTCGCTGAGGCTTGGCTTATGTCAAGTGATTTGGATTTTACTATTCTACGACCGGGCGGGCTTATTGATGGCAAAATCACGAACCGAGGTGAAGTCTCTCAAGTGGGCGAAGTTCATGGCGTGATTTATCGTCAAGAAGGCGCGCGAATTGTTGAGAGTTTGCTAACCGATGACGCTTGTATCGGCGAGATATACCAATGTGTTGACCAGACGGTGAAATATAGCTAATCAAAGGCGCTGACAAGCTAGTGGCTGGCATTAAGGAATTTGGCGTTAGTTTCTTATCAAAGGATGCATGAACCTTAATCTAGATTAACTTCTGGCTTGCTATTAGCCGTTACTATTCGAGTCATTCACGACATCGTTCGTATTGAACAGTGAAGAGCAACCTTCGAATTTTTCGATGGTTGCTCTTTTTCGTTTATCGACACCGAAAACAGATCAAGAGGGTTCCAATTGAGTACTTTGTTCACCGAAAATCGCCTTGGCAATATGGTTCTAAAGAATCGATTCATGCGCAGCGCGACTTGGGAAAATATGGCGACAGAAGATGGTCATATGACGGATAAGCTCTATGCGATTTATGAAGAGCTTGCACAAGGGCAAGTAGGGTTGATTGTTACCGGTTACGCAAATATCGTTGCAGAAGAAAAACCGAATGCAGGAATGATGGGGATCTACGATGATTCGTTCATCGAAGAGTACCAAAAGCTTATTTAACTGGTGCAAAGCTATGGTTCGAAGATCGTTATGCAGCTTGCTTACGGTGGCACAAAAACAACTTATAACGTTGGTGAACGTGTCATCTTTGCACCGAGTGATGTTCCAGAAATGGGCACTAAAACACAGGGAACAGCAATGTCGAAACAGGACATTGACTACATTGTTGGCGCTTTCGCTTCTGCTAGTTTAAGAGCAAAACAATCAGGTTTCGATGGTGTAGAAATTCATGCCGCGCACACTTACCTGATCAATCAGTTTTTAAGCCCTTACTACAATCAACGTCAAGATGAATACGGTGGCAACTTAGAAAATCGTATGCGCTTCTTGGTCGAGATTTTCGAAAAGACGCGAGAGTTGGTAGGTCAGGATTACCCGATTTTCGTAAAGCTAACAGCGACGGAGTTTTTTGAAGGTGGCTTGACCTTTGAAGAGACAAGGCAAATCTGCCAGCGCTTAGATCAATTGGGCGTAGATGGGATCATCATGTCTGGTAATGTTCATGGTAAAGCGAATACCATGGTTGGCGATAGCTATGATGGATATACCGTGCAAGAAGAAGGTTACTTCCATGAATACGGTGATATTGTCAGCCGTGAGATAAAAGCGCCCGTAATCACGGTGGGAGGGCTAACAGATATTGACGCCATTGAACATATCGCAAACAACACCGGTATTGAGTACTTTGCTTTGTCGCGTCCTTTGCTTTCTGAACCAAAACTTATTAAACGTTGGCAGGAAGGCGATCGTACCCCCGTTGAATGCGAACGTTGCTCTAAATGCCGAACCAAACGTGGCAATTTCTGCGTTGTTAATAAAGATCGAAAAGTACAATTAGCCGCAATGTAATGGGTTAAGTATCAACATCGCGCCGACAATGATTACATTAGCACGAGTGACTAAAGCGTTAACACCAGTCGTGTTGACCCTTGCTCAACCCGTGGTAATTTCTCCTAGAATCATCATCAGTCAGTAACAGTCAAAAAAGCCCAGCAATGATGCTGGGCTTTATCAATTTAGGTGTTTTCACGCGATGTTACGTTTGTAAGTTAAAGTAGAATCGCGGTTTCAAGAACGTGGTGTGCCTCACTGCTTAGATCTGGCATTTCGGTCATGATCTTTTTTAGCTTATCGTCAATTGATTCAGCTTCACTTAGTGCCTGAAAGTTGAGAATTGCTTGCATAGGCTGTTGCTCAACGTAACCCTTCAACATGCTAAGCTCAACCTTGTTCGCATTTTCAACTTTAGTTAGCGCCACTGTAATGGCTTCTATGCTTAAATTATTGTTTTTTAACATTTTAATTATTACAACATTGCTTTCAATGCGCGAACACTAACACAAAGATAAACTTGCTATATTGATTGAGATTATGAAATAGCTTTGAACGGTTGAAACTTTCGGAGTTTGTGACTGTGTATACATATCGATAGGATATTAGTGATACAAAGCTAAACTAGCGATTCAGTGAGAGATATTAAAACGTTCACAAGTGAGATGTTTGAGAATATTGGAGCGTGCAGCGGGAATCGAACCCGCATCATCAGCTTGGAAGGCTGAGGTAATAGCCATTATACGATGCACGCTTATCGTCTTATTGAGAAAGACTAAGCAGGTTTAAGAGTTGGAGCGTGCAGCGGGAATCGAACCCGCATCATCAGCTTGGAAGGCTGAGGTAATAGCCATTATACGATGCACGCACATCGTCTTAACGAGATTGATAATGCCACATCTAACTGAAAACGAAACCTTTTTTTCCCTATTTTTATGCTAAGTGGTCGCATAATCACCGTTGCGCTATTTTTTTGTGCGTTATGGTCTTGTAAGGGGGTAATCTGCGTGAGCAAAGTCTCATTTGTCGCTGGGTTTTATTTCCGTATTGTTTAGCTGTTTATATGGCATTGATATGATTGATAACTACAAATAGGTATGTTGTGCGATATTATTTTTGTAGTGCAAAAAAAAGTACTAAAATGAGTAACTAATTCACCCAAATGGCTCGTCAATTCGACTCACGTTTGTTACATTTGCCGCATATTTTTTCACCTCTATAACGTCCATGCCTTCCCAGTATCGAATTAACAAAATTGTTGAAATCGGCGACACTCTACATCGCAGTGGCTGTGCTCCTTATAAACTTGAAAAATACACGCAGCACTATGCAAAAAAGCATGGTGTGGATGTGATGATTCAAGCAACACCAACGGCGATTAACTACCAATTTCCTGATGACAATAATGCGGTTATTTTGAAGCGCCTTAAACCTGCTTCAATTAACTTGAGCCTGTTAGCGAATACGATCATTCGTATTAACCAACCAAGTAGTGAACCAGTTCCTGAGCCCGTTGGTTATTCAAAGTTCGTGACGGCTCTAGCGAATATGGGTATACCTCCAGCGTACCTTATGCTAGTTGGGAGCACCTTAGAGGCTGTTGGCTTTTCTGTATTACTAGGCCTTATGGTTTGGTTATGCCAACAAGTTTATCATGGACGACGTGCTATTGCGGTGGAGTTTATTGCTGCTTTGATTACCGGTATTTTTGTCGCATTTCTTGCTAGTACCGGACTACCGATTCCCGTGTGGGCCTTGTGCATTGCTTCAATTGTTCTATTTGTGCCCGGATTATCGATTGCCAACTCATTAGAGTGTCTGGCGTTTAATGACTTGGTTTCGGGTACGAGTTTGCTGGGACAGAGCGCGTTAACCTTGATTAAACTATTTGTCGGCATTGTTATGGGGCTGAATATTGGTGAGGCATTGTGGGGGCAGGCTGCATCTATTTCATACACCAACGAGGTACCGACGTGGATGCACGTATCAGGTTTGGTTTTGATCTCTGTTTCGATTGGCGTGATGTTTAATGCTCGTCCAACAGATATCTTGTTAGGTTTGCCTGTCGCTGTGCTGGGTATGTGGGGGCCTTTCTATCTAGGTTTTGACAGCGGTTGGGTTGTCGGTACTTGGGTTACTACAGTATTGATAACACTTTATGGTACTTGGATTGCTAAGAAGATGGATCTCACGGGCTCAATCTATATTGTTCAAGGTATTATCATCCTAGTTCCGGGTAGTCGTGTCTTGGTTAGTGCCAGCCAATCTGTATTTGAGCAATCTATATTGCCAATTCCAAGTATAGGTTTGTCAGCACTCTTCATGTTCTCTGCAATCGTTGCAGGCCAAATCACCGCATATTCAATTTACTCTCCAAAAGTAGAAAGATAATCCTCATTTATTCACGGCGCCTATTTGATACAGGCGCCGTTATTCATTTCTATGTTTGCCTTTTCTTTGAAACCATAGTCATTCTTTTATGCTTTAGTGTTAAGACTTCAACGCTAATGCTGAGCCAAACAATACTAAACCGGCTCCACATACCTGGTTTAAGCGCTGTTTGAATTTATTTAACCAGTCCTGCAGTAGCGGTGACGTAAACAGAACAGCGACAAGCGCGAACCATGCCATATGCAGGGCCATCATATAGATGCCGTAACCCATTGCGAATGCATTGTCGGTTGAATTATTGGTGATCAACTGACTAAAAATACTTAAGAAAAATAGCATTGTTTTTGGGTTTAACACGTTACAGAAAAATCCTTCCAGTATGTAACGCTGCCTCGTTTTCTCATTTCTAACCATGCTTGGCGATGTTTGTTCTTTGGCAAAGATCCCTTTCAATCCTAGGTAGATCAAGTATCCCGCACCTAAATAGCGAATAGCATGAAAAAGCGCTTCATTCTGTGAGACCAAGTAACTGATCCCCAACATTGAATAGCTAATATGAACACCAATCGCTAGGCTGATCCCGACAGCGGTCAGAGTTCCTGCTCTTCTACCAAGATTAATACTGTTCTTTAATACCAAAACAAAGTCAGCACCTGGGCTTATGACGATTAATATACCTAAGATAGCTAAACTGATTAGTTCCATTTGGATTGACTCTTATGATGAATGAGCCACTATTGTATGCGTGGTTTTAGCTGACTATAATCGAAAAGAATTCTGATTATATGTGAGAAAAATTCACAGATGAGACACCTAAAAGCCTTTCAAGTATTCAATGTCGCAGCCAACGTTGGGAGCTACAGTGAAGCTGCGAAACAACTCAACATTACTCACGGTGCCGTTAGCAAGCAGATCAGAGTACTGGAAGAACATTTAGCGTGCTCATTGTTTTATAAGCAGGGGCGCGGTGTTGCTTTAACCTCAGAGGGTGAACTGCTTAGAGGTTATACAGACCAAGCATTTTCAACACTCCAAGCTGGAATTAACTTATTGAGTCAGCAGAGTAACAATGTTCTCGAAGTATCTTGTGAGCCAACATTGACCATGCGTTGGTTGATGCCGCGAATCTCAGAATTTTTTGCTGCTTCTGGTATCGATGTGCGTCTGTCGACGGCTGGTGGTCCTGTTACTCTTGGAACATCAGGACTTTCGCTTGCTATTCGTCGAGATGACTTTGACACAAGGGCGGACTATCAAAAGCTGTTTCTGGTCGAAGAGTGGGTAGGCCCAGTGTTTTCTCCGCAATACTGGGAAGAAATCTTACAAACAAGTATAGATATAAAATGTTTACATAGTGAAACTCGACCAGAGGCCTGGAAAAACTGGTTGTCACATTTCGATCAATCAACGTCAGTTAATGAACAGGCAGAACTTAATCCATGCTTTAATCTATTAAAGAATGCTCTTAAGCCGTCATCGACCAATCACACAATGGGACACTTTTATTTCTGCTTACAAGCGGCTGTTGATGGATTGGGTGCTGCTATTGGATCCTATCCATTAATAGAAGACGATTTGAAGCGAGGAAATCTGATTGCGCCATTTGGTTTTGTGAAGTCAGGCTTCAATTATGTTTTGCTTGCAGAGCAAGGGAAGCTACCCAGCAATGAAGCGCAATTTAGTGATTGGCTTAAAGAAGAGCTGGCCAAGTCAGTGCCGCATTGAGTTGAGCGGTATTTAAGCCGGTTTCTATTTTTGTTAAGCCCTTAGCGCTATATCATGGGGCGGCATCCCAAAGGTCTTCTTAAAAGCGTTAGTAAAATTAGACGGGTGTTGATAACCAGCCTCGTACGCAGCTTCGGTGATGGAGACTAATCCACGTTCTAAGTGCTGGCGTGCTATTTCAAGGCGTCTGAAGCGAATGTAGCCGTTGATGGTCATGTTGTACGATTGTTTAAAGCGTCTTTGAATGTTAGAGACACTCATAGAAAACTGTTTAGCTAGAAGTTCTAGGCTTAGATCTTGGTCCAAGTGCACCTCAATAAAACTGATCATTTCCTCAATACGTTCATCATTACTCCTGTTTTGCATGCGACTTTCATTTTTCGATAGGGCAATTTTCTTGCGATCATTTTGGCATACCTGACAACAAGATAGAGGGAGCTGAGAAAGTGAATTTGCTAAAAGTTGCTGGGTGAGTGCTTCAATGTGCAATTTTTGGTGAAAGTCGTCAGGCGTTGAGCTGGTGGTAAGTTGTTGAGCTAGATCCAGTATCTTGTCTGTGATGTTGAGGTGGTAATTAGCGGTGTGAGTTTTAATGAAATTACGACTGGTACATCCTTCGTTCATGCGAGCTTCGAGCCATTGTGGTTTTACTAAGATATTGATCTTATTTAAATGATTGTTAGCTATCATGGCACGGCGAAAATTTGCAGGCTTTGCCAGATTGACGACCACCCCTTGTGGCTTTTCCGATGCATCAAGGCTGAATTCAAGATCATCGTAACCGAACGATAACTTACCCTCTAAGAGTATTGTGACCAATACGGCAGCGTGCGCTGTTGATACGATCTTGGTATCGACTAACTCAACACAGCGACCACCATGCACAAATATCTGGTCATTGTATTGATAAGAAAGAAAAGTGCCTTCTGCGAGTGAAGTCTGTGTGGGTTGGCCTTGTGTAACGATAATCTGTTTCTCTGTCTGCTCTAGCTTTTTGGTCAGAGTAACCTTGCCCATTTTAGTTCGTTTTGAAACCACTTCACCCATTTGACCTTTCCTCATAACACCTATGCGATTTTGCATAAGTGAATCGTCTGTCCATTTATAAACTCGACCCATATTATAAATGAGAATTATTATCATTTATATCTAGGAAAAGAATTTATGGAAAGCCCAATCCATTTGACCATTAAGCGCTCAACACTCTGCCTCGCAATTGGCGCGGCTATCGCTAGCCCAGCCTTTGCCGACGATACAACATCACACTTTGAAGAAGTGGTTGTGTGGGGAACTAAGGTATCGAGTAACTCTGAGTCTATGGTGTCTGAGGACATGTCACTCAAACAGGCGGACCATATGTCTGATCTACTGCGCGATATTCCTGGTGTAGATGTGGGAGGAACGCACTCTGTTAACCAGCGTATTACTATTCGTGGCTTAAGCGAAACAGACCTCGACATTCGTTTAGATGGTGCGTCACAGCATGCGAACATGTTCCACCACATTGGTAACCTGACACTGAATCCAGATATTTTGAAGTCTGCTGACATTCAAGTAGGTAACAACTCGGTGACGCAAAATGGCTTGGGTGGTGCGGTTTACTTTGAAACGAAAGATGCAAAGGATTTATTGCGTTACGACGAGACCTTTGGCGCTCGCGTCTATGGTGGTTATGCGACTAATGATAGCCAACAGGGCTCACTAACGGTTTATGGCGCGCCAACAGATACCATTGATCTGATGGTATATGGCAACTATGTCACTCGTGATGACTTCAAAGATGGTGATGGTAATAAGACTTTTGGTGCTGCCGGTGATGTTTACAACATTCTTGGCAAAATTGGTTACGAGCCGAGTGATCTTCACCGCTTTGAATTAGCTTATGATATGTATCGTGACAGCGGTGATTACAGCCCACGCCCTGATATGTCTGGTGGAGCAAACGAAGGCTTGTCGAGCGATAAGCTTATCCCAACGGATTATGACCGTGACACCGTCACACTGAGCTATGAGATGCGTGGCAGTACACATCAAGCAGACGTAACACTTTATAACACCATGACAGAGATCGTTCGTGACGAATCTGTGATGGCTCCAGCTTGGCCGGCTAACCGCCTATCGAAAAACAGAGCCAAAAACCAGAACTTTGGTTTGACTGCAAAATTGCAATCTGACTTTAACATCGCAAGCTTCGACAATACTGCGACCTACGGTTTTGATGACATGGACAAGACATCAAGTGCTTATTACGGCAGTAGCAAGTTCATGGATGAGTCTGCGATTTCAACCGCTTTGTTTGTTGAAGACCAATTTTACTTTACAGATAGCTTCTCTATAACAGCAGGTCTTCGTTTCGATGACTATAAACGTAAAGCAGAAACGGGTACTGATGATTTTGATGATGTGACATGGGCGTTGGCAACCGAATGGGGCGTAACACAAGATTGGACGATATTTGCCAGTGCACGTTCACTGTTTAAAGGCCCAGAACTGCTAGAAAGCTTTATCGCTTACCAAGATGTGGCATACCTGTCTGAAGACATTAAAGCAGAAACTGGTTTGAATACGCAGGGTGGAGTTCGATTTAACAAATACATCGAAGATCATTTCTTAGGTGCCAATGTAACGGTATTTCAAACCGATATTGATGACTATATTGCTGAGGCTTATCAAAGACCGACGCAAACCTATCTTATCTACAATCTAGGCGACGTTGAAATTAAAGGTTTCGAGGCAAGTGTGTCTTACGGTTATGACATGTTTAACAGTAAGCTTTCTTACTCTCGCTCAGATACAACCAACAAAGAGACAGGTGGCTATGTACCAGGAGGGAATGGCCGAAGCATTGATATGGGGGATAGCATAGCGCTGACGTTGGATTATCAAGCGGACTCTCTGGAGACAATCTTCGGTTGGACGTCGATCCTTGTTAAGGATGAAACTAACGTCGCTGATGGTGCGCCAATCAAAGAAGGTTATGACGTACACAACTTGTATGCGCAATGGGTGCCAAATAGCGTTGAGGGTTTATCGGTTACGTTCGGTATAGATAATGTATTCGATGAGCTATACACCTCTCACGCTTCACGTTCAGGTACAGCTCGTGGTTTTGTGCTAGACGATTACGAGCCTGGTCGTAACTATAAACTGTCTGCAGCATACCAATTCTAGTCGTGTGCTCATTTGAGAGTCGAAGTGACGTGCATTTGCACAGCAACTAATATTTAGGATGCATACAGGAATGCTAACGTTCATTCTATATCGAGTTACTCCATAGGTATCGATATAGAATTAGCTTGGGCGCTAAACAAACGTTAGCTATCTTCGTAGCGAAATGGCCTCGGGCAATCAGCTCGGGGCCATTTTTTTAGCGATCGAGATACACACGAGAACGCGTTTCGACCCATTTAAATAGGCGAGAAAGGGCGAAACATAGTCCAAAATAGACTGCGCCTACAATCAGCCATATTTCAAAGATAAGTCCAGATGAGTTGGCCATCTCTGTGCCTACAAAAGTCATCTCTTGAATTGAGATTAGCGAGACAATCGATGTGTCTTTGACGAGAGAAATCGCTTGTCCTGCCAAAGGTGGAGTTATAGCGGTGAGCACTTGTGGACCAATCACAAAGCGGTATTTAGACAAGCTAGACAGCCCGAGCGAATCCGCTGCTTCCCATTGCCCTTTTGGAACGCTTTCTAAACCTGCGCGAATCACCTCGGCAATATAGGCCGAAGAGAGTAAACCAATACAGATAACACCCGAAGCGAGGTTTTCCCACAGGTTTGATGGGCCGAACAATACACTTTGTAGAGTGTTTATCTCACCGTTGTGGTTTCGTAATAGGCTCTCTAACCCAAGTAAAGGAATGAGCTGATTAGAGATAAAGAAGTAGAAGATAAATACAAACACCAAAGGTGGAATATTACGTACCAATTGAATGAACAGCAGTGCTGGTGTTCGAAATACAGGAATAGATGAGTGACGTGCCACTCCGAGCACTATGCCAACAGAGAGTGCCAGTACCATACTCCATACACTGAGACGCAAGGTCGCGATCAAGCCCTGAAAGAAATACGGAATACTACCTTCGGAAGGGGGGACGAAGATGAGGTTAAACGCATTTTCCCAACGCCAATGATAGTTAATACCAACCGAAGAACGATAGTAAAGCCAACCACAGAAAAGGCCGGCAAGGAGAAGTAGCACGCCATCGAGAAGAGTAAGACGTTGGTACCAAGTTTTGCTTTGTGGGCTAGGTTTGGTTGCTATGAGAGGGCTTGTGTCCGTCACTGATAACCTATGTGTAGATTCATACATGATAATTTTTGTTTCAAAGTAGGCTCTTAGAACCCACTTTGAAACTGAATTATGAAGCGGCCAGCCAAATAACTGACCGCTGATTTATTACTGACCTTGAGCTATCTGATCTTGCCAATCTAGAGTTGAGAACCAGTACTCGTAACGTTCTTGCAACCAACCATCTTCAGTACGCGCTTGAATCCACTTGTTGAAGAATTCTGCTTTGTCTGTTTCTCCTAGGCGAACAGCAAAGGCTTCGTTACCTTTTGAAAGACGCTCAGTAAAAGGGATAAATAGTGTATCGGAGTTCTTAATGCTTTCATGCTCTGGCTTAGGACTAGAAGCGATCACTGCGTGCGCGTTACCATTTAGGACTTCTTGGAATGCTTGAGCATCGTCATCAAACTGTAGAACTTTTGCTTTCGGGAAAGTTTCACGAGCAACTTGAACGGTGAATGCTCCGCGACGAGCGGCAATTTTCACGCGGCGTGAATCAAAATCAGAGATTTCTGAGAAGCCTTTAGCTAACTCTTTGTTCGCAGCGAGCTGAACACCAGAGTGAGAATAAGGTTCGGTGAAAAGAACACTTTTAGCGCGAGCTTCTGTGATCGACATTCCACCGATAATCACATCAAACTTTTTGGACAGCAAAGAAGGGATAATGCCATCCCACGCTGTTGGAACAAACTCAACTTTCCAACCTGAATCTTCGGCAAGACGCTTAGCGACATCAATTTCAAAGCCCACGAGATCGCCTTGCTTATTGCGCATTGCCCACGGAACGAAGGTCGACATACCAACGCGCAGTGAACCACGATCGTTTATTTTATCGAGGTTTGGTGTTTCAGAAGCAAGCGTAGGCAAACTGACGGCTAACGCCAAAAGCGCAGTAATGGCTGATTTAAATAGCTTCATGCTGATATTTCCTTATTGTGTGCGCCAATTAGCTCCGAGCTTATGCTCAAGCCAAGCTGCAATGGCAGAAAGTGAAAGTGTTAATGTAAGATAAATAAGCGCTACAGAGAACCAAATCTCAAACGGCATTGCTGTTTCAGAGACAATGTTACGTGCCTCTGTCGTAAGGTCGAAAATCGCCATCACACTAACAATAGAAGAGTTCTTGATTAAAGAAATCACTTCATTGGTCAGCGGCGGCAACGTTCTTTGTATAACTTGTGGCAGAACCACATCCCAAAAGGTAAAGGTTTTAGAGAGACCTAATGACTGAGCAGCTTCAAATTGGCCTTTGGCGATACTGTTTAAGCCTGCGCGGAAAATCTCAGCTGTATAGGCGCCCTGAAATAGCGCAAGAGCGAGAACGGCAGTGCTAAAGCGATCTAACCCAATGACTGGGCCAAATACAAAGTAGAGAAGGTAGATCTGCACGAGCAGTGGTGTGTTACGGATTAGCTCTACATAACCACCTGCAATGGCTCGACCCACGATTGAATTCGAATTTCGCAGTAGCGCCGTCGTTAAGCCAATTACTAACGTTGCGACTAGAGCCAAGAGCGATATCTTTATGGTGACAAATAGCCCCTCAATAAGCTCTGCTGGCCACCACTCACCATCTTCATAAAATGCAATGTAGTCTGGTACACGCTCCCATTGCCAACGATAGCCCATGGCCTGTGCACCAGAATCTAGAATCCAGCTTACCGCAGCGACGAGTACAAGGATTTGCAATAAGGCTGAGAGTGTTGGTTTTAAAATTCGGATGATCATCAATAGCTTAATATCTGGTTTAAGAAGGCTTGAGTACGTTGATGCTTTGGGTTTTCAAAGAGTTCTGTTGGTGTGTTGGACTCTACGATCTCACCTTCATCCATGAAAATAACTCGGTCAGCCACTTTCTTGGCGAATCCCATTTCATGGGTAACGCACACCATAGTTATGCCTTCTTCAGCAAGCTCGACCATCACATCGAGCACTTCGTTGATCATTTCAGGGTCGAGCGCTGATGTCGGTTCATCAAACAGCAGCAAGTCTGGTTTCATACATAGTGAGCGAGCAATGGCGACGCGTTGTTGTTGACCGCCAGACAGTTGAACAGGGTACTTATGTGCTTGTTCTGCTATGTGAACGCGTTCTAAATAGTGCATTGCTAATGCTTCTGCATCGGCAGGTTTCATTTTGAGCGTACGAATTGGTGACAAGGTCAGGTTTTCAAGCACGGTTAGGTGTGGAAACAGATGAAAGTGTTGGAAAACCATCCCAACTTGACCAGGTGTATTGAACTTACAAGGCAGAGTTTGGTTGACGACACTGAGCTCTCCGGAGTCAAAAGGCTCCAATTGGTTGATACAGCGAATCAAGGTCGACTTACCTGAACCTGAAGGGCCACAAACCACCACGATCTCACCCTGTTGGATACTCAAATCAATGTCTTTAAGGGCATGATAATCACCATACCATTTGTTAAGTGACGTAAACTTAACCATCTTCGAAGTTGCGTTCAAATTGCAGTACATCTGTAGTTACGGAATGAATTACCTTAACAATATAGAAATATGATTGCACATAATATTAGGAGCTTATGAGAATTTCGTTATATCGTTTGGACAAATAAAAAGCAGCGCCCAAAAGTGGGAGCTGCTTTTCTATCTACGTAATAACTCAGTATTTGGTTCAGTTGGATCAAAAAAACGTTGTAGTGCTTTTTATCAACAAACTGGTTTTTCTAAATCAACCAATCATGAGCGTAGAATTAAGCGATTATAGAATCGCTGACTCTAGAATTTCACGAGTCTTTTCTGGAGTGATTGCTTGGTTTTCGCCTAGCTGCACGTATCCGTGAGATTCCAGTTGAGCAATAACGTTATCAATTGCGTTTTCTTTACTTGTTTCGTAGCCATCAAATTGAGTAGCGACATCTAGGCTGTGGTAGAACGCTTCAATTGCATCAATTGTACGCTCTGCGAGGTCTGCACTTGAGTCAAGGCCAAACACGTTACGGCCCATTTGTTCTAGCTTGCCACGTTTAACGTCGATTTGGTTACGTAGAAGTGAAGGTTGAACAATCGCCAGTGAGCGAGCATGGTCTACGTGCCAAAGTGCAGTAAATTCGTGACCAATCATGTGTGTTGCCCAGTCTTGAGGTACGCCTGTACCGATCAGGCCGTTCAATGCTTGGTTTGCTGTCCACATCAGATTTGCACGCCATGAGTCGTTATCACGCTCATCGTATTGTTTGCCAAGAACAAGTAGGTTCTTTAATAGCGTTTCTGCATAGCCATCTTGAACCATCGCTTCTGTTGGCATAGTAATGTACTGTTCACAAACGTGTACCCATGCGTCAACCAGACCATTGATAAGTTGGCGCTCTGGTAAAGACTTCATCACATCTGGGTCCATAACAGCAAACTTGGGCTGAACCGCAGGGTTCATGAAAGCCAGCTTCTCTTGAGTTTCTTTGCGCGTAATTACTGCGCCCATATTAGATTCAGAGCCAGTTGCAGGAAGTGTCAGTACTGCGCCAATTGGTGTTGCCTCGGTCACTTTATGTTTGCCAGCTAGGATGTCCCAGCCGTCGCCGTCATATTTTGCTGCCGCAGCAACGTATTTAGAGCCATCAATTACAGAGCCACCACCAACGGCGATAATAAACTCTACGTTTTGCTCTTTGACGATAGCAACGGCTTTGTCGAGCGTTTCTTTAGTTGGGTTTGCTTCAACACCAGAGAACTCAATCCAAGAGTGATCTTTCAGTGACTCAACAACTTGGTCGTAAACACCATTCTTTTTGATGGAACCCCCACCGTAGATAACCAATACTTTTTTAGAAGTATCAACCGCTTGGCTGATAGCATTGATTTGGCCTTTACCAAAGTGAATAACGGTCGGGTTAACGTAAGTAAATTGCATCATAGTTTCCTTGTGTAAAGCGGAATTTGTTATTTTGATTCATTGCATCATTTCTATATTTGCATATTAGTACACGGGTTGCGGTGTATGAAGCACAGATCCTCCAAATAAATTGCCTATTCCTACAATATTGTTATTCTCTAGATGTTCTTACTTCTCAACTTCTAGCAATCAGTATGGAAATTCACCACTCATGAATACACTTGCGCAATTACTACAATCTTACGTTGAATATAAAGGTTGGGATGATCTAGAAGGAATCAGAGAAACTGATATTGATGGTGTTTGGCTGTATCGAAGCAGTCGCGGTAACCACCGTCAGCCGTTTACCTACCAGTCCGGTATAATCATGTTGGGGCAGGGCAAAAAGAACATCTATATCGGAGACAGGCCAGTAACGTATGCCGCAGGCGATTATCTGGTTGTGGGAGTGCCGATGCCGTTGGAGTGCGAGGCACTACCTGTCGATGATGAACCTTTGCTAGGGTTGTCGATTAACATTGATTCTCAGCGTCTGCATAGCTTGGTGAAAAAGCTTGAAGATCATGGCTTTCTTGAAAGCTATTGTAATAAGCATAAACAGAACGCCAGTGGTTTAGAGTCTACACCCATGGAAGAGCCCATGTTGGAGAGCTTTACTCGTTTGGTGAAAATGCTGCATTGTGACATCGAAGCAAACATCTTAGGCGACGCTATCGTCACTGAGATAGTCTATCGCGCGCTTACTGGCTCGGAAGGTCGTGTTCTGTTTGACCTTGCACACCATGATGGGCATTACGCGCGTGTCGCTAAGGCTTTGTCTAAAGTGCATCAAGAGTATGACCAAACCATTACCGTTCAATCTTTGGCGGAAGAAGCGAACATGAGTGTCTCTGCTTTCCATAGCGCTTTTCGTAGTGTGACTTTTGAATCGCCACTTCAATATCTTAAGAAAGTACGACTCAACAAGGCCAAAGAGCTGATTCAACTTGAAGGTGTACGCATTAGTGATGCTGCCCGTCGTGTCGGCTATTCAAGCCCATCCCAATTCAGTCGTGAGTTCAAACGCCATTTCAATACAACACCAAGAGCGGTATAAATTCTGGTCTAACATTGACACAAGTTCATAAAACAAACGCCGAAGCATTGTAAAAATACACTGGCGAACAAACATATAGTAAGAGTGCTGATGTGATTGTATAAATCGTCACGCGATATTCCCAATCTCAATACCAAGTGAGAATTAGCCTAACTATGTTTGAGCAGATAAAAGATTTCATCAACCCAAGTAAGAATCCAGATCTTACTCAGGCACACGAGTATCAACGTAAACACTTGCCAACCTTGTGGCTGTTGGGAAAAACGGGCGCAGGAAAATCATCATTTATTCAAGCGGTCACAGGTGATTCCTCGGTAGAAGTCGGCAATGGGTTCGCTCCATGTACGATGACAGCAATGTCTTATGCATTTCCTCAAGACAAACCCGTAATGCGCTTTCTCGATACCCGAGGTTTGGGTGAAGCGGATTATGATCCAGCAGAAGATTTGAAAGAGATTGGCCAAGCGGGTAATGCGTTAGTCGTGGTGATGAAAGCCGACGAGCCGGAACAATCTGCTGTGCTAGGTGCGCTAAAACAGGTCAAAAAGCAAAAGAAAATTAAGCACTTGCTCCTAGTCCATACGGCGGTGCTATCTTCTCTAGAAGCAGACCGCGCAAGGCAAGTTCAATTCAATACTCAACAAGTCGAAAAGGTTTGGGGTAAGGGTTTTGAATCTGTGGCGGTTGACTTCGAGGCGGATGGCGGTGATATCTATAACCACAGTATCTTGTTAGAAAAGCTGACCAACATTCTTCCGGTAATTGGAATGATGGTGCAAGACAAAGAGCATGCTACCCAAGAAGAAGCGAACTTTGACCAAGTTGAAAACGAAGTGCTTTGGTATTCGGGAAGTGCAGCGGCAAGCGATCTGATTCCGGGAGTGGGCTTAGTGTCGGTACCTGCCATTCAAGCTAAAATGCTCCACAGCTTAGCCAATCAATACGGGGTGGAATGGAACAAGAGAGTGTTCAGTGAGCTTATCGGTACTTTAGGTAGCAGTTTTGCACTGCAATATGGGGTAAAACTTGGCACTCGACAATTGGTGAAACTGATTCCAGTGTATGGGCAAACCGTTGGAGCCGTTGCAGCCGCAGCAATGAGTTTTGGTACCACTTATGGCCTGGGGCGAGCTGCATGCTACTACTTCTATCATAAAAACCGAGGTGAAGAAGTTTCCGAGCAAGAGATGCAAAAAATCTATAAAGAATCCCTGAGAAAGGGTAAGGCGGCGTCGGGTTATGAAGAAAATTAGAAATCTGTTTCGATTACTCGCTGCGTTGTCGAGTGGACGTTGGGGCATTGCTCTGATATCTGCGATTTTCCCGAGCATCATCATGATGGGCTTTGGTCTGTTCTTGGCAATCAAATATGGTTACCTGTTGGAAATGTCCATCGCCATTGCCGTGAGTACTTTGCTGTTCACCATTCCGTTATACATTTCTAGTCGCTCGTCGCGTAATTCATCTAATAGTATTCCGTCAACATTCACTACAAATGAAGCCTCAGAAGAAATTATTACTCAACCATCGAGTCACAACATCGACGATGCACTGGTTAAAGCTTCAAGTGATTGGTCTCAAGCGGAGATGTCGATATGGAATGATTCTAAGCATTACGTTCGTCTGCAGTTAGTCGATGATATTGAGTGGGGAAATCTAGACCAAACCGGTATACAGGTACTGGAATTTGTCGCTAAAAAGTTTGATAAAAAGTCGCTCGACTTTTCAATTCCAGAAGGGCTCAAGCTGTTTGAGGAAGTCAGCCGTCGTTACAAACTGGTAGTGAAAGAACATATACCGGGCATTGAGTACCTTAAGGTTTCTTACATCAAAGCGGGTTATGAAGCTTATGATAAATATGGCGAACTTGGTCAGAAGATCTTCAAAGCAGCAATTTGGGGAAATCATCTTAAAAACCTGTATTTGAATCCATTCAAAGTCATCTCTGACTTAGGTCGTGAGCAAGCGACAGCATCTATGACTAAAGGCGTGGTGGATGACATGCAGTATGCCGCTAAACAAGCCTTGCTTGATGAAGTGGCAGCCGTTGCGATCGACTTGTACAGCGGGCGTTTCAGCATCGAAGACGAAGCGTTAAAAGCGTCTGATGTTTCAGAGCTCGACGAGAAGCACTTTGCTCCTGAACTAGAACCAGTAAGAATTGTGCTGGTGGGGCAAACAAGCTCAGGTAAATCATCCGTTATCAACGCTCTTAAGGAGGAGATGGTCGCGGAAGTGGACGTTCTACCGTCAACGGACAGTTCGACGGTTTATAGCGCATTTGTTGATGACAACGACGTGAGAGTGGTTGACCTTCAAGGGCTGGACGGAACTTCGAAAACCGAAGAAGAGATGCTTAAGGAGATGACCCAAGCTGATGTGGTGTTGTGGGTACTTAAAGCTAACCAGTCGGCTCGTGAATTGGATAAGCAACTCAAAGACAAGTTTGATGCGTTTTATGATGATCCTAAGAATATCTCACGCAAGCAGCCAGTCGTGATCACCATTGTTAATCAAGTCGACCGACTAAAGCCGGCGGAGGAGTGGCAGCCACCTTATGATTTTAGTAATCCGACTTCGGTAAAAGCTAAGATCATTGCTCAAGCGCTCGAATACAATCGAATACTTTTGAAATCAGATGTTGTTTTACCTCTGGCTATTGCACCTGAAAAGGTGCAGTTTGGCTTAGAAGCTCTGAAACAGACGCTGATAGAACGCATTGCAGACGCGAATAATGTGCAAAGAAATCGTCAGCGCCTCGAAGCGATTAACAGAGGAACTTCTGTAAAAGGCCAGTTAAATAAAGCCATGAAAGCAGGTAAGAAGGCAGCCCCGAGTGCTTTGAAAGCTGCCTCGCCTAAACTGGCTGAGATGGCGATAAAACAAGTGATTAAGAAAAAATAATCGAAAGAGATAGCACTTAACTCGCAATATCGTTTTGAGGTTACTTGTTATTTCAATAGTGTCTGATAGTTATACTTATTTATAATTTAAAATTAATGGACTAGTATAATAGTGCGCGAGGTCGACACGATAATGAATATTATATAAGGCGATTCCTTTAAGATTACCCAATGTAAATATCGATCACATTTATGATTTATTTGTCTTTATTTATAAGATAACTGCACTATATTTAAATTTCGGATCACTTTGATTTCAACGTAGGGATATCTTGTGAACTTGTATCTGAAATGGCAATCAACATCATGGCTAACCCTGTTAGCTTGGTATAACTTGGATCACCAACTCTCTTTCCACCTTTCTTCAGAGTAGTCACCCCTCTGGGCGTTGCACGCCAGTGGAGCCTTTGGGCTTTTCAAATTCTGTTAATTTTGCCATGAATAAATATCGTATCTTATGCGTTAAATAATTGTGTTTTATGCATGCTGTTATTTATCTGTAGAACATCATTAACTAGAACATAGTCAATACGTTATTGATTGAAAATATTTCTATCTATTAATTTCTGTCGAAAGTATTACGAATGTAGTAGTTCGATAAATATTAATGGCGACGATTTGTGACATCTAAAATAATAAGCTCAAACATTTTTATAAGTACTTTATTTAAGAATGAAATACTGAGTTTGTTGAAAGGTACTATTATGAAAAACTTCAAACATCTACCAGAACCGTTTCGTATCCGTGTTGTAGAGCCAGTAAAAAGAACCACCTATGCATACCGAGAGCAAGCCATTGTAGAAGCAGGTATGAACCCATTTCTACTCGATAGTGATGATGTGTTCATTGACTTGCTGACAGACAGCGGTACAGGTTCAATTACTCAACGAATGCAAGCGGCGATGTTAATGGGCGATGAAGCATACAGTGGCAGTCGCAGTTACTATGCATTGTCCAATGCGGTGAAAGATATCTTCGGCTATGAACTGACCATTCCTACTCACCAAGGGCGTGGTGCAGAGCAGATTTATATTCCGGTACTGATTAAAAAGCGCGAGATGGAAAAGGGCTTAGATCGAAGCAAAATGGTCGCTTTGTCGAACTACTTCTTCGATACAACGCAAGGTCATACGCAAGTGAATTGTTGCGTAGCGAAAAACGTCTACACCAAAGAAGCGTTTGACACCTCAGTGAACGCTGACTTTAAAGGTAACTTTGATATCGAAAAGCTTGAACAAGCGATCTTGGAAGCGGGGGCTGCCAATGTTCCTTACATTGTGAGTACCATTACTTGTAACTCTGCTGGTGGCCAACCTGTTTCGATTACTAACCTGAAAGCGGTGTATCAAATCGCTCAGAAGTACGACATCCCAGTAATCATGGACTCGGCACGTTACGCGGAAAATGCTTATTTTATTCAGCAACGTGAAGAGGGTTATCAAGATTGGACTATCGAACAAATCACCCGTGAATCCTATAAATATGCAGATGGTTTAGCGATGTCTGCTAAGAAAGACGCGATGGTACAAATGGGTGGTTTGTTGTGCTTTAAAGACGACTCTTTCATGGATGTGTACACAGAGTGTCGAACCTTGTGTGTCGTACAAGAAGGGTTCCCAACCTATGGTGGCTTAGAGGGCGGCGCAATGGAACGTCTTGCGGTTGGATTATACGACGGCATGCGTCAAGATTGGTTAGAGTATCGCATAGGTCAAGTTCAATACTTGGTTGATGGTTTAGAAGCGATTGGCGTTGTGTGTCAACAAGCGGGCGGTCATGCTGCGTTTGTTGATGCGGGAAAATTGCTTCCACACATTCCTGCGGGTCAGTTCCCCGCACATGCCTTAGCGTGTGAGTTGTACAAAGTGGCAGGAATTCGAGCCGTTGAGATTGGTTCATTGCTGCAAGGCCGTGATCCCGCAACAGGCGAACAACATCCATGTCCTGCTGAGTTATTACGTTTAACCATTCCACGTGCGACTTATACACAAACTCATATGGACTTCATTATTGAAGCGTTCGAAAAAGTAAAAGAGAACGCAAGCAAAGTAAAAGGGCTCGATTTTGTTTATGAACCACCTGTACTAAGACACTTCACCGCCCGCTTGAAAGAGGTGGAACCCCACGAGACTCAGCTAGAAAAAAAGAGTGAACAGGAACTCGAAGAAGCATTTTAGAAGAACAAAATGGATGAATAGTCACTAATGTATGAAGCGCATGGGTTTAGGCCTATGCGCTTTATTGGTAAGTAGGTATCTCAAACGTTCTGTTAGAAATGCCTAATTTAACTATTTGTTATATATAGAAAATAATTGTCATGCGGGTTGCATGTAAAGCAGTGGCGGCTTACTCTGCCTATTATTTGTGATGAGACAAGGACAGTACACAATGATCATTCAGACAGATAGGCTCCACATGGCACAAATCACAAACGAGGATTGGGCTCTGTTCGAGTCTCTGAATCGTGAGCCAGAGGTTATCCGACTGTGCTTTGACGAACCATCACCTGCCGATATTAAAGATGCTTTCGAATCACGGCTGCCTGCGTGGGATAAAGACTCAGCACATTGGCTTTGTCTTACTATCACAAACACAGACAATGACGAGAAGATCGGTGTGACTGGTTTTCGTATGGTCGATGGCGTTGCTGAAGTTGGTTATCTGATCTTACCGCAGTTTCATGGCTTCGGCTTTGGCACCGAATCTTTAAAGGCTCTCGTTAATTGGGCTAAGACAACGCAAGGGGTTACATCATTTCAAGCCATTGTGACGGAAGGCAATATCGGCTCTGAAAAAGTGTTGCTGAAAAGTGGTTTTTCACTCAAAGAGATTGTTCCAGACGCATACACCATTGGTGGCAAGCGCTACGCTGATCATATTTACACCCTTTAAAATCAATGCCTAATCCTCAAAGCCGTGTTATTTCCTTAAGCATAATGCGCCTGTTTTGAGGTTTTTACTTTCTGACAAGGACTAAAGTATATGGACG
Source organism: Vibrio fortis (assembly GCF_024347475.1). NCBI lineage: Bacteria > Pseudomonadati > Pseudomonadota > Gammaproteobacteria > Vibrionales > Vibrionaceae > Vibrio > Vibrio fortis. The sequence continues at coordinate 931,055 of NZ_AP025488.1, forward strand.
TCATGGAACATGCCGTTATTTCTGAGTTTACTACACCATCTGAATTTACCGACCTCACCAGTATTAAACTGGACAGGAATTAAGTGTCAAACGACAATAAGACTGTTTATTATTCATAATAGATGACATCAAGAACGGTTTGTAGAACAGAGAGTTACATATGAATATCGTGACAGTTTACAGCGGTAATCAGCAAGTGTACGCCAATTTGTATCAGGGTTATGCGGCTGAGTTTTCAAAGATTATCGGAGACAAGCCGGACGAATATGGCTTGTTTGAGATATACCCTACGCTTGGCGATAGCGTGACGGGGTATCTACTCTACATAGACGGTGTTCCTGCTGCCTTAACCGCCATTGAGACTAAAGCGCCAAACGAATTCGAGATTTGTGATTTTTACGTGGTGCCTTATTTCCGAAAAAACAAAGTAGGGAAACGCTTCATTACCGAGCTGTTTGAGCATCTAAAAGGCAGTTGGGAGATTAAGCAAGTACTGGGCGCTGACCATGCTGTTAAGTTCTGGAGAGAAGTGGTGAATGACTACACGTCAGGCAACTACGTTGAAGACCAGTATCAAGACGAAAAATGGGGTTTGGTTACGAGACAGTGCTTTAATCACGACTAGTTGTAGAGGAGAGCGCGTTGAAGCTAACGAATAAACTCGTACGTTACCCACACATTGATGTTGATCGTGTGTTTGAAAAAGAAGATGAGTTATTGCAGAAAATTCAGGTTGGGGAGATTGGACAAGCCTTAATGCTATGGCAAGCCAAAACGCCAACGCTTGTTTTGCCCTCAGGTAAAAAATGGCCAGTGACGTTAGAGTCTAGAAAACAACTTGAGGCGCAAGGTTGGCAACTCTCTTCTAGAAAAACAGGCGGCGCTCCGGTCCCCCAGTTGCCGGGGATTATTAACCTATCACATATTTATCATTGGCCTAGTAATGAAGCATACGACATCAAAAAAGCGTATCTACATCTATGTGATGTTTTAACGCTGTTTTTTAAAGAGTTGGGTGTCGATGTAGATGTGCACGCAACTCCAGGCTCTTATTGTGATGGAGACTACAACCTAAATATTAACAAACAAAAAATAGTGGGTACGGCTCAGCGTGTTTTGCTTAAACGTGGAGGCGGACAAATTGTACTTTCACAAGCCTGTGTTTTGTTAGATGTCGACTTAGAGAGCAGTGTTGCGCCAGTAAATTTTTATAATCAAATTTGTAGCAACCTAACCGTTGTAGACCCGCACGTTCATACTCTGTTGTCTGATCATGTGACGCCTCTGCCCAGTGTAGATTCACTCTTTCAGCGTTTAAGCCAAGCCTTTATTAAGTACGCTTAGTACGAGTTTCTGACGCTGAAACAATGGAACAGGCAAAACAAAGCCACTCAGGTGAATCACTTGAGTGGCTTTTTCGTTTCAAACGTTACCCGAAACTAAATCGGATGAAGTATTAAGCGATACCTTGCTCTTTTGCCATCTGTGTTGCGATCTTAGGCGCGTGCCATAAACACGGTAGTAAGATGAATGACACAGGAACAGCAGTAATCACAATGAACGACTGTAGCGCAGAAATACCGCCAGAGCCCATTGAGATCAGCGCAATGGCGACAGCACCCATGATGATACCCCAGAAGGTGCGTACCGCTGCGTTTGGCTCTGTGGTGCCCGTCATAACCACACTGATAGTGTAGGTCATTGAGTCACCAGTTGTTACGATGAACGTGGTGGTCAGGATAAGGAACAGAATCGCAATCAGAGTCGGGAATGGCAGCTGCGCAGTAATTGCTAGCAATACCGCAGGTAGGTTGAAGCCCTCAAACGCACTAGAAATCACACCTGGGTTTTCTAACTCAAAAGCTAAACCACTACCACCAACGATACTAAACCAGAAACAGGTTACCAGTGGAGCAACGATGCTGATAGATACGATCATTTGGCGAATAGTACGGCCACGTGAGATACGAGCAATAAAGATTGCCATCATCGGGCCATAGCCTAAGAACCAGCCCCAGAAGAATACTGTCCAGCCACCTAACCACACTGTATCTTGGCGGTAAAGCGCCATCGGGATGAAGTTGTCAATCATTTCACCCATACCTTGCAAGTAGCCATCAACGATAAAGCTTGTTGGACCAACAACAAGAATGTAGCCGATTAGGCACACAGACAAGATAATGTTGTAACGGCTAACCAGTTGGATGCCTTTGTTGACGCCACTTAGTGCAGATAGGGTGTACATTGCGATGGCAAATAGGATAACGACGCTTTGAGTTGCAAAGTTGTCGGCGATACCAAAGAGTTCGCTCAGTGCGTAGCTAATTTGAAGCCCAAGAAAGCCAATAGGACCAATTGTACCCGCAGCCACAGCAACAATACTGCATGCATCAACTACGTTGCCAATCCACCCATTAATTGCCTTGTCACCGAGAACTGGATAAAGCAGAGTGCGGGGTTTTAGGGGAAGTCCTTTATCGTAATGCAGGTGCATTAATACAATAGAAGATAAACCGCCCAAGATTGCCCAAGCAAGAAAACCCCAGTGCATGAAAGACTGAGAAAGCGCGTTGAACGCCATTGCTTGTGGATCCGCTTCACCATACAAAGGCGGTGCAGATACGAAGTGAGCGATAGGTTCTGCAGCAGCCCAGAACACGCCACCACCTGCTAGTAGGGTACAAAGAACAATCGACATCCATTTGAAGGTCGACATTTCTGGCAGGGCAAGCGTTCCTAAACGAACTTGGCCTGTGCGGCCCAGTGCTAATACTAAACCGAGAATAAAATTGAGCAGCAATAGCACTTGCCAATAAGCGCCAAACCACTGGGTTGAGTAGCTAAAACCGATGTTGACTAGTTCAGACAAGGCTGAAGTGTTGGTAGAAGCGAGAACGACAAAGAGAGTTAAAAAACTGCCGCTTAGCCAGAACACTGGATTTCCAAGCTCTAGCTTTTCGCCCAAAGATTGGGCTTTAGTGAAAGTAATAGAAGTAGATTCTGCGTTGATGTTTTCGTTGGCGACTTGCGTCAAGTTAGACATTATATCTTCGCTATATTTGGCCGTGAAGCCTGTGTATTTCCTGCACATCTCCCTTTGAAAATGTGAGGTTCGTCAAAAAAAGTCGCAGATACTAACATATCTATCATCAGAAAGTCGGCGAATTCCAAAAAGAAATCCATTCCTCCTATAAATCTGTCCTTTTGGGTTACTTTATGCGCATCATCTCCATGTTCTTGCTGGGGTCTTGAGTCGTGAAAAGCGATTATTTTTTAGCTTTCCGAAATAAATTTAATATTAGTTGTCGGTGCAAAATAAGTGTCGAGTGATTGCAAAGTGTAAGCAAATAATTGCGAGTCATTTTATAAATAATGAATATTATGGGTGCGAAACTGGCTTTGTTACCTACAGTTGTTTTGCGAAGAGATTTAAGTGGTGAGAAATATGACACTTAAATTAAGCATCTTGAAACAATAACTTAAGGGACAGCTAACATGCACCTAAACCAAGGAAGAGTGGCCAAGAAGGTTTTTACACTCAGTACTCTCACCGCGTCATGCTTAATGGCGTTCAACAGCTACGCAGCTGTTGATTGTTCAACGTTAGAAGCGTGGGATTCTGCCACGGTGTACACCGGTGGTGATCAGGTTTCACATGACGGCAGCGCGTACTCAGCGAATTACTGGAATCAAAACAACAACCCGAGCCAATTTGAAGGTGATTATGCACAATGGAAAAAGATTGATGTGTGTAGCGATGGCGGTGGTGGTACGCCAAATGAAGCGCCAACTGCTTCGTTAACAGCACCTACCGCGTCAGATGTTATCGTTGAAGGTGACAATGTCGTGTTAAGTGCAACGGCACTCGATACTGATGGCAGTGTTGCTTCAGTAGAGTTCTTTGTCGATGGCACTTCGGTTGCAGTAGTAACAGCGGCACCATTTGAAGCGGCTTGGGCTGCAACGTCGGGCAACCATCAGGTTTCTGTTGTTGCAACGGATAATGAAGGTGCGTCTAGTGTAGCGAGCGCGGTAACCATTTCTGTTGATTCATTGCAACCAGGCAATGAAGTGCCAACGGTGTCAGTTGCACTTTCAGCGGCTTCTGTTGATGTCGGTGGTGTGGTCACACTCACTGCTACTGCAGCAGACAGTGATGGCACGGTTGATAAAGTCGATTTTTACGTGGCTGGTTCTCTAGTCGGAACAGCGGCAACAAGCCCGTACACGCTTGATTACACAACCACTCAAGCGGGTACTTTGTCTGTTTACGCTAAAGCGACCGATGACCAAGGCGCAACGGCTGATTCAGCATTAATTTCTTTGAAGGTTAATGGTGCGCCAACGGTGAGTACTTGTCGTCCTGATGGTTTGTATCAAACACAAGGTGTCAATGTTCCTTACTGTACCATTTACGATGATGAAGGCCGTGAGAAAATGGGCGCGGATCACCCTCGTCGTGTGATTGGTTACTTCACTAGCTGGCGCGCAGGAGATGACCCACAAGCGGCTTACTTAGTTAACGATATTCCATGGGAACAGCTTACACATATTAACTACGCGTTCGTGAGCATTGGTTCAGATGGCAAAGTGAACGTTGGTGATGTAAATGATCCTAATAATGCTGCTGTCGGTAAAGAGTGGCCGGGAGTAGAGGTTGACCCTACATTAGGCTTTAAAGGTCACTTTGGTGCGCTCGCAACCGCGAAGAAAAAACACGGTGTTAAAACGCTAATCTCAATTGGTGGTTGGGCTGAAACGGGCGGTCACTTCGCAACCGATGGTAGTCGTGTTGCTGATGGTGGTTTCTATACCATGACGACCAATGCTGATGGCTCAATCAACCATCAAGGCATCGAAACCTTCGCAACGTCAGCGGTTGAAATGCTGCGTAAGTACCAATTCGATGGCCTAGATATTGATTATGAGTACCCAACATCAATGGCTGGTGCAGGTAACCCATACGATAAAGAGTTCATGGAACCTCGTCGTCAGTATCTATGGGCTTCATACCAAGTATTGATGAAAGTATTGCGTGAGAAGCTTGATGTGGCCTCTGCTGAAGATGGCAATCACTACATGTTAACTATCGCGGCCCCTTCTTCTGGCTACCTACTACGCGGTATGGAAACGTTCGATGTCACTCAATACCTTGATTACGTGAACATCATGTCTTACGACCTTCACGGTGCTTGGAACGACCACGTTGGTCATAACGCTGCATTGTTTGATACAGGTAAAGATTCAGAGCTAGCACAGTGGAACGTATACGATACAGCGGCTTATGGTGGTATTGGCTACCTGAACACGGATTGGGCTTACCATTACTTCCGCGGTTCAATGCCAGCAGGTCGCATTAACATCGGCGTGCCTTACTACACGCGTGGTTGGCAGGGTGTAACAGGTGGTGAAAATGGTCTTTGGGGCCGCGCTGCACTGCCTAATCAATCTGAATGTGCCGCTGGTACAGGTGAAGGTGAGAAGAACAACTGTGGTCACGGCGCGATTGGTATCGATAACATGTGGCACGATACCGACCCTAAAGGAAACGAAATGGGCGCAGGTTCGAACCCAATGTGGCATGCGAAGAACCTAGAGAAAGGCATTTGGGGTTCTTATGCGGATGCTTACAAGCTTGATCCTGTAAACGATCCAACGGATGTTCTAAGAGGCACTTACACGCGTAACTACGACAGCGTGGCGGTTGCACCTTGGCTATGGAATGCTGAAAAAGGCGTGTTCCTTTCTACGGAAGATAAAGAGTCTATTAGCGTGAAAGCGGACTACGTTATCGATAAGGAAATCGGCGGCATCATGTTCTGGGAACTGGCTGGCGACTACAACTGTTATGTACTTGATGCAAGTGGCAACCGCACAACGGTTGATACTACAGAGCAAGCGTGTAACAGCGGTAATGGTGAATTCCACATGGGTAACACAATGACTAAAGCTATCTACGATAAGTTTAAGTCGGCAACGCCATATGGAAACAAAGTCGCGACTGGCGCAATTCCTACTGAAGCATTAGACATCGCAGTATCGGTCGGTGGCTTCAAAGTCGGTGACCAAAACTACCCAATTAATCCTAAGATCACCTTTACCAACAACACAGGCAAAGCACTGCCTGGCGGTACAGAGTTCCAGTTTGATATTCCAGTATCTGCACCAGATAACGCGAAAGATCAATCTGGTGGTGGTTTGACTGTGATTGCTTCGGGTCATACTCGTGCGGATAATATCGGTGGATTAGACGGTACTATGCACCGCGTAGCCTTCACATTACCAGCATGGAAAGAACTACCTGCTGGTGCTGTGTATGAGCTGGATATGGTGTATTACTTGCCGATTTCAGGCCCTGCAAACTACTCCGTAAACGTAGGTGGTGTTGATTATGCGTTTAGCTTTGAGCAACCCGATCTACCTCTAGGTGATATCAGTTCAGGCGGCGGTAACCCTGGGGACGGTGGCACTAACCCTGGTACTTGTGATACTGCAGGCTTAACTGTGTATCCAGATCTGCCTCAGAAAGACTGGGCCGGAAACCCAAGTCACGCAAACACGGGTGATCAAGTGGTTCATAACGGAATCATTTACCAAGCTAACTGGTGGACAAGCTCAGAGCCAGGTAGCGATGGTAGCTGGACTGTTGTTTGCCGGTAAAATCATGACTGCACATTCTCAATATTGAGAAATAGTAGTTGTGAAACAGATAGTTAAGTAAGTTAAATTCGCCATGCTGATATTATCAGTGTGGCGTTTTTGGTCTTGGTCACATATCAAGAAATCAAACGTTTGAAAGTCACTCCCTCAATACATACCCCCTACCGTTTATGATATAAAACTGGCTGCTTATAACCTTGTAGAAAACGACACTATCTAAGTGAGGGAACATGGGGTAGCTTTAAAAGTTAGACGTAAATATATTCTTAATTTCTCGATAATACTCGCCACTGTGTCTTTGGTATTGTCAGCCATCCAATTTAATCGCACAAAAGAAGCGTTACTGGAATCAAATCAAGTTTTCTTTAATACCATTGTAAACGCGAGCTATGACATCGTAGACACAACGGTAAACGAGGCGATTAAGACCTATCTAAAAGGAGTTATTGATACTGCCCACTCCTATATTGAGAGTCACAATCAACTGCCGGAAGCCGAGGAGCTCGCGGAGCTTGCCAATGCTCTTAAAGTTGGACAGTCCGGTTACCTTTATTTGATTTCTCCTGACGGCGTTCATTTATATCATCCATTTTTGCAAGGTCAGGACAGGTCACATGTGGCGCACATTCAAGAGCAATTAAGGCTCACAGAAGGTGTTTCACAGTATTATCATGCCAACCCACATGAGAAGGGACTCAGAGCCAAAATCGCATACTCGAGAAAACTACCAAGTGGCAATACCTTGGTGGCAACGACCTATAAAGATGAATTGATGTTTTTGGTCGATCAGGTGCAATTAAAGGAAAAGCTAAGTAAGTATGCTTATGGCGAGAGCGGTTACATCTATATTGTTGGTCTCGATGGACAGCGTATTCTTCAAAATCGATTTGATGATCGAGCGTTTGAATCTGTGGTCGAGTCGACATCTCAGAGTTTTATCCAGCAAGTACTTAACAATCGAGAAGGGCATGTCAAATTCGACCTAGAGAATGAATTTGGTGTTGCAACCAAAAATATCTTTTACAAGTTTTATCCGTATTTGAACTGGGTCATCGTCGCTGGAATTTCTGAGCAAGAGCTGAAGAAAAACCACAGCTTGTTGTTTGTTAGCTTATTAACGCTCTTCGCCAGTCTGATTGCGATCATCTTGGTGCTGGTTCTTTATCTCAAGAATCGACACCATAGAATGTTAGAACTGGCGAGCCTTGATTATCTAACGGGAATCAATAGCCGAAGAAGCTTTATGGAGCAATTTAAAGCGAGAGTACAAAAGGATCAGGAGTGTATTTCAAACCTTGGGGCCATTCTTCTTGATATCGACCATTTCAAACGTGTTAACGATGATTTTGGTCATGTACAAGGAGATAAAGTGATTCAAGCTGTTGCGCTTAAACTGAAAGGGTTTGAGACAGAGAATCGCTTGATTGCGCGTTATGGGGGAGAGGAATTTATTGTCGTAACCTTCGATTGTGATGAAGCACAACTCATGGCATTAGCAGAGGCGATACGGATAGATGTCGCAAAGGTTCAAGGCTTATGTCGGGAGATCACAATCAGCGCAGGTTGTTACCATGCGCCAATAGAACAAGGGATAGAAAAGATCATTGAGAAAGCGGATGCCGCACTTTACCAAGCCAAGGAAGCAGGTAGAAACAATACTCAGTGCTACTCAATTAACAAATCAGAAGGTTTGAAAATGGCCTAGTGTTGTTTCAGTACCAGATCACCACAGGGTTATAAAGGTGCTTATCTCGTTCTAAACGCGCTATATGAAAAAGCCCGAACAATGCGAATTGTTCGGGCTTCTTATCAGATTCTGGTGCTAAGCTTTAGCAGCTTTTAACGCTTCCGTTTTTTTTTCCTTTTGCATTTTAGCAAGGAAATAAATGTTTACGATTGCGATGAAGCCATTGGTCGCGACTACTGGCCAAGCGTCAATCATTACACCGTAAGCAGTGAAGAGAGCACAACCAATAAAGTTAAGAACACGTAAGCGAACGATGTCTTTCATAGTTAATGAAATTGCAACCATGATAGATGCTGCGTAACCTAAAATTTCAACCATATTAAATTCCATTGTTGGACCCTCTTAGTTTTGCCGATACAGTGTCGGTACCAATCCTTCTCTTCATGAGATTATTGAGGAAGCTCCGTGCCTCGAATGGTCTGGTTTTGTTTAACTGGTGCTGACTATAGCAAGCCTTTTTTTGTGATAAAAGCCCCAAAATGAGCGAAAGTGAAGGTTAGCGATTACGCAAACGTTTAAAAGGTTTTTGGATAATATAATTACTGAATGTGTTGGCGTTGAATCTAATTGTAGAACATATATCGAAAAGGAAACCACAGATGAAAAATAAAAATCTAAGCGGCTTTTTGGTGGGGGCTATCCTAGCTGTAGGTTCAGCAGGATGTACCACTGAACCTGTACCATCAAGGCACGATTTCGGTGTGGTAACCAGTGGAGACTTTACGTTTATGGAGAACGGTGTCCAGACGTATTCATGGCACCCAAGTTCAGAACAAGTGTATCTTTCAAAAAACTACGACAAGACAGAAGTCACAGACATCGTTCGCTCAGCAATAGCAGATCATTTAGTACAAAAAGGTTATCGACAAGCAAATGTTGGTGCTCAGGGTGACGTTGTTATTGGCTTTGGTTTAGCGGAAGAGTCTGAATTGAGCGACCAAGCAATTTTGAATCGATTGAATCTATCGACTGGCGTTCCTTTTTATAACGACAAGGGCAAAAAAGCGGAAAAAGGGTCGCTATACATTGTATTTTTGTTGCCAAATAGCACAGTTATACAATGGCAAACTTTGGCACAGTCAGGTATTCAAAGCGGGTTAACTCATTCGGAGCTGGACCAGCGTATATCGGGCATTATTGATAAGTTATTTAGAGATATACCTAATCGTTAAAACCATCAGCTTGGTCAATAGTATTGACCCAATTTTTGAACGTAATTTGAGCTATTAATTGAAATTTGTAACTAAAGGTTCAATTGAGTAAAGCAAAGTAAAGTTTCGGCGTCTTTTCTCCGTATTTAGCTATACTGAACAAAACGTTAACTCAGGTTTGATCTAATGAAATTGTTCGCTAAATATTCACTTTCCCTTTTTGGTTTATTGGCTGCGAGTAATGCTGTAACAGCAGCACCAACGATTGTTCCTTCTCCACCTAGCCTAGGCGCGAAAGGTTATGTCTTAATGGATTTCAATTCAGGGGAAGTCTTGGTTGAAAACAATGCGCATACAAAATTGAACCCTGCGAGTTTAACCAAGCTGATGACCAGTTATGTGGCTGGTCAAGAGATGAAGCGAGGCAACATCTCTGCAGATGATAAAGTACGAATCAGCGAAAATGCTTGGGCAAAGAACTTCCCAGATTCTTCTAAGATGTTCATCGAAGTCAACACTAATGTCGATATGATGGACCTTTACCGCGGCTTGATCATTCAATCAGGGAATGATGCCAGTGTTGCTATTGCTGAGCACGTTGCGGGCTCTGAAGGTGCCTTTGTCGACCTAATGAATTCTTGGGCCAGCTCACTTCAACTCAATAACACTCATTTCGCCAATGCTCATGGGCTTGATGCCGAAGAGCTATACTCAACACCCTATGATATCGCACTGCTAGGCCGTGCAATTATTCGCGACTTACCTGATGTATATGGTTTATACAGTGAACGCTCGTTCAGCTACAACGGCATCACTCAACACAACCGCAATGGGTTGTTGCGTGATAGAAGCTTAAATGTCGATGGAATGAAGACCGGTTACACGTCAGGCGCAGGCTATAGCTTGGCGAGTTCGGCAACACAGGGCGAGATGCGTCTGATTGCGGTGGTTATGGGGTCGAGCAGCATCAAAGGTCGAGAGTCGGATAGTAAACAGCTATTGAGTTACGGTTTTAGATTCTTCGATACGCTGAATCCACATCAAAGCGGCGACTTGATCTCAGAAGAGAAGCTGTGGTTTGGTACGCAAGACACACTAAAACTAGGGGTGGATCAAGACGCGTATATCACGCTACCAAAAGCCGACGGTAAGAAATTATCAGCATCGGTTGAACTCACTTCCGACTTGAAAGCGCCAATCGAGAAAGGTCAAACCTTAGGTGTAGTTCATTACACCGTTGATGGTGAAGATATTAAAACTCAGCCATTGGTTGCTCTGGAGTCGGTACAAGAAGGCAGTTTCTTCAAGCGAATCCTAGACCATATTAAGCTGTTCTTTGCTAACTTGTTCTAAGATTTGGTGTCTCGCAATCTCAAATGTTGCAACGCACTATTCTGCAAGCTTGCTAGTTAATGCTATTAGCAGATCTTAAATGATAAACGGGTGTTTTGTATTCCAAAGATAGAGTGCAAAACGCCCGTTTTCTATTGTATTTACCATTACACAGACTATTTATCTATAGCGTATTCTTCGAAGTAATCGGAAAGGAAATTGATCAAGGTTCGCAAGCGAACAGGAAGGTAGTCACTAGGGTGATAAAGCAAATACATAGGTAGCTTCTGATGGCTCCATAGCTCTAAAACCTCTCGAAGTTCACCCCGCTGCACCCATTCTTTTCCCATCCAACTCGGTAAAGCACAGATACCCATCCCGAGCTTGCTCATGTTAAGTAGCGTTTCAGGGCTGTCAGTTGAGAAGACTTCATTCACGCGCACTTTCGTTTCGGTTCCAGCAGAGTCTTTGAATCTCCAATCGTCAGATGGTTTCATTAGAGAGTACGTAAGGCACTGGTGATTGACCAAATCTGCAGGCTGCTGAGGTAAACCATAGCGCTCTATGTAGTTGGATGAAGCGTAATAGCGAACGTGGTTTTCAAACAGCAGCTTAGCTTTAAGGTTTGAGTCACTAAGTTGCGAAGCTCGGATTGCAAGATCAATCGTGTGATCGTTGAGATTAACAAAACCATCATTCACACTCAGATTAATACGGATCTTAGGGTGTTGATCCATAAACACTTTGAGCGCGTGAGTTAGGATTTGGTTTGAAAAAGCCGAAGGCGATGAAATCTTGATTTCCCCTTCAACGGATTGAGCTTCCCGAGTCAACTGAGCTTCGAAGCTACTCATTTCATCCAACAGTCGCAAACAGTATTGTTGATAGTCTCTTCCAACTGGGGTTAATGCGATCTTTCGGCTATTACGTTGAAATAGGGTGAGCTTTAAGCTGTTCTCTAGCCAAGCAACCTTTTTGCTCACAGCACTCTGCGTGGTGTCGAGTTCTTCCGCTGCTAAAGTAAAGCTGTTGAGTCGGGCTGTGGCGACAAACACTTTTATACAATCGATCTTATCCATTCTAATATTCCATTTTGGAATTGAAGCCATCCCGATCTTAGCATTTAACTGACTAATTCAGAATGCTTTAATGTCCGTAATGATTTAGAAAAGAGCGGTAACTAGGATGGGTAATGTCATGAGTGTAGCGAGTATTGTATTAATCGTATTTTTTATGTTGGCGAGTTCTGTTAAGACGTTAGGGTGGCACAAAAAGGTGTTTGATACCCAGTTGGCATTTTTTAAAAGCTATGGCTTGAACAGACAAATCATGTTTTTGGTCGGAGTTGTAGAGTTTGTTGGGGCTATGTCGCTATTAGTAGGACTGGCTGGTTGGATGCCTATGTTTTCTTTGCACTTGGGGGCATTGTTACTGGCTGTAGTTTCAATCGGTGCAATATTCTTTCACATGCGCTTTGATACATGGCAGGCGGGTATACCTGCCATGGTGACTCTATCGCTATCTAGTTATGTGGCTTATCCGATAACAGCTTTGCTTCAACAGGGGTAGTTTCAACAGGATCAGTTTCAACATCATAAGTTTCGCCTACTAAAACTCACTTGGTACTTCGAATTCGATCCATTCTTTAGTCGTTGGATGTACCAGTTTTAAGTAGCCGGCATGCAGGTGGAGGCGGTCTCGTTTATAGCCGTACAGGTCGTCACCTGCAATCGGAGTTCCTAATCCATCTGGGTGTGCACAATGAACACGTAGCTGATGAGTGCGTCCAGTTCTTGGGTAAAGGTGAACCTTGGTTTTGCCTTCGCTTCGACGTACAACCTGCCAATGCGTTTCTGCTTTTTTCCCGTGTTGATGACAAACAAGCTGCCTTGGGCGATCGGTGATGTCACCACGTAAAGGGAGGCTGATATCACCACTTTCTCCAACGATCTCACCTTCAAGCAGGGCGGTGTAGCGCTTCTCGACGGTTCGCTCGATGAATTGTTTTTGGATATGACGGTTGGACTCTGCTGTAAGAGCAAGAATAAGCAACCCTGAAGTCGACATATCTAGACGATGGATGATAAGTGGCCCCGTTGCGTCGGGGTAACGTGCCTTGATTCGAGAGTAGACAGAGTCCTCAATGAATTTGCCAGGAACAGACAGAAATTCAGCGGGTTTATTCACCACAACAATTTCGTTGTCTTCATAAACAATATCAAACTGCTTACCAACGGCTGGATTCACGATCAAAGGGTTATCTTCCAGCTCAATACCTTCGAGCTGATATTCAAGTATTTCAAAGCTTCGACTTTGACAAACTGGGTATAAGTTGCCATGTTGACGAACTTCCTGACGGGGAGGGCGACCCCACCAAAACTCCGCAAGAGCAAGGGGTTTTAAGTTATGTTTAAACGCAAAGTTTAGAAGCTTTGGTAAGCAACAATCGCCTGAGCCTGTCAAAGCTTGTTTACCATTCAATAGTTCCAACAACGACTTTGTCTGCTTGTTTCCGTTGAGAAACTGATAACGTGACAAGCGCTGCTCTTCGAGTTGCGCTGTTAGTTCTGCATGTTGTTGGCGTTTATCGTGTAATGTGGCGTTGATCGTGGCTATATTTGACTGCAGTTCAGCGATCGTTTGTTTCCATTGAATTCTAAGCGCCTTGAGATCACGCTTTTCTTGGCTACTCGCCGCGCCTAACTGCTTGAGAAGGTCACTACCTTGGGCGCTGTCCATCAAAGCATCGGAGGCTTGCTGAATAGAAGACTCATAGGCAGTACGAAGAGCGTCGCGTTCGGCTTTGTTGTCTGCGATTTGCTTTTGGAAATTGGCAATGTCGTTTGCAGCGACCTCTTTAGATGACTCTAGCTTTGTGTGTAATTCAGCAAGATTATGATGCTGTTCAAAAGACGCGATCTGTTTTGCTTGCCCTGTTAATTTTTCGATTAAGTGACTGCACTCTTGAGTGAACTTCGCGTGATCAAAAGCTGAAGGTACGAAATGAATTGAAGAGAGCGGTTCTACGAGAGTGTCATCAAGAGTTAAACCGGAATGCGCGGCTAGATAACCAACTTCACCAGTAGATGGATCTTGAGTTAATAATACAGCATAGAGTTGACCAAATGAGCCTTTGTTAACATCGGCTTTCTGAAGGCGAGCTTGTAAATCGCGCATTGCCAATTCACACGTTTCGTGCGGCGTGTAGTAGTACGGAAACGTAAAACGAGCTGGTAGTGTGTAACGTGCAGCTGAATCTGAAGTCAGAGGCGTGAATTGCTCAAGACGCTGTGGCATGGGTGAACTCTTTGTCGATCGTTAGAGCTCGGTATTGTTGACGAAATAGGAACAAATGAGAAGCCAAAGCACCGTTAAAACGTACTTTGGCTTCATTATAGTGGCTAATTAGCTGTGTTTTTGCTCAATCTCATCCGCTTTTTGGAAGCTTGAATGAGACTTAAGGCGCTCAGTGTAAGCGACAAGGTTAGGGTAGGCGTGTGATGCACCAAAGTTATCCATCGCTTCTACGATAAAAGACATCATGAAGTCTGCACCGGTGAGTGTCTCTCCCACAAGGTAGCTTTTTCCTTCAAGCGATTGCTCTAAGTAAGCCATGATCTTGCTGTTTTCGTCTTCAGCATATTGCGCTAAGAAGTTAGTTTCACAACCGTCTTTTGCAACAAAGATCTTAAGTAGCAGTGGCAGAATGCCTGAGCTTTCAGCAAAGTGGAGCCACTGATTATACTCTAGGTGCTCTTTGGTTCCTCTTTGTGGTGCGAAACGCCCATTACCGTATGTTTCAATTAGGTAATCAGTAATCGCGCCCGACTCAGTGATGATCATACCTTGATCTTCGATAACTGGTGATTTGCCGAGTGGGTGAATAGATTTCAGCTCTGGCGGTGCAAGGAATGAAACTGAATCACGCAAGTAGGGCTTAATTTGATATTCAACGCCTAGCTCTTCCAGTAGCCAGATGATTCGCTTAGAACGTGATTTGTTTAAGTGATGTAGAGTGATCATACTTTTGCCTATTTTGCTTGGTTCATTTTAATGACGAGTTTTCCGAAGTTCTCACCTTGTAGTAGCCCCATGAAGGCTTGGGGTGCGTTTTCTAATCCTTCCACTACTTGTTCTTTGTACTGGATCTTGCCTTGCGCGAGCCACTCTGTCATTTGCGTGGCAAACTCGTTGTAACGATGTGCGTAGTCGTCAAAGATAATGAATCCTTGCATCTTAATACGTTTAACTAACAGCATTCCCATCAGCGCCGACATGCGGTCAGGGCCGTCTGGTAGTGATGTCGAGTTGTATTGCGAAATAAGGCCACAAACAGGTACACGTGCGCCTGTGTTGAGCAGTGGCATCACAGCATCGAAGACTTTTCCACCCACATTCTCGAAGTAGACATCAATGCCTTTGTCGCACGCAGCTGCTAGCTGTTCAGCAAAGTCTTCTGCTTTGTGATCGATACATTCATCAAAACCAAGAACCTCTTTAGCATGACGACATTTTTCCTCTCCGCCAGCGACGCCAATAACACGGCAGCCTTTAAGTTTACCAATTTGACCCACAGTCGCGCCTACCGGTCCTGTCGCTGCTGCAACTACAAGAGTGTCGCCTTCTTTTGGTTGACCGATATCGAGCAAGCCCATGTAAGCCGTGAAGCCTGGCATACCCATAATGCCAAGTGCAAATGATGGGTGGCTAGGCGCCATCCCAAGTTTTACTAAGCCTTCACCGTTAGAGACACCGTAATCTTGCCAACCGGTATACGCCAATACCCATTCACCCACTTGATAGTCAACATGCTGCGATTGTTCTACTTGGCAGACTGTTGCGCCGACCATTACGTCGTCAATCGCGACTGGTTCTGCATAGGATTTTGCGTCGTTCATTCGACCGCGCATATAAGGGTCAAGTGATAGGTAGATAGAACGCAGTAAAACCTCACCATCTTGAATGCTTGGCACCGTGGCGTTTTCTAGTCGAAAGTTATCTTGTGCAGGTGCGCCGACAGGGCGAGAGGCGAGTACGATTCTTCTGTTGTTATCAGTCATTGGATATCCTTAATGATCGCTGTTTGTATTAGACCAGTCGTCTAGTGTTTGTTTCTAAAAATCCCGCCTGTAATAGCGAGGCGGGAAAAGTAGCGGTTATGTTGTCGTCATTCGAGTGGTTACGCTAGCGCGATGAGACGTTTTGTTTCGTCAAAAGCGCTATCGAGAGTATCTGTACTTTGGCTTAACTTGCTCAAAAGGCTAGCGCCTAACCAGAGTGAGTACAGATTTTTTGCAGCTTGCTGGTGGTCTAGTGAAGTGATAGAGCCTTCTTTAACACCATTCTCTATACAAGTTGCCATTTGTTGAACCACGCAATCAGCGCCTTTTTGTAAAGCTTGACGCATTGAGTCAGAAAGGTCAGATACTTCTGCCGAAAGTTTTACGACTAGGCATTTATGTGCGTTACAAACACCACTTTGCGTATCACGCCAACGAGAGAGATAGTCCAATAATCGCTCTGCATGGTTACCTTGTCCGTGCACTAAAATAGAGTCAACTCGTGTTAAGTAGTGATCAAAGTAGTGCTCAATTAAGGCTTCACCAAACGCTTCTTTGGACTTGAAGTAATGATAAAAAGAGCCTTTGGGAACATCAGCAGCTTTAAGCAGTTGGGAAAGCCCCACGGCGGTAAAGCCTTGGTTGACAATAAGCTCGTAACCGACATTTAAAATGTGCAGGCGTGTGTCGTTTGTTTTCTGATTCATGAGGTTACTATAAATAAAATTAGACCAGTCGTCTAGTTTTGCTTTAGGACGCACATTGTGTCGTCGTAAAGTGCAAGAAAGTTGGCAGCCGGAGGCGTTACAAATTGATGATTAACGGGTGTAAAAAAGCCCTACCAAATATGGGCAGGGCTGTCTCTATTCGTTTTTCGATTACTTGATTGAAAGCAACTCAACGTCGAAGATCAGTGTTGCTGAAGGTGGGATTGGACCTGTGCCACCCTTGCCGTAACCTAGGGTGCTAGGAATAAAAAGGCGAACTTTTTGGCCCTCAACCATGTACGTTAAACCTTCTTGCCAGCCTTTGATCACTTGCTTAAGTGCAAATGTGATCGGCTCGCCGCGCTCTACTGAACTATCGAATACAGTACCGTCAATCAAAGTACCGTGGTAATGAACGGTTACTTGGCTGTTCTTCGTTGGGTGCTCTGTACCTGTACCTTCTTCAAGTACTAGATACTGCAGGCCGCTCTCTGTGGTTACAACGCCCGCTTTTTTGCCATTTTCAATTAGGAACTGTTGGCCTTGTTCGAAGTTTTCAGAACCCGCTTTGTGATTAGTCCAAGTACGGTAGATCATGAAACCAGCCATGATGAATACGATAATTGGAATGACAAATTTAGACATAATGAAACCTACTTATATAAATACATTCTGTTGTTAAAACTCAACTATTAAGGCTGAGTCAAAAGGAAGTTGATGGTTTTGCCGATACCTTCTAGATCTTGGTGACCAGCCGTTAACACTTGGTATTTACCGTTAACGATGAAGGTTGGTACTGAGTTGATTTGGCCTTTTACAGAGATTTCTTCGGCTTTCTGTACGTATTCAAACAGTGCCACTTGCTGCTCTTTATCTAATTGGTATGGGCTGACTAAACCGCGAGAAGTAAACGCCGTTTCTAGAGCTTCTTGGCGAGCTTCTGGTGTTGCGTCACCACCCATCTGTACAGCAGCGAATAGGTCTTCCATGAAGGCGTGATCTGGCGTGTCGTTAAGCTGCATTACGGCAGTGTAAAAGATCATTGCACTGATTTGAGCGCTCTCATTAAAGGTAACGTGAACCTTACCAATCTTTTGGTTAGTCAGTGATTCGATCTCAGGAATTGCGCTTTCCATAGTGCGACAGTGGCCGCAGTTAAGTGAAAAGATTTCTGTCACTGGAGATAGGTCGTATTCGGTTAGCGCAACAGGAAGTGCTTCGTATTGAACGCCGGCTTGCGGCTCATTGCTTTCACTACAACCTGCAAGGGCTACTGCAGCGAGAAGAGCAACAAATAATTGGGTAAATGGCTTGAACATATAATTTACTCTAGCGTTAAAAAGTCGGTGAATTCTAACGATTTAGTGGGAATAGGAAAACAATTATAAAGTAATTAAATGCAAACAGGTCGATGTGTTGAGTAGCGAGTGGTCAATTCGTTGTTAAGTGTGATCTGAAACACTTTTTACTCTGTTTGCGCAGTACAGTCGCGACTGAACATGTTCTAGCTAGTTTGATTAAGGCTTATTCAAAAGTATCGAAAGTTTGAGCTAAAGTTATCGCTAGGCCGCCGATATAGTGTTTGGTAGAAGCAATACGTTTAAGTGGTGGATGGATTAATGAAGTATTTAGCACTAATTTGCAGTTTGGCATTGGTAGGGTGTGAATCAACCGACTCAATGGCAATGCTGGGCGGTAACATGTTGGAGACCGCACCACAAACAGATTACGACGTGATGTACCCAGAGTGGGGTGTTGTGCAAGAGACGCGCGTTGTGACCAATTACCGTCAAACACAGAACTCTTCGCAGAAAACGATTACCACTAATTATGGTGTAGGGATTTCTACCGATGACCCGCTTGAAGTTTTTCTCAGACAAAATCGTATCGACTATCAAGTGCTGCCAGGTAATCACGTAATGGTGAAATTGAACCATCATGTGAACTTTAAAACAGGCTCTGCCATTCCGGCTCCCGTTAATGATCACTGGTTGGATACTTTAGGCAGCTACCTTTCGCAACGTTCTGATATCGATATCGTGATTGAGGGGCATACTGACAACACGGGTAACGATATGGTTAATGACCCTCTGTCAGAACAGCGAGCGAAAGAAGTGAAAGCAAGACTGGAGCGTAATTACGTATCGAGTCAGTCTATTTATACGCGTGGTTTTGGTGAATATGTCCCAGCTTGTACCAACAACTCTTCTCAAGGAAAAGCGTGTAACCGTCGTGTGGAATTGATGTTGATCGTGGCTAAATAGCACGACATTAACACTGCACTTAACAGACATAAAAAATCCCTCAATGATGAGGGATTTTTGATTCTGGCTTTCAAGAACAACAGTGACTTGATTAGTTCTTAGCAATTGGTGAAAGTGCTAAGCGAAGTTCTTTTCAAGGTACGCAACGATGTCTGAAGACTCGTACATCCATTCTGTTTTGCCATCTTTCTCAATACGAAGACATGGTACTTTTATACGACCACCACCAGCTTCAAGCTCAGCGCGGTGTTGATCGTTGTTTTTCGCATCACGTAATTCAATTTTTACAGATTGACGCTTCATCGCTCGACGTACTTTTACGCAGAACGGACAAGCTTCGAATTGATACAGAGCGTAGCTCTTTGCTTGTTCATCAACTTTAGATTGATCTTCGGCTGAGCGTTTAACACCACGTGGCGTAAATACAAAGTTAAGGAGCAGAATGATGCGACCTAGAAACCAACGGATAAACTTCATAATTATCTCTATATTTTCACAATTAGGATTAGAATTCGCAGCATTATATACACAAGTCTAGAAAGATGCTCGTAACAATTGTGAAACTCTATTTCGTCCTTTCAATACTGTGCGACTTAGCGACATTAAGGCCTAATCGCTTAGCAAGACGAGTTAGGTTAGCTCTGTCGGTTTTTAATGTTCTGCCTGCTTGAGCCCAGTTGAAGTTCGCTTGTTCCAGAACATCAGTAATGATGGTTCTTTGGAAATCCTCAGTGGCACCGCGCAAACCTTCCGATAGATCAATCTCAGGCGCAGCCATTGTACCTTGACCTTGCGTATTTGAAGCTGGCGAATGCAGTGCGAGTTCTTGATCTAATGGTCCACAGTCTTCTTTGGTTATTGTCACCAAGCGTTTATTGGTGCTTCTCGCAAGTGCTTTGAGGGCTGAGCGACTGATTACGTGTTCAAGCTCACGCACGTTACCTGGCCAGTTATAACGGTTCAGGAACACCAACACATCAGAGCGGAATTTGATTTGATTAATGCCAAGCTTGCGTCGAGCTTGTTCTAAGAAGAAGCCAGCTAGCAAGCTCGTGTCATCTCCACGCTCACGAAGCGCAGGCACAGCGATAGGGTAAACACTCAGTCGATGGTACAAGTCGGCTCTAAAGTTACCATCTTCAACTTCTTGTTTTAAATCACGGTTTGTCGCTGCTAACACACGCACATCTATAGTTTGAATGTTGTCTTGACCAACAGGCTGAATCTCATTGTTTTGTAATGCACGTAATAGTTTACTCTGCGCTGCTAGAGGCAGTTCGCCAATCTCATCCAAAAACAGTGTGCCGCCATCGGCTAAAGCAAATTTACCGGAACGGTTTTTATCTGCACCAGTAAATGCACCGCGTACGTGGCCGAACAGTTCACTTTCGACTAAATTTTCAGGTATAGCTGCGCAGTTAACGTATACCAAAGGCTTACGTTTGCGCGCCGATTGATGATGCAGTGTTCGTGCAACCAGCTCTTTACCAACGCCAGTTTCACCATGAATGAGAATATTGAACTCAGAAGGAGCAACGACAGCGATGTCGTTTTTGAGCGCCATCATAGTATCGCTTTTACCGATCAACTCGCCGCCTTCACGTTCCCACGCCTCTTCGTTAAGTTCTTCTAACAGCTGCTTTGACTGTTTCGCTTGGCTTTCCAATTGAGAGAAAGTGAGGGCCATTTGCATAGTTGAGGCCGCGATAGCTGCAAGTACTTCTAAGTTACGAGCAGGAATGTTGGCAAAAACATCGGGTGTGAGGCTATCTAACGTGAGCACACCAAGTAGTTTGTCACCGAAGAGGAGTGGTAGCCCCATACAAGCGTGCATAGGAAGATCGCCATCGTGATCGATCAGCAAACCATCAAATGGATCGGGCAGAGTGCTGTGAGAGTCGAAACGAACAGGTGTCTTTGAGGCACAGATAGCATCAAAACGAGGGTGCTCTGAAATGATAAAGCGGCGACCGAAAGTGTCGCGACTAAGGCCTTGCATTGCGATTGGTACCAGCGTGTCACCTTGGAGACTTAACAGCGCCACACAGTCACAGGTAATCGTCTTTCGAATTGCATCAATAAGGCGATTAAAGCGGTCTTGATCGTTAACACCACTGGCGAGGCCGATGGTCATTTCCATGAGGGTTGATGCGGAGATATCTTGCATAATTCACTCTAACTGTGTGTGTTTAAATACATGATAGAGTCTTAATGACACAAATAAAAGGTCTTTTTGACATTTTTATAAAGTGAGAATCTGCACAAAAGCTAATGATGGCGGGCGTTGAATAAGTTGGCACTGAATGTGCTAAAGAGATATCGAAATCCAATTATACCAATGATTTATTGATGCATTTTTGATCTCAATCAATCATGAGTTATTAATTGGTTTTCGTGATTTTTTGAGATAAAAACAAGTCAAAATAACTTAGATATCAAAAAATCGTAAAGTCATTCTTATTTTCTAAAGGTAGTCAAAGTGACACACATGTCATGAGGCTCAGTGTTCGGAGTAAATCCATGCTTAACAATGTACATATCGATATCATCAAGTCTACGATCCCACTACTTGAGAGTGCAGGCCCGGCGTTAACAACACACTTTTATCAACGTATGTTTTCTCACAACCCAGAGTTGAAAGATATTTTCAATATGACTCATCAACAGACTGGACGCCAAGGTGTAGCGTTGTTTGAGGCGATTGCCGCTTACGCGAAGAACATTGAAAACTTAGCGG
The DNA here is from genome assembly GCF_024347475.1 of Vibrio fortis. Classification (NCBI taxonomy): domain Bacteria; kingdom Pseudomonadati; phylum Pseudomonadota; class Gammaproteobacteria; order Vibrionales; family Vibrionaceae; genus Vibrio; species Vibrio fortis. Next base: position 952,713 of record NZ_AP025488.1, read on the forward strand.
CGCTGCAAGGTGCGGTAGAGCGCATTGCTCAAAAACACACAAGCTTTAATATCCAGCCAGAGCATTATCAAATTGTTGGTCACCACCTAATTGAAACATTACGTGAACTGGCAACAGAAGCGTTCACTCCAGAAGTTGAAGAGGCGTGGACTGCCGCATACCTTTTCCTTGCTCAAATCTTCATTGATCGCGAAGGTGAGCTTTACCTACAACGCAAACTGGCCGTTGGTGGCTGGGAAGCAGCAAGAACCTTCGTTGTAGAGCAAAAGAATGTTGAATCCGATCTGGTTAAGAGTTTTGTATTCAAGCCAAAAGATAATGGCCCTGTGTTGGATTACGTTCCGGGTCAATACATCGGTATTGAAGTCAAACCTGATGGCGCGTCGAATAATGAAATTCGCCAATATTCGCTTTCAGATACACCGAACGGTGAGACTTACCGTATTTCGGTTAAGCGTGAAGGTGAGGGCGGCCAGTTCTCAGGTCTTGTTTCAAATCACCTACATAACTCTGTAGAGGTGGGTGATGAAGTGAAGCTGTATGCGCCAGCGGGTGATTTCTTCTATCAAGAGCGTCAAAAACCGGTAACGTTGATCTCAGCAGGTGTGGGTGTTACTCCAATGCAATCGATGCTGGAATATCTAAGCAGACAGCAAAAAAATGAGCCGGTTTTGTATCTACACGCATGTGAAAAAGTAGAGCAGCACTCGTTTACTCAGCGTGTTTCTGACATTGTTGCAGACAAAGGCTGGTCAGCGAAAACGTGGTACATGAACAAGTCTGCAACTGATTGTGACAGTGTATTGGAAGGCCAGATGAACCTATCACAAGTGAGTGAAACAGCTGGATTTGAAGATAGCGACTTCTACATCTGTGGTCCGGTTGGTTTCATGAAGAATATTGTTGAACAGTTAGATGCTCTGAATATTGATCGCTCTCGTGTTCACTACGAAGTATTCGGACCTCACGCTCAGTTCTAGATTGAATCTCAGTAAATCGTTAAGAGGCCTCATTTTTATGAGGCCTTTTTTGTTTGTATAGGGCGTGTTTTGTAAAAAGAAAGTACTTAGATATCGATGTTTTATATATATGGTATGGAATACAGTTGAGTTTAAATTTATACTGCCAATTAACCGTATATCAAACTATTTATATTCGAGGCATCCTTTGACAATTGAAAGTCGCATGAAGTGGCATCACTCTATTGAAAGACGTTTGGTATTGATTTTTGTCTTTGCGATGGCTTTGATTTTCGCTGTCATGACTAGCCTATCACTCTATGCGGGTCTGCAAGAGAAGAAAGATACTGAGGAGAAGCGTGTTGAGAAATCGATGAGCGTTGCGCTAAACCTGTTAGGCGGTCAAATAGATGATATCGAACACTTAACCAAAGATTATGCCTATTGGGATGAGGCGTATAACTTCATAGAGAATCCCAATATCGCGTTTGTGAAGAGTTCGCTGGACATGGACTCACTCAAGGTGGCAGACCTTAATGGTTTAATCGTACATGACCAATTTGGAAAAGCACTTTATAGAATAAGCACATACGATTTCATTACAGATTCTCAACTCTGGAGTGAGTTTGATGATGGCACGTTGCTACAAGGCAAGAAGGTACAGAGGGGCAGTATTTTTCTAAAAGGAAGAATACTGGCTTTTGTTTCTCATGAGGTAAGCGACAATTCGGGCAGTTTACCAAGTAATGGGCGTATCACTGTGTTCCGAGAGATTGATCAACGAATGATGGATCAAATTAGCCGAGGTATTGGTGAGTCTTTCAATTTAGTGAACATGAGTCAACCGGATGCAATCACGACGATTGTGTATCGTGATGCTTGGCGTGTAGAAAAGTCAGAGATCATCTTTCATGACGATATAATTAAAGGCACGTATAGCCTTTTTCTCTCCGAAGAACTGACCTTGCCAGTGCTCGTTGAAATACAACTTGAGCGCGAACCATTCCAAATGTCGAGCCTATGGCGTTGGCTAATACCTCAAATATTGTTACTCGCCTTGCTGACATTCTTTCTGCTGATGTTATTAAGAGCCACTATTACACGACCAATAAAGGGCTTAGTTGCGTGGCTTAATCAGGTTAATGGGTCTCAACTAGCGGAGGATCTTAGGCCTTATTCTTACTCTCAACATGGTGAGATAGGAGTGCTCAGTGAAAAGTTCAGCGAGATATACAACAACCTTTATCAGCAACATCAGTTTAGTCAGCTACTTCTGTATTCGATCAGTGATTTTATTTTCACGGTGGATGCACAAGGTAAAGTCGACTATTGCAATCCTGCCGCCGCCGAATGGTTGAACATAGATTCGAAAGAGCTCTACAAGCAAGATTTCGAACTCTTGTTTGCTAGCGTAGATGATGACGCCCCCAGTGTTGCCAATTGGTTATACCGCGCCTTAGAAACTTACAGTGAATTCAGTGGCCAGCTAAACATTCGAAAACTCAGTGAACCCAATCAAATACACTTTCTTGAAATTCAGGTTAGCCCAATTTTATACAACGACACCGATCAAAAGGGTGCAATGATTATACTTAGGCTGAAAGATTGACGTTAATATCTGCACGGGACTACAAACGCAGTACGCACAGAGTGCTGCGACCTTGCTAATTAGGTATGTTTCTCTTTCTTAATCAGCTGCCTGGGCTTGAATAGTTCTGGCCAGTACATTTTCACATAGCCACCAGATACCCAGATAACCAGAATCGTTGCCACGGTAAGCTCAAAGAAGCCAAAGTTGTGCAGCCAGTACCATTGTGGGAACTCAGAACCAAAGAAATCAGTCAGTCGATGCATTGCGACAGCGCTAATAACTGAAGGGAAGGTTACAGCTGCAATGGAGGGCTGGAATTTAAGTCGCATCAATCGGATGTAGCATAGGTAAATCAGCAGCGTCATTGTAATGGCAATTCCAGCCAAAGCGCCGGTTAAAATTGGGTCAGGCGATGGGAAATTAACCAAGTAGGCTGCGAGCGACAAGTTAACAGGTGCTGCCATGATCGCCAGCGTTGGGCGAGCTCTTCTAGGGAGATTCCCCTCAAACACCAAGCGATATAACACCACTGGTAGCATGAAGAAATAGATACCAATACAAGTAGCGGCAAGTGTTTCAGAAAATACCGTGTGTCCAAACTGGGTACCCGCTAATGAACTGCTAATTAACCCTACTGGGTACAAGAACCAGCTTGGTACGATGTTGGACATTTTGAAGTTGATGATTTGGAAGCTAAAGAACAACACCATCATAGTAAAATGAAGCAATAGGGCACAGAACCAGATAGGGTAGGCGATGATGGGGGATATCTCGGCGAGATAGTCGCACAGGATCAATAGTGCCATGCTCATCGGTGCCATCAAGCTGCCACTTAGCGGGTGGCGGATGTCGTTAATGAAGGTATTAAAACTAGTGAGATAGCGAAGTAAAACAGGCAGTAGCAGCAATGCGCCAAGTGAAGCAAGGTAGGGGCGAATGACTTCACCAACTCCTGGGATATATAAAGCCCATGCTTGTCCTAATCCTATAACACCAAGTGCTAAAGACGCCTGAGATGGTGGCACATTCTTTACTTGGGTTAATCTTTTCCAGTTCAACGACTTGCTCCAACTTGCTATCAAATAATAGATTTTTTGCTCTAATTTGAGCCTAAAATCGTGCCATCAATAGTTGTTGAGGGCACTCAATAAAATTTGAATGGATGATAGCAAGTTTAACGTTTGCTTTTTTGATTTTGATACGGAATCGGGACATTAAGCACGTTGAATGTGTGCTTTTGTTCTATGAGTTATTTGTTATTAACGTACTTCCTCTTGCTGAGGGAGATCTTGCTGTCTTAGCTTGTCGTTTTTGAGTGTTCGGTTAAGCAGTTGGCTATAGATTGGTTGGCCACCTAACATTTGTGCAATGATCACAGCACCTAAACAAGTGATGATCAGTGGTAAGATCAGGTAGTAGTTATTTGTCATTTCGATGACCAATAAAATGCCCGTAATCGGGGCTCGAACTGTAGCCGCGAATAACGCACCCATACCCGCAATCGCGAACATTCCTGGTTCGATGTGAAGGCCCGGTAATAGTGCTGCAGCGGTAAGCCCAAAGGCATAGCCAAAGAGTGTCCCTAAAGCGAGCATTGGAGCAAAGATACCGCCAGGTGCACCTGAACCGAAACAGAGTAACGTCGTGAGTACACGACCTAAAAAGATCAGGAGTAATATGTTTGCGCTGTAGTTGCCATTGGTGACGTTAGGGATGATACCAATACCACCGCCAGTGAGTTCAGGAATGTAGAGAAGCAATAAGCCAAAACAGCCACCAAGTAATGTCCCCGTTGCCAAGTAGCGTTTTCGATCGTTCTTGTGTATTGCGACAAACATGTCTTGTGAAAGGGTGATCAGTTTATTGAAAACGACCCCAAAAAGCCCAAATAACACACCTAACAATAAGAACAACCATAGAGCATTCAGTTCGGGTGGCTGATATTGAGGCATAGTAATAACAGCCGATTGACCGTTGATTGAACGAAAGACAATATTGGCTGAAACGGCAGAAATGATCACAGCTTTAATCGAAATGAGGGAGTAGCGAAACTGAGGTCGCATCTCTTCAACAACAAACATTATCCCGGCTAACGGTGCATTGAATGCGGCTGCTAAACCGCCGGCGGCACCAGAGGCTAACAAAGAGTGTCGACTGTCATCATCTTTTACTCGAAAGATGTCGGTAACCATTCGGCCGATACTTCCGCCCATTTGCACAGTCGGTCCTTCACGGCCTAACACCATACCTGAGCCTAGTGCGCCCATACCGCCGAAGAATTTGACAGGTAGCACTCGCCACCATCGAACGGGACGCATTCCATCCATCGCACCTTCAATTTCAGGGATGCCTGATCCTGCAGCCTCTGGAGCAAAGCGATGCACAAGGAAATAACCAATAAAAGCAAAAGCCGCACTAATAAGAAAAGCCGCTAACCAAAGTGGTAAATAGCTACCTATTTCATCTTTCAGCCAGTCGGTACGTGTCTCTGTGATGAAATGAATCGCAACCTCGAAATAAGTACCAACAACTCCTGCGAGTACACCTACGATACAGGAAAGAAACAGAACTGAGGCGGGCGTTTTATCTCTAGAGAGAAATTGGCTAATAGCCCCCCTTGGCATTTTTGCTAAAAGGGACTGCTTAATTTTCTCTCTGTTGGTCATTGAAGGTAGGTTCCTGAGCTGATGAGATGGGACTGCAGTAAATTATACGCTTCCGATGAATATGCTATAGCTGCAAAGATGCAAAGTTGAATTTCATTTATGAAAATAGTTTATTACATTAATGAGGTGTATGGACAATATAGTGGAATCGCCGTCACAATTTTGCTCGATTTATTTTAGGCAACTTGAATAACCCTGAAAATGAACCATAGTAAAAGTGTAAAGCAACATAACGAACCGCAAGGAGAAGTGAGGTTTTACACACAATTTGGATGGATTCGAAAACAAAATTCTAATTCCTCGTTAAATGTTCAGGTCGATGACAAGACTTCCTGATTCGCGAACTCACGATTGAGTAACGAGGGTAAGGCGCGCTACCGAAGTGCGCCTTTAGTCTATCTGGAACCGCATAAATTCTTTCTATTGCTCTATGTTGTCTCGTCATCTTCTGGCTCGCATGTACGTGCTCCCTTTAAAACGACCTCAATTCCTTTTCTGGCGGCATCAATACAATGCGGACAAACCTTTGATATTCGGTATATACTCCTAAAAAAAGGAGAATGAACTATGACGAACAGAGTTCCGACCAATATTATTACGGGCTTTCTCGGCGTGGGTAAAACGACCGCGATTTTAAACTTGTTGAAGAACAAACCTGAGAACGAAAACTGGGCAGTATTGGTTAACGAATTTGGCGAAATTGGTATTGATGGCGCGCTAATGACAGATCAAGGTGCGTTGATTAAAGAGGTACCTGGTGGGTGCATGTGCTGTACTGCTGGCGTTCCTATGTCTGTTGGTATCAATGCATTACTTCGTCAAAAGCCTGATCGTCTTCTTATCGAGCCGACTGGCTTAGGGCACCCTAAACAAGTGATTGCGACATTAACCTCAGAGCAATACACACCGTATGTGGATCTCAAGGCGACACTAGGTTTGGTTGACCCTCGTTATCTCTCAGATGAAAAGTACACATCAAATCAAAACTTCAACGACCAGTTGGATAGCGCAGATGTGATCATCGGTACCAAAGTGGATCTTGTGCACTCTGAAGATATCGACACCTTCAATGACTGGGTGACTAATCAAACTCCGGCTAAGGTATTCCATAAACTCATTCATGATGGCGAAGTGCCGCTTGAAGTTTTGGATATTGAACGTGTTCGTGGTGGCGCATCGTTTGGAATTGAAGCGCATCATCATGACCATGCCGAACAAGAGCCTCAGTTCGAACTTCCACCGGGCGAAGATTTCATTCGTAAAGAGAACAAAGGACAAGGCTATTTTAGCTGTGGTTGGTTATTTGGTGCCGAACACAAGTTTGATTTCGACCAACTGTTTTCTATGCTCTCTGCCCTACAAGCTGAAAGAGTAAAAGCCGTGGTGAATACCGACCAGGGCTGCTTTGCATTTAATGTTGCGAACCAAGTGGTATCGGTTCATGAAATTAGCTTAGATGGCTTTGAATCCCGCCTAGAAGTGATTGATTCGCAACTCATGCCATGGGCAGACCTTGAACAGGTATTGCTCAAACTTTGTGGCCTGAAGTAATAAAAGAGGGCACTTGTTGGGCTTTAAACTCAATAAGTGCCATTTAGAGTGACAAAATTTGCGTTATATCACGATAAATGTGAGATAAATCACTCTAATTACTTTATAGTGCTCGGCTGAAATAAAAATGTAGGCTGTCTGCTTAAGGAACTCGTAACAATGTCATTTTCCTCTCAAGGTTTTGCTCCTGAACTCGTAAAAGCGCTGACTGAGTGTGGTTATGAAAAACTCACACCTATTCAACAAAAAGCGATCCCAATGGCGCGTAAAGGCCATGATATTTTTGCTACGGCACAAACGGGTACGGGCAAAACAGCTGCGTTTTCATTACCTGTCATTCAGCACCTATTGAACAGTGGGAACAAAGCATCACGCGGTACGGCTCGTGCTTTAATCCTTGCTCCAACACGTGAGCTTGTTGCTCAAATCGCACAAAACATCAAAGACTACGTTAAGTACACAGAACTCAGCGTGGCAGCGGTTTATGGTGGCAACAAGATGTCATCACAGGTTCGTCAGCTAGATCTAGGTGTCGATATTCTTGTTGCAACACCAGGCCGTCTAGAAGAGCATCTGGAAGAGGGCAATGTCTCTATTTCTAATCTTGAGTTCTTAGTTTTTGATGAAGCTGACCGTATTCTTGATATGGGCTTTATCAATGCTGTCCGTAAGATCATGATGGATGTTGAAACATCACCTCAAATTATGATGTTCTCAGCAACGACTTCAACGCAACTAAACCAACTTTCTGTTGATATTCTACGTAAGCCAAAGCGCATTAGCGTTGAGCGTGAAAACTCAACTGCAGCAACTGTGGGTCACGTGGTTTACCCAGTAGACCAAGAGCGTAAAACAGAGCTGCTATCAGAACTGATTGGTCGTAAAAACTGGCGCCAAGTTCTTGTGTTTGTGAACTACAAAGAGACAGCAAACGAGGTTGTAAAAGAGCTTAAACTTGATGGCATCAAAGCTGTACTTTGTCATGGCGATAAAGCACAAAGTGCGCGTCGTCGTGCTCTGGATGACTTTAAAGAAGGTAAAGCGCGTGTGATGGTAGCAACAGACGTTGCGGCTCGCGGTCTAGATATCGAAGACTTACCACACGTAATCAACTACGACATGCCATTCCTTGCAGAGGACTACGTTCACCGAATTGGTCGTACTGGTCGCGCCGGTAAACAAGGTCACGCAGTTTCGTTTGTAAACCGTGAAGAAGAGCTGACGGTTGTACAGGTAGAGAAGCTAATCCAACAGCGTATTCGCCGCGTTGAGCAGCCGGGCTATGAGCCTAAAAAACGTGATGCTTACATCGAGAAGCTAAACACCAAGTCGGCTTACAAGAACCGCCAAGGTCGCAAAAATAACGCGAACGAAGAAAAGCCAGATCAAGCGAATGCTGAGCGCCGTCTAGCAATGATGAAGCGTATCAAGAACCGCCGTAAGTAAATTGCGCTGGTGATGCGAAAAGAGCCACTGTAATGTGGCTCTTTTACGTTTTAAGAGCTGTTAAATTTATAAAGAGCGATAGTGTATGTAAATATTAACGCTGCTTATGCCACCATCGATATTTCAATAGTCACGACTTTCAATACGCTGATTCTAAATCAGAACAGTCAGTTTTATTTAATACAAAGCAATAAGGTAACAATATGGATAGCGCGCTACTTTTGGCTTTCATCCCCACATTTTTCTTTGTCTCAATCACTCCTGGGATGTGCATGACATTAGCGCTCACACTCGGTATGAGTATTGGTTATCGTCGCACGTTATGGATGATGGCGGGCGAACTGGTTGGCGTGGGTGTGGTATCAGTCGCTGCGGTATTGGGTATCGCTTCTATCATGCTGAACTACCCATGGTTGTTTACTGGGTTTAAGTTCGTTGGTGCAGCGTATCTGTTTTACCTTGGTGTTCAAATGTGGCGCTCAAAGGGAAAATTGGCCATCAGCACAGACAGCCAAAGCCAAGCGACAGGTAATGATTGGGACTTGGTTGTTCAAGGTTTCGTCACTGCCATCGCGAATCCAAAAGGATGGGCATTCATGATTTCTCTATTGCCGCCTTTCATCAACAGCTCTAAAGCGTTAGTGCCTCAGTTGTCTATTCTGGTCTCTATTATCTTGGTATCAGAATTTGTCTGTATGACGCTATACGCAACGGGCGGAAAGAGTTTGAAGCATCTCTTGGGACAAGCAGACAATGTTCGCTTGATGAACCGTATTGCTGGAACCTTGATGATGGGTGTCGGCGTGTGGTTGTTTGTGAGTTGATATTGTAGATTTCATAATTAGAAAGGGCGATGGATTCATTATCCATCGCCCTTTTGCTTTTAGGTCAGTGGTATAGCGTTAAACCGCAATTTCACCACCGTCTTCACGACGGATTACCACTGTTGCTGCTCTTGGGCGAACCTTGCCTTTTGTTTCGGCGGTTGCATCGTCAGACATTGGCCAGTTTGCTGGGTGCTGAATGTTCACAAACAGAGATTTGTAATCAGGGCTAATGGTAAAGCCTGTTACTTCACAACCATTTGGACCAACAAAGAAGCGCTTCAATTGGTTTTGGTTTTCAGCACTGATAACGGCAGGGTCACCATTATCATCCGTTAACTGAGATGGAACAACGGCTAACATTTGGTCGTTGGTGTACTGAGTGACTTCGTCGGCACCGTTATCGGTTTGAATCCACAGAATACCACGGCCATCAAAAGCTAAGCCATCAGGGCTCGCGAATTGGTTGATGTCGTTGAGGCCAGAGCGATTGATCTTTGGATCCGACACTGCTGGCGAACCAAACACAAAAATATCCCATTGGAACGCATCCGCCGTTTTGCCTTCATCCCAACGGATCACATGTCCAAACTTGTTGTTAATGCGAGGGTTGGCTGAGTTCGCTTCTTTACGTTTGGTGTTGTTGGTTAGAGTTAGGTAAGCCGTGCCTGTCATTGGGTCAACGGCACACCACTCAGGGCGATCCATCGGTGTTGCACCAACCAAGTCAGCAGCGCCTGCTGTGTTCACAATCAGCTCAGCTTGAGAGTTGAATGTGTCAGACAGTTTGCCACCTTTCGCCGCCATGCTATCTAGCGTTAATGGAAGCCATGAGCCTGTACCATCTTCATTGAATCGAGCCACATATAATGTGCCTTTATCCATGTATTTGTCGCCAGCAACAAGTCGGTTTTCTGGCTTCGCATCTTTTGGATCCCATTTCGCATCAGATACGAACTTGTAGAGATACTCGAAGCGAGAGTCGTGACCAGAATAGAACACAACAGGTTGGCCTTCGGTAAGCTTGCCAAATGTACAACCTTCATGGCGGAAGCAGCCTAATGCTGTACGTTTTTTTGCACGTGAATTGGCGGTGTATGGGTCAATCTCAACGATGTAACCGTGGCCATGAGCTTCATTACGGTAGTCGTCTTTCGCGGACTTACCATTAGGTGTTACGTCGAAGCGCGAAAACTCATCCAATCGCTCTTCTGAATTGCCAGCAAGTGTATCCCAGCCATAGCGTGTTTTGTCTGTTGAGATACCAATACGCTCTTGCGCTGTGGTCGTTTGACCTTTGTTAACAAAGTAGCCTGGCCAGTTCTCTTCACACGTTAGATATGTTCCCCAAGGTGTGTAGCCGTTACCACAGTTGTTTAATGTTCCACGAGCTTGGCTGCCATCGGGAGAGTATTTGGTTTTCACTAACTCTGTGTGAGCAACAGGACCAGAAAGATCCATGGTAGTCGAACCTGTGTAGCGGCGGTTGAGTGGATCGTTATCGACCATCACCCACTGATTACCTTCAAGCTTAACGCGAACGACACTCACACCGTGCGCGTTGATCTCTTTACGCACTTCATCGGTGCTGGTACGAGCGCCATCTTGATAGGTCGGTCCGTTAGGGTGCAGCGCCTTTTGGTCGATGTATTCGTGGTTGATAACCAGCAGGCCATCATTATTGTTACCGTCTAGCGGGAAGAAATGCATGCCATCATGGTGCATGCCTAAGGCGTTTGCTTGGTCATCGCCAGTGTTCTTGCCATCTTCACGCCATGCCTTACCTTGTGCGTTCAGTGGTGTACCCCATGGGACAAGTACTTGTGCTACGTAACCTTTAGGTACAACGACACTGTCAGTCAGAGATCCTTTTACAGATTCAAAAGCAAGCTGTGCGCTGCTCTTTGCTGATGACGCCTGAGATGCAGCTGCAGCTGGTGCACTGTGGCCTGCTAAGCCGAAAGCACCAAATGCCGTCATTGCACTGATACCCAAACCACCTTTAAGAATGCTACGGCGAGATAGGCTCGCTTCTAGTACTTCTTCGAAGGGTTTGTTATCACTATTGTTAAAGCGACGGCTATCGAATGTTTCCTTGCTCATGAACTTACTTCCTATTGAGTTTGAGATGGTTATTAGAGTAATAGTGTCAATACGAGGCTAATCCTGATGGAAGTAAGTGACATATTTTTATAAATTATATTAAGGTTTTGTTGCTGTAGCACGATTCTTACGCTTTTGGGCTCAATGCCTTATAAATCTCTTTGGAATTAGTGGGCAACTGTGTATAAATGCTTATATCCCCATGAGTAATGGGCGACATCATAAAGAGAGAATGCTATGAAATTAGATAAAATCGAAAACAAGAACCGTCGTCTACGTAAAAAACTATACCTAGGCGAATTCGCTATTCTGGGTTTTGAAGTGAGCTGTACTACATCTATTACTGACTTCGACCAGTACGATGTGTTCATCGATGAGTTTATTGATTTTATCGATGGTATCGGTTTGTGCTTTGGTGGTGGTGGTCTTGAGCTATTTGAAGGCTTTGTTTGCGCAACGGAACGCTACCGTTCGGTAACAGAAGCAGAACAGTTGCAAGTAGCACAATGGCTTGAAGCTCGTGCAGAAGTGAGCAAAGTTGAAGTGAGCGAATTAGTAGACGCGAACTACCTATAACTTCGCAAAGCTTTTAACATTCAATGGAATGTGGAAGCCAACAAGATTAATCAAGGCCCAGTGTTTATTCACTGGGCCTTTTTGTTAGTGATTCTGCAGGTCCTATTTTACGAGTGAGAGAAAACCAACAAACTTGTGAGACTTTTATGAGAATTGAATGAAATCGCTGATAGATCTCATTGCCATCCTATTTATCAATACCTTGGTCGATGACCATTTTTGATAAAGGCATAACTCGCTCGATGAGTGAAAATAGGATGGAATCATTATGAATAAGCAAAAAGTTTTCGGACTCACATTTTCTGCGCTGGCACTATCTATGTCAGTTTCCACACTAAGCGCGGCTGAACTGGATATATCTATAACTAATGCGACGAAAGGCATCTATTTTACTCCAATTCTTGTCGCCGCTCATGACTCTAGCTTGTTTATGTTTAGAACCGGTGAAACTGCAAGTGCTGAACTTGAAGCTATGGCGGAAGGGGGGGATATTACTGGTCTTTCGAGTGTCATTACCAATGCTGGTGGTGTTGTATCGGAAAACCCAGCTACCGGTATCCTAAACCCTGGAGTAACAGCGTCACTGACTATCGATACAGGCAACCTAAAGTATCTATCCTTGAGTGCAATGCTTCTACCAACCAACGATGGCTTTGTCGGCCTTGATAGTTGGAAAATTCCAGAGCAAGCGGGTACCTATAAAGTTTCACTCAATGGCTACGATGCCGGTACAGAAGCGAATGATGAACTCGCTGGAAGTATACCAAATCCTCCATTCATCACATTCGGTAGTGGCGGTACTGGTGTAGAGACTGCTGTATCAAACAATAAAGTTCATATTCATCCGGGTAACATTGGTGATGATAATGCGACTGGCGGGATAAGTGACCTTGATAACAGTAGCCACCGCTGGTTAAACCCAGTTGCGACGATCACGATTGAAGTGAAATAGGAGGCCGTCATGAAATTACGTATTTTAGCCATTGCTGCTTCTGTGGGGGTGCTCGCAGGTTGTCCAAGCGATGACAATGAACATTATTATCGCTACGACGTGACAGTAACGAATTTGACGCCAAGTCAACCAATGTCGCCCTTAGCGATATTAAGTCACAATGGGAACTTTGAGCTGTTTGCTATCGGCTCAAGTGCATCAACGGAACTTGAATATTTAGCGGAAGGCGGAAGTAATTCGCAACTCATCGATTTGATGAACAGCAACGACAATGTTTATCAAGGTGTGTCGGGTAATGGATTGATTTTGCCGGGAGAGGGTGACACCGTCACATTAACCCTTAATTATAAACAAGCTAAGTACCTTTCATTAGCTTCAATGCTTGTAAATACCAATGATGCCTTTATCGGTGAAACGGGTATTAATATCAAAACCCTGTCTGTGGGTGAGTCTTTCACCATGAATATGGATGTGTGGGATTCCGGTACCGAAGCAAATAGCGAAACTGCAGCGACGATTCCAGGTCCTGCTGGTGGTGGCGAAGGCTTTAATGCCACTCGCGATGATTCAGATACTGTATCTTTTCACTCAGGTGTAATCAGCCAAGACGACGGTTTAACCACATCGGCACTGAGCGCGAATCATCGTTTCTTAAACCCAGGTGCTCGACTGTCTATTACTCGAATAGAGTAGAATTTAGGGCATGTTGATCTTTCGAGCTGATTTTTGCAGCGATTTGCTGGGTATTTCTACAAGGCAGAGGTTTTGATGTGTAGCTAGCCTACATGAAAAGCCGATAACGCAGTAGAAATGACCAGCAAACGTTGCCCGAAGGGTTCGGCTAAAAGCGTTTTACTCTTTGTTGAGGGGGATTTGCTTAGAATGACTAGGCTACTTCCCCCTCGCCGCGATTAAAACGCTTTTATCTCGAACAAAACTTAACCACGAAAGTTCAACACGCCCTAGCCAATCGAATGAAATAATTCTTGCCATGTTCCGGTCGAATAGAAATGGACGCTATCGGAACATGGTTGAATTATGGAATCAACAGCAAACAATATGACAGCCCAAATACTATTGGTGGAAGATGATAATGATCTCGCGGAGCTAGTGACTATGCATCTTCGATTTCAAGGGCAGGAAGTATGCAGAGTCGCCAGTATCGGAGAGGCAAGGTCGGTCTATAAAGAGAACCATTTTGATCTAGTGGTTTTGGATCGTGGCTTACCCGATGGTGATGGGGTGGAGTTTTGTCGTTCAGTGAGGAAAGATAAAGATTGGACACCAATGCTGATGCTGACGGCGCGCGATAGCGAAATGGACAAGGTCTCGGGATTGGAAGCTGGTTTAGATGACTACATAACCAAGCCGTTTAGTGTTTTAGAGTTTCAAGCGCGGGTACGTAATGTGCTTCGAAGAATCAGTCACGAAGATCTGCCGCCTCAGCAAGCCTCAGAACATCAACACACGATGTCTTTTGGTCCATTGGTTATTGATACTGAACTTCATCAAGTTCTGCTAGATGGAAGAGAGGTTTCGTTGACGGCAATGGAGTTCTCCTTACTTGCTTTTTTGGCCACTAAACCCGGGCGTGTATACAGCAAAGATCAGCTCTTGGATCATGTATGGAACACTCATCACGCCGGATATCATCACACGGTGTGCAGTACGGTTAATCGTCTGCGTAGCAAATTAGTCACGCAAGATGGTGAACAAAATTACATTCAAACGGTGTGGGGTGTTGGATACAAGTTTCACTCTAAATGCTAGCAACGAGTTCGGATGCACAGTGCGTTTTTCTCGCTATGAACTAATTAGACAGGGTAAGGGAGAGGTTTCGTTATGAGCTTCAAGTCTCGATTGATGGCATTCACCAGCATTTGGTTCCTTTTGGCAAGTGTGGCTATTGGTTTTACTTACCATTGGCAAAAGCAGACGATTGAACAAAGGACCAAACAAAGCCTTCATAAAGATTTGGCTCGTCATATGCGTGACGACAACCCGCTCATGGTCGGGACAGATTACAACCCTGTCGCCCTTAAAAGCATTTTTCATACTTTGATGTTGATTGGACCAGATTTTGAGATCTACTTTCTCGATGCTCAAGGTAAAATCACCACCCATGCTGCTCCTGAAGGCACAGAGCTCACTGAGTATGTCGACTTAGCACCTATCCATCGTTTTTTAGCCAATGAGGCTTATCCAATCTTAGGAGAAGATCCTCGCACGCCGGCGGATCCTAAAGTCTTCTCCGTCGCTGCTATTCAAGAGTTGGGTTCAACGGTCGGTTATCTATATGTATTGATTGGAAGTAATCGCCACGCTGTGATTGCGAATGCCCAAGTCGACTCTTCTTACATCGCACTTGCAGCGCTAGTACTTATCTCGATTCTAGGCTTCGCAATTGGTGCTTATATGTTGGTGAAGCGCAGCTTACTTAACCCAATTGAGCAGGTCACAGATAAGCTACAACAACAAGCTGAGCACGACTTTAGACTAGAGCCTGATTTCACTAAACAGGTTCCTGAATTGGTTCCAGTGGCGAGATCTTATGAGTTGATGGCAAAGCACATACAGCAGCAATTTCTTCACTTAGAACACCAATCCTCACAGCGTCGTCAAACATTGATTCAATTGAGTCACGATCTCAAAACGCCACTATCGAGTGTATTGGGGTATTTAGAGACATGGCAGTTGCAAAACCCGGAGTCTGATCCGTTGATAGACGTCGCGTATCGCAACAGCAATAAGCTATTCGAACAACTCAACGCATTGCTCGACACAGCGAAACAAGAGAATGAGCTACCAACTTACGAATATCAATCTATTGATTTCAATCGTTTGTTGACGTTATGCGAAGAGACGTTTAAGAGTCAGCTCATCGCAAAGCGTATTCAATTGAACGTAACAATAGCGGGTTCTGTATCGATTGTTGGCGAACAAAAATTGATAGAGCGATTGATGTTTAATTTGATGGAGAATGCGATTCGTCATGCCCCACATGATGGGGAGTTAAGCATTGTTGTGGAGCAAGGGGCGGAAGATAAGCGAACAAGAGTGACGATTCAAAATGAGGTTGATAACCATGCTATTAAAGGCTCTCTAGGAATCGGGACTCGCATAGTACAGTCGATTTTGATGCTTCATCACAGTGTTCTAGAAACAACAAAGGCAGATAACACCTTTAAACAAAGTTTTTATCTGCCTTCTGCAAACATCGTTAGTTCATAGTGAAGAGAACTTGGCTCAACCTAAACGAGATGTTTATTGCTCGCTGTTTTGTTCGTTCACTTTTGCATAGAAGTGAAGTAGCTCAGTGAGCTCTTTTACCCAACCGAATGCGTCTTTTGGCGCGTTCTTTAGGATCGATTCTACTTTTTCACAGTGAACCTCAATCGCAATTGCTTCTTCCAAATTAAAAGAGATGGAGTAGAAGTGCCAAAGTAGAAGGCGAGTCATACGGTCAATATTTTGCTGAGCGTTCTCTGATTCAGAAAATGCTAAGTTAACCTCACCTAAGGCAATTGCAGTCATTCGTAGTATCGCGTCAAATTTAGCTGACTGCATGCGCTCTTCACTGGTCACTTCTTCTTGCTCAAAAGTAAACAGTTCATTCATCGCATCCTCTGGCACCAGACGATGGATCATTCTTAAACTGAACTCTTCAAGCTCATGACGTGGCATGGTGATCAGGCAGTTAAGTGTGTAATCGCGTTGCATGACATTCTCTCTTTGGAAAAAGGTGCGCCAGTTTAAATGAGAAACAGCACGATAAAAAGTGAATTATCACTGTATCCGTTTTTATGCGTGGCGCTTGGGTGGCTCATAATCCAGTGACGCATCTTTTTTAAGGAAGATATTACTTGCTAACAAGCTACCGCTACAGATCAATGCTAGGGAAACCCAGCTGTTCAATGTTGGCAACTCTTGGAAGATTGGGATGGCAAGTAGGGTAGCGATAACGGGCGTTGAGCTGCCAAAAGCCGCAGAACGTTCAGCGCCGAGTGTCTGCACCGCGTATAAATAGGTAGCTGCAGCAATAATTCCAGCCCCAACGCCTTGAATAGCGCTGTGAGTGATTAGTTCATTGAAAGGCCACTGAGTGACTGACTGTTCATAAAGGTAACTAGGGAGCACTCCAGCGACAATTAGAGCCACCAATAGAATGCTCGACATGAAACTGATTAAGCCTGCGACAACTAGGGCGTTAAGGTTCGCGACTCGCGCTGAAATCGTGAAGATCGCCCACATTAAACTGGCCAATAGAAACAGCAGTTGGCCTAAGGTCTGCGAGCCAATCAATGTGTCATTGGCATGGTCTCCATTGACAGAGAAACTTGAATACAAAAAGAGCGCGATACCCGAAATGACGAGCGATAAACCTATGATGCGATGATGGCTTAGCGGTTGTTTGAAAAAGAATACAGCAATCATGGTTACAAACAGTGGTAGCGTCCCCGGTACAAGCGCACTGCCTTGAGCAACAGAAACATATTGCATCGCGGAACTTGTAACGATCAAGTAAGGAAGTCCGCACCCGATAAACATGCCTATAAGATAGATTTTGGGTACTGATGCGATCGCATTGCGCGCTTTGTATATCAGAGGAAAGAGAAACACTGCAGGAATAAGGAAACGAGTCAGTGCGATATCTGCTGGGGTTAAAACTGAGTTAGCGCCTCCCTTCAGCGATAAAAAGAAACTAGCCCAAATCAGTAAAGTAACGGCAATTGAAGTGTACCCAAGCAACATTATATTTTCCTATCCTTGTTTGATAGACACATTATGAAGCACGTGAACAGGCAAAAATTGGCAATATTTACTTTGAATTAGTTATCGATTAACTGATATCGTTAATTATTAGTTATTTTTTGATGATATTCACCAATATTGGAGTTAATGCGATGGATCGTATCGATAAACACTTGTTAGAACTGTTACAGCGAGATGGTCGCTTAACGATTGCCGAACTGGCAGATTTAGTGGGCCTATCTCCATCCCCTTGCGCTCGTAGAATCAAGCGCCTAGAGCAAAATGGTATTATCGATAGCTATCGGGTGAGCCTATCCCGCAGTCATGTTGGTATCGCAATGAGTGTGTTTGTGGAAGTGAGTCTGAGTAATCACCAGGAGAAATCAATCAATGATTTTGAAAACGCCATTGTAGAAATGGAAGAGGTGATCAGCTGCCACGTTGTGTCTGGCGCGTATGACTATCTATTGGAAGTGGTTAGTGAAAACTTAAACGCGTACGAATCGTTTACTAGAAAGCTACAACGGTTAGAAAACGTAAAAGATATCCATACCCACTTAGCGATCAGACAGGTTAAAGGCAATACACCGTTACCCATTTATAATGGGTGAGCTTGCGATGTAGTTAGGAAAGGTGTGAGCTGGAAGAAAAAGTGCGGGGCTAGAAACGAAAAACGGAGCACATAAATGTACTCCGAATCCAAAATCAGTCGCTAATTTTAGTGATATTTGAAATTGGAAATTGAACAATCTCCAGTTTTCGTATCAATTCTGAATGAAAAAGCGTGTGAATGATAATCAACGCCGTCATTCCAAATTGTCTCACCAAATATCTTGCATAGCTCTAGCTCACTTACTGAACCGAACTCTTCCATGTGTTTTACTACTGATAAAAGCTTAGCTCTTATCTCCGCAGTCCATTCCGTGTTACTCAAGCAGTTTAAAGCCATCGATTTTTGCATATTACCTAGCCAATATATTACTTGTTATTAAGTTATATGAATGGCCATCATAGCAATTTTTGAGAGTTTGTAAATATTTTTTGTGATGAGTGTCGCAGATAACTTTGGATTTCGCCGTTGTTTTAACCGATGTTGTTGAAATGAATAAAACTAACGTTACAAGTTGTTGATAGTGTGAGTGTTTATAAATATTAAATAAATAGTCATTTCAGATCGACGTCATCTCCCAATGCCTGTTGTTTCGCCGCGAGAATAGAATTGGACTCATTGAGGTATCGCAGAGCGAGATTTCGAAACTTATCGCTGAGGTCTTGGTAGTCTGAAATGAGCGTTTGTGTATGAGCAACGTGAGTCTGGGCTGTCTCGTATTGAAACTCTTGATTGAGTGAGCGACAACTTTCAGCAGTTTTCGACCAGCCATCTTTTAGCTGCTCGATTTGCTCAATTTCAATGTGTGTTAAATGCGCTTGTTTTAAAAGTAATTTATACGCTTGGCGAGCCGTTTCTATTTGCAGGCTGAGCTGTCGTTGAAAGTAAGGGTTGTTTTGTCGCCAAAAGGAGATGAGTTCTTGTTGTGAGAACTGTTTTGAAAGAAAGATGTGTGACTTGAATGTCCCCAGGACGAGGTTGAATTCTTTTGAGTAGTGATTGTAACGATTTTCTGCGGCTAATTGATTGTCCAACAACCGATCCCAGTCGTATTGGTTGCATTCAGCGGCGGGGACTCGAAAGGCTATTGTGGCGACCACGAATGCGATTAACCAGACTAGCGCATATCTCATACTGACATCCATCTTTCTAACATATTGAATAGAGTATAGATGAGCATCAGAGGGAGTTGTTGTACACTGAAGTTTATCGTCAGAGAGTGAGTAACAGTTATCATGAAAAAAGTAATTATAGCATTGGTGATATTGTGTCTTCTTGGTGGAGGAGGAGCCGCCTATTACTTTTTGGTAATGAAAAAAGACGATGTTGCTCCACCAGAAGAAGAAAAGACTCCTGTTGAACAGGTTTCAGAAGAACCGAAAGAAGAGTTAAAACCGATACTGGATCTTTCTGCTCTGCCTGAACAAACCGATTATTACGTTTCAGAGCGTAAAATTGCGGTGTATGACCAGCCTAATGTAGACGCATTGATAAAAGATTACCTCTATAAGGGAGATCACATAGAAGTCCTTGAGAAGTCAGATGGTTGGGGCCGTATTAGCGACTACATTGTGATGCGAGAGGGTGCTCCTGAAATGGCAGAATGGATTGAGATGTCTAAGGTGAGTGAAGATGAAGTCATCATTTCAGCTGATGAACATGTAGAGATCTTAGATTCGTACTTGGTCAAATCTGACGACTTAAAAACCTATCAAAAGTCATTTAGGGTGGCTGTTGATAGCCTCATTGAAAATGGAACCTGCGAGCCTGGAGATTTTGAAGAGCTCGGAGGATGGGTGAAGTCGGTTAAGTACTCGAATCGTAATGTTTATTTCATTTACTGTGGTGGGTTAAAGCTCGAGGATAAAATCTATTTAGATGCAGACACAGGTGAAATATTTTCGCTTTAAAATAATCACTTAAATGAAATGTATTTGAAATAAATATAGTCAATTAGACATTAGTTTAGTTGTTAATAACAAAAAGCTCATCATTTATGATGGGCTTTTTTTATTTTTAAATATCTAGTTATTCTCTGGGTTAATATTTTGTAGTGAAGGTCTCTCATCCGATTAATCCATACGATTGAGATTGGATAACCAGTGATTATTGTAGTGAATATAAGAAAAATCCTACTTTGCACTTATTTTGCAATAGTCGATTAAACAACAATATTTCTTCTAAATACAAGAGCTTATATTTCGTGCTGATAAAACTGTATATAATAAATATCTTTTAAATCAGATGTTTGTGTGTTTTTACAAGATGATAACATTTCATCAGGGGTGAGATCTAGGTCAAATTTCAATCAATAAATATGAAATTAGTTTAGTTTGTAATAAAAGTTTTTATCTTGAGCATGTAGGGTTTAATTAAAGCGACAGTCATGGATTTAATAAGACGCGCTAAGCATTTTTCTTAATAGTATTGTTATTTGCTTGTATCGGATGGAGTTATCAATGAAAAAACTTGCTTTAATTACAGGTTCGAAAGGTGGAATAGGTTCAGCAATTTCTTCTAAGTTGGTCGAACAGGGCTATCGAGTAATTGCGACCTACTTTACTGGTAATCACCAGTGTGCAGTAGATTGGTTTAATGAAAAACAATTCACTTCAGATCAAGTTAGATTGTTTGAACTTGATGTGACTAACACTGAAGAATGCGCGCAGCGCCTAAGCAAGTTATTGGAAGAAGAAGGCACGATTGATGTTTTGGTAAATAATGCAGGCATCACACGAGACAGTGTTTTCAAGAAAATGGATGCCGCTGCTTGGCGAGACGTCATCGACACAAACTTGAACAGTCTGTTTAACGTTACTCAACCACTGTTTGCTCCAATGTGTGAAAAGGGTAATTGTCGAGTTATTAACATTTCTTCGGTTAACGGCTTAAAAGGGCAATTTGGTCAAGCAAACTACTCCGCAGCTAAAGCTGGAATGATTGGCTTCTCGAAAGCGCTAGCCGCAGAAGGAGCTCGAAGTGGTGTAACTGTAAATGTTATTGCACCGGGATATACGGCCACACCGATGGTTGAGCAGATGAAATCAGAAGTATTGGAATCTATCAAAGGCCAAATTCCTATGAAGCGTTTGGCGACGCCAACTGAGATCGCCGATGCGGTGGGTTTTCTTGCAGGTGAATCGGGTGCGTACATTACAGGCGAGACATTGTCTGTAAATGGCGGCTTATACATGAACTAAGGATCTGTGAGGAACAAAGCCATGGAAAAGATTTTTATTGTTGCGGCAAAGCGAACCCCAATTGGTTCATTTACAGGTGCTCTAAAAGACACATCGGCAGGCCAATTGGCTGGTGTTGCAATTAAAGGTGCGTTGGAAGCTGCGCAGTTAGATCCATCAAATGTTGATGAAGTGATCGTGGGTAACGTGATCTCTGCAGGGCAGGGAATGGGCGTTGCTAGACAAGCTTCTATGTTTGCTGGTGTACCGAAAGAAGTGCCAGCTTACGGTGTGAACATGATTTGTGGTAGTGGCATGAAATCAGTGATGGATGCTGCAGCACACATTAAAGCGCAAGACGCAGAAGTTGTTGTCGCAGCAGGTGTAGAAGTCATGTCTCAAATCCCATTCGTTGTGCCTTCGTCTGTCCGTAATGGTCACAAGATGGGCAACATTTCGATGACCGACCTTCTGATTGGTGACGGCTTAACAGACGCATTTAACCAATATCACATGGGCGTTACAGCAGAAAACATCGCAAAAGAGCTCAACATTTCTCGTTTAGCGCAAGACAACTATGCATTAGAGAGCCAACAGAAGGCGGTGGCCGCAATTGAAGCTGGCAAGTTTGCTGCCCAAATCGTTCCGGTTGAAGTGAAACAGCGTCGTCAAACCGTCATGTTCGATACTGATGAGTATCCTAAGTCAGATGCAACATTCGACGGGCTACAAAAATTAAGGCCTGCATTTGACCGTGAAGGCAGTGTTACCGCTGGAAACGCCTCAGGCATTAATGATGGTGCAAGTGCAGTTATTGTAGCTTCGGAGAGTGCTGTAAAAAGACTGGGCTTGACACCGCTTGTCGAGCTCGAAAGCTACGCGCAATCAGGGCTTGATCCAAAAATCATGGGGCTTGGTCCTGTTGAAGCCGTGACCAAAACCTTGGCTAAAGCCAACACGCAGCTAAAAGATATCGAACTGTTTGAGCTTAACGAAGCCTTCGCAGCTCAAGCTCTGGGCGTGATGTATCAACTAGCCGAAGAGCATGACCTACCTTTAGAGGCGTTTAAACACAAAGTGAACGTCAATGGCGGTGCGATCGCGCTAGGCCATCCTCTTGGAGCATCTGGCAACCGAATCATTGTTTCCTTAGTCCATGAAATGCTATCGACTAACGCAAAATCTGGCGTGGCCTCATTGTGTGTCGGTGGTGGTATGGGTACCGCTGTTTTGTTGAAAAACGTCGACGAGTAACTTCAATAGTGGCGGGCTTGAAAAGGCTTACCACTGTTGTTCAACCTCTAGAAATGAGCAATACGAATTGTAATTCAATCTTTGAAATCTATAGGAGTTATGTATGTACACGGATATTTTTAAATCAATGACAGACCAAACAGAAAAGCAATTTGAACCATACTTCAAGTTCAACAAGCTGATTGCTAAAAATGTAGAGGTTATGACTGAACTGCAAATGAATGCGATGAAGACTTATACAGATATGGGTTTAGCGCAAATGAAAGCAGTCACAGACATTAAAGATGTAAATGGTCTTGCTGCATTCAATAGCCAGCAACTGGCGGTGCTGAGCCAGCTATCACAGCAAATGATGAGCGACAGCAATAAATTCCAAGCTGCGGCGAAAGAATTTAAAGAAGATGTTGAATCGTTGACGACGGAAAACCTAAACACAACATCTGCCTAAATTAAATCGCCACTGAATCATACGTGTAGTCTTCATGGACTGTATTTGTATGAAGTCAGTGGCGATTTTCCGATCATTGGAGTTAGATTATGTTCCAACACTTCTTTTCGGACTACCTTGTAAAACTTCAGCAAACAAACCAGCAATGGTGGGAGAACTTTGAACAAAGCAAGGAAGCCGCACAGTCACCCCTCAATAAAGCGATGCAAGAGATCAATTTCGAAGATGCATCGAAAATCTTTGAGCAAGCCATAAATCAGCCTGCAGATATGTTGAAATTGCAAACGCAATGGTGGGAACAACAACTGCAAATTTGGCAGAATACGGTCTTAATGGGCAATACCAGTACCATTGTTTCTGAAGAGCGTGATGACAAACGTTTTATCGATGACGCATGGAAAAATGACCCATTCTATAACTTCATCAAGCAGTCTTATTTACTATTTAGCAAAAGCTATTTGGAAACGATTGAATCGATGGAAGGCATTGATGAGAAGACAAGAGAGCGTGTTGCTTTCTTCTCGCGTCAGGCAATCAATGCACTTTCACCGACCAACTTCATTGCGACTAACCCTGAGTTAATGAAGATCACCTTAGAGCGCAATGGTGCAAACCTTGTGGATGGGTTGGAGCAATTACGAGCTGATATTGAATCTAGCGCTGATATTCTCAAGATACGTATGACCAACAACAATGCCTTTAGATTAGGGCAAGACGTAGCGAATACGGAAGGGGACGTGGTATTCAAAAACGAGCTGTTTGAGTTGATCCAATACTACCCAAAGACAGAGCAAGTCAATGCGACTCCAATGCTGATCGTTCCGCCATTTATCAACAAATACTATATTCTTGACCTTAGAGAAAAGAACTCGATGGTTCGTTGGTTGCTAGAGCAAGGGCACTCTGTTTTCATGATGTCTTGGCGCAACCCTAGTGAAGCGCAAAAAGACGTTGAGTTTGGTGATTACGTAACCGAAGGTGTCGTGAAAGCGGTCGCTGCCATTGAGGACATCACAGGTAGAGAGCAAATTAATGCTGCGGGCTACTGTATAGGTGGCACTGTGCTAGCTTCTACGGTCGCTTACTATGCGGCAAAACGTATGAAGAAGCGCATCAAGACCGCTACCTTCTTCACAACCTTGCTTGATTTCTCTCAGCCGGGCGAGGTCGGTGCTTACATCAATGACACCATCATTAGTGCGATTGAAAAGCAGAACGATATGAAAGGGTTCATGGACGGCCGATCTTTGAGTGTTACCTTTAGCCTACTCAGAGAAAACAGCCTCTATTGGAATTACTACATCGATAACTATTTGAAGGGTAGCAGCCCAATGGAGTTTGACCTGTTGTATTGGAACAGTGATAGCACCAATGTAGCGGCGAAATGCCATAACTTCTTGCTCAGAGAGCTCTATTTAGAGAACAAGCTCGTCCAAGATAAGGGTGTGAAAATTGGTGGTGTTTGGATTGATCTTAACAAGATTAAAATCCCTAGCTACTTTATCTCGACGAAAGATGACCATATTGCGTTATGGCAGGGCACTTATCGAGGTGCGCTCAATACAGGAGGCAATAAAACCTTTGTCTTAGGTGAATCTGGGCATATTGCAGGAATTGTTAATCACCCGAGCAAAAACAAATATGGGTACTGGCTGAACGACAATCTAGATGACTCCGCTCAAGAGTGGTTAGCGAATGCGAAACACAACGAAGGCTCTTGGTGGGTTCATTGGAATAAATGGCTAGGCGGATTTGAAAGTGACGAGCCGAGAGAACCGTTTAATCAAGGGTCCGAGCTAAACCCTGTGATTGGTACGGCACCGGGTGATTATGTGAAACAAGTATTGCCAATTGTTGATGTAGAAAAATAGCGATTTTGCTACTTTTCTAACAGAAATAAAAAAGCCACTGTAATCAGTGGCTTTTTAGTATCAACTAAATAGGCAAAAAGTTGATGTTAATTACTCGACTTCTTTATCTTTACCGAATGAAAGAATCCAGATAGAGATAGCAGCAACAACTGCGAAGCCTGAAAGAATGATGAATGGCATCGCGCTGTAACCAAGGATATACCAAATTACTGATTCTAAAGTACTCATTGCTTATCCTCTTATTGCCAACCTTCAACACCGTGCATGTCAGGCAGTTTATGTGCGATACCTTTGTGGCAATCTACACATGTCTTTTCACCTGAAGCCAGTGCCGTTGAGTGCTGCTTAGCACTGCGTGAACTCTGCTCTGAGAAGTCCATAAACTCAAACTGGTGACAGTTACGACATTCTAGAGAGTCGTTCTTCTTCAAACGAGCCCACTCACGTTCAGCTAAGTGGTGACGACGCTCTCTGAATTTCTCTGGCGTGTCGATCGTTTTAGAAATGAAGTGTGCGTAGAGTTCTTTCGATGCTTGAACCTTACGAACGATCTTATCAGTCCATTCATGCGGTACGTGACAGTCTGAACAGATTGCACGAACACCAGAACGGTTCGAGTAGTGAATCGTCTCTTGGATCTCTTCAACGATAGGAGCGTGACAACCTGAACAGAATTCTTCTGTGTTTGTTGCTTCCATTCCCGTGTTAAATGCACCCCAGAAAAGAAGACCGCCGGCAAAGCCCATGAACAGCAAAACACCTGCTGCAGCTTTACTTGGCGTCGATAGCCTTTTCCAAAACGTTTTTAATAGTTTCATAAATTCGCCTCTTCTCAGGTACGGATTAGCGAAGAGATTCTACGCGCTGGTATTCATTCTCAACCAATGGTTTTGCATTTGCTTGAGGCACGTGACACTGAAGACAGAAGTATCGACGAGGTGATACGTCAGCAAGAACAGCGTCTTCACGGTTCATGTAGTGAGTAACACTGATCTTAGTTGCACCCATCTCTTTCGCGTTTTTCCAGCTGTGACATGATAGACACTTGTTTGCATTCAGAGATACTTCGTAGCTACGTGTTGAGTGTGGAATCAACGGTGGCTGATAAACGAAGTCGCTTTCCAGTACTTGTTCACGAGGGAACTTTTTAAAGTCATCTGCAGGACGAGTCGATTCAAGTTCGCTAGCACCACGTAGTGATTCTACGCCACCGATACCACCTGGGTTTTCAAGCTCAGCTTGAGCAACACCAGCGATCATTGCACCAACAGATAACAGTGTGATGAGTAATTTTTTCATTATTTATTCTCCGCCGAATGGCTAAATTCTTATAGCGGGCTGCATAAAAGCTGCAGCCCTGACATTCTTAACTAATTAAGCGACTTTTGTGATTTTAACTGGACACTTCTTGAAGTCTGTTTGCTTCGATAGTGGGTCAGTTGCATCAAGGATCAGCTTGTTGATCAGAATGCGCGCATCAAAGAATGGTACGAATACCAAGCCTTGTGGCGGACGGTTACGGCCACGAGTTTCAACACGAACTCGCACTTCACCGCGCTTGTTAGAAATAAGAACTTCTTCACCACGACGAACGCCACGAGCTTTCGCATCAGCAGGGTGCATGTAACACACTGCATCTGGAACTGCTTTGTAAAGCTCAGGAACACGACGAGTCATAGTACCTGTGTGCCAGTGTTCAAGAACACGGCCTGTACACAGCCACATGTCGAATTCAGAATCTGGTGCTTCTGGTGGCGCTTCATATGGTGCAGAGATGATCAGTGCTTTGCCATCTGGCTTACCGTAGAAGTCCCAACCTGAACCTTCTTTCGCATATGGATCAGAACCTTCTTTGTAACGCCAAAGTGTTTCTTTGCCGTCAACAACAGGCCAACGTAGACCACGTACAGTGTGGTAAACATCGTAAGGTGCTAAATCGTGTCCGTGGTCGCGACCAAAGGCAGCGTACTCTTCGAACAGACCTTTTTGGATGTAGAAACCAGCTGCTTGCGCATCATCATTCAGCTCTTGAGCTTCAGATAGTGGGTATTTGTTTACTTTACCGTTAGCGAAAAGCATGTCGTACATTGACTTACCACGCCATTGAGGCGCTAGAGCTAGCTGCTCTTCAGTCCAGATCTCTTCCATCTTGAAGCGTTTAGTGAACTCCATGATTTGCCATAGGTCTGACTTCGCGCCTTCTACAGCAGGAACTTGTTGGTACCAAGCTTGGGTACGACGCTCTGCGTTACCGTAAGCACCTTCTTTCTCGATCCACATTGCTGTTGGAAGAATCAGGTCAGCTGCTTGAGCTGTTGCTGTTGGGTATGGGTCAGAACATACAATGAAGTTCTCTGGGTTACGGTAACCCGGTAGACGTTCATTGTTGATGTTTGGACCAGCTTGCATGTTGTTGTTACACATTACCCAGTAAGCATTTAGCTTACCGTCGTTTAGCATGCGGTCTTGAAGAACGGCGTGGTAACCCGGTTTTGGCGGGATAACACCAGTGGGGATGTCCCAGATTTTCTCTGCGTACTCACGGTGCTTAGGATTCATTACTACCATATCTGCTGGTAGACGGTGAGCAAACGTACCTACTTCACGAGCAGTACCACATGCAGATGGTTGACCTGTTAGAGAGAACGGGCTGTTACCTGGAGTAGCAATCTTACCAACCAATAGGTGGATGTTGTAAACAAGGCTGTTCATCCATACACCACGAGTATGTTGGTTCATACCCATAGTCCATAGAGACATTACTTTCGTGTTTGGATCCGCGTATTGTTTTGCTAGCTCAATTAGCTTCTCTGGCTCAACGCCTGAAATTTCAGAAGCTTTTTCAACTGTGTAAGGCGCAACAGACTTCTTGTACTCTTCGAAAGAGATAGATGTCATTTTGCCAGAGTTTGGATTCGCAGCAGCTTGCTGTAGTGGATCTTCATCACGTAGGCCGTAACCGATGTCAGTATCAGCTTGCTTGAAGTTCGTATGTTTGTTTACGAAATCCCAGTTTACAGCGTCGTTTTCAATGATGTAGTTAGCGATGAAGTTTGCAATCGCAAGGTCAGATTGTGGGTTAAAGATATAACCTTGGTCTGCTAGCTCAAAAGAACGGTGGTAGTAAGTAGACAGTACGTTTACTTTAACATGTGGATGGCTTAAGCGACGGTCAGTAATACGAGTCCATAGGATAGGGTGCATCTCTGCCATGTTAGAACCCCACAGAACGAAAGAGTCTGCGTGTTCGAAGTCATCGTAACAACCCATTGGTTCATCAATACCGAACGTACGCATGAAACCTACTACAGCAGATGCCATACAGTGACGAGCGTTTGGATCGATGTTGTTAGAACGGAAACCTGCTTTCATCATTTTTGCAGCAGCGTAACCTTCCATTACTGTCCATTGACCAGAACCGAACATACCAACAGATGTTGGGCCTTTCTTAGCCAGTGCTTCTTTCCATTTCTCGGCCATTACGTCGAACGCTTGGTCCCAAGATACTGGTGCGAAATCACCATCTTTATGGAATTTACCATCTTTCATGCGAAGTAGAGGCGTGTTTAGACGATCCTTACCGTACATGATTTTTGAAAGGAAGTAGCCTTTGATACAGTTAAGGCCTTTGTTTACTGGTGCTTCTGGGTCGCCTTGAGTCGCAACCACTTTACCATTTTGGGTACCTACTAGTACCGAACAACCCGTACCACAAAAACGACAAGGCGCTTTATCCCACTTGATTTTTGTTTCATCTGAGCTTGCGATCAGGTTAGCTGCTGTTGCTGGTAGAGTTACACCCGCAACGGCTGCTGCTGATGCAGCCGCGTTTGCTTTCACAAACGCACGTCTTGTCATTTTCATACTTCACCCTCGATTTGAGAATTATTGCTTCCAGTGTCTGATTCTAACTCGTCTAGGCCTGTTTCAACTTGGTGGTAAACCAAAGCAGTGCCTAATACGTTCTGTATATTGTTAATTGCTTCAATAGTATCAGTAACAAAACCTTGATTTTCTGTTTCTAACACTACGATGATCTTGCCTTCAGGGCTGTCGCCATAAATCTCAGCGTTGTCGAATTTCTCAATTTCTGCTTTGATTTCGGAGAGATGCTCTGGGCTCACATGCACGACTAAACTTGAGATATGTACTTCGTTTAGCGACATAAATTGCTCTCGTTATTTTTATTTATGCATTACTCACAAGGATAGCTGAAGTCGGGCAAACTGCTACGCAAGCACCACATCCGCTACACTCATCTAAATCGATTTTTGGTAGAGCCACACCACCAGCTCTTAGTTGAAACTGTATGGCCATTGGCTCACACATATCACCGCAACTGCGGCATTCAACATTCTTTTGGGCTAAACACTTGTCTGAAATAGACGCTTTAGCTTGCCAAGGTGTTTCTTGTTCATTTTTAAAAATGGGTTCGGGACAAACATCGGCACATTGGTAACAGAAGCTGCATTCATCAATTGAGAAGTCGACAGTAGGAAAACCACCATCTCCCAAAACGATGATGCTCGTTTCACATTTATCGATGCACTTTCCACAGCGAGTACAGTCATCAGTAAATTGGCTTAGCTCTTTAATCCAGGGTAAGCGGATTTGGCTTAAGTCGACCTTTTTACGTGAAAACAGACGCCGTTTTGATAAATCTAGCACATGCTCACCTTAAATGTTGCTAAGATGTTGTAATTGTAGATCGTTTGCTCATTAACATCTTGTAATTTATCCTCACATACAGTGTAGTTTTAGAAACATTTGCATAAATACCCCCTAAGGGCTAATTAGGGTTGTATATTGTCTTAGATCAATAAATTACGCGTCGTTAGGTCACATATTGGTTGGAGCTATGAATTTCGATATGTGACAATAATCGCCGTTAAGCTACATTCGAACGATTGGGAATTTCTTTTGCTTATTAAACCCGTTTCATCACTTACCAGTACTATTGCTAAGTCGCTGCTTTTCATCTTACTTTTGTCGGTAGCGACAACAGGGTTCGCGATCTTCACTTTAGCATCGAGCCTCAATGATGCTGAGGCAGTCAATGTAGCGGGTTCTATGCGAATGCAGAGCTACCGTTTGGCTCACGATATTCAAGTACAATCAATCGACTACGACGAGCATATACGAGAGTTCGAAGCATCTCTGTACTCTGAGTCGATGGCGGCCTTAGTCGGTTGGGAAGTTCCGACGCACATCACAGAAGACTACTATTTGATCATTGGTCGATGGCATGAATTGAAACAGGTACTGAATAGCTCAGACAGACAGCACTACTTAGTATTGGTCGAAAACTTCGTTTCTGAAATTGATGGATTCGTATTTAAGCTTCAAGAATTTTCTGAAAACAAGCTCATCAAATTGGCGTGGGCTGGTGGTATCGGACTGGGTGGGATTCTAGTCATATCTCTTTTTGTTGTTCATTTTGTCCGTAAACAAGTTGTTAAACCACTGCATGCCTTGGTGGCTGCGAGCCATAGAATCAAAAACAGCGACTTTGAAGTTCACTTGGAAGTCACAAATAACAATGAGCTTGGGATCTTAACTAAGACCTTCAACTCGATGACTCGAGATCTGGGCGCACTTTATCGAAACCTAGAAGATGTCGTAGATGCGAAAACGAAAGAGTTGCAAAGCGCTAACCAATCACTGCAAGCGCTCTATAACTCATCTCAAGAATTGCGTGTGACTCGGGTCTCGCCAGAAAACTTTAGAGCTATTCTTCAACATCTAGTGAGCTTGGAAGATATTGAGTCATTGAGGTTAGAGATCTTAGATACGTCAGGGCGCTCATTTGTACTCGATGAAGGGTATGACGAGAATTCGCATTACGAAAAGTTCGAAATGAAGCTTGATGACAGTGAAATCACGTTAGGTTATTTGTATTGTTGCTATCACCATGGGCATTCAACAAAAGCGCTAATTGATAACTTTATTCGCCTACTTTCTCGTGCGGTATACTATAACATTGCACAGAAACAGGCAGAGCAACTGATTATTATGGAAGAACGTGCGACGATTGCACGTGAACTTCATGACTCGCTAGCTCAGTCACTGTCTTATTTGAAAATTCAAGTTACTCTTTTAAAGCGAGTAATAGGCAAACTCCCAGAACATAAACACAGAGAGCAGTCAGAACAGATTGCGCTAGAGCTGGGGAATGGGCTTGCAGAAGCTTATACTCAATTGAGAGAGTTGTTGACGACCTTTAGGTTATCAATCAAAGAGGGTAATTTCGGAGATGCTTTGAGCACCATGCTTGAGCAACTCAGTGAAAGAACAGATGGCACGATTAATCTAACCAATAATCTGTCGTCGATTGAACTTGATGCGCATAGCCAAGTTCATTTGCTTCAATTGATCCGAGAAGCAACCGTAAATGCAATAAAGCACGCCAATGCCGATTTAATCGATGTATGTTGTAACGATGAAAATGGCGAAGTATTAGTCGTGATAAAGGATAACGGAGATGGTTTTGACCATAGTGCCTCTAAGGTGAATCACTATGGCATGAGTATAATGCAGGAGCGCGCGGCAAGGCTGAATGGCGAATTAACGATTGAAACAGCGAAAGGTAAGGGCTGTACAGTCATTCTAAAGTATAAAAGTTTGAAGGAAGTTAATCTTGACGATTTGTAAAGTAATGTTGGTCGATGACCACCCGTTGATGCGCCGTGGTATCAGCCAGCTACTCAGCTTTGAAGATGAGTTTGAAGTAGTCGGAGAAGCAAGCAACGGCACTGATGCAGTCGCAATGGCTCATGAACAAGATCCTGATCTAATCCTATTGGATCTTAATATGAAGGGTATGTCTGGTTTAGATACTCTTAAAGCACTGCGTACAGATGGTTCAAGTGCAAATATTGTGATTCTAACAGTGTCCGATAGCCCTGCCGATATTGAAGCAATCGTAAAAGCGGGTGCTGACGGCTACCTTCTAAAAGATACTGAGCCAGATGAATTGATCGACCTGTTGAAAAAAGCGCACAGCGGTGATAAAGCTTACAGCAGCGTGGTGGCCAATTATTTAAGTGATGCAGCGAGTCGCGAAGACATTTTTGACCAGCTAACTGAGCGTGAAATGCAGATTCTTCAAGAGGTTGCAAAAGGGTACCGCAACAAGCAGATCGCAGATCATCTGTTTATTTCAGAATCGACCGTTAAGGTACATATGAAGAGCTTGCTTAAAAAGCTGCAAGTGGCTTCAAGAACAGCGGCAACGGTTCTTTACCTAGAACGCTACGGTGAGATGAAGTAACGTTCACTTCTCTTTTGAGAGCGATAAATACAAAAACGCCAAACTCATTGAGTTTGGCGTTTTTTATTTGGTGCTAACTAATGGGACACGCGAGTTATGCCGCCATTGGTACCAATACCAATGTACCGAAGATAACAGTAATCAGGCCACAAATTACTGGTACTGAAGTACGTTTTACTACTTCAAATGGGCTAATTTTACCCATACCTGAGGTGGCTACAACTACGCCAGATACAGGAGAAATAGTACGACCTAGGTTAGATGCTTGAAGCATTGGAATGATTAGGAACGCAGGGTTTAGACCCATTTTCGCTGCTAATGAAGGTGCAAGCTCAACGAATGCGTAGAAAGGAGCATTACCTGAACCTGTAGCGATTGCAGCTGCGACCGTTAGGCCTGTTAGGATAAGCATTAGAGCAATACCACCAGCGCCTGCTGCTTCTGCTAGACCAATCAGGTTGTCGATTGCACCAATAGACATTAGGCCTTGTGCAAATACACCTGCAGCAACCAATAGCATTACCACGCCTTTAAACGCTTCTGCCATACCTTGGTAGCAAGAATCTAAATCTTCGAGGGTTTTTTCACCATCGAACTTCTTAACCACGTAATCAACCAATGCGCCCACAAAAATAGATCCGACAACAATAGTGTAAATATCAAGTTGTAAGCCAGGGATTGTGCGGCCGTTGAATAGGAATACACCAATGATTGGCAAGAATGGTAGAGCTGCGTAGAAAGCTGGCGCATTTGCTTCGATTTCAGATACGTCGATCTTTTCCATTGGCGTGTTTTCTTTCTGGTCTAGGTATTTGTTCCAGAAGAAAGCAGCAGCGGCCATCACGATGATTGCACAGATAGAAACAGGTAGAACGGTTTGAACGGCGAATACGTCTAGAGCTAAGCCCGACTTTTCTGCAGCAATCACAACGTCACCCGATGTTGGAGAAAGAATGATTGCAGCAGGAGAAGCACATACAGCGACAGCTGCAGGGCGAGAAATACCCATTGCCGTCATCATTGGGAATAGGGTAGCCATCAATAGTACACCTAGACCTGTCGCAGAACTTACCGCAAGAGACATGAGACACGCTACGATGTAGGCCGCAACAAGCAGTGCGTAAGGTGATTTGATAACAGAAAGAGGTTTAGAGAACTGCTTAACAACGACATTGTTTGCGCCGATGTGAGTCATGTAAGAAGCGAAACCACATAGAAGCATGATCTGCATACCTAGACCGCCGCCACGGTACTGAAGCATGTATTTAACAAATTCAAGTGCATCGGTAACCATGTTACCTGTTGATGCTACTTTCGCAGGCAAAACCGTATGACCAATGAGACCTGTGATGAGAAGTAACGCGATACCAGCTGTAAGTAGTACGCCCGCTGCCTTATAGCCTTTAACAATGAAGTAGCCTACGGCAATAGTCACTACCAATCCAATTAAGAGTTCTAACATAGAAATCTCCACTAAGTTTTAAAAAATATAAGAAACTGTTTCAGAATATGTCACTGAATGTACAGAAAAGTGTTCTGTGGCACGAGGTCAAGTTGAAGTTCGCATGATCTAAAACAAATAATTTTTTTGATGTTAAATTCAGCAAATCATAGTGATTAAATAGTGTTGTTTAGATGTTAATAAAAGAAATTAGTAACCAACTAGAACATCGGTCGGATCACCTTGTATTGAATTTGTTGCTCATAGGTTGGATTTGTAACTTGCGGGATGAGGAGTGTGATGCTTATGAGAGTTGTGGCTAGATGTGATGGCTAAATGAACAAAAAAGGGGCATAAGCCCCTAATTCGATTTATTTATTCGTACTTTGGTTTAACAGCGTTACTCTTCTGGCTCCACCAGTTTAGGCACTTCATTTTCGTAGTGGGGAAGGTCTATACACGCAACCGATTTACACAGGTGCAGCATAGAATTAGGTGTGACTAACAAAATCTCATCTTTACCGATTGGAATATAAGGCATGAAGTCAGAAGACAAAACAGAGCCTTCACTGATCATCACTTTTTCATAGAAATCTAATTCACGATCAGGGACTATCTGTTGATGCTGCTCTTCATCCAGAGAAATATGTTTACCAGTAATGCTATAAGTGCCTGATGACGTAAAACCGACTTGTCTATCGGTAACATAAAGCAGGTCATAGCTATTATTTTGTTTAAATTCAATATTAATTGAAGAGGTATTATAGATAACGTCATTAGGAGGCATAATAACATTAACTGGATTGGCTAAATAATGGCCTTCTAGCTTAGAGCTAGTGAATATTGTGGCAAGCCACCCAAGAGCAATACCTAATATCGCTACGAATACAATTATCGCGTTATTTTTACTCACACTCTACTCCTGTAAACTCATTAGGAAAGCTAAGTGATTTACCTGTATGATCAATAATGATGTTTCTATCTTCATATTCGTACATAGTAACGTTATAAAGTTCTTTATATTTAATATGGTCGCTTGTGATTCTGCAGGTTAGATAATGTGATGTAGTCACGAGTTTAGATACAGAAACTTTTTCAAAGTAGGTGAAGCCTAAATAGGATAGAACGGTGCTCATAATTAATACCAAGGTAATTGGGATTAACTTTATCGGAGTCATTTTAGGCTGTTCTTCAGGCATTTCTACTTGAGCAACCTCCGGGGTTTCATCCAGCTTTACTTCCACTTTCCCTTCAACGACTCGTCCTGAAAATCGGTAGCCTTTACCGCGTTCAGTAACAATTAACAGTCCTGCTTTATCTTCTAGTGCTTTTCGGCAAAGAGAGATGGTTTGCATCAAACTTCCATCTTCTACATAGATGCCTTTTGATTCCCAAACTTGCTCAATGAGAGCTTGGCGAGTGATTACTTGGTTGGGGTTTTTGAAAAAAAACTTGAGTAGTTCAACCTCATTTGAACCTAAGGTGAAGGTTCGCCCCGTCTTAGGGTGGTGAATTTCGTACTCTTTTAGATCAACTTGTATTTCATCGTTGATAGTGAATTCAGCGGACATACTCTATCTCATTTAATAAATGCCTTTACTGAAATATAACAAAAGACAGCACATTTATAAACAAACCTCATTTGACACTTCTAAATCTCCAAGTTACCGATAAATCGCAATATTTTGTGTGATTGATGTTCTCTGATAAACATTTTTGAGCCTGTTTGAGGTTGTTTAAGGTGCCTAAAAAGGAGGCGTGTTGGATCATTTGGATGTGAAGCTGATTTAGTGGGTGTGATTGAGTGTTCAAGGCTCTTACGTAGTTTCTTCGGCGTCGCAAGTTGAATGATGAATGTATTCCTATCGGTTACGGATGGATGTGCAAAAACACAGCTTTTTTCATATCACGATTCGATTCATCACTCATTGCTGACCACACATAGGAGAGCTGAACTCAGCTCAAAGTTAACCATGAACCGACGTTTCGGCACTGAGCACAAACATGCTTAAATGAGGAGATGCTTTGTCTATATTTAAAAAATCACACCTTTGTGGATTAATCGCAATCGCACTAGTTGGATGTCAATCTGACGAAAGCACCACACAAGAACCCGTGTCTGTTTTTGTTCCTTACAATGTACAAGAGTTACCTAAGCCAAATGATGGTTATGGTTATGATAATGACGGCACAATCTCAGGCAACGGTGAAAGAGGAGCCTTATTAGCTCTACACGGTGAAGAGTATTATCAAGATTACAACAATTCATACTCAGCTTTAGATGGGTGGGGTTTGTGTGCGGAACCTATTTTAATTCCTTTGCAGAGTATTAATTCTGATAAGCGATTCCCGTTAGATTCGAATAGCCTACAGGGTAACGTGGTATTAATGGATGATTCTGGAAAAGAAATTAGTACCCAAATATCAGCAGATGGAAGCAATATTAAAATAGAGTGTGAAGCAAGCTTAAAACCTAGCCAATTATATTATGTTGTTGTTACGGATGCTGTGAAAACAGAATTTGGTGAGCCGCTTCAAGCCGACGACAGTTTTACAGATATTATTTATGGCCTGGCATCGAAAAAAGAAAATCAAGATCTTCAAGAGCAGATATTAAAAGCCATCACTCTATATAAAGAGACAGATAAAGGTACTGGCAACCCCGTGTATGCAGCACAATTTAAAACCCAAAGTGCATATACCACCCTTGATGCGATGCGAACTAACCATGTGTACGAGAATACGAGTTTTATTTCGCCAAAATTAACAGCATTTCAGGATAATGATGAGAAATACGACCTCTATAAAAGTACTTTGAAGCTACCATTCTACTTGCCTTTCACGGAGTCTAGAGAAGTTGAATGTAGGCTAAGTGAGTTCGATCCTATTGAGTCTTGCCCTCCACTGTACGAATGGATGAAAACCGCGTCGGGTGGTTTTCCTACTGCAGCTGACCCACTACCAGAAGTAGTGGAAACTCAGTCAATCACGACTGATATTTATACTCCAGCGAATTGGGATGGTGTTAGCCAATTACCAACGGTTGTGTTCATCCACGGTGTAACAGCGGATAAATCTGCTGCTTCCTTAATGGCGCGTGACTATACGGAGAAAGGTTACGCTGTAGTTGCTATCGACATGCCATATCACGGAGAACGTGTACGTTACGCAACTAGTATCGCTCCTAGTAATCAAGATGAGAATGAAATTAGTGCAAGAGCGAACAAGTCGTTCTTCATCAATATCGATTCGCCATTGGCATTGCGCTCTAACTTACAACAGTCAGTCTCAGATTTCTTAGGTTTGCGATATGCATTGAACGACGCGCCATGGGTCAAGAAAGACCAAATCCATTTAGTTGGGCACTCTTTAGGCGGGATCATGTCGGTGATGGTAAGTGAATTCAGTCAGGTTAGTGCAGACTTTCATGACAACTCAGACTTTTCCTTTAACACCGTTAACTTTGTTGTCCCAGGGCAAGGGTTAACCAACCTAGTTCTTTCCTCTCAGACTTTAGGCCCAGAGATGTCTGAAGCAGTGAAGAAGTCGCCGGACGTACAGCGCAGCATTGCTGAAACCGTGATTCCTGATGCATGTACTTCAGAATCGACCAATCAAACTTGTATTGAAGCCTTGCGTGAGTTCGTTGCTGAGTCTGAAGAGAACGCGATTACAGTGAGCCAATTAGAAGACGACATCTTCGATCTGATCGTCACTGATCTCAAACAAGGTGTGCAGATGACGATTGACAGTTCAGACCCTGCAAGCTTTACATCGAGACAAGTGAAATACCAACAACCAACACTGTTGATAGAGGCTGTTGGTACATGTGGAGAAACGTGTGAAGTTAATAAAGATTATGTTCCAGATAGCGTCGTACCAAATTCTGCCCCTGACAATATCCGCACAGGTTCTGACCCACTTATTGAAGCGTTAGGTCTGACTCTAATAACGGGAACGGAAGGTAATTCTGATAAAACCCGTGGAGTGATTCGTGCTACCACTGGTGGACATGGAACATACCTCTTCCCTTATGAAGGTACGATGGACGAATCAGGCTTACCAAGCTTACCGGGCCCCAAAGAGCTTACTTATGTGTGGAGTGCAACTAAAACTCAACAAATCGCAGTGGCTTCAATGGTGATAACAGATGGCCATGCTATCGAAATCGACAAGGAAATTCACATCGAAACGGAGGTAGCGGACCATGAATAATCGAGTTCTGATTACCTCTACAGTTGCACTTTTGCCATGTCTTACACAGGCGGCGGGCTTTCAACTGAACGCACAATCTGCAACTGGCCTCGGTAGAGCTTTTGCTGGTGATGCTGTGATAGCGGACAGCGCGGCGGTGGTATCCAAAAACAGCGCAGCGATGGCATACATTGATGAGCCAATGCTATCGGTTGGCGCAGTCTATATCGACAGCGAGATTGACGTTTCTAATGTGAGCTACACGCCAATAGTTGGTGATACTGAAACGCTCGACGACCAGTCTCTCGGTCAAGGCACCTTGGTTCCTAACTTTCATTACGTACATCCACTTAGTAATAGCAAGTTCACCCTTGGCGCGACAGTGCATTCCAATTTCGGTACAGACGTTGAATTTGATGATTCATTTTCTGCAAGTGAGTTTGGAGGAAAAACCACACTTTCAAGTGTCAACCTAGGCTTGGCAGTGGCTTATGAGTTATCAGAAAAAATCAATATCGGTGGTGGTATCGATGTTATCTATGGCGAGGGTGAAATTTACCGTCAAGTATTACTCAACATAGATGGTAACGGAGTAGGTATTGGCGCCAACCTTGGTATGACATATCAGGTTAATGACAAACACCGATTTGGCTTTGCTTATCGCTATAGTCCAGATATCGAAGTTGACGGTACAGTCAACAAGCTTCAGACGTCGGCCGGAACTTTAAATGTACCACTGCCAGATACCATTGAATTTTCTGGATGGCACAAGCTCAACGAATCATGGGCGGCGCATTACAGTATTCAGTGGGTCAACTGGTCTGAATTTGATGCACTGGTTTCAACAGAGGAAGGTACGCTTAAGGAGTACCAATGGAAAGATGCAGGGCATGTTTCAGTCGGTGCGACTTACACCGCTTCGAGTAAGTTGACTCTTCGTACTGGCTATATGTATGACGCGTCACCAACAGACAACCTGACATCTTTGTCGATTCCTGACGTCAACCGTCACTGGTTGACCGTTGGAGGTAGCTACGCAATGACACAAAACAGCAGCATCGATCTTGGTGTCGGCATTGTGATGGGCGAGACAGATTACGTCGATGAGAGCTTAACGACGATACCTGGATCTCAGAGCAACATTACTGCGGACGTTAGCGCAGACGCACTGTTAGTTGGTATGCAATACCAGTATCGCTTTTAACCTATCGTTCAAAGAACAACGGTTTCGCACTTGAAATACAGTAGGGCTCAATCATGAAGTTGAGCCCATTCTCCCAACAACTGGCTGTTATTAGCATTGAATTCAATAGCAGGAAGCTTGTTCAGTTAAAGATAGCTAACAATTAGCGCTTTTAAAAATCGATGGCGCTCTATGGTTACTGGAATGAAATTGACCTTAATTAGTAAAACAATTGCCTTCGCACTTATTACATTCGGTGCACCTTCTGTGTTCGCAGAAAATACTGATCACGTACCAGTTACAGTGGAACAGGCAACGACTCAAATTTTTACTTCTTCAATTAATGAAGTTGGTAAAATTCGTGCCACTGACTCTGCTGCACTCACTTTTAGCGCATCAGAAAAGCTTCTCAAAATTCACTTTAAAGATGGTGATTTTGTAAAAAAAGGCGATGTAATCGCACAACTGGATGACACGACAGCTAAGGCTGATTTAGACAAGGCAAAAAGTTCACTGGCTTTAGCCAAATCTAAACTCAAGCGTGTGCAAGAGCTACTCAAAAAGCAGCCGGATTCAATGTCTCAACAAGATGTTGAAGAACTCAAAGAGCAAGCAAACTTGGCAGCCGCAGATTTCCGTCAAAAAGAAGCACTAATGAACAACTATTTGTTGGTTGCGCCGTTTGATGGTCAGCTAACCAACTTTAGCCACTCTGTTGGCAGTCGAATCGACAGCTCTAACGTGTTGGTGAGTTTGATCAAACTTGATCCGGTTGAGGTTCAATACTCAATTGGACAGTCAGACTTAGGCTCTGCAAAGCTTGGTCAACAGGTATCGATTGAAGTGGATGCTTTTGCCGGAGAAACGTTTAAAGGGGTAGTGGATTATATTGCTCCAGCTGTTGATGAGAGTTCAGGTCGTGTCGAGATTCACGCTCATATTAAGAACCCCGATCATCGCCTTGTTCCGGGTATGTTTGCCAAATTAAACCAAGTGACTAGCGATGAGGCTCCGGAGTTAGTGGTATCTCAAAACGCAGTCCTGGCTAAAGACAATACCCGTTTTGTTTGGGTGGTGAACGGAGAGACGATTGAACAAAGAGTGGTTGAGCTTGGTGTTAATACCAACGATGGTCACGTTGTCATTGAAGATGGGCTGCTACTGGGTGAAAAGATTGTTGTCACGGGTCAACAGAATCTAAAAAAGAGCTCTTTGGTTAAAGTGATCAACACCTCACCAACGGAATCGGTATCGGAATCAACAACCTCTGTAGAAGTACATGGCGGGCCGAAAGCCTATTTAATTCATGAACCGGAAAACACATCATCGGTAGAAAATGGTTCAGATGGCAATTCTCCAGAAACCATTCAACCAGAAACGACAGAATCAGTGATTTTAGATTCAAAAAATGAAAACTCACCACAAAAAAGCACGGAAGCGAAGCAAGTAGGAGTGAACAATGAAGCTTCCTGAGATTTGTATTAAGCACCCGGTGTTTGCATCGGTGCTTAGCATCGCTATTGTATTGATTGGTCTACTATCCTTTCAGAAATTATCCATTCAATACTTCCCTGAACATAAAACACCATCGGCTACGGTTACAGCCGCGATCAATGGTGCTAGCGCAGAATTCATGTCACGTAATGTTGCAGACAAGCTCATAACAGCAGCAACTGGGCTTGATAGCGTGAAAACTATGACCACAGACTGCCAAGAAGGTACCTGTAGTCTAAAGATCATGTTTGAAGATGACGTAGACGATGTTGAATACACTGGCTTAATGAACAACCTACGCAGTAGTGTTGAAGCAATTGGTGATTTTCCGCCGAGTATGACAGATCAGCCGACGGTAACGGATGACTCTTCCGATACAAGCATGCCAAGTAACGTGATCACCTTTGTTAACTCAGGCAACATGTCAAAGCAGGAGATGTTTGATTACATCAGCCAACAAGTTGTACCTCAATTCAAGCACATTCAAGGTGTGGGTGGTGTGTGGGGGCCATATGGTGGTAGCTCGAAAGCCGTACGTGTTTGGTTACAACCGGATCGTATGATGGCACTTAACATCAGTGCGTCTGATGTCGTCGGCACACTTAGTTCTTACAACGCGACCTTTACGGCGGGTACGATTAAAGGGCAAGTTCGCGATTTCTCCATTAACCCTGTAAACCAAGTCACCAGCGTTGAAGATGTTCGTGATCTTGTAATTCGAGTCGATAATGGAAAGATCATCCGCGTTGGCGACATTGCCGATGTGAAAATGGGTGAAGAGAGCTTAACGCCAAGTATCCTCCGCGTTGATGATAAGCTGGCAATGTCTATTCAAGTTCTGCCACTTAAGAGCGAAAACCCAGTTACGGTAGCAGACCGAGTAAAGCTGCAGATCGAAGATATCCAGTCGCAGTTGCCAGAAGGCATTGAGATGAAGATGGTTTACAACCAAGCTGACTTCATCAAAGCAGCAATAGACCAAGGCTTTATGACGCTAGTAGAGGCCGTTGTTCTGGTATCAGCGGTTGTGGTTATCTTTTTGGGTTCTTTCCGAGTCGCTTCGATTCCAATTATCATGATTCCAGTGTGCGTTATTGGCGTATTTGCTGTGATGTGGGGGCTAGGTTTTAGCATCAACGTTCTCACCATATTGGCGATCATTCTCGCAATTGGTTTGGTTGTGGATGATGCAATTGTGGTTGCAGAGAACTGTTATCGTCATATTGAAGAGGGCGAGACGCCACTGAATGCCGCGTTAAAAGGGTGCCGAGAGATCGTGTTCCCAGTGATTGCGATGACGCTAACTCTAGCTGTCGTTTATCTACCTATTGGTTTGATGGCTGGCCTAACTGCTGATTTGTTTAGACAATTTGCATTCACGTTGGCTGCGGCCGTGATTATCTCTGGTTTTGTGGCGTTGACCTTGTCGCCAATGATGAGTGCGTACCTAATGAAGCCGGTATCCACACCTGCAAAATGGTACTCAGTTGTTGATTCCAAACTGAATAAACTATCAGACTACTACAGTGCTGAGTTGAACAAATGGTTTGAACGCAAAGCTCTGATGACAGGAATTGCTTTAGTCATGGTGGCTCTATCTGCAGTTGCTGTATGGAAAATGCCTCAAGTTTTGCTACCGACTGAAGATACTGGCTTTGTAGAGGTGACATCAACGCCCCCAACAGGTGTTGGCCGTCAGTACCATCTAGACAATAACGCCCAGCTTAGTCAGGTATTCAAAGACAATGATTCTGTGGAAGCGAACCTATCTTACATCGAAGGCACGCCAACGAACCACGTTTTACTGAAGCCTTGGGGCGAGAGAGAGAAATCCGCAGATGAACTGGTTAATGAGTTCATTGCTAACGCTAAAAGCAGTGTGTCAGCTTACGGCATGTCTTTTAAAGTGCGTACTGCAGATAACCTCAATATCGCGACTAACATGGTTCTTGAGCTGACGACGGTGAATCGAGATACCGATGCGCTGTCTGAAACGGCACATAAGGTCGTTGAAGCGTTAGAAAGCTATGAAGGTGTGACCAACGTCAGCAACTCTATGTTACGTGACCAACTACGCTATGACCTTTCAATCGATCGTAATGCCATTGTGTTGTCTGGTGTTGATTATGGCAATGTGACCAATGCACTCTCGACTTTCCTGGGTTCGGTGAAAGCGGCTGACTTGCAAGCAGACGACGGTTATACCTATCCGATTCAAGTCCAAGTTAATCTTAATGCTTTAGGTGACTTTAAGGTATTAGATAAGCTATATGTCGATTCAGAATCTGGTCAGCGACTGCCATTGTCTCAGTTTGTATCGATCAAACAAGTGACCTCTGAATCGAACTTTAAAACCTTTATGGGTCAAGACAGTGCTGAAATTACCGCTGATTTAATGCCTGGTTTTACTCCTAGTGACGTTAAAGCATACGTTGACCAAGCGGTACCAGAGTTGCTTGATGAGTCTCAGAGTTATGAATTCAATGGCGTGGTGAAAGATCTTATTGATTCAAGTGCAGGGGCACAGGTTCTATTCGTGTTGGCGCTTGTCTTTATTTTCCTAATCTTGGCGGCGCAGTTCGAAAGCTTTGTCGATCCGATGATCATTCTACTGACAGTACCACTGTGTATTGTGGGGGCTGTTTTGACTTTATCGGTATTTGGACAGAGCTTAAATATCTACTCTAAGATCGGTTTGCTAACCCTAGTCGGCCTGGTTACCAAGCACGGTATCTTGCTGGTGGAATTTGCGAACGAACAGCGCAAGAAGGGGGCGACAGCAAAACAAGCGGCGGTAGTGAGTGCACGTTCTCGACTCAGACCTATTCTAATGACGTCTTTGACGATGATACTT
Organism: Vibrio fortis; assembly: GCF_024347475.1. NCBI lineage: Bacteria > Pseudomonadati > Pseudomonadota > Gammaproteobacteria > Vibrionales > Vibrionaceae > Vibrio > Vibrio fortis. Next base: position 995,931 of record NZ_AP025488.1, read on the forward strand.
GGTTCATTACCATTGGCACTGGCAGAAGGGCCTGGTTCATTGGGTCGCATTAATATCGGTTTAGTCCTAGTTGGTGGCTTAACCGTTGGTACTTTCTTCTCATTGTTCCTAGTACCCGTAGCTTATGTTGGAATGGCAAACCTAAAAAATGCGGACCTCCTTGCCAAGTTGAGAACGAAAGCGGCTTAACGACAAATTCTGACAAACAAGTCTAATAAATTTGGCGCAGGTGAGATTGAATTGTTCACAATTTCACCTGCGCCTTTTTCTACCAAATTCTTAGTTCAAAGCGCGATTTTGTTTCACTTTTGAGAATTTTGTTAATAACCATCTCTGTATTTCATAAATATGACACCCTGTCATAAAACTGTAGTAAAAGACCTGTAAGCAGTGATTCTCGATCGCTCTCTCATTTATTTAATCTTTGAAAATTCACAGTCTGTTAACATAGAAGACTGTGTTCTAAGTCTCGTTTAATGCTTAGTGTTATTGATAGAGTGCTCACTAAAGGTCGTTATTTACATCAGATGTATTATATGAATATTAAAAATAAACTATTTTCATTGGGTCTATTCTCAATACTAGGGATGGTGTCTCTACTATTCACCACTTCTCATTTTACTCGAACGGGTGAGCAACTCCACGAAGCTACGTTGATCACCAAAGAGTTAGAAGTCCGCTTGCTCAACCTACGTCGAAACGAGAAAGATTTTCTCCTTCGAAGCAACATCAAATACTTAGATAAGTTTGAAAACAACTATCGTCAGTTTCAGGGGTTAGAATCTCAATTGACGGCCGTGCTTGAAGACTTGAATCTGGCTAATACAGCTCAGCTAAGACAGGATATTGCCGATTATCACAAAAGCTTTACTGCGCTGGTTGCGGCATACCAAGTTTTAGGTTTGTCCGATGACCAGGGTTTATTGGGTCAGTTTCATGAAGACTTGGCGATTAGCTTTGCACGAGCTACAGACGAAGAAAGACTTGCGATGTATCAGTTCAATGAATTGGTTGAGCAGGGTAGCCTTGATCTGAACTTACTGTCGAATGCTCAAGCAAGCTTTCTAAATTCAGCTCAACAAGTTGTCGATCAAAAAATGAAAATTGGTCTTAAACATGATGAGGGATTGTTAGGAGAAGCGCGCGCAGCTTCGCACAAAGTAGAAACTCAGTTTAAAGAATTTTCTGGCCTGCTAAAAGACACGACAGCTGAGCAGCTCGCTAAACTCAATCTCATCAACAATGCGCTGAGTGGTACGCTACTTGTAGTCATCATTGTTTTGAGCTGGTTGATTGTGCGTTCTATCGTCGGTCGTATTGAGTCGCTGCTGACGGTTATCCGTCGTATTGTCGATTCGAACGATGTCTCAATTCGTTCAGAGTTAAAAGGGCACGATGAGTTGGGTTCATTGGGTGAATACTTCAATCAGTTGTTGGATCAGTTAGAAAAACTGATCTCTGCATCTCAGAAGAAGTCTCAGCAGCTCACGTCAAGCACATCTAACATGCACAATGAGCTGGAAACGGTCATCAAGCAGTTTGATGTTCAAGCTAACCACACAGGCGAAATGACCGTTTCTGTGCAAGAGATGGTATCTACAATCGGTGAGATCTCAGAAAGCACAGCAATTGCCGCTGAAGGCGTACAAAAAGCCCGTCTTAATGCAGATAAAGGCCGTGAGGTTGTGGTTGAAACCATCAATAACATTACACAACTGTCTGAGCGCTTATCGAGTAGCCAAGACTCTATCAGTTCATTGAACCATCATGTTGATCAGATTGGTGATGCGGTGAACATTATCCAAGGTATTGCTGAGCAGACGAACCTGTTAGCACTGAACGCTGCGATTGAAGCAGCACGTGCAGGCGAGCAAGGTCGCGGTTTTGCGGTAGTAGCGGATGAGGTTCGAGCTTTGGCAAGTCGTACGCACCAATCAACAACGGAAATCACCAACGTTGTATCAGCGATTCAAAGCCAGATGGAAGCGTCGATGGCGGAAATTGGCGAGTGTAACTCTCAAGGCCAACGTACATTAAGTGATTCTGAGTCTTTAGATTCAAGTCTACAGCTCATCCTAAGTGATATGGAAGACATCCAAGGCAATTCAGAGCGTATCGCGTCTGCGATAGAAGAGCAGGGTGCGGTTATGGCGCAAGTGAGTGATTCAATTACTGAGCTAAGTGCTATCTCGAACCAAAACACAGCTTCGGCTCAGCATTGTTTGGTTGAAGTGGATAAGGTTGCGGCTCAAGCGAGCGAAATGGACAGTGCGGTCGCACAATTCAAAACGTCATAAGCTTTGGTCGTTAAACAATGGATAGCTAGAACAATTGAGACCTGAATTTCTTACTTGTTAAAACAATAAGCAAAGGCGCACGGTTAAGTGCGCCTTTTTAGTTTTTCTTGAATACTGTCTTCCTGTGGTACTTTTCTTGACCTATAGAATTGGTATTAAACCAGCGAGAAATTAACGAGTTAGAAATCGTAGTTAAGGTTCATGGAGCTGTAGATCTCGGTATTACTTTGGTCTGAGGCAACGGTTGTGTTGTAGATATACTCAGTATCGAATGTGAGGGCGAGATTCCCCATCAGGATGTTCTTTAAGTATCCCTTTAAATTGTAATTGGTGTTCTCTTCACCGTAAGCAATACTCGCATTTCCCCCAATAGAAAAGCTCTCCGTAAACTGAACCGTCCCTTCGAGCGAGCCGCTGGCAATCAGTTCGTAGTTCTTCTGCGAGGGAAATTCCTCATCAAAAGACTGTCTTTCCGTTATACGATAACCCGGACCCATTGAGCCGTTTAGAGTGACGTGGTTTGTTTCATAGAAGTGTCTACCGAGACCTGTCATTGCAATCCACTGGTCGCGATAGGTACCGTACTGATCATGTTCGAATCGAATCCCGGCAACCGTATAGGTTCTTGAGTTGATGTCGTAGGTGATTCCATAGTTAGTTGTATATCGGTTGGTACCATCTTCACCGTTTTCTGCGTCGGTGTAGTAGGTATCAAATTGAAACCTATGCCCCCATGTATCGCCTTTGTAGCCCAAAGAGATCCCCGAGTTAATGGAGAGTGACGTGCTGGTATTTTGTGAATAGATGAACCCCAGTTTGGTGAGTCTCGTGTAAGGGGATTCATCAATTTCCTCTTCAACCTCAATGGAGCTAAAGACTTTTGGGCTGGTAATAAGGGCAGTACTTACAAGTAATGCCATGTAATGATGTTTATTCATGGTTGATTTACAGCTAGATCAGTAGACAAAAGCAAATAACAAGTGGGCAACGAGCCTGACTTCAATTGAGCCTTTGATTTTACGTACCGAGGTCAATAAGCAACCTGATTTGAGGCTGAATGATATTCAACAATGATTGTTTAGGTGTTTTAGAAGTGAGTGGATGTCGGAGTAAGGGGGAAATGTCGACTGATGCTAAATAAAAAGGAAAGAGCTCACGAACAAATCGAGAGCTCATTATTTCCAAACTTCAGTCTACTACGCTTGACGCTGTCTCTTAGCAACCAAAGTGAAGCGGTAATCGTTCGAAGTAAAATAGTTACGACTGTATTCAAATACAGTGTCATCGGCTAAATAACCGCGCGTACGCTTTTCAATGATCGGTTGCGCTGGATCGATCCCGAGTTGCTCGGCAACATCAACTGGAGGAAGAACTGGCACCAGTTCCTGTTCACTGCGATCGATCACCATACCTTTTGTTTTTTCAATGAAGTCATACTTTGACTTTTGCATCACCTGATAAGTGAGATCTGGAAACAAATCAACCGGTAGCCAAGTCTCTTCAACAGTAATGGGATTGTTGTCCATGTGGCGAACACGTTTCACATAGAAAACCATTTCACCTTCGCTGATGTCTAAATGCTCAGACATGGCAAGTGAACACGGTTTTATTTCAAATGCGAGAACATTACTGTGAGTCACAACATCTAAGTGCGCCCATTTTTCTTGGAAGCTCGATTGCTGGTAGATGTCGTAATTGATCTTGTTCTCTTTGACATAAGTACCGCTGCCTTGAACACTTTCTAACTCATCGTTTTCAATCAATAGTTTTAATGCTTGTCTTACAGTAACGCGACTGACTGAAAATACTTCCCTGAGCTGCGCCTCGGTTGGCAGTGCCTCGCCAACTTTGTATTCACCAGACTTTATCTTGTCTCGGATTGCATCAGCGATTTTGCGATACATCGGAAGTCTTGCCATTTTTGCCTCATTAGTTCCCTAGGGAGACTAAACTTAATTAATTTGTTGTTAAATGCCGTAATTTGACGGTACCCAATAACCTCGAATCACATTAGGGTGATAATCGTATGGGTATCTTTAGTGCTTATAATACAAATTAAATAGTACATCTCAAGCTTTCTCGGCCATTTGAATGATATCTTTAAAATACAAATTAAATACAAATTTGCATTCATGAGATCATGATCACGGATCATATGTCTCTAAGTTGTATTATTGTCATCGTCGGCAGGGAGAACTGTCGCACTAATCCGTGACAATGGGACAGAAGGTTATGAAACTTACAACTCTAACTAACAAGTCGCTCGTAAATCTGCAAACAACGTTTAGCAGCCGAGAAGAAGCGATTAATGCACTTGCTGAACAACTGGATCAGCAAGGCAAACTACATGATAAACAGCAGTATCTTGATGCTGTATTTGCTCGCGAAGCGCAAGGCCCTACAGCATTGGGCGAAGGCCTTGCTGTACCTCATGGCAAGACTGATGCGGTTAAAGAGGCTGGTTTTGCAGTTGCTACACTTAAACAAGATATGAAATGGAAAGGCCTTGATGAAGATGAAGATGTGAATCTAATCTTCCTGATTGCGATTCCAAATGCAGAAGCTGGTTCTACTCACATGCACTTGCTGACGGAGTTGACCACAACACTTGTTGATGATGACGTTCGTGAAGCGGTACTAAAAGCAACAACCGCTGAAGAGATTTTTGCGTTGTTAGATGGTGAAAACCAAGCAGAAGAAAAAGAAGACAACTTAGATACAAATGCGCCGACAATTGTATGTGTTACTGCTTGTCCTGCTGGCATTGCTCACACGTACATGGCCGCTGAGTATCTGGAAAAAGCAGGTAAAAAGCTGGGTTACAATGTTCATGTTGAGAAACAGGGCGCTAATGGTATTGAAGATCGTCTAACGGCGGACCAACTTAACAATGCTGTGGCTTGTGTTTTTGCTGCTGAAGTAGCGATTAAAGAACTAGAACGTTTTAACGGCATCCCACGAGTAGAAACTCCGGTAGCAGAACCTATTAAGCACGCTGAACGCATTTTAAAAGAGGCGATTGAAGAGTCTAAAAATGGTAATGGTGCCGATCGTACAGTCGCGACAAATGATAAACCTAAGAAACTGCCACTGAAGACTGAGCTTAAACAAGCACTTCTCTCGGGTATCTCTTATGCCGTTCCTTTGATTGTTGCTGGTGGTACTGTTCTGGCGGTCGCTGTTCTTATCGCACAAATTTTTGACCTTCAAGAGCTGTACGCAACCAAAGATTCTTGGTTATGGATGTACCGTAAGTTGGGTGGTGGTCTACTAGGTACACTGATGGTACCTGTACTTGCGGCTTACACGGCATATTCTCTAGCTGACAAACCTGCGTTAGGGCCAGGCTTTGCTGCCGGTATCGCAGCTAACCTCATTGGCTCTGGCTTCCTTGGCGGTGTCGTTGGTGGTTTGATTGCTGGTTATGTAATGCGCTGGGTGAAAGAGAACGTTCGACTTAGCCCTGCATTTAACGGTTTCTTGACCTTCTACCTATATCCAGTGATCGGCACATTGGTCGCAGGTTCTCTGATGCTGTTTGTTATCGGTAAACCTGTTGCAATGTTGAACCAAGGTTTGACGGATTGGCTAAATGGTATGTCGGGCACCAACGCTCTGCTTCTTGGCGCAATCATTGGTCTATTCGTTTCTTTCGACCTTGGTGGCCCAGTAAACAAAGCGGCTTACGCATTCTGTTTGGGGGCAATGGCAAACGGCGTTTACGGTCCTTACGCAATCTTCGGTTCCGTTAAGATGGTTTCGGCGTTCACTGTAACTGCTTCTACAATGATTGCTCCACGTTTATTCAAAGACTTCGAGATTGAAACGGGTAAGTCGACTTGGCTTCTTGGCTTAGCGGGCATCACCGAAGGTGCAATCCCGATGGCGATTGAAGATCCAATCCGTGTTATCGGTTCGTTCCTACTCGGCTCTGTAGTGACGGGTGCAATGATTGGTGCTGCAGGTATCGGTCTATCAACTCCGGGTGCTGGTATCTTCTCAATCTTCTTACTTCACGACGCTGGTTTAGGTGCTTTCTCTGCCGCAGCCATTTGGTTTGGCGCAGCACTTATCGGTACGATTATTTCAACAATTACTCTTCTAGTTTGGCGAGGCCACGCTGTAAAAAAGGGTAAGTTTGAAGTGCAAACCGCAGCACAAAACTAACTAAATTCTGAGTTAACTCCTTAACTCGCTCAATAAATATAACGAAAAACACTGGCTGTCCTAATTTCTGTGCTCCTAACGTTTTATTCACACAGAGTCTGGGCGTGGATTCTTGCACCCTAAATTTAGTGGCAGCCAGTTTTAATCCCTTGAAAATTTTAGATATTAGCGGTTTTGAGTGTCGAATCCGCATACTTTAGGTAAATCACTATGACTACATCACGCGTTCATATTACTCCACACATGCACTGGGATCGTGAATGGTATTTCACAACGGAAGAGTCTCGTATCCTTCTAGTGAACAACATGGAAGAGATCATGCAGCGTCTAGAGAACGACCCCGAATATAAATATTACGTTCTCGACGGACAAACAGCGGTGTTGGAAGACTACTTCGCTATTAAGCCAGAAAACAAAGCTCGCGTGAAAGCATTGGCCGAAGCAGGTAAGTTAATTGTTGGTCCTTGGTACTCACAAACTGACACCATGCAAGTGTCTGGTGAGTCTATCGTTCGTAACATGATGTATGGACTACGTGATTGCCTAGAGCTCGGTGAGCCGATGAAGATTGGTTATCTACCTGATTCATTTTCAATGAGCTCACAACTGCCAATGATCTACAACGGTTTTGGTATTGATACTGCGATGTTCTGGCGTGGTTGTTCTGAGCGTCATGGTACTAATAAAACCGAATTCCTGTGGCAATCGAACGACGGTTCTGAGGTTATGGCGCAAGTGCTTCCACTAGGCTACGCGATTGGTAAATACTTGCCTCAAGATGAAGAAGGTTTACGCGCTCGTTTAGATAAGTACTTCCCAGTACTAGAAAAGCCATCAGTCACCAAAGACATCTTGTTGCCAAACGGTCATGACCAGATGCCAATTCAAAAAGACATCTTTGAGGTGATGGATAAGCTGCGCGAAGTTTACCCAGATCGTGAGTTCATGATGAGCCGCTTCGAAGAGGTGTTCGATCGTATCCGCCAAGAGCGCGACAACCTAGATACTATCAAAGGTGAGTTTAACGACGGCAAATACATGCGCGTTCACCGTACCATCTCCTCAACGCGTATGGACATTAAACTGATCCACGCAGAAGTAGAAAATAAGATTGTGAACATCTTAGAACCACTAGCATCAATTGCATGGTCACTGGGCTTTGAATACCACCACGGTCTAATTGAGAAGATGTGGAAAGAGAGCATGAAGAACCACGCTCATGACTCTATCGGTTGCTGCTGTTCAGACAAAGTACATGCTGAGATCTTAAATCGCTACATCCTAGCGGACGATATGGCATCAAACCTAATCAACTTCTACAAGCGTAAGATCGTAGATCATATGCCAACGCGCGAAGGATGTGACAAGTTAGCATTCTTCAACCTGTCTCCTTATGAGCGTGAAGAGGTGATTAATACAACGATTACCATCCGTGCTAACGAGTTCAATATTTTTGATGAAAATGGCAATCAAGTTGAATACTACATCCAAGACCAACGTGTGATTGATCCAGGTAAGATCGACCGCCAAATCGTTCATTACGGCAACTACGATCCGTTCATCGAATACGACATTCAAATTAAACGTGCGGTTCCTGCAATGGGGTACACCACGCTGCACATTGAAGCGAATGCGAAAGGCAATAATATCGTTGCTGAACACAAAGACTACCTATTAGAGAACGAATTCTACCGTATCAATGTGAACGACAACGGCACGCTATCGGTTTTCGATAAAGAGACCGAGATGCTGTTTGACCAAGTGCTTCGCGTTGAAGACGGTTCAGACGATGGTGATGAGTACGATTACTCTCCATCTCGCCAAGAGTGGCTGCTGTATTCAGATGAATTTAAAGCAGAAACCAGCATTAAACATGAAGGCTTCCAATCTGTAGCAACCATCAAACTGCGCATGAATGTGCCTGCAAACCTACAAGAGCGTGAAGAGCGCACTGGCCAAAATGGCTTTGTTGATGTGGATTGCCAAGTCGTATTGAAGCAAGGCTCTCGCCGTATCGAAGTTCGAATGGAGCTCGATAACCAAGCAGATGATCATCGTGTACGTGTTCTAGTACCAACGCCGTTCGTTTCTGAAAATGTCGTTGCGGACAACCAGTTTGGCCTGATTACACGCCCAACGAATGATTCTGCAATGGCGGTTTGGGAAGAAGAAAAATGGAAAGAGGCTCCGGTACCTGTTTACCAACTGATGAACTTCGCTGCAGTCGAAAACAAGACTGGTGGTATGGCGTTGATGACAAACGGTCTGCGCGAGTTTGAGGTCATCTCAAGCAAAGGTAACGAGGAGCGTGACACATTTGCTCTGACTCTACTGCGCGGCGTTGGCGTGCTAGGTAAAGAAGAGCTATTACTTCGCCCTGGTCGTCCTTCTGGTATCAAGATTCCGACACCAGATTCTCAAACGCGCGGTAAGTTGGTTTGTGAGTTTGCTCTGTTTGGTTTCGCAGGTAATCACATTGACGCAAACATCATGGCAGAAGCTCGTGACAATGTAACGCCAATCGAATGTTACAACAAAATCCCATACAACGCGATGAAGCTAAATGTTGGCGAACAAGATAAGCCTCTGACTTACTCATTGTTGAACAAAGAGCAAAAGGGCGCGGTGTTGAGTGTACTAAAGAAAGCTGAAGACGAAGATGCGTTAATCCTCCGTGTATACAACCCAGCAGAATCTGGCGAAGTAGAGGACAAGATTCAGTTTACTCAACCTGTCACGTCTTGGCTTGAAACGAGCATGGACGAGCAAGTTCGAGATACACATGTAGAAACACAGACCTTTGGAACTCTGAAGGCGTGTCAGGCGAAATCATTCCAAGTGAAATTCTAAACTAAGGTACTCCGCCCAAACGCTGGGCGGAGTAGGTGAACGACGATGAAAATTGTTATTGCTCCCGATTCATTCAAAGAATCCCTGTCCGCAAAGCAGGTGTGTGAAAGTATTGAAACTGGATTTAGCCAAATATTTCCCGACGCTGAATATGTTCACTTACCGCTTGCTGACGGTGGTGAAGGGACGGTGGATGTCTTACTGCAAGGTCTCGATGGAGAAGTGCGTGAGTCTCAAGTCACTGATCCACTGGGTAATGCTGTAAATGCGACATGGGCCATTCTTGACCATAAAGAGAAAGAAGGTGGTAAGACTGCATTGATTGAGTTTGCCGCAGCTTCTGGCTTGGATCTTGTTCCTGTTGATCGCCGTGACCCCGCAGTATCAACAAGCTTTGGTACAGGAGAACTCATTCGTGAGGCGCTCGATTTAGGTGTTACTCAAATCATTCTTGGTTTAGGCGGTAGTGCAACCAATGACGCAGGAGCCGGGATCGCGCAAGCGTTAGGTGCAAAGTTGTACGACGCAGAGGGTGTCGAGGTCACGCGTGGTGGTTCAGCATTGGAAAGTGTTGTTGAAATCGATATCCGTGAATTACACCCTCGCTGTAAACAGGTGGAGTTCATCGTGGCATGTGATGTTGCTAACCCTCTTTTAGGAGAAGAAGGCGCGAGCCATGTGTTTGGGCCGCAAAAGGGTGCATCGCCAGAGCTTGTTGAAACGCTTGAGTCAGCTATCACTGGCTTTTCTAAAGTATGTTCGACGCTCACCGGTGTTGATCACTCACATTCTGCAGGCTTTGGTGCAGCAGGTGGCACTCCATTGGGCCTGTCTTTAGTGTTTGATATTCAGATCAAGCAAGGGATTGAGATGGTTCTGGATGTGCTTGGCGCAGACGAAATACTCAAAGGTGCAGATCTTGTTGTTACAGGGGAAGGTCAGATGGATAACCAAACCCTACAGGGTAAGACGCCATTTGGCATCGCAAATCGCGCAAAACGCAAGGGTATTCCGTCAATTGGAATCGCCGGTTCGCTTGGTTATGAGATTGATGAGCTATACAGCACAATCAACAGCACCTTTGGCACCGTGCGTTCACCTCAATCTTTAGAACAAGTTCTGTCAGAAGCGAGCAAAAATCTTACTCGTACTGCTCGTAATATTGCAGCCACGCTCAAGCTTGGCGGCCAGATTTTTAATGAGAAGTAATTATGTCTCTATTTAAACTCGACAACGTTATTCAAAACTACGCATGGGGCAGTAAAGACTCCATTAATCAACTGTTTGGTATTGTAAACCCCAACCAAGAGCCTCAAGCAGAGATCTGGATGGGCGCTCATCCGAACGGTTGCTCAAAAGTGGGTGGTACAGGCGAAGCACTTTCTCATGTGATTGATGAGAATAAGGTTGATGTGCTCGGTGGGTACACAGCAGCGCGATTTGGCGAGTTGCCTTTCTTATTCAAAGTACTAGCAGCAGAGACGCCGCTATCGATTCAAGTTCACCCTAACAAGCGCAAATCTGAAATGGGGTATGAGCGAGAGAACGCACTTGGTATTCCACTGAATGCCTCTAACCGTAACTATAAAGATCCGAACCACAAACCAGAACTGGTTTATGCGCTAACTTTCTATAAAGCGATGAACGGATTCCGACCGATTGAAGATATCATTTCACTGTTTGAAGAAGCGAATATACCTTCGTTGGCAATTGAGCTGAATGTTCTTAAAGCGAATGCGGATAGCGATGCGCTGAAGGCGTTCTTTACCGCTATTATGTCGTTAGAAGGTGAAAAGAAAGAAGTAGCTCTCAATGAATTGGAAGCGGCACATCAACGCTCGGCTAAAACGGTCATGGGGCGTGAAGCGATGCAGTACAGCAAAGACTTTAAACAGCACTATCCCGGTGATATTGGTTTGTTTGCTCCACTGATGCTCAACACCGTGGAGTTAGCACCGGGTGAAGCGATGTTCTTGTTTGCAGAGACACCTCATGCTTACGTTCAGGGTACTGGCCTAGAAATCATGGCGAATTCAGACAATGTTCTTCGTGCAGGTTTAACCCCGAAATACATTGATGTTCCAGAACTGATTGATAACACGATCTTTGAATCAATCAAGCCAGAAAATATCCGTCTAAAACCTGTGTTGAAAGAAGGCAAAATGAGCTATCCAATTCCAGTGGACGATTTTGGTTTTGATATCTTGTCAGCGAGTGATGAAAGTAAATCACAATATCTACGTAGTGCAGAGATTCTATTCTGCGTAGAAGGGGAAGCAACGGTCACCTCGGAAGGGCAGAGCATTACGCTTAAGCCGGGCGAGTCGGTATTTGTGAGCAATAATTCAAGCGTTTACCAATATCAAGGGAATGGTATCTTGGCTCGTGCTTTTAATTAGTGCCCCCGTGCTAGTCGAAAGCAAAAAAGATATCAGAGCGTTATGAGTCATAGTTAACGCTCAATATTGGTTTGATGGTAACTATCGAACTGTTATAAGCAGTCACTAAGTTTGACCATACCCGCCGTCTTTGGCGGGTTTTTTCGTTGTGAGGCCGGAAACATAACACTCTAAAACGATAAAACCCCGCTGTAGAAACGGGGTTCAAAAAGCATTAAATGCACATGTGTTTAAGCAATGTGAGTCATTTTGTTGATGACAAATGTTTCAATTAAACCTTCTGTCGCTGCCATGTAGTCGGCAATATGTTGGCTAGCCAAATGTTGTTTTAGTAGCGCTTCAGACTCCCAGTTTTCGTGAAACACGAAGTGAGCTGGATTGTCATTGTCTTGGTGTAGATCATAGTTGATGCAGCCTTCTTCAGAACGCGTAGGGGCGATCAACTTGATTAGTTCGGCTTTCACGAGGTCTGTATTGTCTTGTTTAGCGACGATTGTTGCAATAATGGTGAGTTTGCTCATTCCTTTTTCCTCGGTGTTCTTCTCGGTAAGTGCAAGTAATATAGATACAAAAAGACCAAGGTTAAAGATTAGCTATATCCAATGACTATGGAAACTTTAGTCCATAATAAGGGGTGTGAGGTGACAGAAAGAACTGTCTAAAAAGTAATAAAAAATGCCCGACTGTAGACGTCGGGCATGAGTGCGAGAGTCTAGGTTCCGGTATTAGTTGTGGATTTCAGCTTTAATCCAAACCATACGGTGATCAGACGAAATGTCTTTACCGTTGCCGTAACTGCCAACACGTTCATCGTTCATAAGAAGACGACCGTTCTCAAATGTTGCTGGCCAGTAAACACCAGAATCTGAAATAGTTAGGTTTTCCGATGGAACAACGTGATCAAGACGAAGGCCGCTCGTACTAGTTACTTGACCTGGGTATGGCGTATCCCAGTTCGCTTCTTTACATTCACCAAGAGCAAGACACTCTGGGCCACCAAGGCTAGAAGGTGCAAGTGGGCCGAATGTCGCTAAACGGTTAACTTTGTCGTGATCCATCAGCGCATTAATTGCCGTTAGGTCACCATCACCTTTGAGAGGATCTGCGTTAAGATCGCCCATTACGACGAATTTCGCGTCATCAGCTAAACCACCTGTCACACCCTTGTCATCGTACATGTAGCTTTGACCTTCGATGTAGTCAACCCAGAAGTTAACTTCGTCGGCATTTTGAACTTTGTTCTTACCTGTGTCGAAGATTGGTGGTGTTGGGTGAGACATAAGAAGGTGAATCGTCTCTGTTGTACCATCTTCTTGTGGAATCAAAATTGGCGCGTCGACGTGGTTTTTAGAAGAAAGACGAACTTCTGCCCACTCTTCAGCGGTATACCAATTATCACCACACTTCATACCTTCAGGGATAGGGTTCCAAGAGTCGTTACAATTAGTGATTGTTGGCATAGTCGCTGTAGGCATGTCTTTCCATTTGAACTTTTGGAATGTACGAATGTTGTCGTGGTCAATCTCATACATAGACATTAGAGCGAACGCATATTGCCCGTGGTAGTTACCAAAACCCCAAGCATCACCAGGTAGCTGACCTGCGTTACCATCATTATCAAGATCAAAACCAAACTCGTTAAGAAGACCGGTGTTGGTCGCGAAGTTTGCAAAATACTGGAATACGATAGGTTCTAACTGGGTGCCGTCTTGATCAAAACTGTTAGAGTTTTGAGAAACCGCAAGGTAGTTCAAACGGAAACCAATGATAGCGTCGTTGTTTTCAGCTGTACCGTCGTTATTAAACTCAGCCATCATAATTACAGCTGGGCGCTCAGTTTGGATGATTGCTGCGACATTACGAATTTGGATAACTTTAAGTGCTGTTGCGCTGTCTTCATCCGACAGCGTTTTGTCTTGCCAACCCTTAATCAACGCATCTTGTTCTGGTTTAGTCAGTTTCATTTCAGCGACAAGATCTTCGTAGGTGTAGCGATCGAACGACAGGTTAAATACTGCAATACGTCCTTTGCTGTCTACTGGTGTCGGTTGTGGGACTTCAGGCTGAGGAACTTCTGGGTAGTAGTTGTTCGTTGTTTCGTCACCGCAGCCGAATAAAAGGGTAGTAGAGATTGCTAGTGCTAGTGATGATTTTAACATTTTCATAAAATGACTCGCTTATGTTGTCCGTGGAACAGGAGGGCGCGCATTCTATGTTACAAAATGAGATTCCGTAAGTGACTTTGGTCACGCTTGGAAATGTAAGCAAACGTTTTCTTACATTGATTATGTGATATTTGACATTGGTCCATTTTTGATTAGAGTTTTTATTCAACCTTAATCATAGATTATTCCTTTGGGTACAAAAAAACCTAGGCGATGGTCACCTAGGTTTTTGATTTAAAATAATTTTATGTTGCAGAAACGTTACGCGTATTGTTCGACAGTTTGTGCCCAATTTCGCTTCTGTTGCTCAAAGTTCACTTTGATTTGCTGATATCGAACTTTAAGTAGCGAATGCTCATATTTCTTAACGACGTCATCACGCTTACTCTCAAGCAACTGCTTTTTAACCGCGTAATACTCATTCATGTTCGCAACGAGCGCGTCAAATTCCGCTTGTAGCTTTTCAGCAATTTGGATGTTGTCTGCGCGATGCATGATTTTTTGTTGCGTGCGCTTTAACAGCATTGTCGCTTCCGCTTTTTCAATTCTTGCTTGTGGCGTTTTCTTTAACTTAGACGTTAAGCCACACAGTGATGCACCCTTAATAAGCCATTTAGTTGGATCGTATTGCCACCAGTAAATGCCGTTGCGGTAATCGTTCTCGAAAATATGATGGAAGTTGTGGTAACCCTCACCAAAAGTAAGAACTGCCAGAATGCCATTGTCACGTGCAGTGTTTTTATCTGTGAAAGGTTGGCTTCCCCAGATATGAGCAAGAGAGTTAATAAAGAAAGTGGTGTGGTGGTTTAATACTAAACGAACCGCGCCTACCATCAGAAGCATACCAATGACATCACCATAGATAACGCCAAGCGCGATAGGCACACCGAAATTCATTATCAGTGCTAGTAGGATGTAGTGTTTGTGTTGCCACATCACAATTTTGTCTTTTTTAAGATCGCGACAATTTTCGTAATCTTTATAAATTGATGTGTTGTAGTTGCGGATCATCCAACCAATATGTGAATACCAAAACCCACGTTTAGCTGAGTAAGGGTCTTTGTCATTGTTATCGACATGCTTGTGATGTACTCGGTGATCGGAAGACCAGTGAAGGGCACTGTTTTGAAGCGCAAATGCGCCACCCAGAGCAAAAAGAAATCGTAAGCTAGAATGTGCTTCAAAGGCTTTATGAGACCATAAACGATGGTAACCCGTTGTTATTGAAAGATTACAGAAGCTAAAACAAACCGCTAACCAAATCCAATGCTCCATACCATAGCCGTTGTAATAACCATAAAGTGGCGCGGCAACTAATGCCAACAGCATACTAAAGGAGAAGATAAAAACGTTTAGCCAGATCAGAGGCGGCTTCTTATTTTGCGTTGTATTGCCAGTTGTCATCAGCATATTCCATTGAGCTTACAGTTGTGCGCTAGAATATCAGCGTACACGTGTAAGTCAAGAATCAAAGTGTAAGTACCTATTAGTCGTCAGGTTTTAATAGTATGTTTTGCTTTAATTTTGTAGGTAAGTAGTATTAAATGTAGAAGTTATAAATAAATGGAAGTGCTAAGGGCTAATAAATGGAAATTAGAGTAGCTGAATATAAAGATTACGAGCGTATCGCACAGTTACATGCAGAGAGTTGGAAAATTTACTACCGCGGAATTCTAGCTGACAAATATCTAGATCAGGACGTTCTAGAAGACAGATCAGTAATCTGGCAAACCCGTCTTATCAATCCTCCTTTTAATCAACACGTTTTACTCTTAGAAGAGGGTGGATTGTTAGTTGGCTTTGTGTGTGCGTTTGGTAATCACAATTTCGATCGCGGCACCTTTATTGATGCGTTGCACGTGGACAACGCCTATCGTGGTCGTGGTGTCGGTAAACGTTTGTTGTCAGAGCTGTCAGAACGACTTGAGCAGTACTACTCAGACAGTGGTCTGTACCTAGAAGTAATGTCGAAAAATAAGCAAGCAATCGGTTTTTATGAATCTATTGGTGGCAAAGAAGAGCTTGAGCAGATTTGGGATGCGCCTTGTGGCAGCCAAGTCAAAGAGAAAGTGTATTCTTGGCCATCTCCTGCGAACTTAGCTCAGCAATTACAAATGCCTGCGTAATAAAGCAAAAGATTATCAAGAGAAAGCCCCTAGTATTAACAGCTAGGGGCTTTTAGTTCGTGTGGGTATTTAAAAGACAGCGGCTTCGATATTAGGATGGGCAACGTTACACCATGAGATGCAGTTTCGACCGTTCTTTTTAGATTGATATAGAGCTCTATCGGCGTCTTCAATCAATTGTTCGACTGAACCAACCGCACGATCAATATGTTTCACTCCCACAGAAACCGTCACCTCAAGTGATATCTTTGAAGGAGAGGTGAGTAGGTTATCAGCCAGTTGTTGTGCTTGGGTTATATTTAGACCTTGAGCAATAATCAGAAATTCTTCACCACCATATCTAAAAAGGTTGCTCTTAACGGGCAGCTTCGCCTTAATCGCTTTCGCAAGCTCCTTAATAACCATATCTCCGGTTTGGTGACCATAAGTATCATTCACCGATTTGAAATGGTCGATATCAATCATAATCGTCGTCATCGACTGATTTCGGTTGATGTTTGGTTCGATAACTTGGTGTAGATAGAGTCGGTTATAACAACCTGTCAACGCATCTTGGTAGGAGAGCGCTTCAAAAAGGTTCGACTGTTTTCGTAGTTGTATAGCTTGCTTGCGCAGTTGTTCAGATTGGGAGAAACGTTTATGAACTTCTAATTCTCTTCTCAAGCATGCTGCAGCGACTAATACATAGGTTGCTAGGTAAATCGATATGATTTCAAGTTCGTGTGCGGGTTCAGCGGCGTATAGCAGTGGGGATAAGCCGATAAGATAGCTAGCGAGTATGCAGCTCAGGGTGATTAAACTGTATCGCGCAGACAGCCGTGAGAAGGTGCCAATATAAATCATGACCAGAATAACACCGCCTTGATAGTCATAATTGCCGAACTCGATGGCTATTCTACCGACAACAACGAGAAATAGTGCGCTTGTTATCAGCGTTATACTCTCTAACTGCTGAAGCACATTTGGTCGATTATTTATGCAGTAATAAGCGGCTCCTGCCATCATTCCAGAAAGTATGATCCGCAGTACAATGGGCATAACGCACTGATCGCCAAAATGAATGAAGTCGGTGATGATGAAAGCAAAAAATATGGTGATCGGCAGGTAGATGAAATTGACATACGGCAGGTATATTTCATTCTCAAAATAGGTTTTGAAACGCTGGTTTTGAAAACCGGGATATGAACGCATCTTAAAATTCGCTAAGGGATCACAAAATAGTGCGTCAGTATGTCTATGAAACTCAGTAATGTAAATTCTAGATTTTATTTATGTGACAAGATATTAGTTCTATCAATGATAGGTCGAGTATGAAAAGTTACGCCCTAGTACTAAGACTAGGGCGTCAAAAGAAGGGAAACTGTTAGCTCTAATTGCTAGAAAACAAACGCGAGTTAGCGCTTGTTTTTCAGATAACGCTTACGACGTTCTTCTTTCTTCTTGGCTTTTTCTTCTGCCTTACGCAGCGCTTCTTGCTCAACTTCAATCAGCTCTTGAGTGATCATTTCTGGAAGCTCTAGAGTGACTTGACCAAGCGTACCGTTACGAAGCTCGTGAAGAAGAATTTCTGAACATTTATGCAAATCAATGTGACCACCTGCACGAAGTGCACCACGCTTACGGCCGATCTCTTCCATCAATTCAATGTCAGATTCTGGCAGATCTTCGATTTGATAGCGTTCTTTTAAAAGGTGAGGGTATTGCTTTGCCAAATACTCAACGGTGTAAAATGCAACTTCGTCGTATTCCATTGCCGTATCTTTTACTGCACCGGTAGCGGCAAGGCGGAATCCACTGTGTGGGTTTTCTACTTTAGGCCACAAAATTCCCGGAGTATCAGAAAGTACGACGCCGTTTTGCAGATTAATACGTTGCTGACGACGAGTCACCGCAGGTTGGTTACCTGTTACAGCGATCGTACGACCCGCTAGACAGTTGATGATGGTTGACTTACCAACGTTTGGAATACCCATAATCATGGTACGAATGTTTTTGCCGATCTCTTCACGGTGAGGAGCCAGCTTACGTACGAGTTCCATGATGTGATTCACTTCTTCTTTAACGCTGGTGGTAATTGCGATCGCTTTTACTCCTTGTTCTTTCTCAAAGTGCTCAATCCACATTTGGGTTAATTCTGGATCGGCTAAGTCACGTTTATTAAGAACTTTAACGACTGGTTTACCTGCTTTGATCTCGGCAATCATCGGGTTTTCTGAACTAAATGGTATGCGCGCATCTAGCACTTCAATGATAACGTCAACTTTAGGGATAACTTCTTCGATTTCTTTGCGAGCTTTGTGCATGTGGCCCGGAAACCATTGAATAGACATAGAGATAAACCTTGATAAATATATTTGCTGCACATTGTAAGGGTTGGATGATACGTGTAAAGGTATATCTATCCTTGCCTTAGTTGAGCGGAGTGAAATTTCTTAAATTATAGATAATTTAATGGATGTTTTCGCTGCGTATGTCCGAGTCTAATTGTTACAGGATAACGTTACTGAGAAGAATAGAAGGCTGCGATGTCTTTTAAGTCTTGGTCGTTGAGCTTGCTCAGTTGGGCGCGCATCATTTCAGCGTAGTCGCTTTGTCTCTCTCCATTTTGATACGCTTTCATCGCGTTAAAGAGATAGATTGGGTCTTGGCCAGAAAGACTAGGGTAGGCGTTGTTGGTAGATGGTCCTGTAGGACTATGACAAAAAATGCAGCTTGGTGATTTCATTTTACCTAGCTCAGGATCACCAAAATCGTTAGCCTGAACGGAATAAGAGAGAAGGGCAGTAACAAGAACAATGGATTTAGTGAACACGTTTATACTCCTGTGAAAACAAAAGTATAAAGCTTCCCCTTAGGGGAAGCTCAAGTCTTTATTCTGTTACAGGAAGTTAAAGTACTTTCTTTAGTTCACTTAAGAAACGTGAAATGTCTTCTGCCTCGATATCACGATGAGTGACAAAGCGTACTGGGTTACTCGGTGTCATAGTAATCCCTTGATCAGCTAACTTTAACGCGATGCGATTAATATCAACCGACGCGTCCAATTTAGCAAAAACAATATTGGTTTGAACAAAGTCAGGGTTTACCGAGAAGCCCGGCAGTTTACTAAGACCAATCGCCAGATCTTTCGCATTTTTGTGGTCAGTTTTGAGCTGTTCAACGTTTTCTGTTAGCGCCATTTTACCAGCTGCCGCTAAGATACCTGCTTGACGCATACCGCCACCCACCATCTTTCTTAGACGACGTGCTTTAGCGATGTATTCTTTGCTACCCAGAAGCAGTGAGCCTACAGGAGCACCTAACCCTTTAGATAAACAGATGGTCATTGAGTCAAAGTGTTTAGCGATCTCTTTAACAGGGACATCCAAAGCTGCTGCTGCGTTATAAACGCGAGCACCATCTAAATGGAGTTTTAAGCCATGCTTAATAGTAAATGCACGTGCTTCTGCTAAATAAGAGAGAGGTAACACTTTGCCATTGATGGTGTTTTCCAAGCTTAGAAGAGTCGTACGTGCAAAGTGGCTATCGTCTGGTTTAATGGCGCTTTCGAGTTTGCCAAAGTCAAGAGTCCCGTCTGGGTTGTTCTCGATCGGTTGTGGTTGAATTGAACCGAGCACTGCGGCACCGCCAGCTTCGTATTTATAGTTATGAGCTTGCTGGCCGCACAAGTATTCATCACCACGACCACAGTGTGCCATCAACCCAAGTAGGTTGGCTTGAGTGCCTGATGAAGTAAACATAGCGGCTTCAAAACCTGCTTCCTTGGCTGCCCACTGCTCTAAATCGTTTACCGTCGGATCATCACCGTAGACATCATCGCCAACCTCGGCATTTGCCATTATTTCGCGCATTGCTTGACTTGGTTTTGTTACGGTATCAGAACGGAAATCCATATTGCTCTCCTATAGGTAGCCACAAAGCTGGGCTTTACTTAAACATGCGATAGTTTTGGTATCGGTAATTTGGTCGTTACGAATTTTTTGTTGCAGCTCTTCAATAGTGAGCTCTAACACTTCGATAATCTCGTCGTCATCACAGCTAAAGCGAGTCGTTAGGTTTAATTCTGAAGCAACAAAGAGGTGTTGAATCTCGTCGCAGAAGCCTGCTAGTGGCGTTACTTGACCCAAGCTTTGAAATTGACCAGCGCTGTAACCAGTCTCTTCTTCGAGTTCGCGCTTTGCACAATCTAAAGGTGTTTCACCTTGTTCCATGGTGCCAGCTGGTAGCTCCAACAGCCACTTTTTAAGGGATGGTCTAAATTGATTGATAAGAATGACCTTTCCGTTAGACGTGATGGGAAGTATGACTGCTGCGCCAGGGTGTTGAATCGTGGTGTGAGTTATTGAAGTCCCGGTGGGTAATTTAACATCCTCTTCTACTAGTGAGATGCTTTTCCATTTGTGGATTATTGTTTTCATGGAGTGATAGTCACTTTCCTTGCCAATTGCCGGACATATAAGACGTCGACCACCTTAACGCCAAATATGTCGAAAATAAAAGAAAAATTCTGAATGTGTTCCCAGAAACTCATCAAACATTGTGACTCTATTCTCAAAATTGGAATCTTTGATTACACCAAAATTACCAACCTAACCATCTGATATAAATGCTACTCAACAATAAAATACACTTGTAACAAAGTGCTAACAAATGTATAAAAACATATCTACACTCTTAATTATCTTGAAAGTTTCCGGAGTTTTGCTGTGATGAATCCTTCTGTATCTTCCCATGCTGACAAAGCATTACTCTCCGAACGCATTAACAAGCTTGCTCAAGCCTTATCTGACGGTGTTTACGAGCGTGAAGACACCATAAAACTTTGTTTACTAGCTGCGCTTGCAGGCGAAAGTGTTTTTTTGCTTGGTCCTCCGGGTATCGCGAAAAGTTTAATCGCGAAACGTTTAATACAAGCTTTCGATAACAGTAGCTACTTCGAATATTTGATGACTCGCTTCTCAACCCCAGAAGAAGTTTTTGGTCCATTGAGTATTCAAGAATTGAAAGACAATGGTCGTTACGTGCGTTTAACCGAGGGTTACTTACCAACCGCACAAGTTGTTTTCCTTGATGAAATTTGGAAAGCGGGTCCGGCAATCCTTAATACACTATTGACTGTTGTTAACGAAAAGACCTTTAAAAATGGCAGCGATATCGAACGTGTTCCGATGCGACTGCTGGTTTCTGCGTCCAATGAACTACCAGATGAAGACAGCGGTCTAGAGGCACTTTATGACCGTATGCTGGTGCGCGTGTTCGTAAACCGTATTCAGAATAAGCAGAACTTTAAGTCGATGCTAACCACTGGCACACCTCAAGAAGCGACCATTCCACCGGGTCTGGCTATTACTGATATTGAATATCACCAATGGCAGAAAGAGCTTGACCGCCTAGAGCTTAACGACAACGCATTCGACAAGCTTTACGAGCTTAAAACCATGCTTGAAGAGACAGTGAAGAAGCAGGGTGGCGCGATGTCAGACTCTGAACTTTACGTGTCTGACCGTCGTTGGAAAAAAGCCGTTAAGCTGCTTAAAGCGAGTGCATTCTTCAGTGGCCGTGATACCGTGAATCCGCTTGATATCATGCTTCTTCAAGACTGTTTATGGCATAGCCCTGAATCTCGTGACGTGGTTCGTAGTGTCGTTAACGACTTTGCGTTAAACCGAGCGTTTGACCAACAAGAATCCAAACACCAAATTGAGCTAGCACGTGAAGAGTTAGAAGAGATCCAAGAAGATGTAGAGTCAACTCTCTCTGTATCTCTTTCAATGGAAACGAGCAGCGGTCTACTGCGTAAAGACATTTACCAGCACGATATCAAGAACGCAAAAATGTACAGCGTTGGCAGTGCCTATAACCTAGTCAAGTTGGTACTACTGCAAAGCAACATGTCGGTATCTGAATCTGAAAAGGGTGACAGTCGCTGGGTTTATGTTGCGAAAGACGATTTCGATCGCGTGATCAAAGAAGGTCATGGTGACATTTATGGTTATGTAAATGAAAACAAAAACCTATGTCGCCTTAAGCTTGATTTAGACGCCTCCAATCAACTCGTTATCAAAGACATTGCTAACCGCTCCGTGTTAGTGAGTGTTGTGACATCTGATGGTTTGGATAAAGAGCTATACGATAAATGGTTAACAGGTGCAGAGGCGGCGCTTAAGCAGCTTCAAGACGCAGAATTCAACCTTAAAAAAGTACGCTCAGATTTTCATGGCGCACTACCACATAACTTTATTGACCCTGAATTACCGAAGGCGATGGAAGCAAGCTTGCAAGCCATCACTCAAGATCTTGAAACCACACAGGTTAAGAGCAGTAAGATCGTTCAGCGTATCAAGTTCATGAGCCAATACTTCGAGTAAGGGGACCTTATATGTTAGGAGCAGACGGATTAAATCTGGCTTTAATGGTGGCAGACTCTGGCATCATTGATACTGCAATGAATGACTTATTGGCCCGCTCGCAAGTGATGATGGCGGCGGAAAATAAAGGCGTAAAAACCTCTGTTAAGAACCATTTAGTCAAGTGGCGTGGCAAGGTGAAAAAGCGCGTCACCAAAGTCTGCGAGACCGATCGATTCCAACAAGAAATTGCCCTTTACCAAGAAGTGATTCACTGGGACGAAGAGCAATTTTTTGAAGAGATCGATTCGGTGATCAAAAAGCTTGAGTGGCACTCAGCGTTTTATCTGCAAGCTCGCCGATTGCTTGAACATAATAAAGGCGTTTATAACGCCATGTTCCCTCACTATTTCTGTGACCAGTGGTACCAAGCCCTGTCTGAAGCGATTAAGCAAGCGCAAGTGACAGAGCTTGAAGCGAGTAAAGAGAAAGTGCTTGCTGACCTTTACCAGCGCATGGAAACCATGAAAAACATGGACAAAGTGACGGAGTCGGGTGACGAAGGCAGCGTAGGGCGTTTGTGGGATATGGCGTCAGCCAAACTGAGTAAAACCGACCTTACCGTAATGAAGCGTCATGCAGAGTTTCTAAATAAGCACAAAGGTCTGCAAGAGATTGCTGAGAAGCTTGGTCGTATGGCGGGTTTAGAAGATGACCCGTCTCTGCATAAAGCGCCGGTTGAAGAGCTTCAGATGGTCGAAGAAAAAGCCGATGAAGCGGTAGACGATATTGTCGGTATTCACGAAAGTGACGACCTCAATAAGATGCTGCCAAACGAAACCATGTTTTTGGCTTACCCAGAACTCGAAGTTATCTTCTACAAGCATTTAGCTGATAAGCGTTTATTGAGTTACCGCTCTCAAGGTAAATCTCGAACTTTAAGAAAAGTGAAAGCGCAAAAGCCAGATGCGAAGAATGTAGACATCGAGAAAGGTCCTTTCATCGTCTGTGTCGATGCTTCTGGTTCAATGAGCGGGTTCCCAGAACAATCGGCTAAAGCTATGGCTTATGCCCTGATGCAAATTGCATTGGCGGAGGAGCGAGATTGTTACGTAATTCTGTTCTCTTCAGAGCAAATCACTTATGAGTTAACTCGTCAGGACGGATTGCGTGAAGCGAGTGACTTCTTAAGTTACTCGTTCCACGGCGGTACCGATCTAGAGCCGGTATTAATGAAGTCGATTGATCTCATGATGGGCGATAAGTACAAGAACGCAGATTTGGTTGTGCTTTCTGACTTTATCGCACCTAAGCAGTCTGACGAGATGATTGCCCAGGTTGAGAAATTGAAACAGCACAAGAACCGCTTCCACGCTGTGAGCCTTTCTAAGTACGGCAACCCTCAATTAATGAGTATGTTTGATCACTGTTGGTCGTACCATCCAAGCCTCGTTGGGCGTTTAATGAAAAAATGGTGATGTAAATTGCTGTACGATTTCTGTCTGAATAGGTGGAAGGTGCAGCAATTTGATTTAAATGTCAGCAAACAGAATTTAAATGCACATTTTTATTTGACTATCCTTCCTCAATCCGTAAAGTAAGCACCCGAACACAGCGGGACAACATCCTAACGTGTTGAAATAAAAAGGCGCCTTGGCAGAGTGGCTATGCAGCGGATTGCAAATCCGTGGACCTCGGTTCGACTCCGGGAGGCGCCTCCATTCAAACCTTAAGTTTGAATACTATGCGACACTAGCTCAGCTGGTAGAGAGCAACCTTGCCAAGGTTAAGGTCACGCCTTAAACCTTGAAGATAGGGAGCCTCGTGTTTCGCTCCAAATTTTGTAATGTTGATTGGCATCGACATTAAGATGGTGTTTACGAATCGTAACGGCATCGCAATAAAGAATTGCGTGCCCTGGTGGTGGAATTGGTAGACACAAGGGATTTAAAATCCCTCGGCGTTCGCGCTGTGCCGGTTCAAGTCCGGCCCGGGGCACCATCTATTTCTCTCCTAAAGAGACACGTAGTTACCTTAGATTACGACAATCAATTTAAGGCGCCTTGGCAGAGTGGCTATGCAGCGGATTGCAAATCCGTGGACCTCGGTTCGACTCCGGGAGGCGCCTCCATTATTCATTAAAACCAGTCCTCGTGGCTGGTTTTTTTGTGCCTGAATTTTGAAACTTCATTTTAAACATCTCTATTTGATGCACTAAAGGCTGGTCTAACTCGATAACAAGATCACGTCTCTCATAGCGTGTTCTATACTACTTTGGTATTACACAAGTCACATATTGATGAATCATGCTCAACTTGTTTCATTAATGCGTTGAAACTCTCATAAAATCAGTTGCATAGATGAGACTATAAAACACTAACTCATTTCTTAGGTTTTATAAGAGGCTCATAATTATGCAATTTAGTCTAAAGAGGAAGATGGTTTCCTCTGTGGTTTTGGCGATTGCGGTGACATCTGCCATTTTACTTTTCATTGGCTACAAAACGTTTCAAACCAACAGCTGGCAAGCGATCGAGAGTGAAAGCCGAAATACACTCCATGCTCACGCCAAAGGTATTGGTGATTGGTTTCACGACAAGAAGCAAGCGGTCAATGGACTACAGCAACAAATTTCTTTAAACCCTGATCTCGATATTGTGCCGCACCTACGTCAAACCTTGGTGTCTGGTGGATTTGGTCTAAGTTATTACGGCAATAAAGAAGGTGAGATGTTCCGTCATGACCCTTCTTTGAATAAACCCGGTTACGATCCACGTGTGCGTGGTTGGTACAAAGAGACGCTCGCAGCGAACAAGGCAATCACAACTAAACCTTACGTAAGCGTAACGATGCAGACGTTAGTTGTTACGCTGACAGACCCTGTGTTTGAAAATGGTCAAATCGTTGGGGTTGCAGCGTCTAACTTAGCATTGGATAAGTTGATTCAAGACGTATTGGCGATTCCGGTACCTGGTGATGGTCGTGCTATTTTGATCGACACCAAAGGTACAGTGGTCGCGCACAGCAACAAAGATTTCATTCTTAAAAAGATCACCGATATTGCACCAGAGCTAAATGTTTCGAGCTTAAATTCAGCAGCTGCGAACTTAACGACGCTTTACGCTGATGTAGATGGTGTAGAGAAGGTTATCATGGCTGAACCAATCAAGAATACTGATTGGATGTTAGTCATAGAAATGAACAAAGAGGTCTTGGAACAGCCATTATTTACTATGCTGGTCAACCAAGTTACGACAGGTTTAATCGTGCTTATCGTTATGGCAATCGCGACTTCTTGGTTTGTTGCTCGTCAACTTGTCGAATTAGGCCGCGTAGGCGAAGCACTGGCAGACATCGCAGAGGGTGAAGGTGATTTAACGCGCAGACTGACGGTTTCTAGTCATGATGAAGTGGGTCAATTGGCAGATAAGTTCAATACCTTTATTGACCGTCTCCACGAGATGATGAAAAACGTGAGTAACGTCTCTTCGGCGATGACGCATGGTGCAGAACACGCAAATCAAAGTGCAATGAAGCGTAGTGAGAGCGTTGGTAAGCAACAAGATGAAATCACGATGGTTGCGACTGCTGTGACTGAAATGGCGACAGCAACGTCAGAGATTGCGTCGAACGCCGATAATACTGCTAAGAGCGCTACTCATTCCGTTGAGTTGAGTGAACAAGGCTTCCAGCAAATGGAGAAAAGCCAAGCTTCGATTAATGAGTTAGCGAATGAGCTGACTGGTGCGGTATCTATCATCAGCGAGCTTGAAGAGCATGGTCAGCAGATTGCGACGATTCTGGCAACGATTCGTGAGATAGCAGAACAGACCAACTTACTGGCACTTAATGCTGCGATTGAAGCGGCACGCGCGGGTGAGCAAGGTCGAGGTTTTGCGGTCGTTGCTGATGAGGTTCGCGTATTGTCTCAAAGAACGCATGCTTCAACGGAAGAGATTGAAGATAAGATCAAACGACTTCAACAAGCGACTAATGGCGCGGTTAAGGTGATGAACCAGAGCCATGATATGGCGCGTACTAGTGTGAATGACGTCAACCTAGCAGGTGAAAGCCTAGAGCAGATCCGTGAAGCGATTCAGGTAATCAGCGATATGGCGACGCAAATTGCCTCAGCGGCTGAAGAGCAATCGCTAGTGACGGCTGAAATCAATACGAATACCGAATCGGTTCGTGAGGTGAGTGATGTAATGGCTGTTGACGCTTCCGATGCAGTGGTTCAAGCTGACCAACTAAATCAGCTAGCTAACGACCTGAAACAAGAACTGAGCCGCTTTAAGCTTTAACCTCCGGTGGAAAAGTCAGTTCAAGCACAGGCTTTCGCGCCTGTGCTTTTTTGTTCTTAAATGAACCTTCCCTTCTGTTAACCGACAATCGACAGGGTTAATCTTAAAACGCTTATAGTTCTCATCCTTTGTTATCTGACCGTCTTGAAGTAATCTAAATGCCAATCGTTACGTCTTTTAAAAGAAATGCATGAAAAAGTCTCAAGTATTAGCAGAGAAACTTAAGAATCAGATCGAACACAATATTTGGTTGAGTGGTGAGAAACTACCGTCGATCAGAAATGCTTGTAAGCGCTATAAACTGAGTATTGAGACAGTTCTCCAAGCATACCAACAGCTTGAAGCTGCGGGTTATATCTATGCTAAACCTAAATCTGGTTACTTTGTATTACCCCGCCGGAATGTACTCTCCAGTAAAGACCTAACCTCAAAAG
Source organism: Vibrio fortis (assembly GCF_024347475.1). Classification (NCBI taxonomy): domain Bacteria; kingdom Pseudomonadati; phylum Pseudomonadota; class Gammaproteobacteria; order Vibrionales; family Vibrionaceae; genus Vibrio; species Vibrio fortis. The sequence continues at coordinate 1,023,020 of NZ_AP025488.1, forward strand.
CAATTACGCCATACCCTGTTCGAATCAGCGACCTGCTTTATGACGTGCTTCAAAAGGCGAAAGACCCCAGTATTATTCCACTTAGTTCTGCTTTCCCAGATCCGTCTTTGTTTCCTCACCAAGCCTTGTCGCGAAGCCTCGCTAGTGCCAGTCGTCAAATGCCGGACAATAGCATGCTGACCAACTTGCCTCCGGGTAATCAGACTCTAAGAAGACAAATTGCACAGCGCTATCAGGTGAATGGGCTCAATGTGCTTCCCGATGACATCGTCATCACCTCTGGGGCTATGGAAGCACTCAGTTTGTGTTTACAGTCTTTTACGGAGCCGGGTGATCTGGTTGCGATTGAGTATCCCGCTTTCTACGGTGTGCTTCAAACCATAGAGCGATTAAACCTAACCGCGGTAGAGATCCCAACCAATCCAGAGAATGGGATCGACCTTGATGTGCTCTCCTCAGTATTCTCATCAATGGATATCAAAGCGTGTTGGTTTATGACGGCGGCTCAAAACCCAGTAGGGTACTCAATGAGTACCGCAAACAAGCAGCGCCTTGTACAGCTGGTGAATCATCATAACGTACCGATGATCGAAGACGACGTATATCGAGAGTTGTTTGTGGGCAGTGAATCGAGCCTTCCTGCTAAAGCTTATGACCAGAATGACAATATCTTATTATGTGGTTCGTTTTCTAAGTCACTCTCACCCGGATTCCGAATTGGATGGGTTGTTGCAGGACAACAAGCACTTAAGATCCAACGCTTACAACATTTGGCGACGCTGTCCAGTAGTATCCCAATTCAATTGGCACTGTCTCATTATCTAACGTATTACAGCTACGATAACCACCTCAAGAAGCTACGAAAGGTACTCCATGAGCGGAAGCAGGATCATATCAGTTTGCTTAGCGACTGCTTGCCGCAGAACACGGTTATTCATCTCACGCCGGGTGGTTACTTTATTTGGATTGAATTACCGAAAAATGTTTGTGTTGAAACACTGTACGATAGGGCGCTCGAACACAATATTTCCGTTGCTCCTGGAATCATCTTTAGTGGTGATAAACGTTTTAATCATCACATCCGAATCAACTGCTCTTATGCTTGTGATGACAAGATATCAAAAGCGATCAAAACCTTAGGGAATCTGGTTGTTGAAATAAGTCATGGCAATCAAGAGTCGGCCTAATTTTGATACTGCAACTGTTACGAATTTACAATCTGTTCTAATTTTTAGTCACTGATCTGTTCTAGTTTGGTTCGATGGAACTGTGCTGAAATACGCTCCAACTTATGTATGAAAGTCATCATTATGATGTTTGGAGCTTTAATGTTTGATGTTGTTGAATTATCGCGCTTGCAGTTTGCGTTGACGGCAATGTTCCATTTCCTCTTCGTCCCTTTAACCATTGGTATGTCGTGCTTGTTAGCCATTATGGAGTCAATCTATGTGCTAACAGGTAACAAAATCTATCAAGATATGACACGCTTTTGGGGAAAACTCTTCGGGATAAATTTTGCGTTGGGAGTGACAACTGGCCTGACAATGGAGTTCCAGTTTGGCACTAACTGGTCTTACTATTCCCACTATGTTGGTGACATTTTCGGTGCGCCCCTCGCAATTGAAGCGCTGGTGGCTTTTTTTTTAGAGTCAACGTTTGTGGGCCTGTTCTTCTTTGGCTGGGAGCGTTTGTCAGCGCGCCAACACCTGGTCGTCACATGGTTAGTTGCTCTGGGTTCGAGTTTCTCGGCGTTATGGATCTTGGTCGCGAACGGTTGGATGCAAAACCCGATAGGGTCGGAGTTTAACTATCATACTATGCGAATGGAGATGACGAGTTTCGCTGAAGTGGTGCTCAACCCTGTCGCACAAGTGAAGTTTCTGCATACAGTGTCGTCGGCTTATACCTGCGGCGCGATGTTTATCCTCGGCGTGAGCGCTTATTACTTGTTGAAAGGACGCGACGTTGAATTCGCCAAGCGATCATTCGCTGTTGCATCTTGTTTTGGTATGGCATCAATCATTTCGGTTCTGGTATTGGGTGATGAGTCAGGTTATGAGCTAGGCGATGTTCAAAAAGTAAAGCTAGCTGCAATTGAAGCTGAGTGGCACACCGAGCCAGCGCCTGCTGCATTCACACTTTTTGGCTTACCTAATCAAGAGAAAGGTGAAACCGATTATGCAGTGAAAATCCCTTATTTGATGGGAATCATCGCCACGCGCTCACTGGATGAACAAGTAACAGGGCTCCATGATCTTAGAGAGCAGCACGTTGATCGTATTCGTAATGGCATGATTGCTTATGATTTGCTGGAAAGCTTGCGTGCTGGTGATAACTCAAATGCTACAACAGAAGCGTTTGATGAAGTTAAGCATGATCTCGGCTATGGCTTACTGCTTAAGCGTTACACCGATACTGTCACTGACGCGACCGAACATCAAATCCAAATGGCGGCAGACGACTCCATTCCAACCGTTTGGCCACTGTTTTGGTCATTCCGCATCATGGTTGGTTGTGGTGTAGTCATGCTGATTGTTTTTGGTGCTGCATTCCTTCAAACCTATCGTAAGAAATTCACAGCAAAACCTTGGGTTCTTAAAGCGGCGCTATGGTCGATCCCTTTACCTTGGATCGCGATAGAGGCCGGATGGTTTGTTGCTGAATACGGTCGTCAGCCATGGGCAGTAGGGGAGGTACTTCCAGTGACTATGGCTGCATCACAGCAATCAGTTGAAGATGTACTGCTTACCCTCGCGTTAATCATGGCGCTCTATACAGTCTTCATCATCGTTGAAAGCTACTTGATGGTGAAAGTTGCGCGCAAAGGCCCAAGTAGTTTGAAGACTGGTCGTTATCACTATGAGCAAGGTGATCATTCAGTCGAAGCCAAGTTAGCCCTGCAAGTACAGCAATAAAGCGGAGTCGTTATGTTTGAATATGAAACGTTAAAAATGATTTGGTGGGTGTTGATCGGCGTGTTGCTGATTGGCTTTATGATCACCGATGGATTTGATATGGGTGTCGGCGCTTTGCTGCCTATCATTGGTAAAACCGACACAGAGAGACGCGTGATGATTAACTCCATTGCACCACACTGGGATGGGAACCAAGTGTGGCTGATAACGGCGGGTGGCGCACTGTTTGCTGCATGGCCCATGGTTTACGCGACAGTATTTTCGAGTCTATACATCGCAATGTATATGGTTCTAATTGGGTTGTGGTTACGTCCGTTAGCACTTGAATATCGCGCTAAAGTGGAAAGCCAGCAATGGAAAGATGTATGTGACTACGCTACAGCCTTTGCAGGAGTATATCCCCCTCTATTATTTGGCATTGCCTTTGGCAATTTGTTACAGGGAATACCTTTTTCTTTGAATAGCCTATTGATGGTGACTTATCACGGAAGTTTTTTAGATTTGCTTAACCCGTTTAGCCTGTTGAGTGGGATTGTTGCTGTGACAATGTCGCTACTACAAGGAAGTACTTGGCTGTTGTTGAAGACTAAACATGATATCTATGGCAAGGCTCGTGCTGTCGGCCAAATGAGTGCGTGGGCGGTATTCGTTTTAATGGTGATCGGTGGTTTGATAATCGGTGATCTTATGGGCTATCAGGTTGTGAGTGTGCTCAACCAAAATGGAGAATCGAACCCGCTGAATAAGGTTGTTATCGCTGGTACCGGAATGTGGTTGAGCAACTTCGAGACCTATACATGGATGTGGTTTGCACCTATTGGCAGTGTCGTATTTCCAGTTGTGACGTTCTTCTGTATCAGGCTATCGAAAGATCTAATGGCATTTATAAGCTCTAGTTTAACCAGTGCTTCAATCATATTAACGGCCGGTTTCACTATGTTTCCGTTTATTGTGCCATCGAGTTTCAATACTAATCACAGCCTGACGCTATGGGATGCGACTTCAAGCGAGCTGACGCTGAATATCATGACAGGTGTTGCCTTTGTTATGGTGCCAATCATTCTTGGTTATACGGCATTTAGCTACCGTACTATGCGTGGCAGGCTTGATAACAAGTATGTTGAACGAAACAGTCATTCACTCTACTAGGAGGCACTATGTGGTATTTTGTTTGGATTTTGGGTTTGATGTTGGCGTCTGCATTCACTATTTTAAATCTGGTTGGGTTAGAGAAGCAGGCCGAAAACAACAGTGATTGATGAATTTGAGCGGGATGTAGATTGTGTATTTAAATGAGAACGTAATAGGGATCGATATTTCGAAGGGTAAGGATTGAGCTATTTGTATTCTTCTTATGCTAAAAGTTCGATAAATAACCGTTTGAATTAAAAAGATAAAATATATATTGATCTCACCGCTCAATCCGTTAAAGTACGTCTCGTTCTCGCGGCACAGGCCGATGAGAGATGGTGTTGCCATAGCATGATTGCGTTGCCCTGGTGGTGGAATTGGTAGACACAAGGGATTTAAAATCCCTCGGCGTTCGCGCTGTGCCGGTTCAAGTCCGGCCCGGGGCACCATCTACTTACTCGTGAGAGGGAACAGAGTCGAACTCTTAAAACTCGAACAATTTGGCGCCTTGGCAGAGTGGCTATGCAGCGGATTGCAAATCCGTGGACCTCGGTTCGACTCCGGGAGGCGCCTCCAAATTACCAAAGACCAGCCTAGTGCTGGTTTTTTTGTGTCTAAATTTTGTCTTTCTTCCCATTTTTAAATTTCTCCTAATTACTCCTTTCATTGGCATAATCCATTCCGGAATCTGGTTTTGCTCGGCCATGTAAGCGTGTGTAACCAAAGCAAGCACAAAAATAAAACAGTGTTCATAATGTTCACACTTATGGATGAAGGAAAAGTTATGTTTAAAACTCTCATTAATATTTCACTTATTTCTATGTTAACTGGCTGTGTGCTTTACCCTACGACGCGAAACTACTACAAGCCCGTGATTGCGGAAGGGCAAGTTGAAGCGGCAAGTGCAGCGTGTGGTTATCACACGGCGAAATATGATGGGATAGAACAACAAAATGACAATATGTTGGTTGGTGTGTATCCGCACTTTGACGCTGAAGGCAATACACTGACACTGACTTTTGCGACGGAATCTGAATACGATAATGTTGAGTTAACCTTGGATAAGGTAATCAGTAATGATGTGCTTTTGACAGGTGAACCTGAAACGTTAACGCGCTCAACCAGTTATATTTCAGATAATGTTCATCGTGCATGGTTCACATCGAAGTCACTGCAGATGCAAGAGCAAGCCGATACATTGACACTTTTCGTTTCCGATAATTATGGCAATGAATATCAGTTCAAGTTCGAATTCACTCGTAAAAAAGACATCTATTATTCGTCAATTAACTGCTAACAAAAAGTAGGCATTGCTTAGGGAGCGACTTTACGAATTGTCGTTACCTCTGATCAAAGAAGTCTTTGTTACGAATATACTTACTCATTAAGTGATAGGAGAAGGGGCGAATCACCCAACTCAACAGCGAACGCACAAAGCGAATTAGGGTGGGGGTGTTCTCATAGATTCGACCGTTGTAAAGCCAAAGCATTCTGCCTGCATGCCAGTAGATAAGGGGAATGGGTGGCATGAAAGTCACGATGTCTAAATCACAGCAAATGCGGTAGGTTTTCTTGTTAAGAGAGTAGTGCTGCTTGAATTGCCAGTTGCCAATCGCTGGTTGGCCAAACGTCACAACACGTTTAATGCTCCTAGGGTATTTGTGATTAAGGTAATCAGCGAAAACGCAGCCGATCGCTCCACCAGAGGAGTGACCGGTGATGGTAACTCGTTTGCCTTTTTCGATGAGTGGAGCGAGTGTTGTTTCTAAACGTTCGAAGACGGAAGCGCCGAGCGTATCGTCATTTCTACTGGGTTGGCTCTCTTGAAACAATAGATGATAGAACCCAGCGTGAATTCGGTAGTTGAGCCCAATGGATTTACAGCTTCTTGTCCATAGAGCAAAGTTCAATAACCAGTCACTGAGGCTATGAGAGCCTTTGAGTACGACAATCACTTCAGTTTCAGCTTCACTCCAAAGAACTCGGATCATGGTTTTACCAAATTGATTTTTGATGATTCGTTGTCCGTTTGGGTCAAACCCATAGCGTGTCTGCTTGAACACTCGTGGGTAGGCGAGATTGCATAAAACGGCATACCTTTCATACTGGTATCTTTTAAGTGGTTTCAAATTTGATTCCAATCGTCCCTTTACTTCTTACCTTAGTGGGCAATTGTGAAATATCCATGAAAATTAAAATGAAGAGATTAGCTTGAAAGGCTCTATGTGCTTATTTTGTTCAACATTAGTTCAAAGTGTCAGCGAACGAATCAATAAAGTTTAGGCAACGGTTGACTCAGTTTTTATAGGCGCTATAGTACGTCCCGTTCTCACACAGAGAGTGCAAGAACATGGCAAAATTGTTATGCGACACGGTTTAATACAATGTCTCTAAAAGAACAATCAAGCTCAAAGGCGCCTTGGCAGAGTGGCTATGCAGCGGATTGCAAATCCGTGGACCTCGGTTCGACTCCGGGAGGCGCCTCCATTTCACTACCTCATCAGATTGGTCAGCTATGCTGGCTTTTTTTATATCTAAATTTTGTGCTTCGAGCTGAACAAGTGTGAGATTAGGGTCAGCTTTTTCGACCAAAAGCGCCTAAAATAACTTTGTTATCAACAAGCTTGCGAGTGTTCATGAGAAGTACCGACGATTACATCATTTTTTATCACTTAATGGAGCAAGGCTCTTTTAGTGGGGCTGCAAAACAGATGCAGTTGACTAAGTCGGTGGTGAGTAAACGTATTGCTAAGCTAGAACAAGATCTTGGTGTGCAACTTCTCTATCGAACGACGCGCAGCATTAAACTCAGTGAAGCGGGGCAGTCGTTTTATGAACAAGCAAAACGCGTTTATCAAGCTGTTGCCACAGCAGAAGAATCGATCGTTGGTTTAGGTCAGAGCTTATCCGGTAGTATCAAGATTACCGTACCAACTATCTCTGGTGAGCTGATTCTACCGGGTGTGATCGCTGAATTTAACGAACGTTACCCCGACATCAACATAGATATGGATCTCGATAATCGTTTTGTTGATATCGTCAACGATCGCTTTGACCTTGCAATTCGAACTGGTGTGCTTCCAGATTCGAGCCTGATTGCGCGTAAGCTGGTGGATGCACACTGGGTTGTGTGTGCCTCTCCAAAGTATCTCGCGATAAACGGTAAGCCTGATTCCCCTCAAGAGTTAGTGAAACACAACTGCTTGGCGTACTCCTACCAAGAGACTGGGGCAAAAGAGTGGGCCTTTAAAACGGGTGATGAAGTCTACCAAGTGAAAGTAGATGGTAACCTGTGTACCAATAATTCATCTGCACTAAGAAATGTGGCGCTGTTAGGGCAAGGGATCATTTATGTACCTAGAGTCTTGATTCATGATGATTTGGAGCAGGGGCGTTTAATCCAACTTTTTCAAGGAGAAACGGCCAAGTGCTTAGGCATTTATGCGGTTTATCCATATACACGTCAGCAACCTGAAAAGGTGAAGCGTTTTATTGAACACCTATACCAAGGCTTTCAAAAGCGTAGCCACCAGTTCTAGTCTAGGCATTGTTTAAGTCTCTAGGCAATGTCTCCTATTCAGGCAGTATTTAAATAGTTAGCCAAAATTACAGCAAGCCCTCAACCTTTTACATTGCACTTGGCCAAGCGTCGCTGAGTGTTTACGCTCCCACCGATTGACATATAGCTACTTCCGCTCTGTATCTCGTGTTCAGTATCTCACTTAGCCTCTCGATTATTGGTCGTTGTAAGCCATGCATTTGCAATAACCGGATGTGTGACATGGCTGTTAATGTTTGGTTTTGATATTGTTTCCATAAAGAAACAATCTGTTTCTTGCTCAAATTTTGAAGTTTGTTTTTGTTAACTTAATGAAAATATTAGCTTTATTATAACTAAGCTTAATTTTGGATAGTGTTGGCGAGATCAGCAGCATAGACGCTGTATAACAGGCTGCTTATAGTGGCTGGGCATAATAATTAGAGATATGGATATGAAACAAAAGCAGCTGATTGATCAATTCAAGGTAATCGTGGGTGATGACAATGTGTTAACCGACGATATCAAAACCAAGTATTACCGTTCGGGTTTTCGCTCTGGTGGTGGCTCTGCACTGGCCGTTGTCTTTCCAAATACCTTGGTAGAACAGTGGAAAGTGATTAAGCAATGTGTCGACGCCAACTGCATCATTATTATGCAGGCTGCTAAAACCGGCTTAACAGAAGGTTCTGCACCAAGCGGTAATGATTATGACCGCGATGTTGTCGTTATCAATATCACTAAAATGAAACAAATCCACCTTCTTGATGGGGGCAAGCAAGCAGTTTGTCTACCGGGGGCGAGCTTACACTCCTTAGAAAAATCACTAAAAACGGTTAACCGTGCACCTCACTCTGTTATTGGTTCTTCTTCTTTAGGTGCAACAGTGGTTGGCGGTATCGCGAACAACTCTGGTGGCGCTCTCGTGAAGCGTGGCCCTGCCTATACTGAGCTTGCGATATTTGCTCAAGTCGATAAAGACGGTAAACTTCATTTAGTTAATCATTTAGGCATTGATGGTCTTGGCGAGACGCCAGAAGAAATCTTGCAAAACATTCAAGAAGGCAACTTCGACCCAAGTAAAGTCGTTCATGACGAACGTATGGCTTCTGACAAAGAGTATGACGAGCGCGTGAGAGACGTGGCCTCTGATATTCCTTCACGATTCAATGCGGATGATCGCAGACTGTTTGAAGCCAGCGGCTGTGCAGGTAAGCTTGGCGTGTTCGCGGTACGTGTTGATAGCTACCCAGTACCTGAGAAAGAGCAAGTCTTTTATCTTGGCACAAATGATCCGGCGAAACTCACCAAGCTGCGCAAAGACTTTTTGACTCAGTTTGAGAACTTGCCAGAAATGGGCGAGTACATGCACCGCGATATTTTTAATATGGCAGAGAAGTACGGCAAAGATGTATTCCTATCCATAGACCATCTTGGTACAGATAATTTACCAAAGATGTTTGCTCTAAAAGCCAAGGTTGAAAATACCTTAGAGCGAATCCCGTTTGTTAGTAAATATCTGCCAGATACGATCTTGTACTACGCGAGCAAGTTGTTCCCACAACATTTACCACAAAGATTGCTAGATTATCGTGACAAATACGAGCACCACTTGATCCTAAAAATGAGTGATGGCGGTATTGAGGAGGCTAAGAAATACCTTAAAGAGGTGTGGGCTGCAGAACCAGACCAAGATTACTTTGAGTGTACTGCAGAAGAGGGTAAGAAAGCGTACCTGAATCGTTTTGCAGCAGCAGGAGCGGCGATTCGTTACGAAACCATCCACCGCAACGAAGTAGAAGATATTGTCGCTCTCGATATTGCGTTACGACGTAACGACGAGGAGTGGTTAGAGACTCTACCGCAAGAGGTGACAGATAACCTTGTGATGCCTCTCTATTATGGTCACTTCATGTGTTTTGTATTCCACCAAGATTACATCTTTAAGAAGGGAACAGACACAAAACGCATGAAGCGATTGATGTTAGAACACTTGAATAGTCGTGGCGCAAAATACCCAGCGGAACACAACGTAGGGCACTTGTACGAAGCGGAAAACTCACTACAGAAGTTCTACCATGAGCTCGATCCAACCAATACCTTTAACCCAGGTATCGGTAAAATGGACAAGTACCGCCGTAACTGTAACTGCTGTGCCTAACGAGTTTTAACCGAAACATTTTTATTTGTTAATAAACAAAGCCACTTCAACGAGTGGCTTTGTTGCTTTATTGCTTTATAGCGTCTCTGTTCAAATATAAATGACTCAAAAGCTAAAATTGATAGGAAGAGTAAGGCTTAAGCGTGCACCTGTTATGCTCGTCGGGGGTTTAATTAATGGTTGAGCGCGGTAAACAAGGTCGACAGCTTCGTTATCTAATGAACGTGTACCTGAACTTTTAACCAACACAACGTCAATTACATTGCCTTGGCGATCCATTGTAAATTTAATAACTGGCATGCCTTTCTTCTTCATGCGCTTTGCTTTTCTGGGGTAACGCTTTTCTCGCTCAAGATGTGCATGAAGGGCTTGCTGCCAATTAATTTTGGCTGCTTTCCCCGCTTCAGAGAGTTGTCCAATCCGCAGAGCACTTGCTTGCTGCTGGCTATTTTCAGCCACTAAATTAGGTTGAGATTTTGCTGATTGTACTATTTGCTTCTGGTCTTTGAGATCATCATTGATTGGGCGCGGTTTCTCAATCGGAACGGGTTTCACAATCGCCTTTGGGGGAGCGGGGGTGACTTTAGGTTTCGTCTTTTTGACAACGGGAGGCTCTGGACGACTTTTAGGTGGTACAGGCGTTTTCACAATCTGTTTTGGCTCCTCGGGTTTAGTCTTCGTTTCTTTTTCCGGCTTAGCCTCTTGGTTTATTGCTGATGAAAGCGCGTTTGCTTTCTCAACCTCAACAAACTTTGGCTGCTCTTTCACAGGTTTTGGTTTGACGATTGGCTGTATCTCCGCAACCGTTGCAGCTTGGATCATCTGCTCTTGAACTATCTCAGGTTGATTTTCGCCTATCTCTGTATCTTCTACTGGCATTTTTGCCATCGCGAGAGGGGCAACAATCGTAACCTTAATGGGTGCAGCTTGCGGAGGCGGGGCAAAATCGTACTCAGGTGTCCAGAGGTAATAAACAAGTGCAAATAAGTGAAGGGCAACACTCAATACAAAACCGACGACAAACCAAGGTCGAGGAGGCTTACGTGACCTGACACTTAAGGTGGCAAAAATACTCATGATTATTACCCCCGTGGCATTTCTAAACCAACGAGCGCAATCTGGCTGTATCCGGCGCGTACAAGTGTGTTCATGACTTTCATCAGTTCGTCATACGTAATGCTTTTGTCAGCTCTTAGATAAATCCTCTGATTTTGGTCCTCGATAATTAGCGGAAGATCAAATGGTAGCTGTTCTAACGTTGAAGTCTTATCCTCACCTAATGTTAGCTCTAGCCCCTTACCAACTGTAAGGAACAAAGGTTCATCAGGTAAAGGTGTGGCTTCAGCAGAAGATGAAGGAAGATCGACGGGCACATTAACGGTCGCCAATGGTGCTGCTACCATCACAATGATAAGTAGAACGAGCATAACATCAACCAAAGGCGTCACGTTGATATCGTGGTTTTCCACCAGATCATCGCTGTCTGAAGATGTTTGAAATCCCATATCACACCACCTTCTTTAATTGTGATGGCGACTCTTCATTAGTATCGCGGTCACAATCTCGGCTAACAAGTACCATGGTCGCAACAGACACGTCTGTTAGGAGTGCTTTGTAGTGTCCAATACGTCGAGAAAAATAGTTATACATCATCACCGCAGGAATAGCGGCAACCAAACCGATCGCTGTTGCGAGTAGTGCTTCAGCTATACCAGGGGCCACAACTACAAGCGTCGTACTTTTGGCTTTCGCGATGCCGATAAACGCATTCATAATTCCCCAGACTGTACCAAATAGGCCGACGAATGGGCTAACTGAACCAATGGTTGCCAAAATGCCGGTTAGTGACGTCATGTCTCGGGTTAACTCCGCTTGAACTCGCTCAAGTCTTAATTGAACGCGTTCTTTAATGCCGCTATGAGTCGCAGAGCCTTGACCGGACATATAGATCTCGTGTTGTGCAGCGGTCACAACGGAGACTTCTTGTCCTGTTTGTAGTGTGAGGGCGGATTCCGCATGCTGAAGAGTCTCCGCGGTCACTAAAGTCGCTAATAGTTGCTTAGTTCTTTTCGTAGCAAGAACCAGCTGTATCTGTTTAGTAATAAAGACTGCCCAGCTCAAAATGGAGGCGACTAACAAAGCGATCATTACCGACTTCACCACCCAATCTGCAGCATGGTACATTCCCATCGGCGAAAGATCGTGGGTGATCAATGGATTTGAAGGAGGGGCAATTTGTTGGTTTGAGACCACAGTATCGGAGATAGGTTGAATTGACGTATCACTCAAAGAATAGTGGGAAAACGTCAGCATTAGAAACGCTGACGCGATACGAAAAAAAAGCGTTGTCATTTGGTAGCACTCACTAGGGGTTGAATTAGGCTGGTGGAACAAATTTCCACGTTGTCGCTACCTATACCGAATGAGATTAAAAAAACCGTAAAGAAATTTTAATTATTTTAAAAACGCCTAGTGAACTTGATAGTGATTTCGTTTTGTTGGTAGGTGTAGAGCCAATCAACGTTGCTTTTTATTCTTTTATGATTCCAAACCAATGAAGGGGTAACACCGAATAACTTGATATCTTTTAGCGAAGCAGAGAGCGCGTAATTTTGCTCTTTATCTTTACGCGTTTCGCTCAGAACGCTATTGAAGCCTTGGTAGTCACGATGTCTAAACGATCCAAAAACTGTCAGATCAACCCAAGGAATCACATCTGAATTCAAGCCAATTTTACCGCCATAAAGCTCGTAAGCATGAACTTGTTCTTTGTTCTGTTTACCTGTCCAGTCTATGCCACCGAATAACAATAGGTCATGATTAAATTGGTACCAATAAGTAAGATACGAAGTCAACTGCCAGTCTGTTTGATAGCTGACTAAACTTGGGATGTAGTCTTGATAGTCGGCTTTGAACTCGAATTTAAGGGCACTGTTTTGGCTGGTTGTTCTAAGCCAGTCTAACTTGACTCCTGAGCTGAAATAAACAGAGCTGTTCGCGTAACGACTTAGTTCAAAAGAGGGGCCGATTGATATTTTGTTGAAGCGATCATGAAAACTGTACCCGAAGCCGATTCGAGAAGTATGTTCATTGTAATTGCTGTTGTTCCCGTAGTTAGTGCCATAAGTTAGGCCTTGTAAATGAATACCGTGGTGTCGAGACAAAGAGAAACGTTTATTGATGCTCGCTTCAAAATCGACCCCATAGGCTTTTTCTTTTTTAGGCGTGACACGGTCAAAGAGACACTGACCTGTGTCGGATGTCACCAGGCAGGTATAGGATTCAGAAGAGCTGTTTAAGTTATCATTAAAAGAACCGCCAATCGCCACAGAACCGTTCCAGCTGTCGCGAGCAATAAGCGCTTGGGTAAAGCTGTCGATGGTTCGTATCACACCAGCAGCTCTCGGATTTTGTGAGGGTATTTTTGATTTAATTTGATTGAACAGATTGAGCGCATCTCGGTTTTGGTTACTTTCAAACAAGACTCGAGCTAGCTCTAACTGCGCGGGCATAAAATTGGGTTGTAAGGCTAATGCGTCTTCGAATGCGAGTTGGGCGTGTTCCAGATCACCTTTAGCTCGAGAGATTGCGCCGTCAGCGTATTTCAGTAACAGTGGGTCAGGCTGTTCAAATTGTCGATAGATTTCCAGTAACTGGCTAGCTTGAACCCATTGACGATAACGAACAGCAAGATGAAGAGCTTTCGCGACTTGATTCAAATCGTTTGTGTCGATCTGGTGTCCAGTTTGGGCTGGTTTTTGGGAGTTAGCTTCGCGCTGGTTCTCTTCTTCAAGTATTGCTTGTTCTTTGTTTTGAGCCGACAGGGCGTCTCGTTGTTCAATACGAAACTGCGTATCTGTGTCTTGAGACCAAGAAAGAGGTGAAGAAAAGGCGCAAGACAATAGTAGGCAACGTATAAGTGGAGTGGTGTTGGAGTTCATGTGGTGCTCATTAAAAAGAAGCAGCCGAAGCTGCTTCTTAGCCATTGAAGGTGATTACTGTTTTGCACCGCCGAATGCAGTATCAAGATCAGAGTTGCCAGCAAAAGTCGCAATACCAGCAAGTGTTGCTGCATCTGCGCCAAAGAAGTGACCTTGAGATATACCTTGAGTTGTCACACCTGCTTGGTTGGCTGTTGCCGTACCATTGAACGAAGCGCTTGCTGCATCAATCGTGCTATCCACATTGATAGATAGAGACGCATTAGCAATGTCGCCTGTTAGAGTTTGTTGAGCGAAATCAGCAGTAAACGTGCCTGCAAGCTGGTTACTACCGCTAAAGTGGTTAATACCAGTAATGTTGTACGTCGCGCTACCTGAAGTAGGCACAGTGGTACCAGTATTGTCGCCTACATAGTAAACAGTACGGTTGTTGTATTCTTTATCTTGTCTTCCTTCATACCACTCACCAAACCAAACGTCTTGGTTAGCCGCTTGTGCAAAGTTGTAAAATGATGAACTAAAGTGCTTACTGCCAGAAGTATGTACATTATTTCGCTCTTTACTACTGAAGATATTACCTGCTAGTCCATCGAAATCGACGCGCTTACCTGTTGAGCTGCCAATGCCGGCCTTACCTTTTGCGTGAAACAGTGGGACGTAAACTTCAGATTCACCAACCTGGCGTAGAGAGTCGTCGCTAATCGCGCCATCAAAACCTGCTTGTACAAGTGGGCTAAGGCCAATCATTGCAGCCGCGATCCATGAAAGTTGAACTGGTTTCATTTTGATTCCTTTTAAATTGAGTATGATAAGTAAAAAAGCAAACCCAACATCCGGTGCGCGCGACAGATGTCGTGCTTGCTTTCAACTATTACACCGTTTAAGAAAGAGAAAACCGTAATAGAGAATCGTAATTTTTAATAAAATTTTATCGGCTAATGAAATTGTAGTCGCCGCCGACGCGCTCTATCAGCGTAAAGTCATTTGGCCCATTTAAACTCCAGGCAAATTCGAAAAGCACTCGAGTGAGTTTGCTCTGGGTTGGGGGAGAAAGCACAGTCAGGGTTTCACGGGTACCTGCTGGAATTACATAAACATCAGACTTAGCGAGTTCACCGAAAGGGGTTCTTATGATGGGCTGTACGATATCTTTAAGGTCAGTCAAGGAAGTCACGGTAATAGTGATGTCTTTTTCGACGGCTTCAAACGTATAGGCCCCTAAAGTGTAATACTCAGGCACTTCTCCAGTATCATTGGTTAGATCTATGCTCTTCTCGTCATCAAAAGGTAGAAGTAAAGGTTCGGTTTCATCTCTCAGAAAGACTTTTGCGTGCGGGCCATTTAACGAAGCAACGCGCACGTATGTAGGTCTGCCAGGTAAATCGGTGAACTCGCCGTCACTTACTTCGACACTGACAGCAAATTGCCCGCTCACATCGGCAACAAAGCTTGTGGTTTCAGCACTAGGGTTCGCAATAGTTGCATTGCTCCCTTGCGGTTTTGACACAAAATACCAATTAAAGGTGAGGGGGTCGCCGTCCGGGTCATAACTTTCACTGGCAGTGAAAGAAACCGTCATACCTTCAATGGCCAACATGGCTTGGGTATTATTAGCAGTTGGAGGGCGGTTTTGATGGTTTTCATTAAAGGTGACGGTTGTGGTCGCCTTAGTTGATAAGAAACCATCGGTGACGGTTAATTCCACCACATAGTCACCTGCCACATCAGCAGTTAAGTCGGGGTATTTGCCCTCATATTTACTGAGGCTAGGCTGACTACCATCTGGCTGGTCGATAATTTTCCATTGACGGTACAGTTCATCGCCGTCAGCATCCGTGGATGTGTCAAACAGTTTGACTGATTGCGATAGGGGCGCGCTGTACGTTGGGGTAAGTGAGACCACCGGTGGCGAGTTGTCTTGGTCGGGTTTAGCCACTATTTTCACTTGATTTGGGCGGCTGTTGACTTGGCCATCGTTGACCACCAACGAAAGGTAGTAAGTACCAATATGATCCGCAACGAAAGTCGGTTTGATGGCCTCCAAGCTGGAAAGTTGTGCTTCGCTTCCTGCGGGTTTTTCTGAGAATGACCACGAATAAGAGATGAGGTCGTTGTCATAATCAACACTGCGAGAGCCGTCTAAGTGGACGACTTGATTAACTTTAACTTGTTGATTGATGCCAGCGATAGCGATCGGAGTTTGATTATTCGGGTCGCTTGTCGGTGATGAATCAGAAGCGCTTCCATTACACGCCGTAATGAAAGCGAAAGAGAGAATTATTAGAAACTTGTAAGTATAGCCATGCATTGCAATACACCGTCGAGATTAGAATGTTAAGTCATCGTTTTTTGCCTTTCCTTGCTATACCGTTTAAGAATGAAAAAACCGTAATCCAAAAATAAAAAAAAGCGCGAATGTTCGCGCTTTTCGTAGTTTTAGTTTGGAAGATACGTTTTTTTAGCTTGGAAAGGTTGTGCTCTTGGTTTGGAAAATAGTGAACTTAGTTCGCCTCAGCACTTAAGTCGTAAGCAACGCCCATGTAGTTTGAGAAATCACTATCAAGGATGAACGAATATACAACGTTGGTTCGTGCGCCAGTCGTCGATTTTGCCCACATTTTCACGTAAGCCACATCCCCTGCATGTAGGACTTGGTTTAGTTCTATCCCTGTCATTTTCGGTGCATAATCTTCACCTCTGAAGTCCATTTCAGTAATTTCACTAATGGTGTAGTCCTTACCAACCGCCTCTAGAGTATAAGTTCCCACTAGAACGTATTCGGGTGCATCACCTGTGATGGTTTTATCTAGGGTGATCGGCGTCGGTGTGTAAGGTAGGGGATGTACTGTTTTTTCATCTCCAAAGGTAAAGATGATTTCGCTGCTGCCTATGGCACTTGCGGTCAAGCGAACTATATCGGCTTCGCTGGTGAATTCACCGTCATTTACAGACAGCGAGAAGAGGTAATCACCCACTTGGTCTGGTGTAAAATCTGGTTTCGCGATTGTAGAGTCTGACAGTTCAGCCGTACTGTTTTCTGGCTTAGAAAGTAGTTTCCACGTGTACGTAATCGCATCTTCATTACCGTCGTAGCTACCACTGCCATCTAAGGTTGCTGTTTCTCTGATCTCTAAAGATCTTACGCCACCCGCATTAGCGACAGGAGCAATGTTTTCTGCTGAATATGACACAGTAACTTCTTGGCTAACGCTCTCATAACCATCATTCACGGTTAATTTCAGTTTGTAGTCACCGGCAGTGTTAGACAGAAGTACTGCTGTTGATGTTTCGCTGCCCGTGAGTTTCGTCGTCGCATTATCCGGTTTTGATAAAAGCGCCCATTGATAAGTCAAAACATCGCCATCGAGGTCAACGGCGTTGGACGGAATTTCGATAGATTTAGTTAGAGCAACACTTGGTGGTGTCGCAATATCGATGATTGGCGCGACGTTTTGTGATGCGTCAGTGACTTCAATGGTTTGCTTTGTGGTACTTGAAGTGCCAGATATCGCACTTTCTAATTCAAATGTGTAATCACCAACAACATCTGGAGTGAAGTAAGGTGAAATGGCCTTGTTAGCGTTAAGTGCAACGTTACTGCCATCAGGTTTGCTTGTGAGCTTCCATTCAAACGTCATGTTTTCGTTGTAGGTATCTAAACCTTGGGTTGCATCTAAGCGCACTCGCTTGCCTAATTTGGCATGAGATTTTTCTACAGTTGCGTTGTTTGAAGAGCCTGAACTGTTATCGCTGCTCCCACTACCGCATGCGATAAGCGCTGGCATAGCGGCGGCAAGTAAGGTCCATTTTAGTTTTGAAGTCATCTGTTTTGTCCTAATCATGAGTGGCAAAGCTGTTTGAAATCAGCCATGCAAATGTCAATTTCATTGGGTATACCGAATCAAGATGAGAAACCCGTAAAGAAAAACGCCCCGAAAGGCGTTTTATTATGGTTTTGATTGATACGTTTGATTCCAAACGAGTCTGAAAGGCAATATCAGTGGTCTTTTTACTAAAACTTACCACTTAGTTTGAAGGTTAATGTTCGGCCTGGAGCGGGCATACCTGATACCGAACCTGTATCTAAGTAATAAACATCAGACAAATTGTTACCAATCAGTTCAGCACTCAGTTTCTTTGTGAAGGCATATTTGACGTAGGCATCATAAGTAATCACCTCAGTTCTTTTTATGATCTCATCTTCATGACTCGCTGAAACGTAGTTGGTACGTACGCCTGTTTCTAAGTCGGTATCAAAGAAACGAGTACCTAGTAAAATACTGCCTGTATATTCAGGTGCTGCATGGGCAGCAAGGAAGCTTCCTTCTGAAAATCCACCACGAACACAGGTTTCTTCAGATGGGGTATTGCCTAAAATTACATCCTTTATATAACCTTGGGCGGCTGAGTTTCTGTCACAAACTTCGTTTCGGAAGTTGTAAGCAATTGAGGCATCGCCAAAATAATCGCTGTTATCAAACTGCCCATTGATCTCAATACCGCTGGTTCGTTGGCTATCTAGGTTAGTGAAGTTATAACTGTCACGGTCTCTATCCATCACATCGTCAATGGTTTGATCAAAATAGGTCAGCTTAAAGCTCGCGTTATCGAAGTAATGAATGTAGGCCGTTTCGTACAGTTTGGCTCGTTCAGGTTGTAGTGGAGCACTCGCGATGGGGTTACTGCTGAATCCACTAGTACTTTCAAATAAGCTTGGGAAACGTAACGTCTCAGCGTAACGGGTGTAAATTCGGCTGTTATCGCTGATTAGCCATGTGGCTGTGACAGAAGGCATCCAACCGCTACCGCTTGTTTTGTATTGAGTGTTGTACTCTTCAGAAGTTTCAAGTGATTTGGCCTTGCAGCTGCCTTTGATGTAGTTTTCTTGTTGCATGGCAATACGACAAGCATTATTCGCCAGGTCGAGCTCGTTGTCGCTATTGGTTAACCAATTGGATGCATGGTGCTCGATGAAAGTGGTTTGATTTTGCGCCGCTTCAGTTTGGGTTTGTAGCTTTTGTTGCAATATAGCATCGAAATTGGCGAGCTCTGCTTGTCGTTCGTCTAGCTGGCTTTGGTACTCACTGGCTTGATCAGGGAACATAACGATCAAGTTTTGTAGTCTATCTATCTCAGTATTGAGGTTTTGTTGCGTGAAAGTGACTCTCACCTCATGCTCAGCATTTGCTATATTTTGCGCGATCTCTTCTGGAGCATAGGTCTCTAACGTTTGATACGTTAATTGGTAACCGTCTTTCTTGTACTCTTTCAGAGAACTAAGGTCGCCGGAGTTTACTTGATGTTCGATATAGTAATCTGTCGCATTATAAGAGATGTAACGGACACCAGAATCTAACACGATGGATTCATATGGACGCCATTCAATCTTTACAGCGCCGTTGTATTCTTCTCTTTCACCGGCACGGACGGCACCACCATAGAAATCGACAAGGTTGGCTAGGCCCTCTTTAGGGTTCAGTTCGTGCATCACGTAACTACCCGACAATGTCATATCAATCGAGTCTGTCAGTAGCATCTTGTTATTGAAATCGAACCCGTACCTTTGCTCATCTCGGTTAACGACGGATGTGTTTATGATGATGTCAGGCGTATCGCTTTTGTAGTTCACGAAGTTAGGGAAGCCATAACCAGTATTGCTGCGTGAATCTGTTTTTGTCAGCCATAAGTTGGTGCTTAGGTTTAGCAAATCGTGTTCAGGGTTAGCTCTAAATTTCAAGGTGTAGGCTTGCATTTTTGCGTTTGCAAGCGGCCACTGAGCGAGTCCATCAGAATTTCGGTAGTCTGAACGACTCGCCAAAATCTCACCGTGAGTACTTTCGGTGTATCGGATACTGGCGTGCAGTTTGTAGTAATCACTGAAATTGATTGTACCTTTTAACAGTGCTGACTCCATTTCAGCCGATGTGTTGGGTACTTCGTGGCCAGGGTAGTGGACCAACGCCATGTGTTCAGGCCTTAAGAGTGGATTTCGTCCCGCGACTTGGTCACTTGCGTCACCATCAAACGGCTGCGAATAAAAGTCAGCTTTGCTGGTACCTGAATAGTAGTTGCCTCTATTTCGGTATGCGTATGCGGCTAACCAGTCAAACTTTGGTTCAATTCCAGCGAGCGCGAGGCGGTAGGCGATGTCTTCTCCATTGAAGGGATTATCTGTTTTGTTGTCTCTGGTTTGGAAGCGAAGTTCTGGATCGTCGTACAGTGGAACACCACCTAGCTCGGCATAAGCAGGGACATCTTGCCAACGTTTTCCGGTATGCAGTCGAGCTTTGTTTGGCTCGATGGAGTTACTGCTGCTTTCGGCAACTAACTCAATACCAAATTGTTCACCTTCTTCAACGATATCTTGCGGTTGCAATGTCGTCACTTTCACGGCACCACCTGTTGAGGTATTGATCTCTGAGTTTAACTGAGCACCTTGATAGACGGTCATACTACCGATGAGGTTGGGGTCAATGTAGTTTCTGTTCGATGACCCACGGTAGCCGTTATACACTGAAATACCTTGTTCAGTACCATCGATAACAACAGGTACACGTCCAAAGCCTTGTACACCACGAACATTCGGGTCGATACTGCCACCGCCATTTCGTGCTTCGCCACTGTGTGTGTTGGCGACACCGGTAAACAAATCTGCCGCACTGGTACCTTTGAAACGTTCGATCTCTTCTTTGCCGAGATAAGCGGTCGCGATGTCTTTGTCGTACACGTCCATTTCACCATCAGTGTCTCTTTGATAGGCATCATCAAAATGGGTTCGAACATGTATAGCATCGAGTGTCATCGAGTCTGTAGTCGGTACGAGGTAGTAAACACCATCAGACTGTTTTTGTGCTTGCAGACCGGTATTGGTCAACAGCATAGAAAGCGCTTGTTCGTTGTCGTATTGGCCGACTAAACCTTGGCTGTAGAGCTCTGAAGAGAGTGAGGAATCTAGATAAAATTCGATACCCGATTCGACGGCAAAGTGGTTAAGAGCACTATCTAGGGTGCCTGCTGGAATATTATATTGATGGTCTTCTGCAGCGTGGGAAGCAAAAGGAAAACTCAATATAACGACACCGATTTTTAGCGTGGTAAATTTGGAGAGTAGCGAGCGCTGCTTGGTATTTGGCACCGTAATTTCCTTATCGGGATTTCTAACTGACTGTCAGATACACCGAACAAGAATAAGAAATCCGTAATAAAATTTTACTTGGCTGTGATAGTGACCCAAAGAGGAGTTCGGTAGTGGATTCTTACCGGTAGTATCTGGCTGATATTGTGTAAGGTTTTATCAATATCTTTGGTCGAGAACACACCGGTAAGTTTGAGTGCTGCGGCACTGGCATCGACGTTGATGATGCCGCGTCGATAACGCCCTAATTCGTTGATGAAGGTTTTGAGCTGTGTCGCTTCCGCCATGATTTTATGTTCCAACCAAAGCATGTCTGAATCTTGGGTTTGATTTGGCTGCGATACTGTGCGGCGATCGAAGTGGGCAGTTTGCCCTGCTAAAAGATGCGGTTTCCCCATCCCTAGCATAGGTTGGATTTCGACTTCACCTTCGTAAACAGAGACCTGAGTGGTGTCTGCGTACTCGCGGATGCTGAATAGGGTATCGATAGGCAGTACCAAACCCTGTGAAGTCGAGACTGTTAACGGGCTACGATGATGCGTGTTAGTAATCATGACTTCGCCACGTTCAATGTGAATAGTCCGTTGATGATTGTTGAAATCAACGAACAATTTAGAATCGGTGTTGAGCGCCAATTCTGTGCCATCGAGCAGTCTCATTGAACGAATTTCGCCCGTTGCGGTAGAATACTCAGTGCCTGTTGGCGATGGTCTGTAAATCGCCATGCCTGAACCTAATGCGACGAACGAAAGCGCGCTTATGGATAAGAATTCGCGACGGCTGAGTCTTGGAGGTTTACGCGTTAAGACCTGCTTGCTGATTGTTCCTTTAGGAATGGCACAAAACTTACTTTGTAGAAGTTCTAGTTTTTGCCATGCCAAGGCGTTATTAGGGTGGGCAAGCCTCCAACACTCGAACGCGTCATGTTCTTGTTGCGTAGCATCATCAGCCCAAAGGCGCGCCATCCAAATTGACGCTTGCTCTATGGTTTCAGGGGGTAATTGCTGCATTTTAACCCTCGTTGAGCATGGCTAACATGCAACCTTGAAGGCCTTTAGCCACATATTTTTCAACAGACGATATTGATACTTCAAGTTCGAAAGCGATCTCTTTGTAGCTTTTGCCTTCGAGCTGTCTCATAAGCAGTGCTTGGCGAGCTTTGATTGGAAGTTTGTGGAGTAGCGTATCGATCTCAACAAGTGCTTCAACCACGATGGTGTGGTCTTCCGGAGAGCTGGCGACAAGTGATGGTTCTTGCTCAATGAGCTCTAAATAAGCACTTTCCACACGACGCTTTCGATAAAGGTCAATTACTAATCCTTTAGCGATATGAGTCAGGTACTTTCTTGAATCTTTGTATTCAGGCAGCTTACCTCTGGTTAACAAGCGGAGATAAGTATCTTGAACTAGATCCGCCGTAGTGTCAGGGCATCCTAAGCGTCGTTTAATAAACACCGATAACCAGCTGTGATGCTCTTGGTACATTTGGTCCACGCTGTGTGAGGTGTTGTTGCTCGCTACGGTCATTCCCTAATACTCCTTACCAATCTTAATGATAATTATTATCATTGGGGCGGTGAATATATCAGAAATTTTCTAATGTGCTACATGTTTTTTATAAATTGAGTAAATTTGAGAGTTCATTCAAATCTTTGATTTACTTGAATGATGTTTAAATAAAAAACCGGAGAAGATCTGTTTAAACGTAACGTTAATTGATGGGGCGGTTATAGATTATCCGATTAAGCTCTCTTTATAACCATTTGAATCAATTAACTAAAATGATGGTTAATATAAAAAGTAAAACCGTTAAAGTGCGTTTCTTTCTCGCGGTACAAGCCGATGAGAGATCGTGTTGCCATCGCATGATTGTGTTGATCTGTGGTGGAATTGGTATTTAAAATCTCTTGGCGTTCGCACTGTGCCGACCGAAATGTCGAACCATTAAGCCCGGCGTGGGGTACCTCTACTTACTCGTAATAGGGAACAGAGTCGAACTCTTAAAACTCGCACAATTTGGCGCCTTGGCAGAGTGGCTATGCAGCGGATTGCAAATCCGTGGACCTCGGTTCGACTCCGGGAGGCGCCTCCAAATTTAAAAAAGCCCGCTATTGAAGTAGCGGGCTTTTTCGATCTGACTGAATTAAATTATCTTTTAATTCATTCGTAGCTGCTCATAATGATCAGTTCTTTACCGTCGGACGTCAATGTTTTGTAGCCGTCACCTGAAACAGCTAACGCAGTCTTTATCAAGCTATTATAGTAGCCAGAGGCATCTGCACTGAAGCGTTCAGAACCGTCTGGGTTATAGATCCAAAAGTCTTTAGATGCGTAATACCCATCTATAATTCCGTGCACTTCATCATTCTCACCCATAGCGATGCCGTTCGGGTATGCATCGGCAGGGAGTGATTCGCGAACAGTCATTGTATCAATATCAATAGCAAGGAAGTTATATGGCCAGCCACTAGCTGCATAGACCGTAGAGCCGTCTTTGTTAACGGCGATGGCACGGCCATTTGATCCCGTACCATGAGCAACTTCCCCAATTGTTTTAATGTTTACCGTGTTACGGTAGTTGTTGTAGCTAATCTCATAACAAGCGAGAGTGTATGGTGATAACCCACTGTCAATACTACAGAAGCGATTACTGTATAGGCTTGCATCTACATACCCAGTGCCATAAGCATAAATAGAATCTTCCTCTGAAGTGAGCTCTTGACCTGTTTGCGGCTCATAAACTCTAGCGTGCGAGGAAAGTATTAAGGGCTTACCTGAAGGCTCAACAAGTGTAAACATATCTGCAAGTGTACTATGTCCCTGCCATACTTTAACGAGTGATTGATTTACTAAGTCGAACACGGCAATGTTATCGCCATCGATACCTGCATACAACCACAGGCCATCTTCACTTATCTGCATATGCCCGAACCGATGTGTACCACCTAGTTCTAGCCCTGCAATGTAATCAAGCGTATGGGTGTGATAAATACTTATTTCAGTTGACTCAACTTCACCGTGACTTGCATAGATATACGGTCTAACAGGGTCGGCAGCTAATTGGTAGAACTCGCCCATAATCGTGCTTCTTAATTCTGGGTCGCTGCTTCCGATCCAAAGAGCGACTTTAATGCTCTCACTGTTAACTATGTTGCTTTCTTCAGCACTAACTATTATTTCAGTCTCGTAAAGAGTGTCATTAGTTAGTCCATCTACGTTGGCACTGACCACAAGCTTATCTGAGGTAGTACCGAATGGTGTCACACTCAGCCACTTTGCAGAGGTAGTCGCAGTCCAAGCTGTATTAGGTAGGTTGTAGCTATCTAGAACGTCGATCTGTGCACTAAGCTTCTCTTTGGTTGGGAACTTTGTGAGAGAAACCCCTCTGTCAGGTATCAGTAGAGCATGCCTTGAGGCCAAGACATTGACGTTGATGGTTTCGGTTATTTGGTGCCCGAGGACATTGGTGCTTACTTCAATGGTTCTGTGGTTTTCTCCTTCTGCTAGGTTGAGCGGAGAGATCAAATGGACATCAACTTGTTGCGCTGAGCCTGACACTTCAGCTAGAGAACTGATATTAAAATCTTCAGGTAAAGTTAAGCTAACAGGGTAACTCTGCTCTCCAGTATTTAAACTGATCTCTAAGCTTTCTGACAGTGGTTGCCAACCATCGGTTATATCAAAACCGATATTAGAGTTACTGAATGAAAATTCTGGAAGCAAGAGTTCTACAGTAGCATTGATGTCAGTTTTAGTTCCATCAAACTCATTATTTAGACTTAATGTAGCATTGTGTTGACCTAAATCTAGTTGAGTCGCGTCAATCGATATAACGACAGTTGCGGGGCCATTACCTGACGTTTTGTTAAACTTCAACCAAGCTTGATCACTAGTCAAAGACCAATCGATGTTGGAACCGGAAATTAATAGCTGCTGAGTGATGGAGTTGAGTGAACCTAGCGTCGTATTAAGGTTTAACTCGGTAAGGTTTGATGACAATTTGTCGTGACGAGTTTCATCTAGAGGATATAGATCGAGACTGTCTTCAATTCCGTCGTTGTCATCGTCAGTATCGGCGTTATTACCAATATCATCATTATCAGTATCTATTTGCTCGTTCGGGTTTAATGGTAAGCCATCTTTATCGTCGGAAACACCGTCATTGTCATCATCGGGATCTTGGTTGTTTCCAATACCATCCCCGTCGGTGTCAACTGACTCTGTATTGTCATTTGGAAACTGGTCGAGGTTATCAGGTATGCCATCGTTATCTGTGTCAGGAGCTGTAAAGTCTGTTAATTCAAGTGTAACACCTTGCTCTATACGGCGAACTATACCGATGTTTTCAACAAACCAAAGCTCGACATTTGACGGGATGTTAAAGCTATAACCATCGATAGTCGCATTTATGTCTAGATCGTACTTCACATGCGTAGCTTCAAAAGTGCCAAAAGGTACGGTAACAGTCTCTGTGCCGACAACTGCACTGTTGCCATAGATCGTTACATCGCGCACACCGTATGTCGGGTTAATGTTTGCGGTACCAGAAGCAGAAAAATTCTTTTGAGCGGCAATGGCGTTGTTAGATAGAAGTTCAATTGGTTGATTGAAGCGAAAATCAACAGTGAAAGTACCGACACCATATACATTGACATAGGGAGAGTAAAACCCTGCCAAAGATATACTGTCTTCTTTGGTGATGAAGTACTCCTTGCCACCCGTCGGGTAATTAAGCACTTGAGCCGTAGCGCCTGCTACTTGTGTTGTCGTCGCATATGTCTGCTCGGTACTATTTGAGTAGTACCATTTAGTTTCACTTGATGTGGGCAACATACTGTTTGTTGATGATGGGGCTACTGCTGTATCACCACCTCCGCCACTACCGCCGCCACCACATGCAGCTAAGCCTAATGTACTGATCATGAGAAGCAAAAAGTGGAAGAGTTTTTTACAACTGAAACACCGTATAGCCAATGACGATGAATTAAATGTATTCAAAAGAAAATCTCCATTTTATCAATTTTTTATGATTCTATTTATTTCTTAAGTAGCTAAATCATTTTGAATCAATAAATTAGAGTGATAATTCAAAACAGGTTATGGTTGTTATGGTTCTTGTGAGGCTGGTCGCATATCGTGCAGGGTATATGCACCTAAAACATAGTATTGAAAATCTTGTAAACAGAGGCAGTATGACCAAAAACAAAAAAGCGAACCAAATGGTTCGCTTTTTGATTATTTAGAGTATACGAAATTAGTCTTCGTAGTTCTCGATGCTTGGGCAAGAACAGATTAGGTTACGGTCACCGTATACGTTGTCTACACGGTTTACAGTAGGCCAGTATTTCGCGTTCTTAGAAGCTTGAGATGGGAAGCAGCCTAGCTCGCGAGAGTATGGGCGGTCCCATGTTTCGCTTGATAAGTCCACTTGTGTATGTGGTGCATTCACTAATGGGTTGTTATCTAGTGGCCATTCCCCGTTCTTAACTGCTGTCATTTCGTTACGGATAGCGATCATTGCTTCACAGAAACGATCCAGCTCTTCAAGGTCTTCAGACTCAGTAGGCTCAACCATCAGCGTGCCAGCAACTGGGAAAGACATAGTAGGCGCGTGGAAACCGTAGTCCATTAGACGCTTAGCGATGTCTTCTTCACTAATACCTGTTTCTTCTTTAAGTGGACGAATATCAATAATACATTCGTGCGCAACGCGGCCGTTAGTACCACGGTAAAGAACAGGGTAGTGAGGACGCAGTTTTTCCATCACGTAGTTAGCGTTCAGGATTGCAACTTTAGTCGCTTCAGTCAGACCTGGTTCACCCATCATCGCGATGTAAGCCCAAGAGATAGGTAGGATAGAAGCACTACCTAGATCTGCTGCTGATACCGCGTAGTCAGAACCTTGCACGCCATTTTCGATGTGACCCGGTAGGAAAGGCGCTAGGTGAGATTTAACACCGATTGGACCCATACCTGGACCGCCACCACCGTGTGGGATACAGAATGTTTTGTGTAGGTTCAAGTGAGATACGTCAGAACCGATGAAGCCAGGTGAAGTTAGACCCACTTGAGCATTCATGTTTGCGCCGTCTAGGTAAACCTGACCGCCCGCTGCGTGTACTTGTTCACACACTTCTTTCACTTGCTCTTCGTATACGCCATGCGTAGAAGGATAAGTGATCATGATGCTTGATAGGTTGTCTTTGTGCTTCTCGATCTTAGCTGCTAGGTCAGTCATGTCGATGTTGCCATCTTCATCACACTTAACAACCACTACCTTCATAGAAACCATAGATGCCGTTGCAGGGTTAGTACCGTGCGCAGAGCTTGGGATTAGACAAACGTTACGGTGACCTTCACCGCGGCTTGCATGGTAACGTTGAATCGCGATTAGACCCGCGTACTCACCAGAAGCACCAGAGTTAGGCTGCAGAGAGAAATCGTCGTAGCCAGTGATTTCACATAGCTTCTCTTTCAGATCTTTTGCTAGTGCAGTGTAACCTGCCGCTTGCTCTAGAGGCGCGAATGGGTGAATTGAGCCAAACTCAGGCCATGTTACTGGAATCATCTCAGCAGCAGCGTTCAGCTTCATTGTACAGCTGCCCAGTGGGATCATGCCGTGCGTTAATGAGAAGTCTTTGTTCTCAAGCTGTTTTAGGTAACGCATCATCTGCGTTTCGCTGTGGTGCGTGTTGAATACTGGATGCGTTAGGTACTCAGATTCACGACGGCAGTTTTCTGGAATTGCAGCAAACTCATTAGCAGCAATGTCAGTAGAAAGTGCGTTGATGTCTTCTTTCACGTCGAAGATAGCGAATAAAGCGCTGATATCATCGATCGTAGTAGTTTCATCTAGGCTGATACCGATCTTACCAGGAAGTAGACGCAGGTTGATGTCTGCAGCTTGAGCACGTGCGTACAGTGCTTCGGTCTTCTCTTCAGAGTTGATTGTGATGGTATCGAAGAAGCTGTTGTTTGTTAGCTCGTAACCCGACTTAGTTAGACCAGCAGCTAGAATCGCTGTCATATGGTGAGTACGACGAGCAATAGTACGTAGGCCTTCTGCACCGTGGTAAACCGCGTAGAATGAAGCCATGTTTGCCAGAAGGGCTTGAGCAGTACAGATGTTTGATGTTGCTTTCTCGCGGCGAATGTGTTGCTCACGAGTTTGCATCGCCATACGTAGCGCTTGGTTGCCGTTGGTATCGATAGAAACACCGATCACACGGCCTGGCATTGTACGCTTGTGCTTATCACGCGTTGCCATGAATGCAGCGTGTGGACCGCCGTAACCCATAGGAACACCAAAGCGTTGTGCACTGCCGATTACTACGTCTGCGCCCATTTCGCCCGCAGGCTTAAGTAGAGCAGAAGCCAGTAGGTCAGTCGCTACTGTAACTAGGGTTTTGTTTGCTTGCGCTTTAGCAATAATGTCTGTTAGGTCGCGAACTTCACCAGTTGTACCTGGGTATTGTACAAGTGCACCAAATACGTCTTGTTCAGGAAGTGTTTCTAGCGCGCCAACCATAACTTCGAAGCCAATGTACTCAGCACGAGTTTTTACAACTTCTAGTGTTTGTGGGTGAACATCGTCAGCAACGAAGAACACTTTGCTCTTGCTCTTACCCGCACGCTTACACAGAGTCATAGCTTCGCCAGCCGCTGTCGCTTCATCAAGAAGAGACGCGTTCGCGATTTCCATGCCTGTTAGGTCCATGACCATTTGTTGGTAATTAAGCAGTGCTTCAAGGCGACCTTGAGAAATTTCTGGTTGGTAAGGCGTATAAGCTGTGTACCAGCCTGGGTTTTCCAAAACATTACGTAGAATAACGTTTGGCGTGAATGCGTTGTAGTAGCCTTGGCCAATGAAAGTGCGCTTAACTTGGTTTAGGCTAGCGATCTCTTTAAGCGAGCTCAGCATATCCATTTCGCTCAGTGGCGCAGCAAGCGTCATTGGTTTTTCTAGGCGAATTTGCGCAGGAACCGTTTCGTCGATCAATGTATCAAGGCTAGATGAGTTGATCGCGTCCAACATTTTTTGTTGGTCTGCTTTGTTTGGACCGTTGTGGCGTGCAACGAACTCGTTTTGAGTACCCAAATCTTTAAGTAATTGGCTTTGAAGTAATTCAGTCATGATATCGTTCTACTTTCTCTAGATAGGGACCGTGAGCAAGCCCCTAAAATTAAGCTGCTCCAAAGAGCAGCTTCATCGTATACGGGTTACCTAATTAATCTTCGTCGATTGAGTTTAGGTATTCTTCTGCATCTTTTAGGTTGTCTAGTTCAGACGCGTCAGCCATCTTCACTTTAACAATCCAACCACCTTCATAAGGTTCTTCGTTGATTAGCTCTGGGCTATCTTCTAATTCTTCGTTGATTTCAACGATTTCACCAGTGATAGGCGCGTAGATGTCAGATGCTGCTTTTACAGACTCTACAAGAGAGAAGCTTTCACCAGCTTCAATTTCGTCTTCTGTTTCTGGTAGGTCAACGAATACAACGTCACCTAGCATCTCTTGAGCGTGCTCAGAAATACCGATAGTTACAGTACCGTCACCGTTGTCTTTAACCCACTCGTGGCTGTCTGCAAACTTAAGTGTATTGTCCATTGCTTGTTCTCCAAAAATTTATGAGGTGTTAATTTAAAAAATAAAAAGTGTTCTATTAACGGTAAAGCGGGAAGCGTTTGCACAATTCTTTAACTTGCTTGCGTACGCGTTGCTCAACTTCAGCGTTACCTTCAGGGCTTTCTACAAGGCCATCTAGTACATCGCCGATCCACTCACCGATGAGTTTGAATTCTTCAGCACCAAAACCACGACTGGTTCCAGCAGGCGTTCCTAAACGAATACCAGAAGTAATCATAGGCTTCTCTGTATCGAATGGGATACCGTTTTTGTTACATGTGATCCCTGCACGCTCTAATGCTTCTTCAGTTACGTTACCTTTCAAACCTTTAGGGCGAAGGTCAACCAGCATTAGGTGTGTGTCTGTTCCGCCAGTCACAATGTCACAACCGCGAGTTTGCAATACTTCAGCAAGAACTTTTGCGTTGTTGATCACTGAATCGATATAAGTATTAAATTCTGGACCTAGAGCCTCACCAAACGCGACTGCTTTAGCAGCAATAACATGCATTAGTGGACCACCTTGAAGACCTGGGAATACCGCAGAGTTGATCTTCTTGTTGATGTCTTCGTGGTTCGTCAGAATCATACCGCCACGTGGGCCACGCAGTGTTTTGTGCGTAGTTGTTGTTACAACGTGAGCGTGAGGAAGTGGGCTAGGGTGTGCACCTGTCGCGATCAGACCAGCGATGTGTGCCATGTCGACCATCAGCAGCGCACCAACTTCGTCTGCAATTTCGCGGAACTTAGCAAAGTCGATAGTGCGTGGGATTGCGCTACCGCCAGCAATGATCATTTTTGGTTTGTGCTCAACAGCTAGTTCACGTACTGCATCGTAATCGATTTCTAGTGTGTCGCGGTTTACACCATATTGAACGGCGTTAAACCATTTACCAGAAAGAGCAGGGCGTGCGCCGTGAGTTAAGTGGCCGCCTGCATCAAGAGACATGCCTAGAATAGTGTCACCTGGCTGTAGAAGCGCCAGTTTTACAGCGCCGTTAGCTTGTGCGCCAGAGTGAGGTTGAACGTTAGCGTATTCACAGTTAAACAGTTTTTTAGCACGCTCAATCGCGATCGCTTCTACTGTATCTACGTGTTCACAACCGCCGTAGTAGCGACGACCAGGGTAACCTTCAGCGTATTTGTTAGTTAGGCAAGTGCCTTGTGCTTGCATAACTGCTTTAGAAACGATGTTCTCAGAAGCAATTAGTTCGATCTGTTCGTTTTGACGTGCGTTTTCTGCCTGGATTCCAGCGAATACTGCGTCGTCAGTTGCCGATAGGTTAGTAGAGAAAAAACTGTCTAAGCTATGGTTTTGGTATGCGTTGTTCATTGTCGAGACCTTTCAATTAACTAATGGATATTGTTTTTATGTGTCCATTAGGTCTTGCGTTGGTTTCTGCATTGTAATCGTTTGCGTCAATATGGAACAAAAGCCTTAAATATTGATTGCAAGCGACCAAACGTAGGGTCAATGCAGTGCGAAATTGGTTCCCCTAAAAGTGGGGTAAAAACAGCTGCTTTAAATGTTAAATCTGTCATTTAGTGCAAGCTGAAGTAGCATCTCTTCATCTAACAAGTCGATAACATAACGCCGTTAAATTCAATTTTCAATAAAAATTTCCAATAGGAAACAGATTTTCTTGTTTTGCTACTGGGAGCACGCTTTATTTTCTTGCGTGGTCTTTAATCAACAAAGCGCTTCGTGCAACAATGAATTCTATAGACAGGATGCAGAAATAATACGAGGGACCTATGTCAGAAGACATTTATGATGAGTACCCATCTTTGACTTTGGCAAAAGAGACGCCAGATCAGAATATTGAGCCATTAAGACTAGGGCAGCGCATAAAAGATATCCGCAGTAAGTTGGGTATTACATTAGAAGAAGCGAGTCAGAGAACCGGCCTTGCGCGCTCTACGCTCAGCAAGATCGAAAATGAGCAGATATCTCCGACCTTCCAAGCGATGCAAAAGCTAGCGATGGGCTTACAAATAGATATGCCGCAACTCTTTGAGCCACCAAGAAAAAAAGTTGCTACAGGCCGTCGTGATTTAACTAAGGCAGGGCAGGGTAAACCCCACCCAACTCCTACTTATGAACATGAGCTTCTGGCAACGGAATTATCGAATAAAAAGATGATGCCGTTCAAGAGCCGAGTAAGAGCAAGAGCCTTTGAAGAATATAACGACTGGGTACGTCATGATGGTGAAGAGTTCCTGATGGTGATCTCAGGCGACATCATGTTCTATTCAGAATTCTATGAGCCTATTCCAATGAGTGAAGGAGACAGCATGTACTATGATGCAAATATGGGTCACATGCTTATCTCTACCAGTACAGAAGATGCGTTGATTCTGTGGGTGACTGCAAAATAAATGTAAAGTTTTTAAATTTCTTATAGTGAAAGCAAACGTTTGCTTTTGTTGTAAACGTCTTTTAATTAGCGTGATATAGATGGTAAAAGCATCAATATCACGCTTTTTTGTGTCTGTCATATTTGTTTTAAAATTGTTAAATGTCACATTTTGGACTGTTTTGATCTTGTTAAGGGTGTAAAACTGATTCAGGCTTGTTTACTATAGTGAACACGGTTTACTCATGTTGATTGATGTTTACTGAAGTGAATTCTTGGAAGGTGACCTAATGTGTCCATTTCACTATTTTTTGGTTTTCTATAATAGAGCACTCTTCTTATATAGAAAGACAAGCGATAGAGGCCATATCGCCACCTCCTTCTTTCTTACTGTTCTCATCTTTACTACTAGATAGAGAGCTACTCTACAAAGAGATAAAAGCGGCAGCGTCGATGTTGGATACCTGCAACGCTTCATGGAGAATAAAATGACTCAAGAACAAGCAACTCAAGACCTGTTAAAAACACCTCTGCATGCACTGCACGTAGAAGTTGGTGCAAAGATGGTTCCTTTCGCTGGCTACGATATGCCAGTTCAATACCCACTAGGCGTTAAGAAAGAGCACTTACACACACGTGACGCAGCAGGTCTTTTTGATGTTTCTCACATGGGCCAATTGCGTCTTCACGGTGAAAATGCAGCAGCGGCTCTAGAAACTCTAGTTCCAGTAGACATCATCGACCTACCTTCTGGTAAGCAACGTTACGCGTTCTTTACTAATGAGCAGGGCGGTATCATGGATGACCTTATGGTAGCCAACCTAGGTGACCACCTGTTCGTTGTTGTAAACGCCGCTTGTAAAACTCAAGATATTGACCACCTAACAGCACACCTTCCAAGTGATGTAGAGCTTGAAGTGATCGACGATCGAGCTCTACTTGCTCTACAAGGCCCTAAAGCATCAGAGGTACTTGCTCGTTTCCAACCAAGCGTAGCGGACATGCTGTTCATGGACGTACAAAAAGTAGATATCGACGGTGTTGAGTGCATCGTAAGCCGCAGTGGTTACACGGGTGAAGATGGCTACGAAATCTCCGTACCAAATGACCACGCTGATGCGCTAGCTCGCAAACTGACAGCAGAAGCGGAAGTGGAGTGGATTGGTCTTGGCGCACGTGACTCGCTACGCCTAGAGTGTGGTCTGTGTCTATACGGTCACGATCTAGATACAACAACGACACCGGTAGAAGCAAGCCTACTATGGGGTATCCAGAAAGTTCGTCGCACAGACGGTGAGCGTGCTGGTGGTTTCCCAGGTGCAGACATCATTCTAGAGCAGATAGCAACCAAAGACGTTCAACGTAAGCGCGTTGGCCTTGTTGGTCAAACCAAAGCACCAGTGCGTGAAGGCGCAGAGCTGTTTGACGCTGAAGGAAACAAAATCGGTGTGGTAACAAGTGGTACTGCTGGCCCGAACGCCGGTAAGCCTGTTTCAATGGCTTATGTACGCACAGATCTTGCCGCAATTGGTACAGAGGTCTTTGCTGAAGTACGTGGTAAGAAGCTGGCAATGACAGTAGAGAAAATGCCATTTGTACCTCAACGCTACTACCGTGGCTAATCGTTAATATTTTTTAACCGATTGTTTTTCGCATTCCCCTTATTAGCCACTATTCATATGGTGGATGGTAAGGGGGTTTGCTTTTCTATAACTTATTGATCATCTTGGGGATGCATCACATTTGATCCATTGATTACTTAATATTTCATCATTTAAGCCGCTATACTGAAGATTAGTCAATAAGAGTATCCTGAAGGTGTAGGAGAGTGGTCATGAAAAGCACACTATCGAAGAAGTGGATGTGGGTAGGAGCACTTCCTTTGATTGGAAGTTTTGCAGTGTGCGCTGATACAGTCACAGCAACAGAATCAAATGTAGATATCTCTCCCTTTATCGTAAATGGCACCAATGCCTCGACTTCAGATTTCCCATCAATCGCCAGTCTGTTCATAGACAGTTTTGAATATGATGGCGTCTACTATACTGACCCGTATTGCGGCGCAACAATTCTCGATCCTCAACATATACTGACCGCTGCGCATTGTATTTATGGTAACGAAAGAGCGCAATTGTTTACTGTAGTGGTGCCACAGTTAGAAGATGTTGATGACTATCCGGCTGGAAATATTCAGCGTTACCGCATATCTGAAGTTTATTATCGTAATGATTATAATAATGATATCAAGAGCCTATTAGCGAATGATGTAGCGATTCTGAAGCTAAGTGAGGATATGAGTGTTAACTCCAATATTGAAGCTGTGATTTTACCCAAAGACAAAGACTGGGATGAAAATGACTACCGACTTCTATACCCGGGTAGCTTTGTAGCCGTGGGTCATGGTGATACTCAATCAGGTTTCGATGCGACGACTAGTTTGCAAAAAGTAGCTCTTGATTTAATTACGAATACTGAGTGTGTAAAGATATTTGGTGAAGAATTAACTCAAAGTCAGATTTGTTTCGATGGAAAAACTAGCGATTCAAACAGCCTGAATGGAGGAACCTGTCAAGGGGATTCTGGTGGGCCTATTTATTGGAATGATGGTAGCGACTATGTACAAGTCGGAATTACTAGTTTTGGCCCAATTCAATGTGGTGATCCAACCGTAGGAGCGACTTCAGTATTTACTGAGGTCAACGATTTCAATGCTTGGATTACCAGCGTGCTCGATGGTAATGAAACCCCAAAAGCAACATCTACCAATTTAAAACGCACCGCTTACTTAAATCAACATGGCAGTATTCAAACTGTCAGCAGTACCAGTGAAAGTAGTGGTGGTGCGTTGTCGACATTATTGTTGGGAGCTCTTCTTGCACTGGGTTTAAGAAGAACTCGCACTATTAGAGCTCTACAAGGTTCTCGACGCTAACCCTGCCAATAACTCGTCAATTTCTGAGATCGCTTTATTTATGTGTAGCACACCTAATTGAGCGATCTTTTTCTCTTCTGATGTCAATGAATTAAAGCCTTTGTCTACATCTTCTTTACTCAAGCTGTGACTATGAAGTAATAACTCCTTGTATGTAAGCAGCCTAAATTGAACTTTGACGATCTCGGCGGCTGGGTTTGATGTTTCTAGCAACTGTTGGATACAGGGAAATATAATTTTAAAGCGACTTGCAATGTTTCTTTTTGCATCGCTAGTGTTTGCATTTTGCAATTTATTTCTTCTTCCCACGAATGGTTTAAGTTTGTTTATTTATTGCGCTAAATTTATAAAGTAACACAAGTTAATTGAAATAT
The DNA here is from genome assembly GCF_024347475.1 of Vibrio fortis. Lineage (NCBI taxonomy): Bacteria > Pseudomonadati > Pseudomonadota > Gammaproteobacteria > Vibrionales > Vibrionaceae > Vibrio > Vibrio fortis. The sequence continues at coordinate 1,058,131 of NZ_AP025488.1, forward strand.
AACGTTTTTTAGGCGGTGCATCATATGCTACTGGGCGTTTATGTAAATAGTTTATGCCCAATTTGGTCTGCTTTTTGCTGAAAATAGGACATAAGTGTCTTTTAGGAGGTGGCTTATGACCAATGAACCTATTGTGTTGGCAATTATTGAACGCAGAAAACGAGCCAACTTTTCACAAGAAAAACTCGCGTCGATGGCTGGGATGAGCTTGAAAACGTACCAGAGAATCGAAAGGGGCGAGGCTGATATTAAGATGTCGCAGTATCGCTCTCTAACACGGTCACTAGCGATAACGGACTTAGAGGTCGTTATGGATACTTTAGAAGCGGGTCAAATAGCGGTTGAAGACGTTGCGGCTGTTTCGAGGCTACTAACTGACGAGCAGAGGAGGCTCTTGATCAAGTTGATCTTGTCGCTAGCTAGAGCGAATTAGATAGATGAGTTGAGATAGCGCCTGGGAAACGCATATCACTTTAATCCACTCTGCCTCGCAGTTGTTTAGTGTTACTGCGCTGTTTTTTCTTTTCTAAGCGCCGCTTCTGAGATGCTTTTGTCGGCTTGGTTGCACGTCTTACCTTCGTTACTTTTGTTGCCTCAAGAATTAACGCTTTTAGCCTATTGAGCGCATCTTCTTTATTCTGCTCTTGTGTTCTGAATTGTTGCGCTTTAATCACAATGACGCCATCAGCAGTAATGCGACTGTCTTTTAAAGCCAGTAACCTCTCTTTATAAAAATCAGGCAGCGTAGAGTGTTTTATGTCGAAACGAAGGTGAATCGCACTGGATACCTTGTTTACATTTTGCCCGCCCGCACCTTGAGCACGAATTGCGGTCAGTTGAATCTCCCAAGTTTGAATAGAGACGTTATTCGATATTTGCAGCATAATCATTGATAAACATAAAAAATGTTGGCTCATGATACTCGTAATTGGTTATGGTATCAGTAGTTTTATTTAGAGTGGCAAAGCAATGACGATTGATCTAACGAAGTACGATGGCTTAATTTTCGATATGGATGGTACTCTCATTGATACCATGCCTGCACATATCAAAGCATGGGAGCAGACAGCCAAACATTTTGGGTTCAAGTTTGAAGCTTCTTGGCTACATAGCCTTGGTGGAATGCCGAGCTATAAAATTGCGGGTGAAGTGAATGCAAAGTACGGTTTGAGCCTAGATCCAAAAGCCGTATCTGCGTTTAAGATGGATGCGTTTGCCAATATTGAAGATAAAGGTAATGTTATCTCTTGCACACACGACTTGTTGTTAGAGCATTATGGAGAAAAGCGATTAGCGGTAGGAACGGGTAGCCAACGCAAGAGTGCAGAAAACTTGCTTACAGCGACAAGTATTTTGCCCAAGTTAGATAGCCTAGTTACAGCAACCGATGTTGAACGTCACAAGCCTAACCCCGACACGTTTTTGGATGCCTGCAAAGGAATGGGGCTCTCTCCGGAACAGTGCGTAGTATTTGAAGATACAGATTTGGGTAAACAGGCGGCACACGCGGCTAATATGGACTGCATTATGGTCGTGGAAGGTAAGCAACTGATGTTCTACCCAAGACCTCAGTAACAACTTACAGACTTCATTACTGAACGGTACTTATCACGACATTAATATTCTGAAGTGGATGATAAAAAAATGGCTCCTATTTGTCTCTAATTCGTAGAGGCGGTTAGGAGCCATTTGTTTCTTTTGGTTTGTACGTTAAGCGATTTGTTCCATCTCGCTATCTAGAAATAGGCAGATGTTGTTTCGTCCATTTGCTTTTGCTTCGTATAAGGCAAGGTCTGCGCATTTGTAGCTGAGTTTTGAGTCATGAGTCACGTTGGTCACGCCACCACTGACGGTCACTTGATCATCGAGCTCAAGCGATATGGCTACCCTCAATCGATTCAACACACAGTAAGCTTCATTTGGTTTAGTATGGGGCAGCACTATGCCAAACTCTTCACCGCCAATACGAGCCACAAAATCGGTTTCGCGACACTCTCTTTGTAATACGCCTGCGACGACTTGAATCACTTTATCGCCATAATCGTGTCCAAATTTGTCATTGATGCGTTTGAAGTGGTCGATGTCAACAATCGCTAAGCATGACTGTTCAAATTCAGGGTAACGAGCAACACGATTACATTCATCACGCAGCTCTTCATCAAACTTACGACGATTCCAACATCCAGCAAGTGCGTCTTTTTCACTTAGGTTACGCAGTTTGTTCTCAAGCTCTTTGCGCTTACTGATATCAACAAACGAGGCAACGTAGAACTGAATAACATTGTTTGAGTCTTTGATCGTCTGAATTCTTAGAATTTCGGTAATCAGAGAGCCATCTTTGCGTCGGTTGATGACTTCGCCTTCCCACATTCCACGTTCGTTGATGATCGCCCACATGCGCATGTAGAACTCTTGGTTATTCTTTCCAGAAGCGAACATAGACGGCTGTTTGCCTTTCACCTCTTCAAGCGTGTAGCCACTCATTCGAGTAAATTCACGATTGACTTTAATAATTCGATTGTTTCGATCCGTGATAACTAACGCAGACATGCCATTCATTGCGGCTTTTGCGAGTTGGCTTTCGATGCTGTTCTTCTTGTGGTTGATATTCCAAGCGACGAAAACTCCAGACACAATTGAAATCAATATCGAGAGTGTTGCTATCTGGATGATGATCGCTGTGTACTCTTGTTGGTACTGCGCACTGATTTCTTTATTATCTACGTGCAATACCATATGAACAGGCCCTTTTAACTGTTCGATGTTAGGGCTTATATCCGCATAGAAATACCAATCTTTGCCATCAAAGTAACTGCCACTTCTCTGCGTTGAAATTTCTTGCCATAGCTTTGGATGAGTGATGGCATAGGTTTTGTCAGCTCGATCTTCAATAAGGTGGCCGAAGGCTCGTTCTGGCTCTGGGGACATCAATATATGACCCGAACCATTAATCAAGGTAGGCTGTGCAAGTGATGAACCAAAGGTGTAGTGCAGGCGATCGTATATCTCTACCATATTGAGGTTTACGATGAAGTAGCCAACAATGCTGTCTTCTATCGCGACTGGCGTCATGATTCGTAGGGCTGGGAGTAAAGGGTTAACAGGTTGACCGTTTTCATATTCTAGGTCGATACCAAACGAAGCAATCTCACCAATTTTCAGCTGTTGCAGTGTGGTGAAGTAGTCACGAGATGACTTGTTTTGAAGTTGACTTTCAGGGACAACGCTAGCTATACCATCTTTATAGTTGATGCGTATTGTCTCGTTACCTTTTAAGTCGAGATAACGAAGTTGCGAGTAGTACTTTTGACCGTTCGCCAACATTAGCCATAAATCTTGTAGTGAATCAATATTATCAGCTGAGGGAAATTGGACAGCGCGTTTAAGAGTCGTTGATTCAGCGATGGTTGGAATGGTGTTAGACACTTCACGTATGATCAACCCCAGCTCGTGAAAACTGTACTCGATTTGATTTTGGCTGGCCTGTTTTATATTTGTATCATATTGCGCTGCTATACGGTCGAACTCGGAGCTAATGTATAGAGCAGGAACTATTCCTAGGGCTAGGACAGTACAGAGAAATTGGCCTGAGAGTTTTTTTATACTTGCTTTCATTACATTCCCCAAAGAATCAGCGCAATACTATAGATTTAGTGGGGTTATTAATGTGATCTTTACCCAGAACTGGTTAGGTAAATCTTCCAGTTGAGAGGTATGTGTGCAATTTGTTGCTTTTGTGTGCAAATTGCAGGTTATCTTACATTCACTATGACGATAACCTGCGAACTCCTGAGAAAAACTTTTATAAATACTAACTTAAACCCGTAATGTCGCCATTTTCGTTGATGTCTAAAGACATAAAGGCTGGCTTGTCAGGTAGCCCAGGCATAGTCATCACATTTCCACACAACGCATAGATAAATCCTGCTCCTGCGCAAAGCTTAAGTTCTCTCACAGGAACATCAAACTGAGTTGGAGCGCCTTTAACGTGTGCTTCCGTTGATATCGACAGCGGAGTTTTCGCTAAACATACCGACAGGTGGTCGTATCCATGTTTTTTGAACTCTGCGAGCTGCGATTTAGCCTTTTCTGACAAAGTAAGGCTTGCTGCACCATAACCCACTTCAGCAACCGCCATTAACTTCTCTTCAAGCGATTGTTCTTGAGTATAAAGAGGCTTGAATTGAGCAGGTTTTTCACAAGCTGACACCACGGCTTTCGCTAAGTCAGTAGCGCCTTCTCCGCCTTGGCCAAACGCTTCACTAATTGCAACGGACACAGTCTCATCATAGCTTTGAATGAGCGCTTTTAATTGAGCTAGCTCGTCATCGGAATCTTGTGGGAATCGGTTGATAGCAATCACAATAGGAACACCGTATTTATTGACGTTGTTAATATGCCATTTCAGGTTTTCGAAACCAGCGATAAGAGCTTGACTGTCATCGTTGCAGATAGAATCCGGAAGCGGTGTGCCTGGACGCAGGTCATAAAGGCCAGAGTTTGCTTTTAAGCCTCTAAGCGTCGCAACAACTACTGCGCAATCAGGTGACTGGTTAGCCGCCGTTGCTTTAATGTTGCATGCTTTCTCGAGACCCATATCAGAACCAAAACCGCCCTCAGTCACCACGTAATCCGCTAATCTCAGTGCAATCTTATCGGCAATGATTGAGGAGTTTCCATGAGCAATGTTGGCAAATGGCCCGGCATGAATCAGGGTAGGGACGCCTTCCAATGTTTGCATCAATGTTGGCTCAATAGCGTCCTTCATTGTTACTGTCATTGCACCTGCAACTTGGAAGTCGTCTGCGGTTAAAGGTTCGCCATTTTTATTGTATGCCAACACAATACGTCCAATGCGCTTACGTAAATCTTGTAGATCTTCCGCAAGTGCGAGGATCGCCATTAACTCGGATGCAGCCGATATGTCAAAGCCATCTTCACGCTGATAGCCATTGATGGTTTTACCGTCTTCGTTTTGTCCAACAGTAATCATTCGCAGTGCACGATCGTTATGATCGAGGACCCGACGCCAAACAATACGTTGAGGATCGATATTCAGTGCCTTTAACCCTGAACGTTGTTCAAAAGCTTCAATACCTTCTCTTTGTTCATGGTAATAGCGAGCATCAATTGCCGCAGAAGCAAGGTTGTGTGCTGCAGTGACGGAGTGAATGTCTCCAGTAAGGTGAAGGTTAAGCTGTTCCATTGGCGCAACTTGAGAGTAACCACCACCAGCAGCGCCGCCTTTGACACCAAAAACGGGTCCCATTGAAGGTTGGCGAATACAAGCCATAACTGATTGATTAATTGCTGCTAACCCTTGGCTTAAACCAATAGTTGTTACTGTTTTCCCTTCACCAAGTGGAGTAGGCGTAATCGCTGTAACTAGAACAAGCTTACCTTTTGGTTTTTCTTCGAGACGTTTTAGGCTGTCTAAAGAGACTTTCGCCTTATGTAACCCAAGTGGTTGGAATTCGTCAGTGGTTAAGCCTGCACCGAGAGCAATATCACTGATGTTTTTGAGTGAAGCAGAGCGGCAAATATCAATATCAGACAGCATATTAAATCCTTATGTTGAAACCGATAAGGTGGTACGAAAACGTTTGCGTGGCGATAGTACTGTATAAATCGACCATGTAAAGGCTAACCACACGAATTATGTGCTGGAAGATAACAGATTTCACCAGTCATTGCGCGAGATCAAATCTGGCGATGCTAACTCATCACCAAAATTTACGCGATTGTGTGTGTTTTATTAGCCGAAAATAAAAAGGGTTGCATAGTGCAACCCTTAATAGAAACAGTTAGGTATTGTGATTAGCGATCCCAATACGCTTCTTCTAGGCTGTCTTCACGTTCGGGAAGAGAGCGACCAAGACGTGGAGAGTGTTGTGTCAGCACTTCGTAACTCACACGGTTAGCGTACTTACAGATCTGTGAAAGTGACGAGTAGGTCATGTAAGGCTGGTCGTGTTTAGACGAGTTTGGTACGTTCATGTGGTGGTGACTATTCGCTGCCATATCATGAAGTAGTGCAGATAGTGCTGCGTCACCTGCGCCATTGGTGTTCTTAATTTCAAGAGGACCACCAAGGTAAGGACCGATGTGAGAATATACCTTAACAGGGTTCTTACAGTCGTCCTTGCGCATTGCACGGCTAAACTCGTACTTGTTAAATTCTGGAATGTTACCAGGAAGAAGAGGTAGCTCGGTTTCGCGTTTCGCTGTCTCATCAGTGTAACCAGCCATATATAGGCCAACAGGACCCGCAGTACATAGAACTAAGTCGACCCATTCTAGAGCTTTATCTGCAGCTAGCAGCGGATCTTTCTCGCCTGTCAGAGCCTGACCTTCCTCTTCGTTCATCGCAACGATAGAGATATTCTCTTTAATGTAATCTTGCCACCATTCAGCGTTGCCTTCGATTACCCATTTTGTGCCTAGCGTCAATACAACGGGAACATTGTTTGCTTTAGCGATCTCGATAGCTCGAGCTACTGCTTTTGGCATTGGGTCTTCTGGCTTACCGCGCATTAGGTATGAAGAAACAACCAGTGCAGAGGCTTTTTCAAATACTTCTTCAGGAATGCTATCTGGACGTAGGTTGTTCATTTCACCTTCGTTGATCGCGAATGTACGTTCGCCATCGTCCGAAATTAGGGTGTAACAACGACCGATTGAACCTTCTACTGTCTGTAGGTGGTTTAGGTTCATACGCGAAGAGGTACGGCATAGGTAACGGTAAGCAAAAGAGCCAACTTCGATGTTACGTGACATAACACCTAAGAGTACCGATTTACTGTCTGCTAACACTGAGTAGTTGTGTAGCGTGTTACCAATGGTATCGCCTGGATATTGGTGCGTGATTAGACCGCTTTCAACGAGCTCATCGTATAGGGCATCCGCTTTGCTTTCTTCCAAAACAAGAGAGTGACCTTTACTTAGTTCGTATTTAGCAAGGAATTCATCAGAAACACGAGCTTCGATATCTACAATTGTTTGACCAACACCAACAATAATCGGGCGATACAGTTTTGGTGTTTCCTTCATCTGGTTGATGAGTGGATCACGGGCGTGTGTAGGGAAGTAGTGCTTAGATTTGCGCTGTCCAGGAAATTTCATAAGAAAATTACAGTGAGAAAATTTTGCCGCATAATATCACAGATTTTTGTAATTTCTTTCATTTTTATTACATTTAGACTCGCCTGTACATTGTGTATACAGGCGAGTGAACAAAACTAAGCCAGTGGTCTATTTTTGTTCAGCAGAAAGTGTTGTTGGGTCAATGTAAGCTTTAGTTCCCCATAGTGGAACCGTTGACAGGCTATGCTTGAAACTACCTTCTGTCTCTTTTGTTGTGTAAGACAGATACAGTAAGGTTTGGTTTTCCGCATCGTAGATACGTCTTACCTTCATTGTCTTAAAGAAAATACTTTTTGATTGCTTGAAGACAACCTCACCAGAGGCGCTTTTATCAATTTTGGCGATCATCTCAGGCGTGATATCACCCGTTTGACGACAAGAGATTGAGCTATCACTTGGGTCTGCAAGAGAGAAATCCGCCTCAATAGAAGCGATGTGACAGGTGACACCTGGGATCTTCTCATCATCTAGATGAGAGATCTTGATGTCTTTCAAGGTAAAGAAGCCAAGTGATACGTCACCCACCTCGTTATCCGAACAACCAACCAACATGGTCATGATACCTAATGCGATTAGGGCTTTTTTCATAAGAAGTCCTTTTAATTTATAGAGTTCTAATTACTATAAGGAGTATTGAAAGCTTGAATACGAGTGTAGAGCTTTTCGCTCTATTCGAAAAGGCAGTATTGGGAGAACCTTAATTTATGAAGCATTTAAAGTACTTGTTGGTCGTTACGATGCTCTGTATGCTCTCTGCTTGTAGCTCGGCGCCTAAGGCGACCGTGTGCCTTCCAAATAATTGTGATATTTGGGGATACTAAAGTAGGTAGTAAAAGAATGAATAATGAAATACCTGAAATCGCACTGAAAAAGAATGCGTGGTTAGCAAATCAAGTTGATGTGGCTTATCCTGCGAAAGAGAGCTTACTCGGAAGAGATGTGTATCAATCAAGACTCGCAAATAAAAGCTATCAACTGCTTCCTTCAGATCAAACTCCCGCCGATATCGAAGAAATTCATAAAGTCGATTTTCATAAACTGACCGTCTTATTCTCGCTCAATCAAGCGAGTGTCTATGAAAGTGAGTTCGATAAGACTCATATTCTTGAATTTTTAAGCCAAATTATCTTATCTGATGAACATCAACTATATATTGGTACCGTTGGTTCTGATGTAGTAGCAAGTGCAATTGTGACTTCAGTGGAAGGTGAGGTGCTTGTTTCAGATATCGTCAATCAAGCGGGCCAGAACACAATAGGCTTTGCACAACAGCTTGTGTCTTTGCTTGGCACTTCTATCGTATCGAACACCAAAGTGTGGGTCGAAAGCGAATAGAAAAGCTGATAGATAGGGTGGGAGTGCGCTCCCGCTTTTATTCATACCTCTTTTAATTCACTCGCAGCTCCGCCCGATTTCCCATTCCGGATTTATAGTTTTTCATAAGCACCAAACCGTTATTGCTTGTCGAATAATATGGAAGATTTTTTAAACATTCCCTATCACATTCTCATAATCGACACACGATTGTACTAATGTACTGTTACGCAATAGCCTTTACTTCACATTAATGTCATGTCTTTGTGTTTAAATTATCGACAAACCAACCCAATAAGACTGAGTTTTTAGCAAGGTTAGGATAATAATGCCTGTAAGTAATTTATAAATAGGGTTATTAAGGTGATCTGTCGCATATTTCGCGAAGTTAATTAAGTGGTTTTCAGGAAAATGCTACATCAGTCATGCCCGATAAACCTATATGCCTATAGGATGAAAGTCGAACTTTAGGTAAATGGTGTAACGATGAGATTAGAGCAGACAAAATGTGTGATATTTGATTGTGATGGAACACTGATAGACAGTGAAAAGCTTTGCTGCCAAGCGCTGGTGAATGTTTTTGCGCAATTCAATGTCTCTCTATCACTTGAAGATTGCTACGCGCATTTTCAAGGCGGTAAGCTTGCTGATATCTTAATGGATACCCAACAGCGCCTTGGTCTCACCATCTCTATTGATACATTGGAACCTCTATACCGCACCGAACTTGAAGCTCTTTTTCAACGATTCTTAAAGCCAATGGATGGTGCCAGTGAACTGATTAAATTTCTTAAAAATCAGGGTGTTGAGTTCTGTATTGCCTCTAATGCACCAAAAGAGCGAGTTGAGTCATCCCTAGCAATGACAGGCATGCTCGACGATTTTAAAGGTAAAATATTTTCAGCTTTCGATGCTAACAGTTGGAAACCAGAGCCTGATTTGATCATGTATACAGCAATGAACATGGGCTTTTTGCCTAACGAATGCATCTATGTTGACGATACCATCAAAGGTATTGAAGCTGGGGTGAGAGCGGGGATCCAGTCATTTCGCTTAAGACCTAACCTACCTAGCACCTTAGTTAGAACACCAAAGGCTGACTCCGAAGAGTCAGCCGCTATTGATATCTACAGCCTTGAAGAGATATCTGCTTGGCTTAGTGGCAAGCATTACTCAAGTGATACACCATACTCTGGTGTCTTGGTGGGGTAGTACTCGGTTGAATCCGGACGATTTTTGTAAATTGTTTGGTATGGAACCCACACGCAGCACAAGTAAATTTCTCTCCACAATTTGAAAGCAGATATTCCTCATGTTGGCAAAGCGGGCATGTGATGTCGTCAGTTGGTGCGTCTGTTTTATTCATTATGTCACCTGCAGCAAGTCAAAAAGCGATAACTTCGCTTCATTAGATTACCTCTAAGCCGATTTTTTAAACAGATTTCTTATTTAAGTTTTGTTCAATTGCGACTGAGCTCATGCTAATGATATTACATTAGATTACCACTATACAGTTTGCTATACTGGAATGCAGTACCATAAACTGGATTCTAATGTGAAAGTTATCATTTTCGTAATTGCCCTTCTTTTGACTGGATGTGGCCCTCAAACTTCCGACACGGCTGAAGAATCAAGCCAGTCAATTCGAAGCGTTAAATTCACCACCGCTGTTTTTCAATCTCATACTCAAACACGTCAATTAAGCGGCATAGTACGCAGCGCTCAGACTTCGCCATTGAGCTTTAAGGTGAATGGAACCGTTAGCCAGCTTATGGTGGCAAAAGGGCAGCGTGTCGAAAAAGGGCAAGTTTTAGCGCAACTAGAAACAAGTGATTTGCTATTGGCCGTTCGCAAGTCTCAAGCTTCTTTAGGTGCAGCTCGGGTTGCTAAGCTGCAGGCTGAGGACAAGTATCAACGCTCGGCAAAGCTTAACTTGAAAGGGTTTGTCTCTGAATCTGAGTTGATTGCTATTAGAGCGGATCTTGATGCGAAACAACAGCAAGAAAATCTCGCCCAGACAGATTTGTCTAATGCGGAATTGAACCTTAAACGCGCAAAACTCTACGCGCCATTTTCTGGCCAGATTAGCCAAGTACAGATCGATGAGTTTACAAAGATCAGCGCAGGTCAGCAGATCATGGAACTCGTCAATGACTTTGCTTATGAGGTCGATTTCCTTGTTCCTGAGTCACTGATTAAAGAGGTGACTTATGGTGACAAGGCTCAGGTTCAGATCTCTGCGCTTAATGATGCGAAGTTGGTAGGTACAGTGACTGAAATAGGTGCGGTGGTTGAGCGTGGAAATGCGTACTCAGTCACGTTGCAGCTCAGTGATTCAAACGTTGCATTGAGAAATGGTATGTCAGCGGATGTACAGTTACTTATCGGTGGTGAGAGTCAAAACGTGGTGCTATTACCATTAGAAGCGTTTGATTTTAATGAACGCAGCCCTGACTTAAATGGCGACGATGCTGCCATCTATATTGTTAACCCTTCAACGAGCACTCTTGAAAAGCGTTACGTTAAAACTAAGCGAGATATTAATGCTCAGGTCGTTGTATTAAATAATCTATCTGAGGGGGAAAGGATCGTTACCGCTGGGATCCCTTACCTTTATGAAGGGCAACAAGTGACCCTTTGGAACGGCTTGTAGGAAACCGCAGTATGTATAAGATTACTGAACTCGCGCTTAAACATAACCGTTTTACTCAAGTCTTTTTGGTGATGTTGTTTGTGCTTGGCATTAGCACGTTCAATAACGCACCAAGTAAAGAAGATCCTGAGATCTTAATTCGAAGTGCTGTCGTCATCGCGCAGTTTCCGGGGATGTCACCCGACCGTATCGAAAAGTTCATCACTAAGCCATTAGAGCGAGAAATAAAACAGATTCCCGAGGTGACGGAGATAAAGTCATGGTCGCGAACTGGCGCTGCGCAGATCACCGTGACGGTTCATGATAAATACTTCAATCTCCAACCGATATGGGACACGCTCCGTAATCGTATGGACAGCATGAAAGGAAGCTTACCTGATGGAACAGTTGGCCCTATGGTCAATGACGAGTTTGGGCAGGTTTATTCGGCTACGATCGCGCTTTCTGGAGACGGCTTCGACCATCACGAACTGCGTAAAACTGCTGAAGCAATTCAAGATCGGCTCAGTAGCGTCCAAACCGTATCGCAAGTTGAGCTCTATGGTGTGAATGAAGAGCGAATTTGGGTAAACGCAAAGCATGGCGCTTTGACTAACGAAAAGTTTCAATTCCGACAGATTGTTTCCGCACTGCAAGCTCGTAACGTGGTACTCCCGGGGGGCGTGATTGAAACCGATACGATGCAAGTTGAAATCGAACCGACCGGTAACTTTAATTCGGTTGAAGAGATCTTAGAGCTCGACCTTAATGAGCGAGAATCTGGCAACACTGTGTACTTGCGTGACTTGGCAGATGTAGAAGTAGGTTATGAACACCCATTTAATACTCCAGTTTATTTCAACGGTAAAAAAGCCGTCGTTATCGCTGCAGCGATGGCTTCAGGTAGCCAAAGTGATGAGTTCGGAATCAAAGTAAAAGAGTTTATTGATCAGGTAGAGAAGGACTTGCCTGTCGGTATGACCTTGGAGCTAGCAACATTCCAACCTGATAAGGTTAACGCTGCGGTTAGTTCTGCCACTACCAATTTGATGCAAACGGTCGCCGTAGTATTGGCTGTGGTGATGGCATTCCTAGGCCTAAGAATGGGTTTGATTATCGGTAGTATCGTCCCATTGACGATCTTGTTAACCGTCATCGGTATGTCGATATGGGGCGTTGAGCTACAACGAATGTCGATTGCTGCCATCATTATTTCTCTTGGTTTGCTGGTTGATAACGGTATTGTTATGGCGGAGTTTATCAAGAGCAAAGTCTCTCAAGGGGTTGAGCGTGTTGAAGCGGCTGTGTCGGCTTCTAAAGCAATGGCTGTCCCGCTTCTGACTTCTTCTTTAACCACTATTCTCGCATTTATGCCACTTCTACTGGCACAAGATGTGACCGGAGAATATTTACGCTCGTTGTCGCAAGTTATCACCATTGCGTTGTTGTCTTCTTGGTTCTTGTGCTTGTTTGCAACACCGGCATTGTGTGTCTGGTTCATTAAACCAAATACGCAGAAAGAAGATGCAAAGAATAACGAACCGGAGCTATCTAAGCTTCAACTGGCTTACCGCCGATTTGTGACTGTTATTCTAAACTTCCGCCTTAGTACGTTAGCGGTTGTTATTGCGGTATTCGCTATGTCCATCTATAGCTTTCGTTATGTGACCGTCCAGTTTATGCCTGGCTCTGAGCGCAATCAGTACCTAGTGTTTGTTGACTTGCCTGCTGGTACGAAAGTGGAAGAGTCAGATAGGGTATCGAAACGCCTAGAAACGTGGCTACTTGATAAGGAGCAGAACCCTGATGTCGTAAACACAGTGCGATATGTTGGTGATGGCGGGCCGCGCTTCTTCTTAGCATTATCTCCCGTTGATCGTGCCCCAAATCGTGTATTTATGGTGGTGAACACAACAGACTACACAGCAGCGTTGGATATGGTGAGGAAAACCAACCGATTCATTATGGAACAGCTTCCTGAAGCTAGCGGGCAGGCGAAGCGTATGTGGCTTGGTGGTAGTGAACTCGGGTTGGTTGAATATCAAGTCGTAGGCAAAGACATAGATGTGATTCAGAGTATCGCTAAGAAAATTGAGTTGGCGCTACGTCAGATTCCGGGTGCAGTCGGTGTTGCCAACGATTGGGAAAACAACGTTCCTAAGTTGATCTTAGATATCGATCAAGCTCAAGCCATTCGTGCTGGGGTTAGCAGCCGAGACATAGCGACGAGCTTAGACAGCTATCTGCGTGGTAAAGAGGTGACCAGTTTTCGTAATGATGAAGACGTAATTCCTGTGATTGTCGGTGCAGCAGAAACAGAGAAAACGTTGGAGAAATTGTTTACGGCCCAGATAGTTTCATCGACTAACGGTCAAGCTCTGCCTCTAGTACAGTTTGCATCAATTATTGCAACCAGCGAGCCTGCGGTGATACGCCGTTTTGATTTAGAACGTACGGTGACCATCAGCGTTAAGCATGAGACATTGCAAGCGAGTGAGCTTAATAAACTCGTGCAACCAACACTGGATGATATTGAGCTGCCACCGGGGTATCGTATCGCATTGGGTGGCGAGCTTAAGGGGGCGAGCAAGGCGAACGGAGCACTGTTTGGTTATCTCCCTCAATGTTTTGCTGTCATGATCCTATTGCTTCTATTGCAATTTAATTCGATTCGCCGCCCATTGATTATCTTATTGACGATCCCACTTTCGTTGATTGGGGCGGTATCGGGGTTGTTGATAACTGGCGCTTATTTCACCTTCCCAGCAATGCTCGGTATCTTCAGTCTGGCAGGCATTATTATCAATAATGGGATTGTGCTGATCGATTGTATCGAACAGAATCGAAAACTAGGGGAAGGAGTGAGAGATTCAATCATATCGGCATGTATGACGCGTTTGCGACCAATTGTGATGACAACACTGACCACGATTCTCGGTTTAGTGCCATTGGCTCTATCGGGCGGAGAGTTCTGGTATTCGATGTCTATTGTGATGATCTTCGGAATGATCGTCGGAACAGTATTGACGCTTGGTGTGGTCCCTGTGCTGTATAGCTTGTTCTTTAAAGACCAAGTAGAGCCACAACTGGCGCCAGTTTCTGCTTAACCATCTAGTATTAGAAAAAACAGCAAATAAAAAAAGAAGGACTCCGCGGAGTCCTTCTTTGGTTTCTGATGAAACAATCTAATCCAAGCTATTGAGAGCCGTTAAAACGGGCTCTAAGTGCGGTATTTTGCCAACGTCTTAGACAGTGAAATAGATGCGCTAGTGAGATTAGAAACCCCATTAGAAGTGTTTTGAGCCACTTCTTTTATAACGTCCGATTGACTGCGAATGTCATTCAGTTCGGCGGCGATGCTATTTGCCACATTGCTTTGCTCATCGGCAGAAGACGCGATTTGTGCACTCATATCCATTAGAGCACGAGCTGAATCTGAGATTGAGTTTACATCGTCACCGATATTAGAAATCAACTGGCTACTTGTCTGAGCTTGATCAACCGTTTGCTCAGTGATCTTAGCGATGTTTTGGCTCTCTTGCTGTAAGCGCTCGATCATCGCTTGGATTTCTACTGTTGCAGATTGAGTGCGGCTTGCCAGTGTTCGAACTTCATCGGCAACCACCGCAAACCCACGGCCTTGTTCACCTGCGCGTGCAGCTTCAATGGCAGCGTTCAGAGCGAGTAGGTTAGTTTGCTCCGAAATCGCGTTGATGGTGGTAATCACCTCATTGATTTGGCTAGTGTTAACGTTAAGGCTCGTTACAGACGACGAAGCTTGCTCAATCAAGGAAGAAAGCGTGGTGATCTCTGCAATTGCTTGCTGCACTTTACCGTGGCTTTGGTTAATCGCTTGTGCATCATTTTCTGTTTGCTCGGTTGAGCGGGCTGCGATGTTAGATACTTCATTAGCTGATGCCGTCATTTCATCCATCGCAGTTGCCACAGAGTCAAGAGAAGCGTGCTGGCTGCTGATCTGCGTTTCACTGCGCTTGGCTTCCGCTTCGAATGAAGAAGAGGTTTCACTCAGTGTCGCAGCGCTTTCATTAACGTTATTAACCAGTTCACTCAAGGTGTCCATTGAGCGATCTAGTGCACAACCAATCGTACCGAACTCGTCACGACCCGGGTGGAAGCCAAGACGAGAGCTTAGGTCACCGTCACCAATCTTTTCTGTTGTTGAATAGAGTACCCACAGAGCCCCACCAATGAAGGTTGCCACCCAGTAACAGAAAATACCAAAAGGAACACACCATAAGAAACTGAGTAAGAAAGTATTGAGTGCGCTTTGCTTCTGATCAGCAGCATCGGTTGCAGGTAAGGTAAGCGAGTAGTATTGGCCGTCTTTACCTTGCTGAGTCGCCGTGACTGACCCGTTGTTGTTAATGTATGTGTCTGTTGAGGTGGCACTCGACGAGCGACTTAACAGCGTTGACTCTGGCGAGTCGGAAACAGACAACATGCCTTTGAGTTGTTGTTCAGCTTGAGTCTTTGCGTTTTGTTCAATTTGATCGAGCTGATTGAGGTAGGTGTTCGTTGACAGGCTGCCAAGGGCAACTAAAAAGATAAGAAAAATGACCCACATTTTGTCGTTGATCGACATCTTAATAAACAGCTTGTCTATCGTTCGAAACTGTACTTCTTTCATGATAACTCCACGATAATTCCTTTTACCGTGGACTTTAAATAACCGCACGCAATAAATATGTGACGCGCGTCGAGTGTTTATGAAATCAAATGATAATCAATTTCTATAATTGAGACTTAGATCAATTACTTTTGATAAATTCATCAATTTAGCCAAGAGAAGGCAATAAACCACCTGAAATCATCATTTGGATTGCAATGATGATGATACCGACTGTCCCAGCCATAAACAGTGCCAATTTGCCGCCTGCGACTTGGTATACGACGCTGGTGGAACCCGGTGATTTCTGTTCTTGAGTAAAGCGTACTTTGTAGACCATGATCGTTGGCAGCAGAATTGCGAGTACAGCAAGAGCAATCGCTGCGTATCCAAGCGCCATGATAAAGCCTTGTGGGTAGAACAGAGCAAAACCAAGTGGTGGAACGAAAGTAACCAGTGCCGTTTTGATTCGTTTGCCTTGGCCTAGTTTGTCATTGAGCGAATCGCCCATAAATTCAAACAAACCCAAGCTCACGCCGATAAAGGATGTTAACAGCGCCAGATCAGCGAAGACCCCAACAATCATACCTAGGTTTGACTGATGTACTGTTTCAGATAGTGACACCAAAAGCGCGCCTAGGCTCGAATCGTTCAGTAGTTGTTCTTGGCTAACAACACCCAGCGTAACGCCTTGCCAAAACACGTAAATGATAAGCGGTAATGCAGAACCAACAATCATTACCTTGCGCAATGAGCCAACATCACCGTCTAAGTAGCGCACGATAGAAGGGATACTGCCGTGAAAGCCGAATGATGTGAATA
The DNA here is from genome assembly GCF_024347475.1 of Vibrio fortis. Classification (NCBI taxonomy): domain Bacteria; kingdom Pseudomonadati; phylum Pseudomonadota; class Gammaproteobacteria; order Vibrionales; family Vibrionaceae; genus Vibrio; species Vibrio fortis. Next base: position 1,074,669 of record NZ_AP025488.1, read on the forward strand.
CCACTGGAATCGCTGCCACAATCAAACCTTGCTGTAGAGGCATACTTAATAGGTATTGCGATGTAACGTTTGGTGCAAGAAAGCTAAGCACCAACACCATAGCAACCAGCTTTAATCCAAATAGAACTCGATTAACTTTATCTACACTGTGAGTGCCTATCGTTACAACTGTGGCAACGATGATAGTGAAAATCAGTGTCGTAATCTGGCTACTGATCTCTAAGCCGGTTAGTTGCATTACGCGTTGGTTGAATTGCGCACCACCGCCGGCAATGTATGCGGCACATAATGCGTAGAATAAGAACATAACAGCAAAGCTTGCTATCCATTTGCCTTTATTACCCAGAATATTGTGCGCCAATGTATGTAGCGTCGCGTCTGAGTCTGCAAATTGATGTAGCTCAACCATCAATAGCGCTGTGAATGCCATCAGTGCCCATAGACCGAGCATAAGGACCAGTGATGTAGAGAAGCCGATACCAGCAGAAGCGAGAGGAAGTGCGAGCATGCCTGCACCAATAGTGGTGCCTGCGATGATCAAAGTACTACCGAAAACCTTTGATTTAGTCATTGTATATAATTCTTTACGTTATGGTGTTTTAACTTGGCATATGCACTGATTGAAAAGCTCATAGCCTGTAATAATATTGGATTGGCTGCATTTTGTGGGACTTTATCAATGAATGCAAGACTAAATGTAATTTTTTATATCCACTGTAAATTTATATTTACACTAAGGTTTGAAGAGTTCCATAAAGGCGCATAGCAATCGTTTATCTATGATCTGATTCATAGTTTGATAAAGAAAAGATTGAGTCGGTGCGACTTGACCAGTAATAGTGTGGGCGCGCGACCCAACTCGGAGATATGGATCCTATAGCGCGAATGCCGATTTAGAACAGAGGTGTGCTGCTCGAAATGAGCGCATTGAAAATAGTTGGGAAACACGGAGTGTCTTCATAAATCTGTCATATTTTACGCACAATATGGAGTCACTTAGTTGTAAGGGCAAAAGCCCATGATAAGGAATAGAAGGGCACATTATGAGTGACCAATCTTTTAATGACGAAAGTCTTGAACTGTTAGATGCTATGGAAATTGGCATTGACCTTTCTGATTACGAGCAGGCTGTTCAACAACTAGCTGAAGAGATGTTTAGCTCGTCAAACTAACCTCCGTCCTCATTAAAGTTAGCTAAGATTAGGGAGTACGTTTACTATGTTCTCCAATCGGTTCGACTTTAATGAGGTTCAATGAACTTTCTTGCACATCTTCATATCGCCAACCATTGCAGTAGCGACTTAGCAGGTAACTTACTTGGTGATTTCGTTAAAGGCGATCCTTCAAAGCACTATTCGCAATCTTTAGCTGACGGTATCCGATTGCATCGATTCGTCGACAGTTACACAGATGCTCATGCCATCTCCCGGCAGGCTAAATCCCTTTTCAAAAAAGAGACCCAACGATTTGCTCCAATCGCACTCGATGTATTTTGGGATCACTGTTTGGCGACAAATTGGTCTGAGTATTCTGACTCTTCACTTAAACAGTTTTGTGAAATATCACATAACAAGATCAGTCGAGATTCTGAGTCCCACTGGCCCGAGAACTTTGTGATGATTCACCAGAAAATGGCGCAGCAACGCTGGTTAGAGAGTTACGAATCCATGGATTCTATCGAAATGGTATTAGAGAGAATGTCTTTGCGAAGACCCAGACTTGCGGCACTGAAAGAGTGTTTTGGTGATCTTTCCAATAACTACGATAAGTTGCAGTGTCACTTTTGTGAGCTCTATCCAGACGTGCTTGAACGTGCTTTGCAGCATCGAAAACAGCAAATTGAAATGTTAGCAAATAAAAATCAATGACAAAGGTAAACAGTTTCATTTGGGTTTGCTACAATCCGCGCCTATTTCTTCTTTGAGCATCATTTTATGTCTGATACAAACCAAACTTTTGAACAATTGGGTCTTTCGGAGCAGTTGCTGTCTACATTACAGACGCTAAATTTTACAACACCGACAAGCGTGCAAGAGCAGGCAATCCCACTCGTATTAGAAGGCAAAGATGTACTGGCAGGTGCTCAAACGGGTACGGGTAAAACCGCGGCGTTTGGTTTACCAATCATTCAACGTTTATTGGCTAGCCAAGATAACGTGATTCCCAATCCTAAATTGGTAAGAGCTTTGGTACTGGTGCCAACTCGTGAACTTGCACAACAAGTTTTCGACAACATTACCAGCTACGCTGAGGGGACAGATCTTAAAATTGTCGTTGCTTACGGCGGTACAAGCATGAAAGTGCAAACCGACAATCTAAAGGCAGGAGCAGATATTCTCATCGCGACACCTGGCCGTCTGATTGACCACATGTTTACTAAGAATATCATGTTAAGCCAGACAGAAGTGCTGGTACTTGATGAAGCAGACCGCATGCTTGATATGGGTTTCATGCCAGATATTAAACGCATCTTGAAGCGCATGAATGATGTTCGTCAAACCCTGTTCTTCTCTGCGACGTTCGACAATAAGATCAAATCTATTGCGCATCGCATGATGGAGTCCCCTTGCGAGATCCAGGTAACGCCGACGAACAGTACTGCTGAAACGGTAAAACAGATGGTTTACTCAGTTGACAAAAAGCGTAAAAGCGAACTTCTGGCTTACCTGATTGGTTCTAAAAACTGGCAACAGGTATTGGTATTCACTAAGACTAAGCAAGGTACAGATGCGCTAGTTAAAGAGCTGAAATTAGATGGAATTAAAGCGGCTTCAATCAATGGTGATAAAAGCCAAGGTGCTCGTCAAAAAGCGCTTGATGATTTCAAATCGGGCAAAGTACGTGCTCTGATTGCAACTGATGTTGCGGCGCGTGGTATTGATATTCAACAACTGGAACAAGTTGTGAACTACGATATGCCGTACAAAGCAGAAGACTATGTTCACCGCATTGGTCGAACAGGGCGCGCTGGTAATACAGGATTGGCCGTTTCTCTCATGAGCAGAGACGAAGAGTACCTACTTGAGGCGATTGAGCGTTTGCTTGATAAACGTCTACCACAAGAGTGGTTACAAGGGTTTGAGCCGAGCTTAATTGAAGAGGTTGAGCCAGAACGTACAGGCCGCCGTGGTAAGAGTCGTTCTTCTGAAAAACGCAAAATGAAAGCTAAACTTAAAATCCACCAAAACCGTGGTAAGGCTCGCCGTTAATTGAGTTGTTCAATGAGCTCAACTAATTAAGGATTACTAAAAAGGCGCTTTGGGTGAGTACCCACAGCGCCTTTTTTTGTTTAATGTGAAACTGAGTTACTTTCGAGTTACTCCGCGTTTCTTACTTCACCGTTACTGCATTTCCATACACAAGGCACTTCGTAAATCAGCTCTTCAAGACTTGTTGGGTTCAGAATCCACTCATCGTCAATTTTGTAAGTGTTGATCATCTGTTTATTGAACATCTGCCAGTGATTCATTAGAGCTTCGTCTGGCGTCGCAACCATATCACCCTCATTCCAAGTACTTTCCATGAAAGGCGTAAGGCAAACGGCTGCGTTGGCATAAATGATCATCTGCCACTTAATTTCATAAATATTGATTGGGTGTTCTGGATAAGCTGCGTTGTATTCATCTGCGAGCATGTTGATCTCATGTTCCACATCACCGACGTTATCAATGAAATAGTCGACCAAGTTATCTTCTTGTCGAACCGAGTCTGAAATCAGCTGCATCGGTCTACGAGAGTGGATCATATTGGTGAACAGTCGCATTGAGAACAGATACAGCGTGACACTCGGCGCTACATCTTTTGGCAATTCCTGCATGATCTTAGCGATGTAAGCTTGAAAATACGCATGCAAGGAATCGCTAATCGCGTGCCAGATTTTTTCTTTGCTACCAAAGTGATGACGGATCAAGCTGTGAGAAACGCCCGCCTTTTCACTGATGTTACGTAACGAAACACGTTCGTAGCCGTGGTCGCAGAACAACTCTGCCGCAATGGTCATGATCTGAAAACGTGTCTCTTCAGCATCTTTGGCACTTCGACGGCCTTGCTTCTTTTCAGTCAACGTCATTTTTTCTGTCATTGTCATTTCGCAAATTAGGATGATGTTCCAATTCTACACTGTTTTCACCGAAATAAAAAATACTGCACAGGTGGAAAGTAAAGCTTGTCAATTTCATTTATTTAAATATACTGCACACCTGTGTAGTAAATCATAATAATTAAATGGAGCCGCTTAATGCAGTCCAAATCATCTTTCAGAGCCAAACCGGTAAAGGCACTAGGAGCGGTTGTAGCAGCCGTACTCTTAGCGAGCTCTTTGACCGGATGTAACAAAGTACAATCCGAAGAAAATGAACTGGTTATCAAGCCAGTTAAGCTTTTGGAAATCCCAAAACAGACGGACGTGGAACTCGATAGCTATATCGCTAAAGTCGATGCTACTGATCGAGCTGCGCTCTCTTTTCAAGTGGGTGGCCAGATCGAAAACTTTGCTGTCCGCATGGGACAAGATGTGAAAAAGGGCGAGACACTGGTTGTTTTAGACTCTACAGATTTCCGAATTGCACTCGATGCAGCACAAGCTAAGTACGATCTTGCAAACAGCCAATACCAACAAGCTTCAGAACTTTATGCTAAGAAGCTGGTGAGCACCGATTACTACGACCAAGCAGTGAACAACTACACAGCTGCTGGTGTAGAGCTTGAGCAAGCGAAGACCAATTTAGGGTATACCAAGCTAGTCGCGCCTTTTGATGGTGTTGTGTCTATGGTCTTTGGCAAACAGCACCAAGTTATCGGTGAAAAACAGCCTGTTCTTAACATCTTGAATCATGGTGCTATGGACGTAACCTTTTCTGTACCCGTTGCCAAATTAGAAGATCGTAGCATTTCAGATTTTGTTCAATCCAATATGTGGGTAGTGATGGACAGTCACCGTGGTATCCGTATTCCTACACGCTTTAAAGAGATATCAACTCAACCGGATGAAGATACCAATAGTTACCGAGCGGTTGTTTCTATTCAAAAACCAGCAGAGCTTAATCTACTTTCAGGTATGACCGCTCAGGTTGAGGTCCAAAAGTCCTCTGATGAAAACGGCATCGGTATCGTTGATTCGGCATGGGTAAGTAAACAAGACGCCCAAGGCGAGTTATGGCGCTATGACCCGGTATCAAAAATGATTTCAAAAGTGACGGTAGCACTTAATGAAAATGGTCGTGTTGTTGGTGGCCTCATTGGCGGCGACCTGATTGTTGAAGCGGGCGTAGATGCTTTGGTAGATGGACAACAAGTGAAGGCTTGGACGCGTGAGGGTGGCATTTAATGAAATTCAATAAATTAGCGGTCGTTGTGACGTCAACACTTGCACTTGCTGCTTGTAACAACGAAACCATTCACCGAGAGCAGCCAACACTAACGGTATCAACGTTTGAAGTGAAAGCGCCACTTAAAGAGCAATACCGTAACTTCAATGGTCAAGTGATGGCTGCAGAATTGACACCTTTGGCATTTCGTATCGCTGGTGAGATCGATCAAGTGTTCGTAGAGGCTGGTGATGTGGTTAACAAAGGTCAGCTTTTGGCGACTATCGACGGTGATACTTACCGACAAGATGTGGTGGATGCGCAATCTCAATTTGATCTCGCCAATAAGCAGCTAAAACGTGGCAAAGAGATGTTTGCGAGCAAGATGTTGTCAAAGTCCGAATTTGATCAACTGACAGCGAACTTTAAGCTTGCGTCTGCAAATTTGGCATCGGCTAAGCAAGCACTGGGTTACACCGAGCTACACGCTCCGTTCACAGGTACTGTTTCTGCTGTCGATAAAAAGCAGTTTGAAAACACCACGCCGGGTGAAACGCTACTAAGCCTCTATCAAAACGATAAGGTGTATGTGCGTATTCAGGTTTCAGACTCGATTTTAGCCGCGATTAGCCCAGACATGCGCTCTAGTACTTATCGTCCTAATGCGACATTTGGTGGTATCGAGGGCTCTTACCCTTTGACTTATTTGGAGCACACTAGCGAGTTACATCCTCAGTCGAGAACGTACGAATTTTGGATGTCGATGCCACAACTTGAAACACCCGTTATGCCGGGTACCAGCGTTACGGTCAACGTTGATATGGCAAAGGCTGGTTTAAGCGACGTACAAGGTTATCAATTACCGATGACAACGCTTCAAGCGGGGGCGTCGAGCAATGAGTTTTATGTTTGGAAACTTGAAGACGGCCAAGCCTACAAAAGCTTAGTTGAGGTGGAAAAAATCAGCGGCCAAGGTGCGCTAGTCGCACATGGTGTAGAGCAGGGCGAACAGTTGATTAACTCTAACTTACGCAAACTACGTGATGGTATGAAATTGTCAGGAAAAGCAGAATGAACATCGCAGAATATTCAATAAAAAACAAAGTTATTAGCTGGCTGTTTCTGGTTATTTTAGCTGTTGGTGGCGTTAGCTCTTTTAGCAACCTTTCGCGCTTAGAAGACCCTGCATTTACTATCAAAGATGCAATGATCATCTCTACTTATCCGGGCGCAAGCTCTATGGAAGTTGAGGAGGAGCTGACTTACCCATTAGAGAAAGAAATTCGACAACTGCCGTATATCGACAAGATCACTTCTACGTCGTCAGATGGTATGTCTCAAATCATGGTTAGTATGAAGATGGACTACGGTCCTGATGAGCTTCCGCAGATCTGGGATGAAATGCGACGCAAGATCAATGATCTCCAGCCAACACTGCCAAGTGGCGTGCAGTCTGTTCAGATTATTGATGACTTTGGTGACGTATTTGGCGTGATGCTTATGCTGACTGGTGATGGCTACGACTATGTTGAGCTAAAGCAGTACGCAGATTATCTCACCCGCGAGCTGGAATTGGTCGATGGTGTCGGTAAAGTCAGTATCGCTGGCGATCAGCAGGAACAACTGTTTGTCGAAATGTCATTAGAGCGCTTAGCGGCACTTAACCTAGATATGACGACAGTGACATCATTGCTTGCTCAACAGAACAGCGTGGTTTCTTCTGGTGAAGTGATGCTCAATGGTCAAAGCCTTGCGATTAAACCAAACGGAACGCTGAGCACAGTTGAAGAACTCGAGAATCTGATTATCCACGGTCGTGATACGGGCAACCTAATCCGTCTCAAAGATGTGTCTACAGTAACAAGAGGGATTGCAGAAAAACCGGGTAATGTGCTTACTTACAACGGTAAGCCTGCTATCAACATCGGTATTGCATTCTCTTCTGGCGTAAACGTGGTTGAGATTGGTCAAGCGTTAGATGCAGAGCTCGAACGACTTGAGTCTATCAAGCCTGCGGGTATTGAGTTGAACTATTTCTACAACCAAGCACAAGAAGTCGATAAATCAGTATCAGATTTCATCATCAGTTTAGTGGAAGCGGTTGCGATTGTAATCGTGGTTCTACTGTTTGCGATGGGCCTACGTAGCGGTTTGATCATCGGTTTAGTTCTACTGCTTACGGTGTTTGGTACTTTCATTTTGATGGACTACAACCAGGTAGAATTGCACCGAATTTCGTTAGGTGCGTTAATCATCGCGCTCGGCATGCTGGTGGATAACGCCATTGTCGTTGTCGAAGGTATTCTGGTTGGACTTAAGAAGGGCAAAACTAAGCTGCAAGCAGCAAAAGACATCGTGACACAAACGCAATGGCCACTATTGGGTGCGACTATTATTGCGATTACAGCGTTTGCTCCTATTGGTCTCTCAAAAGATGCGACTGGTGAGTTCATGGGTTCACTGTTCTGGGTATTGTGTTTCTCACTTTTCCTAAGTTGGATCACAGCTCTAACACTGACACCATTCTTGGCCGATTTAATGCTCAAGGAAGAGGACAAGACAGGTACAGACGAAGACCCATACAAAGGTGTTCTGTTTGTTGTGTTTGGTGCGATGCTGAAATTTGCTCTGAGATTCCGTTGGCTGACTGTGGCGAGCATGGTTGCACTACTGGCGGTATCGGTGGTGGGCTTTGGCATGGTTAAACAACAGTTTTTCCCAGCGTCGAACACACCAATGTTTTACATTGATATGTGGATGCCTGAAGGTACCGATATCCGTGAAACCATCAAGCAAACAGAGGAAGTGGAGAGCTACATTCGTAAGCTGGACAGTGTTGAGTTCGTGACCACGACTGCGGGTCAAGGTATGCAGCGTTTTGCCCTAACTTACCAACCAGAAAAGAGTTATGAAGCTTACGCTCAGCTTCAGGTAAGAACGACTGATCGCGAAACCATGTTCACGACACTGGAAAAGCTGGATGAAAAACTGGCGATTGAGTTTGAACAACCAACATTCCAGTTCAAACTGATTGAATTCGGTCCATCTCCAGCGTCAAAAATCGAAGCTCGCATTATTGGTCCGGATCCAGATCAATTGCGTACGATTGCGACTGACGTAGAAAATATCCTGCTCGCTGATCCTGGTGCTCGTAACGTAAGACATGACTGGCGTGAACGCACTAAAGAGTTGGTACCACTATTCAATGAATCTAAAGCGCGCCGTTTAGGGATATCGAAAGCTGATCTGTCTCATACACTACAAATGGCGTTTGGCGGCTACAACATTGGCTTGTTGCGCGATGGCACTCATATGCTACCAATTGTTGCCCGTTTGCCTGAAGAAGAGCGTTTTGACTTCGAATCACTAAACAATGTGAAGATTTGGAGCCCATCATTACAGACTTACATTCCGGTTGAACAAGTTATTGATGGCGTAGAACTACAATGGTCAGAACCTTTAATTCAGCGTCAAAACCGCAAACGTACATTAACTGTATTGGCAGACCATGACGTATTGGGAGATGAAACACCAGCAAGCTTGTTCGCACGTGTACAACCGAAAATTGAAGCACTAGCGCTTCCTTCTGGCTACAGCATTGAGTGGGGCGGTGAATACGAGTCTTCTAAAGATGCACAAGACTCACTGTTTGGTTCTCTGCCAATGGGTTATCTGTTGATGTTCATCATCACCATGTTGCTGTTTAACTCGGTACGTAAGCCTTTAGTTATCTGGTTTACTGTGCCTTTATCCATCATCGGTGTCTCTATAGGGTTATTGAGTACTAATATGCCATTTAGCTTTACGGCATTCTTAGGCTTGCTTAGCTTGAGTGGCATGATCTTGAAGAACGGGATTGTTCTACTAGACCAAATCAATAGTGAATTAGAGACAGGAAAAGACCCATACCTAGCGGTAGTAGACAGTGCAATCAGTCGTGTACGTCCGGTTTCAATGGCGGCATTGACCACCATTTTAGGTATGATTCCACTCGTATTTGATGCTTTCTTTGGCTCGATGGCAATCACCATCATGGCGGGCTTAGGCTTTGCGACGGTACTGACTTTAATCGTAGTGCCAGTGATGTTTGCCATCTTATTTAGAATCAAACCGTCCACTGCGGGATATTAAGGATTGATATAAACGATTCGTTTTAGCCAAGCCCAGTCTATACATTGACTGGGCTTTTTTGATCTTGACTGTTTTAGAATGAAAGGGGGATAAGGACTAGATTGAACGTCTGGACTTAGATTGCTATTTGAACATCCAACTCAATTTGAGCGGGCATCGCTAGAAAGTATCCCTGGTACATATCAAACCCCATTGTTTTCATTAGGTTTAGCTGTTCTTGAGTTTCAATGCCTTCGATAACGGTTTGTGCATTGATGGACTTAGCGAGAGCAATCACGTCATGAATAGGAGTAGCATTACCTTGTTCAAACTCTAGCATCAAAGAGCGATCTACTTTGATGATGTGCGGTGTGAGGTGTCGAACTCGCCCTTCATTTGAGGCTTGTGTACCGTAGTCGTCAACGGCCACTTTGAAGCCATTTTCTGCTAATGAACATGCCGCGGCTTTGAGTCTTTCTTCGCTGTCTGCGTTGAGTTCAACCAGTTCCATTACGATCTGTTCTGGCGACAAATTTAGTTCGACTAAACGCTTCGCTAGCAGACTGTCACTCACATTGGAGTTTGCGAATAGCTCACCGACATTAGGTAATACATTAAGGAAAAGCTGCAAATGACGAGAGGTTGATTGAGCGAAATTACGAACGTGGATAACACGACTTAAGCGCTCTACGTTGATCTTGTCGTCAATGGATGTTTCATCAGAGTGTAAGTAGTGATCGGGTCTTATTGCTTGGTTGTGATCATCAGTAATCCGGACTAATGCTTCAACACCGACTTGTCGCATTTCTGCATTAAAAATGGGCTGATAAACACTTCTTAAAGTAAGGTTTTTGTACTTGGCAATAAATTGCATCTGATCATCAACAGAGATGCATTTAACGAATTCATTACGGTCAGATAAAATCATACTTAGTTAAAGATAATCCATTAAGGGGATAAATAAGTCCTTGTGTCACAATATTGACACGCGTGGTTAAATTGTCAATTAATAAAAGAAGCATTAACGCGATCCATAATAAATAAAAACAAATTAACATTATAAACTACTGAAAATTACATTTATCCGTTTTGGTTATGAATTGTATTTGTGTGATTTGCTGTGTAAATATCAAGCAAGCAATGTGTTATGCATCGCAATGCTAGAGTTAGGTTTAATATATTTCGATCGCATATTGCGGCACCAATCAAAATATCATTTCTTTGTTGATTTATGGCTCAATGTCTAATTTATGGAAATAAAAATAAATAGCACACACCAAAGGTTGAGCTATTACCTAAAAATAAAACTGAAATAAATCAACACTATATTTGCTTATGATAAACAAACAAACTAATAACGATATTGTATCGTGGTGTATTTCTTCGATTTATGAACCAAGGTGAGTATTTAATCCTGTTGATTAAACTAAACCCATTGCATAACCGCATACAGTTGAATGTACTTGCGCACCAGTTGTTGATTATTTGAACGTTTTAATGGGTGGGCAAATTTGATGAAGCAGGGGGTTATCCCGAAGTTGGTGTTTAAGGCTGAGGAAAATTGTGAATCGCTTTCTTGCAAGGTGATACCTTGTTGGCTGTATTCTGTAATCTCATCGGGCAATTCACCCATCCACCAATGCAATAATTCACGGCTGTGTTTACTGCGGCTGATCCAATGGTCTGAAACAATAATCAGAAGATCATTCGGCTGGATGGCGTAGCCGTATTCACCAAGCCATAGATGTACATCTACTAGAAGTTTCTTTCGACAAGTTTTGCCTGCACTCACCATATGATGGCTGATTACCCAAACTGTACCAATCTCTGATGAGACCCGAAAATGCCGTGCCGTTTCATTAAGTGGCAGCATATCGAGTGGGTGAATCATACTCTCATGATCAAAGCTAAGCAGTGTGTGCTGCATTCTTCGTGAAAACGCCTTACCAATGTGATGCTCACTGATTCCTTGATTGTGGACAGTAGGGTAGTGATGTTCGCACAACTTTAAACAATCTTCTTGGAAAAGGTTGATGCTCTGTATCACGAGATCTAATAACAATGAATGTCCTTATACATGGCTACAATGTTGATTACTGAATAATAAGGTAATGACTGTGTAATTTGCCAACAGCAATGGCTCAGTTCTTGATCGCTTTATCAAAATTAAGGTGTCTGTCGATTTTTATGTTGTAAGCACGCTGATGGCGTTTAACATTTATGAATTATCAATATTTAGAAATACTTACGAGGAAGTGATGACCATAGAGTTAGACGGTAAACAGAAGTCAGAAATGACGGACGTATTGCAACGATATTTGCAAGATGAACTTGACGTTGAGATTGGTCAATTCGACGCAGACTTTCTTGTTGATTTTATCAGCAAAAAATTTGGCGCGATCTATTACAACAAGGGAATTGAGGATGCACAGAAGGTGATGGAACGTAAGATGCTCGACATTAGTGATGAACTGTACGAGATCGAACAGGTAGTTGAGTTATAAGTAAATTCATCTTGTTCAAATTATTCGAACATGTTGTTTCAGTTTTAGTTATGTCATTTATGTAAAGCTAGGTAAATAATATGTTGCAACAACACAGAGTAATGTACGCTCTTCGTACTATACCGACTGTAACCATTTGGAATGAAACATGAGTAACAATGTAAAGAATTACAATCCAATAGCGAGACTTTTGCACTGGGTATCAGCTCTAACCATTTTTGGATTATTTGGTGTCGGCCTATGGATGGTTGACCTCTCTTACTACAGTGAATGGTATAAGACGGCTCCAGATTGGCATCGCTCAATTGGTATTATTTTGGCGGCGGTGACTCTGTTCAGATTGGTCTGGAAAACAGTGACAGCGTCACCAAGTGTTGAAGGTAAAAGCTATGAAGTGGTAGCAGCAAAAGCAGCTCACGGCTTCATGTATCTAAATCTACTGGCTTTATTTGTGTCTGGCTACTTGATCTCCACATCGGATGGCCGTGGCATAGATGTATTTAACTGGTTCACTGTTCCAAGTATGGGAGAGTTGTTTGCAAACCAATCTGACTTGGCAGGAACCGTACACTACTATGCAGCTTGGGTGCTGATCCTATTAGCATCAGTTCATGCGCTGGCTGCAATTAAACACCACATTATCGACAAAGACGATACGCTACGAAAAATGATAGGAGCATCAAAATGAAAAAATCAATTATCGCTACAGGACTAGCCTTTGCTATGGCAATGCCTTTCGCTGCGAACGCTGCTGATTACGTGATTGATACAAAGGGCGCGCACGCGTCTGTTAACTTCAAAGTGAGCCACCTTGGTTACAGCTTTATTAAAGGACGTTTCAACACATTTTCTGGTGACTTCTCATTTGACGAAAGCAACGTAGAAGCGTCTAAAGTGAACGTTGTGGTAGACACAACAAGCCTTGACTCTAACCATGCTGAACGTGACAAACACATCCGTAGTGGCGATTTTATCGACGCGGGTAAATTCTCTGAAGCGACGTTCAACAGCACAAAAGTGGTTGATAATGGCGACGGTAAATTAGCAGTAACAGGCGATCTAACACTACACGGTGTGACTAAGCCAATCACTATCGATGCTGAGTTCATTGGCGCAGGTCAAGACCCATGGGGCGGTGAGCGTGCGGGTTTCATCGGTACAACACGTCTAGAGCTTGCTGACTTTGATATTAAAGTAATGGGCGCTTCTAGCTACGTTGATATGGAACTGCACGTTGAAGGTGTGAAGAAGTAAGTTTCATAGACTGAACTAAACAGTAGAGCTTGGCTCAATAAAAATAGAAAGGCGCGAAGCCATTGCTTCGCGCCTTTTTCGTTATTAAGCCTTGAGTCCGTTTGTGGTGCACACTGTTCCCGTGCTATCGCAACCACTAGACGTCTTATTAAGCCACACGCTGTTATTACGTGTTTCTATTTCCTGTTTGTGTTCCCAGAGTAACCAGCAATAAGTGATTAGAGTTTTTTGGTTAGCTTATAGCTAGTCGCGTGCTAACAGCAGGTTACGTGCTTATAGCCTCTTGTAATTAAGCCGTTTCAAGCTCGGTCTCTGGTACTACATTTAAACGGTCACCATAGATTGGGCGTAGTGCTTGCATTACTTCAGCGCGAGTCAGTACACCAACCATTTCACCATTTTCAAGAACTGGAAGCATATGCGGTTGGCTTACTTTCATCGCTTTAGCACGCTCTTCTAAAGAAAGTGTTGTAAAGCGAGTTGCAATGCCCATGCTTGATGTTGGGTACAGCTGTTCTTTGTCGATGCAAAGGAATTCGGCAACATCAACGAGCTTGTCGTTTGCATCAATTGCCACAACATCGCGGCTCATTAGGTCAACAACCTTTTGGCCAGCAGTTGGGATGTAATCTTGGCACCAAAGGTCTACCATAACGTCGTGAATTGAGAACACACCCACTAAGCGACCTTCTAAATCACACACAGGTGCACTGACTTGTTGTGCGTCTAGCAGAGTGTCGATCGCAACTGCCGTTGGCATTTCAACAGACAGAGTCGTTGGTGTGGTGTTCATGATTGTTTTGATGATTGTGTTCGTATTCATAGTAGATTCCTTAACTGACGTAATTTGTGTTGTTTGAGTTATTGCTGTTATTTTTGCCGCTTTAAGTTGCGGTCTGCGGTAGATGCTCCAGTTAGCGAGACCAACCAATACTGAGCCACCAACGATGTTACCGAGCGTCACAGGCAGTAAGTTTGCGCTGACAAATTGCATAACGTTTAAGTCTGCGTATTGAGCCTGTGTCATACCGATTTGCGTCCAAAAGCTTTCAGGTGCGAAGTTTTGAATCACAATGCCTAGTGGCACCATGAACATGTTCGCAACACAGTGCTCAAAGCCGCTGCTGACAAACATCGCAACAGGGAGTACCGTCATCATCGCTTTCGTCATTGCATTCGCTGAGCTGAACGTTAACCAAATCGCAAGACAAACCAATAGGTTACATAGCACGCCCAGTGCAAAAGCTTGTACAGGGCTATGGTGAAGCTTGTGCTGCGCAATGTTTAACGCGTTAAGTCCCCATTGACCGCCATCTAATTGGTAAAGACCCGCTGCGCTAACTAATGCGAGTAGGAACATCGCACCAATAAAGTTACCAACGTAAACCTTGCCCCAAATCGATAGCATCTTGCCGAAGGTAATCTGTTTGTTAGCCCAAGAGATGCTAGAAAGCACCGAACTGGTAAACAGTTCACCGCCGCAAATGACGATAAGGATAAGCCCCATACTGAAGGCGAGACCGCCAGCTAAGCGACTGAGTCCCCATCCAGCATCAGCACTGCCTGTGGTTACCGTGATGTAAAATAGGAAAGCGAGTCCGATGAATGCACCAGCCATAATTGCAAGACTCATCGTCATGCTGCTGGTTTTGTTCGCTTTACTTAATGCAAATTTCTCTGCCTCGGCCATCATTTCTGTTGGCGAAAACAGTTGATGATTATCAGAAGTGCTGGTCGCCATACCCCCTCCTTGAACAATCCGTCATATGTAATTCCTAGTGTTAATACCTAAGTGAATGGTGAATGTTGCAACAGACATTTCGTTGCTGCCCATTCAGATTACGAGCGGTGAGGGTAGAGGTAAAATTGATAATATTTAGAAACCACATCAGAAATATTGATATAGCGAACGGAGCAGGTACAATGAAACCGATTGCTCACAGGCTTTATAAAAAAGAGCGTCGGAATACAGATAATTACAAGAAATTAAGGAAGAAAATTGCGTTATTCATTAAAGCAGCTTGCCGTCTTTGACGCCGTTGCAGATTCCGGAAGTGTAAGCCAAGCTGCAGACAAGCTTGCACTGACTCAGTCGGCTACCAGTATGTCCCTAGCGCAACTTGAAAAGATGCTAGGCAGGCCCTTGTTTGAAAGGCAGGGGAAACAAATGGCGTTAACTCATTGGGGAATGTGGTTAAGGCCGAAAGCAAAACGCCTATTGCAAGATGCTCAGCAGATAGAAATGGGCTTCTATGAGCAACATCTTCTTAGTGGTGAACTTCGCCTCGGTGCCAGTCAAACCCCCGCGGAACACTTGGTTCCCGATCTCATCAGTATTATTGATAATGACTTTCCAGAGATGCGTATATCGCTCGGTGTGCAGAGTACGCAAGCCGTCATCGATGGTGTACTGGACTATCAATATGACTTAGGCATTATTGAAGGTCGTTGTGACGATAACCGTATTCATCAAGAAGTGTGGTGTACAGACCATCTGACGGTCGTTGCATCGGCACATCACCCGTTTGCTAAGCGTGAAAGGGTGAGTATGGCCCAGTTAGAGCAAGCAAAATGGGTGTTGCGAGAACACGGCTCTGGTACTCGCAAAGTTTTTGATAGCTCTATTCACCATTTAATTGCGGATTTAGACGTATGGCGTGAATATGAACACGTACCTGTGTTAAGAAGCTTAGTTGCCAACGGCCCATACCTAACTTGTTTGCCATTTCTTGATGTCGAACGCTTCATCGAATCCGGTCAGCTAGTGACTTTGAATGTACCTGAATTGGAAATGGAGAGAACACTCTCATTTATTTGGCGCGCGGACATGGCTGAAAATCCGTTAGCCGAATGCATTAAGCGTGAAGGAAAACGCATGATGAAGAGTCGACCTTCCGTTTTGTAGCGATCATTTTATCAATTTGCTAATACCGATATCTGTTGAATAAGCGATATCGGTCTCCATCTCATGATAAAGCGACACTTTGATACATTATAAATGTGACATTGATCGTCCGTTTTCTTTGTTAGTTACCATACTATGCGTACTTGATTTCAAGTGAGGCTGAATTCTTTTACGACGACTCGTAACAAGAATTTAGGAAATAGTATGAGTACATTAGTCGCGATTTCGTTAACAACAGGTATTTTGTCAGGTCTTTGGGGCTGGATTGCTATCTCTTTTGGTTTGCTATCTTGGGCAGGCTTCTTGGGTTGCACCAGTTACTTTGCATCACCTACCGATGGTGTGAAAGGGTTGTTTAGCAGCCTACTTACCAATATGACAGGCGTATTCTGGGCAATGGTGATCATTCATGGCTCCACCTTTGCTGGTTTAGAAATCTTAGGCTACGTAATCACTGCAATTGTCGCTTTCTTCATGTGTATTCAAGCAAAACAGACCTGGTTAGCATACATTCCAGGAACCTTTATCGGTTCTTGCGCTACGTTTGCCGCTGCCGGTGATTGGCAACTTGTTGTGCCTTCGCTACTACTAGGTGGTGTGTTTGGTTACTTGATGAAGACAAGTGGTCTATGGCTTCACCAAAAATCATCTCAATCTTCTCAAAAGGCAGAACAACACGCCAACCACGTTGAAGCGTAAGTTATTGAAATAAATACTTGCAGGTTTCAATGGTGTTGTCGGATTGGATATGTCCCTGTGAAAGATAACCCCCAATTAATTTGTATAGCTTTTATACAGGCACACCGTGATGGTGTGCCTTTTTTCTATTTAGCGTATAGATTGGCAAACGGCATTTTTGCTAAGTGTTGCCATTGGCCATGGTGATCACACGTTTAAGCGTCCAGCGAAGAAGTAGTGGGATACATTCAAGGCCACGGTTTTCACAGTGTGAGACAATCGCGAGAGCAAGGTCAGGCTTCGCATGCTTCTTCAATACACGGGCAACGACTTTCTTCGGCGGAATAGGATGATCATGAGGGATCTTGACCATGTCTCTAAAGAAGCCTTCAAACCCATTCATGTATAGATAGTGCTCGATGTCTTTCTCTGGTAACTCTGTGAGTCGGTGTCGTGGTTGGTCGTTATCAAGTTTAGCAAGCACAGTCGCCGCATACTTTTTACCCGCAGCATCACCGTCAGTCACTACGTGCCAATCTATGCCAAACTCTTTGGCTACCTTAATCAGAGCTTTCAATCCTGATTGTGCAAACTCAATGATCTGCACGCCTTCTGCAGCCAAGTTGTAACCACACTGATTTGCTAACTCATTGAATAGCCATACTTCGGTTTCTCCTTCAACCAATAACCAACACCGGGCGAACAAAGCGCCAGAGCGGTGAAATCGTATATGGAAGCCGATTCTACGTAGTTCATCTTTACTAAAGCGGGCGGTATTAAGTTGGGTAGCAATGGTTTTGTCTGACAGACGAACCAAACGACGAATGGAGTGCAAAGGTACCGCAGCAAGTAACTCGCCACTATTGGTGGTCAGAATCTTCTGCATAGGCAGTTTTTGTAAAAGGCTCCATGCTCTAGCGAGATGCGTTGGGTGTAAACGACCTTCGGGATCTTCTAAGATCAACAATGGGCGCGCACATCGTCTTAGCTCGTTAGGGCCTTTAGCATGAAGATAGGCATTGAGTAGCCCCATAAACAATAAGCGTGTCTGCTTGTTGTTGGTCTCTTCAACGAGTTCATGAATGCTCTTATCGTTTATACCCGTCGAATACAAAAGTCCGTCACGTGGCTTACGTGGATTCTTACGAGAAACACTTTTGAAAGAGAAGTAATGCTCTATCAAACTTTGCATTGAGTCTAAGCTACTGCGCATTTCGCCTTTATTCACATGACCTGGTATCGCCATTAAACGTCTGCAAGTGTTATCGATACGCTTCTCGATCCGGGTTTGGTGTCCGTTTCCGTTGCCATTCCCATTAAATGGGCGGTCGAAGTGACGTGCATCTCTTAAGCGAATAACAGGGTGCAATGACATTAGCTCTTGTGCGAGCTTCTCTGAGTGATGAAGCTTGAGTGGGTTACCCTCTAGATCGAGAAACGCGTAGTGCGTGATTGTTTCGTATTGTTCGAGTGTCGCACTGATTCGATAATAGATGCGGTGTGTACCATGCTCATCTTGTACCCAAACCGGCTTGAGCTTGCGATAACGACCGGCGTTTAACTCAGACTTGTCGTTAGCTTTGAGAGACAAGACAATTTGAAGGTGCTGTGATTGTGGATGTGAGACGGAATAGTCTACGTGGAAGTCTGTCATCTCGAATTGATAAGGCACGCCATCGGCGGGGAGTACAACAGACAAAGCATCAAGCAGTGAAGACTTACCCCAAGTATTCTCACCGATTAATGTTGTGAGTTCATCGAATGCCAATGACATTCGTTTGATACCTCTGAATCCAGAAATCTCGATTCGTTCTAATTGCATAGGCTTACTCCTAACAAAAGATCCGCTAATGCTTTGAAAGCAAACAGATATCTACAATCATAATCGATATTTTTGTGCTAGGTGTATTCTGTTGTCACAAAACAGAGTCTAAAGTTTAAACGAACCGAATGTGATTATTGATCTATCACACGTATTTTTTTGCAGTGCTGTTTCATAAAATTCACGATTCTGTCATGATTCCCGACCTAGTATGAAGGGAAGAAGAGAGAGAACATATGATAAAAAAGAATAAACCAGCGAAACTGGTATTGGCGCATATCAATGACACCCACTCATACTTTGAACCAACGTCATTACAACTATCACTAAAAGTGAATGAGCAAATCATAGAGCCTTATGTCAGTACAGGTGGCTTTGCTCGAATAGCGACTCGTTTTAAGCAGTTGAAAGATGATGCCACTCGACAAGGGATAGGCACACTGTTTTTGCATGCTGGAGACTGCTTCCAAGGCTCTTTGTACTTTTCTTTGTTTAAGGGGAAAGCCAATGCCGACTTGCTGAATGCACTCAACATCGATGCGATGACTCTAGGGAATCATGAACTCGATATGGGTAATGAGCCTGTCGCAGAGTTCGCCAAACGAATCCAATTTCCTCTGTTGGCCGGTAACTGGAATTTATCGAATGAAGATATCAATAAAACTCATACACTGGCGAACAATAACCAAGTAAAAGCATTCCTTCCGAATACTCGCAGTGCGAGCTACATCGTTAAAGAGTTCGAGGGTGAGCCTGTTGCGGTTTTCGGTCTCAGTATCGATCAGATGGATTTGATTGCGAACCCAGACATAGACACACCGTTTGAGAACGCCATTAATACTGCTAGAGCAACCGTCGAGCAGATTCATAAAGAAGGTATCAATAAGATTATATTGCTCAGTCATTTAGGTTACGAGGGTGATCTAGAAATGGCTAGCAAGGTGGATGGTATCGGGCTTATCGTTGGCGGTCATAGCCATAGGTTACAGGGTGACTTTTCTGATGTAGGCTTGATTAAAGATGACGAATACGGTGTAAAAATCAACGATACCTATGTAGTGCAAGCCGGCTTTCATGCCATGTCACTTGGCCATTGCGAGATTGAATTCGATGAGTCAGGAAAAGTGGCGAGTTTCAGTGGCCGCAATGAACTGCTTTTAGGCCGTCGTCTATTTATAGATGCAAAACTTAGTGAGGTTGGGCAAGGCGATGCTCATGATCTGGCTTGCGAATATCTGAACAATCATCCTCATATCTCTGTGTGCAAAAAAGATCCCGATATTCAGTCGATCTTGACGGATAAATACCTTCCAAGAGTGCGTCAGCTGCAGCAGCAAATCATAGCGACCGCAGAAGATAAGCTGCGCCATGTTCGAATACCCGATGCAAAAGGTCCGAGCCAACTGGCTCCGCTTGTGGCCCAATCCTTCCATTATGCGATGAATGAACGCGGATTGGATGTGGATTTTGCGATTCACAATGCGGGCGGGGTGCGGAATTCGCTCAATGCCGGTGATGTGTCTGTCGCTGATATTGCCGGAAAACTACTACCGTTTGCCGTACCGATAGGTACATATCAGATTAATGGTGAAACTATTGCCGCTATGTTAGAGGGAGCGATCAACAATGCGCTGGATAACGGTGTTGTTGGCACAGGCTCAGGCAGTTTTCCTTATACGCATAATCTAAGATTCTGTTACCACGCTGAAGCGCCGATTGGACATCGAATTCATCATCTTGAAATCTACCGTGATGGTGATTGGCACTCGGTTGAGCGCCATCAATTATATCGCGGGTCATCCTCGGCCTACACAATGAAAGGCAAAGAAGGCTACGATGCTGTGTTGAATATGCACGGAGAGGGGAATGTTACGGTGTTGTCCATGGCGGACTGTTTTATAGAGTTTTTAAAAGCGAATCCAGAAGCGTTGAACAGTAGCAATGCTCAGAATTGTTTGATTTGTTATAAAAAAGCACATTAATACTTTGTTGGTATCTTTTTTGCTTAATGTTTCGCAGTTGCTCTATTTGGCAGGAGACGAAACATGTGGAAGAAAGATTGGTTGGATGCGGTAGCAGTAGTAGGTTGGGTGTCGGTTTGGTCGGCACTGGTTTACTTCGTACCTATTGCGGGATTGTAGGAAACAGTACCAAAGATTAATACAAGCTATGGTTGATACCTACACTTAACAACGAAAACAGACAAAAGGGGCTTTTTGCCTCTTTTTGTTTTTTTAGTGCAAATTTATATAGACGAAACACAAATTCGGGAATATTATCCACGCGTTTGGGGAGTAGTTAGCGCAAGTTTACGTATCGTCATCTCGTTAGGCCAAGAGCCTATCCGGTATGTAAAGGTGAAATCCCATATTTCACTTCAACGAGACCAACGCAATCACAATCAAGTGCCATTTCGGTCCTTGATCTGTTTTGTTTGCGGAAGGTCTTTGAACAGTTCTTCCGCCCGGAGGAATAATGAACTCAACTCAATCTCTATTATCAACTCAGCAAGACGTAATATCCACTTCACCAGATGTGATGACTTACGTGGGATTCTTCTTACTCACCTTGGTGTTAGTGTCTGTCGATATCTATCAAACTCGTGGTGGTAATGTCACCATCAAGAAAGCGACGGTGTGGAGTATCTTTTGGTTTTTGCTAGCGTTCCTGTTTGCAGGTTCTATTTATCTGTTTTGGGAATTCTATGCACCTCATAGCGATTACACGGCAGAGAAAGCAACGGTCTCGTTTATCACGGGTTATCTGTTAGAGAAATCGCTCAGCGTTGATAACCTATTCGTGTTCGCGATGATCTTTGGTCAGTACCAAGTGCCTGAACATTTGCGCCCTAGAGCGTTACTGTGGGGCGTAATTGGTGCGTTAGTACTGCGTGCAGTGATGATCGCATTGGGTGCTCAACTATTAGCACAGTACCATTGGGTACTTTACGTATTCGCAGCATTCCTTATCGCGACAGGTGTCAAATTGGCGCTCGACAAAGGTGAAGAAGAGAGCGTAAACACGTTACCTGAGAAGTTGCTGCGTAAAGTGATGCCAGTGACTGAAGAGTTCCATGGCGCTTCTTTGATGGTTAAGCAGGGCGTTAAATGGATGATCACCCCGATGATGTTGGTGATCGGTGCAATTGCGGTTATGGATGTAATGTTCGCACTGGACTCTATCCCAGCAATCTTCGCTGTAACACAAGAACCGTTTTTGGTTTTGGCTGCGAACGTATTTGCGTTATTAGGTCTTCGTTCTCTGTACTTTGTGCTTCAAGGCATGATGGATAAGTTCATCTACCTAAAACCAGCACTGGCTTTCATCATGGTATTTATTGGTATCAAGATGCTGCTGGTGGAGAGCGAATATGCGATTCCGACTTACTGGTCACTGGGCGTTTTGATCACCACCATGACCGTAGCGGTTATTGCATCTATCTATGGAAACAAGTCAGACATAGAACAGACAAATTAAAGTCAAAATAACTTATCTAAATAGTGGTTATTTACACGAGGCCAAGAGAACAAAGAATTTATTTATGTAAATTTTTTGTGACCTTGGCCTCTTTGTTTAGAGAGTTATTTGTACTAAATTCAACTTTTAAGCGAAATTTTGAATTTAAATTCATTTTGTGTGAGTGCGTATTCTATACGGTTGTTAATGGTTTGTTTTATTAGAAAAACTTATCCGAACTTCTAGTTTTTGTCATTTTTTAACCCGCAAATAATCGCCTATTATTCACACCAACAAGACGAAACACTTAAAAAATTTATAGAGAGGCAATCATGGCTCAAGCAATGCAAATGAATACTATCGCTGTTCCAAACTCTATGGATAAGAAGACCTACGCGGTTAACTTCAAAGGACTGATTGCACACATCATCGACATCCTATTCGTTGATAACACTCCTCGCAGCTACTACGCAAGCGACCTTTCTGGTCACATGCAAAAAGATATCGGTATCTACCGTTAATCTTGCGAGACAAGAATTGATGAAAGCCAGCTCATGTAGCTGGCTTTTTTGTATCTGAAAGGAAATTAATGACGACTCGGTCTTCTCTATAACTCGATGCCCTTAATGTACATGGGTTATAAAGATCAGGAAGGAGTCGTTATGAGTCGTATCTGCAAAAGCCATTGGTTAGGTATACCGCTCGCGCTGTGTTCTACATCTGTGCTTGCCGAGAATTGGGAACATAAAGGTCAACCTGCACAAATCATCGAGCTCTTTACGTCAGAGGGTTGTTCTAGTTGCCCTCCGGCGGACAAATACCTAAGTAAACTAGAAACCCACCCAGAACTCTGGCAAGAAGTGATTCCGCTTGCTTACCACGTTGATTATTGGAACTACCTAGGTTGGAGTGATAAGTTTGCTAGCCAAGCCTTTAGTCAAAAGCAGCGCTTATATAAGGCGTACGGAGTTGTAAGTAGCGTTTATACACCGGGCTTTGTTGTTGATGGTAAAGAGTGGCGTGGTTATTTTAATTGGCTTGATCGTACATTGCCGTCGATGCAACAAGTTGATAAGCCGACTTTGAGTTTAAGTCGTGAGGACAGTACCTTCAGCGTGAATTATGACGGCGAGGGCGATTACGTCGCTCACATTGTTCTGCTTGCGATGAACCAAGTGACTCAAGTAAAAGCAGGGGAGAACCGAGGGAGAGAGCTCGAACACGACTTCGTCGTTGTCTACAACGGATTTCAACGTGGAGAGTCAAGTTGGCAATTTGACATCGATTTCAGCCCACTCGTTGTTAAACCCGATGCGGTGGCAGTGTGGCTTACTAAGCCTAATTCCTATCAACCAGAACAAACCGTTGCAGGTTGGTTTAATCAATAGCGCAATTTCACGCGGTAATCGCTCTATGGAACACGATTTAGTTTGTATATCGTGGAAATTGGGCTTGGATAAAGGTAAATAAAAGGAAATCAGTACGGAAAGGGGCTCAAATGCGCTAGTATAGCGCGCTCTAATTTACCATTGAGTCTCTTCCATTAATGACTGATACCACAACAGTAACCAACTTCTCAGAGCTTGGTTTAATCTCACCACTTGTTTCTCGCTTAACTGAGCTTGAGTACCAACAACCAACGCCTATTCAAGCACAGGTAATTCCGAGCGTTTTACAAGGCCGTGACCTTATTGCGGGCGCAAACACCGGCTCAGGTAAAACAGCCGCCTTTGCTTTGCCACTACTTCAGCAAGTTTATCAGGAAAGCCCTGTATCACGCGGTAAAGGTAATCATGTGTCGGGTCTGATTTTGGTTCCAACACGCGAACTGGCAAAACAAGTTGCTGACAGCGTTAAGTCATATGCGGTTCATTTCAATGGCGCAATTAAAACAGTATGTGTATTCGGTGGTGTATCAGTAAACCGTCAGATGCAAGCTCTACGTGGTGGCGCTGATATTCTTGTGGCGACACCGGGTCGACTGCTTGATTTGGTTTCAAGCAACGCAGTCAAGCTGGATCGTGTAAAAACGCTGATCCTTGATGAAGCAGACCGAATGCTCAGCCTTGGTTTTACTGAAGAGCTAGACGCCATTCGAAAGCTGTTACCGGCTCAAAAGCAGACTCTTTTGTTCTCTGCAACGTTCCCTGAACAAGTTCAAGTATTAACGGAAGAGCTACTTAACAACCCACTTGAAGTTCAACTTCAAAGCACAAACGCGAGCACACTGGTTCAACGTGTGTTTGAAGTAGAGAAAGGGCGTAAGACGGCTTTGCTCGCGCATTTGATTAAAGAGAATCAATGGCGACAAGCTCTTATTTTTGTTAACTCAAAAAATGGTTGTGAGCATCTAGCGGATAAACTCTACAAGCGCGGTATTATCGCGGAAGTCTTCCACGGGGATAAAGGTCAGGGTTCTCGTACTCGTATTCTAGAAGACTTTAAACTGGGTGATATTGACGTTCTTATCGCAACGGATATTGCTGCTCGCGGCCTCGACATCGAAAAGCTGCCAGTAGTTATTAACTTCGACCTACCGCGAAGCCCATCAGACTACATGCACCGTATCGGTCGAAGCGGCCGTGCAGGCGAGGTGGGTTTGGCTCTGTCTTTGATCGATCACGAGGATTACCATCACTTTAAGATCATCGAGAAGAAAAACAAAATTCGTCTGGACCGAGAGCAGGTAGAGGGTTTTGAAGTCGATGCCGAAGCCGTTGCAGAACTGATCGCAGCGCTTAAACCCGTTGCTCCACCAGCTGGAACAGGTAAGAAGAAAAAGAAGAAGAAAGCAGCACAGAAGCAAGATGTGTGGCTGAAAAATAGTTAGTCTCGATTGACGTTTCAGATACTAAAAAGGCGCTCCATGAGCGCCTTTTCTTGTTCTGAGTAGAAGCGATTACTTCTTACGGCAGAACTCAGCGATCACGTACATTGACTGACCGCCGTTTGTTTTACCAGAAACAAGCTTAGGGTCGTCACCAACGCTGATTCCGCGAATAACTGTACCTTGTTTGATTACTTGGTTTGTGCCTTTCACTGGAAGGTCTTTGATTACCGTTACGTCGTCACCTTTTTTCAGTTCAACGCCGTTGCAATCAAGAGGCTTGTCATCAGCAGACATGCCGATTTGTGCCCATACTGATGTCTCTTCTTCCATGTACATCATATCTAGTGCGTCTTGCGCCCAGCTTTCAGAGTTCAGGCGAGTTAGTTGACGCCATGCCGTCACTTGTACTGGTGGCTCTTGGCTCCACATGCTGTCTGTTAGACAACGCCAGTGGTTGATGTCTTTAGGATCGTCAATCTCACCAAGACACTTGTCACATACCATGATGCCGTGGTCTACCGTAACGTGGCTGTGTGGTGGTACTGCGTATGCAGTAAGAGAAGAATCAGAACCACATAGTTCACATTTAGATTGGCAGCGCTCTAGCATAGTTGCTTCAGAAGACATAATGGACTCACATTTATTAGGTGTTAATTTACGGGGCTATTATCCACTTTATTTAATAGAATGAAAGGCCTCGTACGGTATTCTGTCTTGATTAATTTTAGCTGAGATCAATCGAAGTGCTTAAATTTTATAAGCAAACGATTTTGTAAAAGACAGAAGTAGACGGATGTTAAACAAAAATGCCAGCGGTTAGGCTGGCACAAAATAAGTTTTAACTTTGCTTAATGGGATGGGATATTTACTTTTTATCCATCAGTTACTTGTTGCTAATCAATCGTTGCATCAAGCAGTATAGGGTTTACAGTTAAGCTGCCTGTGGCGTTGCCTTGGGTTAAATTGAACTGAACTATTTGTGAGACCATCTCTGCATGTGCGGCACTGTCATCTTCTGTAGGAAGGTGAGATTTTTGCGGCGCAATAACAGTGCTGTGTTCAGCAAAAGAAGTACGAGCAAAATATGACGCTACCAATTGTTCCGTCGAATTACTAATGCTGTTCTTCAACCCTAGTTTACTAAAAAGCGGCTGAGTACCGGCCGTAGGCAGCTGAGCTGTATTAGGGATCGTTTCATCATTCTCTGCTTGTATGCCAAGTACAGGGCCAGACATTAGTGTGGCAATGTTAATTGGATCTACATTATCTAACACTGTTTGTGCCGCATAAGTAAATGAAGTTAATGTTGCATCAACTACTGCTTTCGTTTGTTTTTGCTCATCGCTAGCGTTTGAGCTATCGAGAATCGCATAGAAGTTGTTAAAGCAGTCACCATCGTCAACTGCAGGCGTTTTGTTGTAACAGTTTACACCATAATATTCTTGATATGCGGCGTTTTGAGAACCAATAACATTGTGCTTAATGGTTCCAGAAAATGAACCAGACTCGAGTAAGAATGGACCAATGCCCCCGCCTGGGTTTGCTAAAGTCGTAGCTTTGTACGCAAGTTCGTCATCTACAGTTATGCCAAATGCAGTATCTATTTTAGTATTGGCGACGGCAGAAGAGCTAATACCTGTAATACCTCCAATAGAATGCCCCATTAAAGATACGTTAGTTGCATCTAAAGAGCTAAATGGCAAACCAGTCCCGTTATTGAGTGCAAGCCTTAAACCAAGACCATCAATGGCGCTTTGTCTAATATTGTCGCGGGCAACAGGCAAGTACTCTAGATTCATGTACACCGTCGGTGTTGCTGGTGTAGTCACTATTTCACCATTTTCTCCTAGGCCGCGCTGACCATGAAGCGGTTGATCAATCGCGACGATGGCGTACGGCTGCTGACCTAATTGGATTGCGCCTGCCATATGTTGTAGAGCGAAAGCATAACTTGTTTCTTTCAAACTAGTGATACCGTGTTGGTATTGAAGCACTGGTAGGTTACTGCCTACGAGGCCACCTGATGGGATGAACATGATTACGTCAACGGACTCAACAGAACGAATCTGTGGAACTGCGCTGTACTTTGTTAAGATTCGTTCTTGGTCTAATTGTGTGCCATCCGCTAAAGTAAGTTCGGCACCAATTAGGTTCTTCTGGTAGTTTGGGTCCAATAACTGATTAATCGGATCTGCTATATCCAACTCAGACAGTTGTCTTATAATTTCAACTTTGTCTGCGTCTGAACCCGATGATAAAACCTTCAGTATTTTGAGCACACTTGGCATGCTACTGCGCCAAGGCTGAGTTTTCCAACCACTATTCGCTGTATCATTTGATAGAAAATAAGGCAGTTTCACCTTAGCTCGATATACCGTGATCTCGCTTCCTGTTGCTGACTTAAAACTTGTGTAGTTGGTTGTTAGCGCATCAATACCGGCCGTTCCCAGAGCAGCTTTTGCATAAGGGTCAACGTTTAACGCGGTATCAAATGGCATAGTGTTTGGAATCGGACTCTCACTGTCTAGTTCTATCTCATACAGACTATTGAGCGTATCAGCATCAATATTTTTTGGATTGGCGCTACCTTGCCAAATCTGAGATTGAGTTAATGCATACCCTATTGCCAAGGCATTTTTTGTATTCTGAATGACGCTACCCGCGGAAGAGGTTGTAAACCACGACGAGTAAATGATGTTGTCCTTGTTTTGTATTGTTCCCTCGCTTTCAAACAATTCTTCAACTTGATGGATGATTTTTTGTGGTATATCCAATGAGCCTGATTGATCAATGCGTGTCGATTTTAAAGAAGCATATGACTTGGATGTACCTAAAGGTTCATTTTGATTATCGACTAGCGTATCGGTGAGGGCGTAAACATAATTGGAATTAGGGTCTAAGCCTTTCAGAGGTACAACCTCTATCGTCTTAAGATCTTGTGATCTTACGATATAATCCTCCGAAACGCTGAGTTCATCCAAGTTTGAAATTCTACCAGTGGCTAAGTCAACATCGACCTTTGCGACTTTGACGCCACTATTCATCATATTGGCATCATTTTTTAAGGTTCTTCCATTTGCTAACTTAATGTTAATCGTAAACGGCATGATGGTACTCCAGCCATCAGCTTCTCCCATCGCAACTACTGGATCATTTAACAAACCCGTTGAGTTAGCGTCCACGGGAATATTCAATGTATGGTCATTTGTATCGAATAGGAAGAATGAAGGAAGAGGGATATCGGCATCATTTCCAAGAAGTGTAAAGCTGACTGTTGAGCTGCGAGCTAACGACTGTTCAATTGCGTCTGAGTAGATAGAACCAGAGCTTTCAGTATTGTCCCCACAGCCTGCAAGCAGTAATGCAGAGCAAACGAGAGATAAAGTAAATTTGGTATTCATATAATTATTCCCGGGGATTAGTTGAATGCGTAGTTGAGTTGGATGGCAGAAAGGTAAGCTACACCTTCAGCGTCAAATGTTAGCTTGTCACCTGCTGCGTCAGTTTCGGTGAACGAACCACTTTTACTTTGTACTAAAGCAAATGCGGCATCGACTGTCATATTCTCTGAGACAGAATAAGTTAGGCCTGCGGAGTACCAGTATCGGTCACTATCAGGAATACTTAATGTTGCCTTGCCAGCTTGCTCGTCATAAGCGAGACCTGCTCTCAGTGTCCAATCATTGTTTAGTGAGTATGTTGTACCAATTGACCATCTCTGGTTGTCGTCATAGTGTTCTGTTTTTAAGAAACACTCATTGTTCTTACAATCAGGGCTTGTCGCTTTTAGTTCTTTAAACTTACTCCATTGAGTCATTTGCCACCCATAATGGACAGCCCAGCTATCATTAAGCTGGTGGAATGCGGATAGTTCGATGATGTCGGGTAATTCGATTTCAAGGCGGCCTGTCGTTTTTCCAGGTTGGTCGTTAGACATGCGCAAGCCTGTGTAATCTGTAAATTCGCCGTCATCGAAATCTAGATTGACTGAAGAACGGTAGCCAAAGCCGAAACGGTTGTTATCATTCAACTCGTAAAGAGCACCTACATTCCAACCGAAACCGAATGTTTCTCCTGTCATCGAGATAAGTTTGTCACTTGCAGCCCCCCCAACTGGTAGGGTTCCCTTATGTCTGTTTAATTCAGCTTCTGCATAAACAAAGTTCACACCTGCACCCACGCTGAAGCTCTCATTGATCCTATAAGCGATGTTTGGATTTAGGTTTACTGAAACGAGAGACGTGTCGCCGGCGAGATCACCGGCATAAATGTCGTCTGGGTAGTCAGTAGCAACGCCGTATGTTGTGAACATGCCTATACCCCAAGCCCAACTATCGTTAATAGGGCTGATGTAGTATGCGGCAGGTACTATTTGTAAAGGTGCTACATCTTTTGACTCCTGATAGACGTCATCTTGTTCTTTTTTTATTTGAGTAACATTAACCTCTGGGTCAACGATAGACACTGCGCCTGAAAATTGTGCTGTATCAAAAAGGGTCATGGCGGCAGGGTTACGTGCTAATACGCTGGCATTATCTGCCACGGCACCTTCGCCTGAAAATGAACGTCCCAAACCTGATGCTGAGTGTTCTGCAACTTGGAATCCGGCAGCTAAAGAGTTACAAGCAACCAGCACTGACAGTGAAACGAGAGAGCGTTGTACTGTTTTCATTTAAACCCTCCTAGGGCATCTAATTCTTTCTTATACGTGAAAACAAACATGAGCGACCATGCTAAATGTTAAGCATATGTTAAGGTTATGTTTTACGAAAAGTCAAAGGAAGAACAAATATTTTGTGAAGTTATATTTATTAGATGCGGGACTCTAACATTGATTATATAAATACTATCAATGGATTATGTAAGGTAGGAGGTGTGACCAGATTGGTTTTGAGTATTAACTGAGCGATAAGGGATAAATTGTATATTTTTTAACATATCTGAATCTGTTTACCGAAATCACTGAACTCGGCATAATAGGTACCACTTGTTTAATCATTAATATTGGATAACAGATTGCAGTTACTCGCAGTAGATTTCCTAGGGAAAACGCTTCGTCTGGAAGGCTCAATGGCTGGATGGCAACAGCTGTTTTGGGATAACACATTAGTCTCTCAACTTGATGCTACATCAGAAGCGGAACATTCACGCTCGCATCAATTTCAACTTCAAGCAGGAGAGCAAGTTCTGGCTTGCCAGTTGGATGTTAGAGTCCAATGGCAACCATTTGAAATGGAATACAGCGCCACAGTGAACGACGAAGTGATCACGCAGGGCGCGCGAAATACCAAAGATATTGAACAGCAAGTTCCAGAAGTCGCACCCAAGCCAGAAAAACGCTTTAGCCTGATCGGTTTAGTTTCACTGGGTTTGAAAGCACTAAAGAGTGCTAAGTTGATCAAAGTAGTTTTAGCCTCAGCGAGCTTAGCCGCGTACTCTTGGCTATTTTCAGTTCAGTTCGCATTGGCTTTAATAGCGTGTCTAATGTTTCATGAATATGGTCATATTCGAGCCATGAAGTACTTTGGTATGAAGACCAAAGGCATCTACCTGATCCCATTCTTAGGGGGGCTTGCGTTATCCGATGAGAAAATCAACACGCGATGGCAAGATGTGGTTATCTCGATTATGGGACCATTCTTTGGTTTGATCTTGTCTCTTATCTTTACAGTGTTGTATTGGGTGACAGGAGAGATGTTCTTCGCAGGACTTGCCGTGTTTAACGCTTTGTTGAATTTATTCAACTTACTGCCAATATTGCCACTCGATGGTGGTCATGTGCTTAAAAGTATTAGTTTTTCGATGAACAGTTTGTTGGGCATTGCTTTATGCGCAGCTGCTGCTGTTGGCGGGATTATTTTAAGCTATCAACTTAACTTAACACTATTTGGCTTTCTCTTGATTATGGGCAGTGTCGAAATTTTGATTGAGTGGCGTGGGCGCCACCATAGTCATCTTTTACCGCTTGATCGTTATGGTCAAATCATTTCTGCATTTTGGTATGTGGGCTTAGTCAGCGGGTTGATTGGTGTTATTTGGTATTTCGCATCAACTGGGGATCAGTTATTGAGTTTGCCACTACAAATATTGGGTACCTAATCGAGCAAACTGCTTTTGTTAGTATTTAAATAGAAAGCCCTAGGTTTCAGAACTTAGGGCTTTCGTCTTTAGAATAGTTTTATATCTTACAACTTGGTCTTTGTGCGTTAGATTGAGGTAGGGTGGTGATCGTCGCACGTAGGTCTTGAATACGAGTGTTATGCGAAGGGTGAGTTGAGAGCAACTCCGGAGGCTGATTCCCACCTGACGCTTTTGCCATGTTCTGCCACAAGTTAACACTTTGGTTTGGATCAAACCCAGCATCTGCCATGTATCTAAGGCCTACGATATCTGCTTCAGACTCTTGTGTGCGCCCATAAGGCAGGATAACACCATATTGAACACCTAAACCAAGTGCAGCCATGGTCATGCCTTGATATTGAGCGTATTCGGAAGCGCCAAGCGCGACGCTGGTAATAGATAACCCTGTATTGGCAAGTTGTGTTTGAGAGAGTCGTTCATTACTATGGTCGGCAATCACGTGGGCGATCTCATGGCCAATAACTGTTGCGAGTTGATCTTGATTAACCGCTACCTTTAATAGACCTGTGTATACGCCTATTTTTCCGCCGGGTAGGGCGAACGCATTCACTTGATCGCTTTCGAACACAACAACTTCCCATTCGTCAAAGCCTTGCTTAGGAATATGTTGAGTGATGCTATTGGTCACGCATTGAACGTAAGCATTTGTTTTGGCATCTTGGCTGATTTTTTGCTGTTGCTTCATCTGTTCAAATGACTGAGCGCCGAGTTGCGACATATCTTGATCGGAGAACAACAAGATTTGATTTCGCCCAGTAGGAGAAGAGCTACATGCTGTGATGCCAGTAAGGGTGATAAGAGAAGCGAGCTTCATCCATGACGTCATACATTATCCTCTGTGTATTGCCGTTTTTATGCATGTTAACATCAACTTGCGTGATATCTAACACCTAAGCGATAACAATCACGACTTATCCATAATTATAACAACGTATAGGACCATGATATGTCAATCTGGAAAAAGCCCATAGACCTCGACATCATCAATGCGACATCTAAGAACACGCTCATTGAGCATCTCAATATTGTATACACAGAAGTAAATGACAACTCTTTGGTTGCAACAATGCCAGTTTGTCATTTTACTCACCAGCCGCTCGGCATGCTCCACGGTGGCGCATCTGTCGTTTTGGCCGAAACCTTAGGGTCGTTGGCTGCAAACTTTTGTGTTTCAGATGGCTATTTTTGTGTGGGATTGGACATCAATGCTAACCACGTACGTTCGATGCGTGAAGGGCACGTAATTGGTAAAGCTGAGCCCATACACTTAGGTGCATCTACGCAGGTATGGCAGATCAACATTACAGATGAACGCGAGCGTTTGGTCTGTTCGAGTCGTCTAACCATCGCGGTTAAAAAACACAAACGATAGTGATTTTAGTGAATTAGAGTATTTATGGTTATTACATTCAGTGGTGGAAAAATCATTGCCACGCCTCATGAACTGGTCGTTCGTTTGGACGGAGAGCACCGCGTTACATTGCAAGCACAAGTTGACGCGATTCAATTAATCGGAAAAGGGGCAAATGTTGTCTCTGCCAACGGCTCGGAGTGTAAATGGTCGATTAAGCTCGACGACGAACAACAACTAAGAGACATCGCCAATGAAATAGGTTGTGACATTCTTTAATTGTCCCTCGCTTTCGCGATAACTCACTGATAAGCATTTTAGGAGCTCCCAATAAAGCTCCTTTTTAATGGCAAACGTTTAAAACAATACCTTGCAAAATCACAAGGTATCTGTTGATTTCCGCAATTAAAATAAGGAAACTGAAATTAATTCTAATTAGTTGAAATTTCCTCTTTATGAGCAGCCCAAGATTACGAGTCCAATTTGAAACTTTGTTTGAGTACTTTGATGGTAAAGACTCAGAAGTCCAATTAGATCATATTACTGATGTGCTTTGTTGTACGCGTCGTAATGCGCGTATGGTTCTAAACAAACTTGAAGAAGAAAACTGGATAGAATGGCAACCAGCTGCAGGTAGAGGTAAACAATCAAAACTGATCTTTAAGCAAAATCGGAACGATGTCAGTGAAACATTGGCACGACGCTATCTTGAAGATGGGAAAATCGGGCAAGCACTTAACGTTTTAGATAGAGATGCTGCCAAGCTCACGCAAGTTATTCAGAACTATTTGGGTGTGCAATACCAAGAGGGCGAGCAGGTGATTCGTCTTCCGTATTACCGCCCGCTATCTATGCTTAACCCAGCAAAATCGATGCGCCGTTCAGAGCAGCATATCGCGCGTCAGGTATTCAGTGGTTTAACGAAGCTTGATGACAACGACCAGTTACAACCTGATCTCGCGCATTCTTGGCAAAAATTACAAGATGACCATTGGCGTTTCTTTATTCGCCCGGGTGTCAGGTTTCATAATGGTGAATTACTTCAAACCAGTCATATTGTTGATACACTTGACTCCTTAGAGAGCCTTAACATGTTCTCGCATATCAAGCGTGTCGAGTCGCCAGCTAACTGCGTGGTTGATGTTTACTTAACTCGTCCCGACAAATATTTCCCACTCGCACTGACAGAGTCGATCGCTAAAGTCACATTACCTGTGAGTTTACGTGGCGATGACTACGATATTCGTCCAATTGGTACGGGCCCATATCGAGTAGAGAAGAATGATGAACAACAATTGATACTTCATGCCTTTGATGGCTACTTTGGTTTTCGACCATTGATAGACAGAGTCGAAGTATGGGTGGTCGACGAGGCATACTCGTCTATGGTCTATCCAAGCCTATCAAAGCCGGTAATGGCTGATCGTGGCGACAGTGATGAAGTTGAGTTGGACCCGGGCTGTACCTACCTTTTGCTCAACCGACAAAAAGGTATCGCCAAGAACCCATTATGGGCGGAGTTCCTCTCTAATGCGTTGAATGCGGCTGATTTGTTTACTCACATCCCTAAAGAGACGGTCATCGACCTCGGTGTACTGCACGCGTATGGATTAAAACCGGGTTGGTACGATGTAAAACTTGCACCGCCTGTTTGTCCAAAGTCTTCAACGCAGCCAGTGATAAAGATTGCGTTTCAGCGTCAACATCCAATGTTTCCGACGTTGGGACATGCCATTGAAGCGGTTCTCAAAAAATATGGTGTTGGAGTCGAGCTGTTTGGATATGACATGGATCCACCACACGCCGATGATGTCGATATCTGGATCAATCCAATGGGGATCGCGAATAATCGTGATGACGCTTTAGTTGGTTGGTTGATGGATTACAGCTTTATTGAAGAGTCGAGCCCATTAGATGAATTTGATCAGTGGTGCGCTATGGTCGAGCAGTGGCGCGCTGGTGAATACGAAACATTCCCAGCTCGTCAGCTAGGTAAGAAATTGGTTCACAGTAATCAGTTGATCCCAATGTTTCACTGCTGGCTAGGTGTTAATAAAGATCAATGTGGTACCCTGCAAAATGCTAAGTGTAATGCGTTAGGTTGGTTCGACTTCAGTCAGGTTTGGAATAAGCCGGATCTCGGATAAAGGCGCATTATGTCCACTTTGTTTCTTACAGTTATTACGTTGATTGCCTTTGCTGCCAACTCGGTATTGTGTCGATGGGCACTTGCCGACAACAGTATCGACCCTCTGAGTTTCTCTTTGATTCGTATTGTCTCCGGCGCTATTACTTTGATACTAATTTACTGGGCTGTGAATCGTTCAAAACAGCGAACGGCTGGTGGACAACCATTGCAATCAAAAGAAATGAAACAATCAAACTGGAAAGGCAACCTGACCTCAATTGGTGCATTGCTCGTCTATATGTTTGGTTTTTCCTATGCGTATGTTGCGCTTGGAGCTGGATTAGGTGCCTTGATCTTGTTTGTGATGGTTCAGCTTACAATGGTGGTTGCACATTTAATACAGACAAAGAGAATGTCACTTTTGGAGTGGCTAGGCTGTGGGATAGCCATTAGTGGCCTGGTCTTATTGTTGTGGCCAAATGACCAACAACACACTTTAGATTTCAAAGCCGTGGTTCTTATGATGTTCGCAGGAATAGGTTGGGGTTGTTACACATTAGCAGGGCGTAAGGTGCACGATCCTCTTCAGGCGACAATGATCAACTTTAGCTATGCTGGTTTAGCTTCTCTTGTGTTACTCATCGTTGTCATATTCAGTGGAGCGATGTCAGACGCATTGTTTATGAACAACTCAGGTGTAACTTACGCACTGTTGTCTGGTGTGTTTGCCTCTGCGATGGGCTATACACTTTGGTATCAAGTCGTTAAGAAGCTGAGTACATTGACGGCATCGGTTGCTCAACTCAGCGTACCAATTATTGCGACTCTTGGCGGGGTCTTATTCTTATCCGAACCAATCACACTGCAGTTTGTTATTGCATCCGGCATCATCTTTGTCGGAATCGCAGCAGTGATCTTGTCTCCTAAAGTTAGTAATTCGTAAAACTCATGGCTAAACCAAACAAGAAACAACCAAGCAAAACGGTACAGATTTTCTGTGTCAAGTGTAAGACACAACTCTTCAAATATCGAAAAGGTGGCAAAGGTGCTCTAGTGAAATGCTTTAAAGAGAGGATCGTTGAAGACTACACCACAAAGCCTTGTCATTGCCCCGGCTGTGAGATTGAATTTGCCAGAGATACCTTAGTGAGAGGAACACCCGCCTTCAAGATGATTGGTGGGAAGGTCACAATGAAATAGGAACGAAAGAACAAAGGAGTACTAGCGAGTACGCCTTTGTTTTATCAGAGAGTCTTTTAGAAACTACTTTTAGATCTTTGGCTTATTGATTCGGCCTTGTAGCTTCATGATTATTAACGCAACGATAGCTCCGGAGGTATCGCACAACATGTCTTTCTGAGCGTCCCAAATATCGCCTTGTGACCCCAAAAATGCGATGCCTTCATCACCACCAGCTAACTCCGCATACCACCACTCAATGATTTCATAACCTGCTGCCACACTCATGATCGCGAAGAGAGAAAACCACACCGCGATAATCGGTGATGATAGTTTCTTACGAATCAGATATTCCGCTAGCGGGTAGGCGTATAAGCCAATTGAGAAATGAGCCACGCGATCGAAGTTGTTACGCTCAGAACCAATCAAGTGATTAAACCAATCAAAAGGAACCTCTGCGAAAGTGTATTTCGCACCAATCGTGTGTAAGGCTAGCCAGATGAACATCAATACGTAAGCGGTGTTAGAGAAGGTTAGCTTTCGAGAAAACCACCAGATACCGGCTAAGATACCTACAGCTGGAATAATCTCTGCAATCCACACCGCTCTAGATGAAGGTGCAATTGCGGAAAATACAAAGACAACAAGATAAGCGGCGGTCAGAATTAATAGAGATCGATTACCGCTGAGTGGAGCGGGCATTGGTTCAGTAGTCACTGTCATAAGTAATCCTCATCAATAATCAAGTATGTTGTCATAATATTGAACACTGTACAATTGATTTTCACTTTACAAAATGTGTTGAAAAGGCGGTTTAACGCCCAGTATCTAGACAAACGATTGCTAGAGTTTCACAAAAGTTTGATTTACGACAAAGCGCACCCTAAAATCGCCGTTCATTACACACATAACTAGAAAGAAAGTCATGAAACTGGAAACTGTCGATTATCTTGCTGACGATGCAGCAGAGCAATTTGTTCGCTCATTACGTGAAACTGGCTTCGGTGTTTTAAAAAATCACCCAATCCCTAAAGAACTCGTAGAATCTATCTATGAAAATTGGTACCAATTCTTCATGACAGAAGAGAAGAACGATTTTCAGTTTAATGTTGAGACACAAGACGGATACTTTCCACCTTCTGTTTCAGAAGTCGC
The DNA here is from genome assembly GCF_024347475.1 of Vibrio fortis. Lineage (NCBI taxonomy): Bacteria > Pseudomonadati > Pseudomonadota > Gammaproteobacteria > Vibrionales > Vibrionaceae > Vibrio > Vibrio fortis. The sequence continues at coordinate 1,111,488 of NZ_AP025488.1, forward strand.
TAAAGGACACAGCGTTAGAGACATTAAAGAGTATTTTCATGTTTATCCTTGGGGTCAAATCCCTGAGCAACTGAAAGAACAGATCCTAGATTACTATGATCGTGCGAATGCTTTCGCTCAAGAACTATTAGGTTGGGTTGAAGCGCACGCACCGCAAGAAGTACAAGAGAAATTCTCTGTTGCACTCTCTCAAATGATAAACGGTAGCGAGCAAACACTGCTACGTGTTCTACACTACCCACCAATGCAGGGTGATGAAGAGCCGGGTGCAATCCGTGCAGCAGCTCACGAAGATATCAACCTGCTAACGGTTCTTCCTGCAGCGAATGAGCCAGGCCTACAGGTGAAAACTCAAGACGACCAGTGGTTAGATGTACCGTGTGATTTTGGTAACCTAATCATTAACATTGGTGACATGCTTCAAGAAGCATCAGGTGGTTACTTCCCATCTACAACACACCGTGTAATTAACCCAACGGGTGAGCGCCAAGAGAACTCTCGTATTTCTCTACCACTTTTCCTACACCCGAAACCTGAAGTGGTGTTGTCTGAGAAGTACACAGCGAATGAATACCTGATGGAACGTCTACGCGAGCTAGGTGTAATCTAAGCAAGCCTGATTCCATAGGAAGACTAAAGCCAGCATTTCGCTGGCTTTTTTGTGTTTGAAGCAAAGTTAGGTATTCGACTAACAATTCAATTTCAAAGAGTTATTGGCTTGATATTATTGGGGGGAATCGTTGAAACTTTTGCTTCAATCCTCGACAAATCATAATTGATGGCTTTCAATGTATATATGAACCAATCTGCATTATAAAACTGGCTCCATATTATGTTAGAACAACAAGACGTGAGTGCTCCTTTTCAAACTCACATGGAAAACCCATTGCTTTGGCCGATTATGGAGGTACTCAAAAAGCAACCTCGAGGCTGGAAGGTTCATACACTTGCGACTCACCTTAATGATCTCGGTCTTGTACCCATCTTGGATCCGAAACCTGAAAAGGATCTGTTTAAAAAGAACTTCCTCATCATGAATGCGCTTTATCAATTACAAGAGACCTTGTTTCCGGAGAGTTGGTTACAAGTGCAGGCGATGGATATTGAATTGATGCACGGCCGTTATTACGCCAATGGACATGCTATCGATCCGGAAGACCCGCTACGTGACTATTATGTGCATTGGGAAAATTACGAAGCAGATGAAGGTGAGGTCAAACGACTATTGAATGAGTTTTGGACTCGTTATCGTAAGTTTGTCGGGGGTGAAGACATTGGTGATATGGACAGGAGCAAAGCGCTTTCGTTATTCGAGCTTCCAAACGATGCGACACCTACTGAGATTAGAAAGCGTTGGCGAAAACTCGCATTACGCTGGCACCCAGATAGGGAAGAAGGGAATAGCGCTCAATTTAGAGTCTTGTGTGAAGCGTGGAATGTCCTTAGATAAGTGACCGATAAAAAAATAGTGCGTTGGACGCACTATTTTTTATCTTTTTGTTCAGCTTAGTGAATCAAAGCGACTCGAGCGGACTGTTAGTTTGATGGCTTGAACTGAGATTTACGCATACGGTTCAACGCTGCCATGATATCGAGAGTTCTTGGTTTCGCTAGATCACCATAGTTCGGCATGTTCGCGTGCCAATCTTTATCCAACATCGCGTTAAACTCTTTCGCCGGGTTGTTCGACCAACCAGGAAGTTGCGCAAACTGGAACCAAGCCCAACCAATCGCGTTCACTTCTGACGCAGATTCTAGTTGTTCAAGTGCTGATAAGTCGGTGAACTCTTTACCAAAGCGCAGTGAACCTTTGCCTTTCGCGTTTACTCGGAATTTGCCGTCAGACAAGATGCTCATCAGAGATGCGCGGTTTAATGAACGAGGTACAAACATTTCTAGTGCTGTTTCACACTCGTTGTGGCGCTGCGTAGGGTGCTGCTCAATCACTTCCTTAGCTTTTTCCGTCACATCTACTGCCTGGTAGTCATGCATTTGGATTACCGTATCGGCAACATCTAGGTAATCGCCCGAGCCGCCCATAACAACAATTGTAGAAATGTTCATTTCGTCTCGTAGCTGACCAATACGGTCGACCAGAGGAGTAATTGGCTCGTCACCTTTCGCGACTAATGCCTGCATACGTTCATCGCGGATCATAAAGTTTGTTGCTGATGTATCTTCATCAATCAATAAGGTTTGAACACCCGCCTCAATCGACTCTTGTAGCCAAGCCGCTTGAGATGTAGAACCAGACGCATCTTGAGTCGTAAAGTCCGACGTGTCTTTTTGCATTGGTAGGTGATTGATGTAGTTCGAAAGGTTCAAGCTATGAACACAGCGGCCGTCTTCCGCGCGGATCTTCATCGTATCTAACGCAGTAACGATTCCTTCACGACCATCGCCTGGAATGTGGTTGTAGATAGAGCGTTCAACTGCATTAAGTAGCGTCGATTTACCGTGGAAGCCACCGCCGACAATCAAAGTAATACCTTTAGGAATACCTAGGCCTTTTACTTCACCGCGGTTTGGCGTTTTTAGCGTTACAGATAAAGATTCAGGTGCTTCGAACGCAACTGCATCTTTCATCGGTAGGTCGCAGTTACCTGCAATACGCGGTAGAACACTACCGTTAGAAACAAACGCAGCAAGGTTATGCTCATCCAGTTGAGAACGAAGGGCTTCTTGATCTTCGATGGTCTGACAGTGCTCAACTAGGGCATCAAAGTCTAACTCGCGCTCCAGTGTCGCTCGGCGGATAAACTTAGGCAGGTAGAAAGTAATAATGTTATTTGCTTTCTTAGCCAGAATGCTACGTCCATCAGCAGGGAGGTTGATACGGAAACGAATTTCAATACCGTGCTCTGTGAACAGTACCGCTGTACTATCAAGGACGGTTTGACCTGTTAGTGCGATAGAGATAGTCGATTCTTGTTTAGCAAATTCTGCAAAGCTACGCGCAATGAAGTCACGCGCTGCAATTTGGTATACATGTGATTTGCCTTTCAGCCACTCTAAACCTGTTAATGACCAAGCGCGTGTCGCACGAAAGCGAGAAGGGGACGCATATGGGTCACCTTGGATGTGGTCAATATGAAGTTCAAAGTCAGCAAAGTCGTATTGACCTTTGATTTGTTGATATGCACGGTAGTTTTGTTTTTCGAGCTTTTTTAGCTTTGCAGTCAACTGATCCATAACGAAAAATGCCTTAGTTGGAGAAAGATACAAATAGAAAGGCGGCGATTATAAAAATCACCACCTATAGAGTAAAGGGAAAGTGGGCGTAAATTGCAAAGTATCGGCAATTTACACCACCATTAATTCATTGTAAGCGCCAATTGGCGCCTAAATGCACCAATTAGGCGTAGCGACTGCTGTTTGGATAGTTTTGGTCGGCAAGGCTGTGCTCGAACTCTTGGCAGGTCATCGGCTTGCCATAAAGGTATCCTTGCCCAATATCGCAACCCTCTTGAATAATGAATTGTTCTTGCTCTTCGTTCTCTATGCCTTCAATCGCTACTTTAAGGTCGAGCTTTTTGGCAATCTGCACAATCGATCGCACAATCTCAGTGTCATCTTGTGAGTTGTTTATCTGGTCGATAAAACTCTTATCTACTTTAATGGCATCAAAAGGGAATTTTTTGAGGTAGCCAAAAGAAGCATAGCCTGTTCCGAAATCATCAAGTGACAATGTCACGCCTAAATCATGAAGCGATTCTAAGGTATTCTTTGCAATGACTTCGTCAGCTATTAAACCGCTTTCTGTTACTTCTAATTCAAGAAAGCGAGCTGGAAGGTGATAGGTTTCAAGTAAATGAACGATTTGCTCATAAAACTGCACGTTCTTTAATTGTACCGCAGAAACGTTAATCGCCATCTTGAAGTCATCGACATACGCAGACCACTCTTTAGCTTTTTCGATGGCGGAGCGAAGAACAAAATTGCCGACTTCGAAGATCAATCCATTTTGTTCTGCCATATGGATGAGCGTTTCATTTGAAATATCACCAAGAACAGGGTGACGCCAGCGAAGTAGAGCTTCAGCACCTACCCATTTATGTGTAAGCGGGGAAACCTTCGGCTGAAAGTAGAGCATAAGATCGTCGTTACGCACTGCTTGTAAGAGGTAGCCCTCAATCTTATTGAGGTGTATCTGGTCGTCATTATAAGCTTGAGAATAGAAGCAGTATTTTTGCCCAGAATCTTTACAAGCAAGCATGGCCGCCGATGCTTTTTTAAGTGCTGCTTCTGCGTTGTCTTGAGTGTCGGTTATTGTCAGGCCGATAAAAGCATGCAGGTGAACATTGTCACCGCCTATCGTGAATTCTGAGTGACCGATCTCGACCAGTTGTTCACAAAGCGTGTCGAGATGAGCGTTAAGTTTGTCTGTGGTATAGGCAATCGCCAAGTCGACGGAAGTAGGCCTTCCGGTTAGCACTTCAATACCTTGGATCGTGGAAAGTCTACGGCGATATTCGACCAGAACATCATCAAACGCTTGGTAGCCGTAACGAGCTTGAATACGTCTGCCGTTAGTAAACCCGATATGAACAACAGCAAATGATCGGTTGTTCAGTTGTTTTTCATTCGTTATTTGAGCATTGAGCTTAGATTCGAAAGCGTGGCGGTTTAAGAACCCTGTGCCTAGATCGTGATTTTTTTGATAAGTGACTTTCTGCTCTGCCGCTTTTCGCTTATCGATTTCAAGGTTTAGGGAATAGTTTAAGCTGGCAAGATCTTGTGTCCGAGTATGGACTCTTGATTTAAGCTCTTTGTTCAACTTAGAGAGTTTTGCATTTTGATAGAGCGTTGTGAGTTGCGATTCAATCGAGAGTTTAAAGCTTTCAAGGAGTTGGATATACGTTGGAGTGTAGTGGTTCTCTTTGCTATCCAAAATACAGATCGTTCCGAATACATCACCATTCGGCCAAAGCAAAGGGATACCACAATATGAAATCATTCCAATCTTCACATCAGGGTTGTTTTTCCAATTTGGATCTTGAGTCGCGTCGGGTACGATCAAGCGACGGTTTGTTCTCATGACTGTTTCGCAATACAGACCATGTCCTAGCTCTTCAGAGTCTCCTTCCTTATAAGGATTACCGTCAGAATGACTGGTTGCGAAAACTTCAATTGATGCGGTGTGCACGCGCATAATCAGTGCGGCGGGTACGTGAGTGATATTAGCCAGTAAATCGACAATGTTCTGCCAACCGACCTTCATATCACTGGGTATATCTAAATCGAGCGTATTTATCTTTTTCATAAGACTCCATGTCGCTTTTACTCGACGAATCACATCCTGTGATCTCGTCTCCCTGTCGATGTAATATGCACCTAGAGATGTAATGAAACTGTTAATTTGAGTATAGGTAGATTACATAAAAAAGCCTCTCCAATTTGCGAGAGGCTTTTAAAACTGAATCCAAGTCTCATACCTGAGATAGAAAGGAATTATGGCTTGAGATTTATAAAATCTTCTGTATTCAATGGTTGGGTGTAATCAATTCCCGAATACTCAAATCCGTTGAGTTGCATGAACTCCTGTTTAAAGCCAGCATAGTCGCCCGTGAGTTTGAAGTTTTCTTCATCCATTGACTCAAGAAGCTCTGATACATGAGCTTGTGTTTCAGGCTCAAGTTCCCAATCATCCATTCGAATGAGGCGCTCACCATCAAGTGGGATTTTATCTTGGCCGTAGAGTTTGGTGCTGAACAGGCGCTGCATTTGTTGGATACATGTTTCATGAGTCCCTTTTTCTTTCATCACGCGGTAAAGCGCCAATAAATAAGGACTCAAACCTGGAATAAAGACACTTGCTTTGGTCACGAGTGCTTTACACACCGTTGCGTAAGCACCACCGCTAAAGTTAGCTAACTCAAGGTTCAGTGAGTGACTGGTTTGATGAAGGTCGATTTTAGCGCGTCCAAGCGTTCCATCTAGATAGATAGGGTGTGTTACCTCTGGTCCAACATAAGAGAAGGCGATGGTTTTACAACCTTCAGCAATAGATTCGGCGTTGATTAGTTCGTCTACCCAATGACCCCAGTCTTCACCACCCATAACTTTGAGTGTGCTTTCGGCCTCGTCTTCTGTTGCCGGTTCAAGCGTGGTGGTGTTCCAGCTATCGTCTTCTAGGGAGATGGTAGTGCCAGTGACACTTTGACCAATTGGTTTGATTGCAGAGCGCCAGAACTCTTCGGTGTCAGCTTTAGGACGTACACCTGCTGCGAGGCTATAGATGATTAGGTCAACTTCACCCTCAAAGTAAGTTTCGATGGCCTCAACCACTTGTGAACGAGTTTCTTTGGAGAAGGCATCACCAACGATGTTTATTGCTTTGCGACCTTCACGTTTGGCTTCTTGTTTGAAGTAGATGTTGTTGTACCAACCTGCGCTGCCTAATGACTTTTCATTAGGTCCTCGTTCGAATGAAACACCAATGGTATCGGCTTGAGCACCGCCAAAGGTGAGGGCAATTCGGGCGGCGAGTCCGAAGCCTGAAGATGCTCCAATAATCAGAACACGCTTCGGGCCATTTTTGATTTGAGGAGCATTTTTTACGAATTCAATTTGTTGCTTGACTGCTTGTTGGCAGCCTAGGGGGTGCGCATTTTTGGCAACGACACCCTTTATAACGGGTTTTATTATCATAAATAACCTTAGACTTAACGCTGTTATGAACTCACGTTAACGTAAAGCTATGTAAAAAAGATTGAGCTAGACCATTAAAAGCTAAAGATACTGGTATAATTTCTCGGCAACAAACTCTGCAATCCAAGGTTGCGCTTCGGGCTTAGGGTGCAGTCCGTCGTTCATCATCCATTCAGGTTTCATAATGATATACTCGAGAAAGAATGGCAGTAGTGGCACTTTCTGCTGATCAGATAGCGACGTAAATACGTACTCAAACTGGTCGTTGTAGCGCTTGCCGTAGTTAGGCGGAATACGTATCTGCATCATGACTGGCTTTGCACCTGAATCTCGAATCTGTTGGATGATTTTTTCGAGGTTCTGTTCGATCACCTTAGGCGGAAAGCCACGAAGGCCATCGTTCGCACCCAATTCAATGAGTACCGTGTCTGGCGCGTGTTCCGTTAATAATTGCGGTAAACGAGAAAGGCCATTGCCCGTTGTATCGCCAGAAATACTGCCGTTGATTACGGTGACTTCTTTGTCGTATTCGGATAAAGCGTCTGGAAGTAAGGTAGGCCAGCTCTGTTTGATATCCATGTTGTAACCAGCACTTAAACTGTCACCTAACACTAAGATTGTCTGGTTCTGCGCAAATGTAGTTGTGGAAAAAAGTATAAAAATTAAAAAGGAAATTAGTCGAGTCATGCATACATCCATAATAAAAGCTGAATCTGTTTCGAAGACAGTGTCTACTAATCAAGAACAATTGACAATCTTAGAGAAGGTTGACATCGATATTGTTGAAGGTGAAACCGTTGCTATTGTTGGTACGTCTGGTGCGGGAAAATCGACCCTAATGACACTGCTTGCAGGGCTCGATGTGCCTAGTTCTGGTGAAATTCATCTTCTAAACAAACCACTTTCTCAATTAGACGATGAAGAGCGAGCTCAGATTCGTAGTGAGTCGGTTGGATTTGTTTTTCAAAGCTTTCTACTAATCCCTAGTTTGTCCGCGCTACAAAACGTAACCTTGCCGTGTTTACTGAAGGGCGAAGAGGAAGATATAGAGCGTGCAACTGCGTTACTGGAGTCGGTAGGGCTTAAAGATCGTGTCGACCATTTACCTTCACAACTTTCTGGTGGTGAACAACAACGTGTGGCACTCGCTCGTGCTTTTATGATTAAGCCTAAAATTCTGTTTGCTGATGAACCCACAGGTAATCTTGATCAGCAAACCGCTGCCAAGATTGTAGAGCTGTTGTTCGAGCTTAATGCGTCTCACGGCACCACGTTGGTTCTTGTTACTCATGACCCTAAACTCGCTCAGCGCTGTCAGCGCACTTTGAAAATGCACCTTGGTCAAATCACGGAGGTGTAGAGTGAGCCATTCTAAAGGATTGAATAAACGACTATTCAGCTGGAGTATTGAAGAGATACGTCATGGTCAGCTATGGCCCGTTTCTATCGCCCTTACTCTTATTATCGCGTGTGTCTTTGCTTTGTCGGCTTTAGCTGAGCGCATGGAGCAAGTGATAGTAAAACAAGGAAAAGATGCGCTCACTGCTGATAGCGTGTTTATTTCAGCAAACCCACTTCCGGATTCACTGCTTGAATTGGTTGCTGATAAAAAGCTGGAAAGGAGTGAACTGACTCGTTTTTCTACCATGGCTTTTAGTGACAACGGCATGCAGCTCGTTACGGTAAAAGCGGTGGAGAGTAATTATCCATTGCGCGGCGAAATGTTATTGGAAACAACCGATGCGCAGAAAACAAACGTTAAACCGGGCGAGTTATGGCTTGATGAACGAATTTTCTCTCAGTTAGAGGTTGCCATAGGTGACAATGTCACGATTGGTGATGCCGACCTAACGATTACAGGGCGGATCACTCAAGAACCAGGGCTCAGTTTCAACCCATTTCAACAAATGCCCGCTGTGCTGATTCATAGCAGTGACATCGATGCGACGGGCGCCATTCAACCAGGGAGTCGTGTCAGCTTTCGCTTATTCTTAAATGGCGATGATAATGATCTGCAAGCGATTCAAGACTCTGTTGAATTAACGCCAAGTGACCGATGGCGAAATCAAGACAGTGCCAGTCGCACCAATGAAATGTTTGACAAAACGACTCAGTATCTGTCGTTGACGGTTGCTATCGTAGTCATCATGGCGGCAACTACCTTGGTTCTCACTTGTCAGCACTACGTGGCAAGTCGACAGAAAACAATCGCTATGCTCAAGAGTTTAGGGGCAAGCAAACAATGGGTCATCCACTGGTTATCGATTCAAGTTCTAATGCTAATGGGGATTGGTATTGTCTTTGGTATTGCGATTGGTATCGGCCTTGAGTTTTTGTTACGTATTCCACTAGGGGATCTTCTTCCAAGTCCGCTTCCAAGCTATGGTTATCAACCGATCTTGCTGTCTGTGTTAACCAGCGTGTTAATTGGTGTTCCTGCTCTGGGCATTCCTCTTTTAGGGTTGGTGAACACGTCTGCGATCAGTGTTATTCAGTCTAGTCATCAAGGACAGAACAGTAGTAAACGATATCTGCTGCTCTTGGTGCCGATAGTACCGATGTTAATGATGTATGGTAATAACCTACTGGTTTGGATCGTCCTAGGGGGGATCGTTGGACTGTTTGCGGTACTTGCGTTGGTTAGCATTCTTGTATTGAGATTGATCGCTAAACTTCGCGTATCCACAGCGATGCGTCTCGCAATCAGTCGCATCAACCGAACGCCAATCGCAACGGGTATCCAATTTGGCGCTCTTTCTTTGTCTTTAATGTTGCTCTCTATTATCTGGTTGGTTCGTAGTGATTTGCTGTCTGATTGGCAACAGACGCTGCCTGAGAACGCCCCGAACGCTTTTGCACTCAACATTGCTGAATACGAGAAAGAGGCGTACCTAGAGACGATTGACGCAAATAACGTTGAACGTACACAAGCTTTCCCAATCATTCGTGGGCGACTGACAACGATTAATGGAGTCGAAGCGGGTGAGTACAGTGAAAATGCTGATCAAACAGATGCTTTGAGTCGAGAAATCAACTTTACGTGGGGGGAATCTCTTCCTGAGTACAATGAAGTTGTTGCTGGTGAGTGGACGAATGAGAATGGTGTTTCTGTCGAATCTGATGTAGCCGATCAACTTGGCCTTCAAATTGGCGACGAACTCTCGTTTACGATTAACAGCCAACGCTTTGATGCGAAAGTAAATACCATTCGTGAAGTCGAGTGGCGTGAAATGAAGCCAAATTTCTACTTTATCTTTACACCGGATGTTCTGAGTTCAATCCCATCGACTTGGTTAGTAAGCTTTAGATTACAAGAACAACATGATGAGATGTTGAATCAGCTGTCTCGTAACCACCCGACGGTCAGCTTGATGGATATACGCAAGATGGGCAGTAAGATTCAAGAGTTGCTTAAACAGATCGTTTGGTCGATCACTGTGCTCGCTGGGCTTGGCGTTGTCGCGGGTTTACTGTTGATCTTTACATTGTTGCGTTTGAGCTTGTCTCAGCGTCAGCAAGAGATTCGCCTATATAGAACGTTAGGCGCCAGCAAAAGTCGCATCCTCAACACAATTTGGTGTGAGTACGGCATTATGGCGTTTGTAGCCGGTAGTATTGCTGCACTTGGTGCTGAGCTAAGTGTGGCAAGCCTCATGACCTTTGGCTTTGAATTACCAGTAACGCTACATCCTGTTTTATGGGTGATGTTACCTGTGATTACCTTTGTAACGTTGGCAGCGGTCGTAAACAGTTTGATTAAGCGACTCCTTGCTCCAATGAAGAAGGACTTTAACTAGTACTTTGCTGCAATATTGCTAAGTCATAGCGTTGTTATAAAGAACGGTTGCAATAAAAATCTATAAATAACTGGCTGCAAAGTGATCGCTAGCGTCAAAACTAACGTTTTGGGTGAGCCAGTAGCTAAAGAGTGCGTTCAAACGTTGCCGGTTGTACGCACTTTTTATTTTGTACAGCGGCCATCGGTTAGGTTACCCACAGGGCAATATCGTGGGGGATAAAAAGCTTAAATAAGGGGCTGTTTATACCTGCTAATAAGCTGTAATAATAAATTCATATTTTCGGATAATGTTGTTTAGTCCCTGTAAATAAAGGGTTTGCGCAACAAAGTTGTACCTTATCAACAGTTATCCACAAAATCGGTGGATAACTTTAGGGATAAGTTAATCAAGATGTCATATGAGCTATCTTCGAGCCTTTGTACTACCGTACTTAGGCCAATTTTGGCGTGTTTTAGGTCGACGTTTTTTTCATTCACACATATTGAGTCAAGCAATAAATTTTGTTTTTTTAGTTTGACTTCTGATGATGACAAACTAAGACCTTGATAAAAATGTGATTTAATTCACCGTCAATCCTACGTAGAATACTAAGCAGTTAATTTTAGGCTTTAGAGTCCAATGAACCAGAACAAAATGGATAAAAAACAACCGTCTATAGCTATTGTTGGTGGTGGTATTGCGGGCGCCACCAGTGCGATTCATTTCAGCGAGCGTGGATATGACGTAACCTTGTTGGAAAAAGGGCCAAGTCTGGTAAACGGGCCTCCGATCTGCCACCTGCATGCTGGTGGTAATTTGTATCGAGATATTTCTCAGGAGCAATGCCTTCAACTCCTTGCTCAATCAATTGATACTGTTCGTTTGTTTCCTCACACGCTCAATATTCGTCCAACTGTTATTGCAGTGCCTCATAGTGATGGTGGTCAACCTGAAGCTCTGTTACCACGTCTAGAGGTAATTAAGTCGGCTTACCAAGCCTTGGTTGATCAAGACCAAAGTAATCAAGTTCTAGGAAACCCAGACGAATACTACAAGCTTTATAACAAGCAAGACTTAGTTGCTTTATCAAATAAAAGACAGCCCCAAAATCCAAGCACACTGGATGAATGGTGTATTCCTTTTGCTAAGCATACTGATTTGGACACTTTGAAATATCCGGTAGCAGTAGTTCAAGAGTACGGACTGAGCGTATTTCGTTTGTCTGCAATGGCTCAGCTGTCGCTAGAAAAGCAGAGCAACTGCCACATTCTTACCAACAGTCGACTCATATCGGTAACTCAAGTAGAAGGCGAATGGGAACTATGCTATTCCGATCAGGCGGGGAATAAGCATAAATTTACAGCTCAGTACCTGATTAATGCGAGTGGCTTTGAAACGGGTGTGGTTGACGATTATGTTGGCTCTAAGCAAGAACGTCTTGTCGAGTTTAAAGCAGCCTATGTTACGGACTGGTCAAATTGCCGTGAACATAAAGAGGAGTGGCCTGAAGTTATATTCCATGGGCCACGTGGTACACCTCAAGGTATGGCGCAGCTCACCCCTTATGCAGATGGTGTTTTTCAACTGCATGGTATGACAGAGGGGATTACACTGTTCGAGGGTGGCTTAGTCTCTTCTTCTGAGCATTCGTCTCAGCCGCAACTCCCTCAGAAACTGCTGAAAAAAATTGTGTCTGGTTGGACAGAAGAACAACTAGAACAACGAACTCAAGCAGCCATAGAACATATGGCTCAATTTATCCCTAGCTTTAAGTCAGCGACCGTAGGCGGTAAACCTCTGTTTGGAGCTCAACAAATTCCTGGGACCGACCCTAGCTTACGGGCATCTGATGTTTCGTTTTGTGGTGAAAAATACGCGAGGCTAGAGGTCGTTAAGGCATCCTCAACCTTGGAAGCAGCTCAGAAGATCAATAAGCATTGGTTTGATGAGAAAGGACTTTTGACTATTGAAAGTGCTCATCCAGTGACAATGTCACTTAATATCGATGACGTTGAAACAAAAGCTATCACGCTTACGCAAGAGCGGGGATACCCAGCGGCATTGGCGATTGTGACTGGTGAGAGCCGAGTGATTTAAACAGTAGGTCATTGATCACAATGATAAAAATAGAAAGGGTGACTTTTATTGAAAGTCACCCTTTGTTTTACGTCGAGATAAAATGAACCAACAATATAAGTCAGTAGCCAAAGAACCTTGCCCATTGGCACCACACATCTTGTAACCCCAAACGATCTCCCTCTACAAAACAAACTTGCTGCCCAGGTTTGGCCTGAGCAAGTCTAGGTAGGTCGATACGCGCAATACAGCCAAGCTTTGGATATCCACCAATGGTCTGCCTGTCGTTGAGAAGTATGATGGGTTGCCCATCTTTTGGTATTTGAATTGCGCCTAGAGCAATACCTTCCGACAACATTGTAATATCCGGTGATTCAACTGGTTCGCCACTGAGTCGATAGCCCATGCGATTGGAGTTCTGACTAACCGTAAAAGGAATATTGTAGAAGGTCGATTTGGCAGCTTTGGTGAAAAGATTTGACTGGTAACCTTCAATAACTCTCAATGTAAGTGGAAGGTTGTAGTCCGGAGTGTAACGAAAAGTGACACTTAAAGGCTTAAAATGCAATGGTATCGGATGTGTATGAAACTGAATGTCTTGGTTCGCCTGGCAAGGTTGGCCATCTTGGGTCAGTCCACCCACTTTTTCACGCACAACGGTTGATGTACTGGTTAAACTGACTGGTGCTTTAAAGCCACCTTTTACGGCTAAGTAAGCCCTAAGCCCATTTGTCGGTAATCCAAACGAAAGCACTTGTCCTTTACGAGCTATAAAGGTCGACCAATTCGCTATTGGAACGCCGTCGAGCTTAGCCTGTAGATCTCCACCCGTGATAGCTAATACACAATCTTGATTCACTTCAGCTGCACATTGTCCTAAGGTAATTTCGAGTGCAGGGCAGTTAATAGGGTTCTGGAGCAAGTGGTTTGCCCAACTGTACGCGTAATCATCAACGGGTCCACCCTGTGTAACCCCGAGATGTGAAAGACCATAACGTCCAAAATCTTGAATGAGCGAGAGTGGGCCAGACTTTAATATGGTGATAGAACCCTTATTCATCTAGACACCCTCCAAGTTCGATAAATTCGCTCTTATCAATGGCTTTAAATTGGACTTGATCTCCCACGTTAAACAAAGATGCGTTATTTAATTCCTCTACAGAGACATTGCTGTTAAACAGCTGTAAAGGACATCGACCAATAATATTCCAACCACCTGGGGACTGATCAGGATAAACCGCGGTCTTTCTGTCTGCGATTCCGACGCTACCTTTTGGGACTGAGAGTCTAGGCGTTTCGTGCCTAGGCATTTGGAGTGTTGGTACAACATCAGAAAGGAAAGCAAAGCCTGGCATAAACCCGACTGCGCTCACTTGATAGATTGTACTGGTGTGAAGTTCGATAACTTGCTCCAATGATAGCCCTTGCTGTTCAAAACGGGAAAGATCGAGAGCGGTATCTTTACTGTAGTAGGTGGGTATGGTCACTATCGATTTTGATTGAGAATCTAAAGTGTTGAAATCGATGTTAGTGATCAGTGCATTCAATTGTTGGATGAGTTCTGATTCCTGAATTCGATAAGGCAGATAGTCGACAAGAATCGTATTATACGCAGGTGTGACGTTCATTAAATAAGGGGCGAATATTTGCCTTATTTGTTGAGAAATAGAAGCTACACAAACGGGAATGTTAAATGCCTTTTGATTAGTGACGTTTTGTTGTGATTTTGTTGCTGATCTCATGTCCTTAGTAAGATCAATCTTGATCATAACACTGCATTCCGCGACCGGTTCGATCGTAATACTCATTGTTTTCTTCATAAGTTACCGTATTAATTGAAGAAATATGGATTCATTAATGGCTATCTAAGTGCATTAATATCTTGGCTAATGCGCTTAATCAACGCGATAGATTGGGGATTGTCACCATGGACACAAATCGTATCTGCTTCAATTTCAAGTCGTTCCCCCTCGATGGTCGTCACTGAACCATAGTTCACTAACTGCATGACTTGGTTATAAATATCATCTTGATGTGTATAGACGGAACCGGCAACAGAACGCGGCGCTAACTGTCCATTGCTTACATAAGCGCGATCCGCGAATGCTTCGAGTAGTAGCGGAAGGTCATAGTTATCCGCGATATCGAGAAACTTCTGGTTGTTTGCAGTAGAAAGAATCATCAATGGAATGCCAAACCCTGCAACGGCTTCGGCAACGGCATTAAATATTTGCGAGTTAGCCATCATATCGTTGTACAAAGCCCCATGTGGCTTTACGTAATGCAGGTGACTCCCATGGTGTTGACAAAGAGCTTTGAGGGCACCGACTTGATAACAAACTAACTCGGTAATTTCTTTCATAGAGTGAGGGATTGAACGACGTCCAAATCCTACCAAGTCTTGATAACCTGGATGGGCACCTACCTGAGTATTGTAGTGGCTGGCGAGTTTTATGGTTTTTGACATTACATGTGGGTCTGAAGCATGGAAGCCACACGCTACGTTGGCCATATCAACCCATTCCATGATGGTTTCGTCATCTCCCATTGTCCAACTGCCATAGCTTTCACCCATATCGCAGTTCAGTAGTACTTTTGTTGTCACAGACAAACTATCCTTGATTTTTACTATCCCTAGACGTTCTACTAAATTCCTGATTTAAACAGTGATCACAATCAAAATTCTATTAACGTGGTGTGACTACGTTACTCGAACAATAAGTGTTTTAGCCTTAGATATAGGCAATGGTTAGTGTTAACGGAAAAATAGTAGGGTGACCAAAGCATCAGTGTTCTATTATTTGATCGTCAGCATGCACGCATCGGCCTTAGTTTTACCTACATCTTATGAATAACTTGTTGTAACATAACGCCAATATTACATACATATAAAAACAGGGCTTAAAATGAACGTTTTAGTAACCGGCGGTATGGGCTACATCGGCAGCCATACGAGTATTCAGATGATTAAAGCAGGTATGACGCCTTTCATCTTTGATAATTTATATAATAGTAAGCCAAGCGTTCTTGAGCGTATTGAAAAGGTTTCAGGTGTTAAGCCAGTGTTTGTCGAAGGCGACATCCGTGACAAAGCACTGCTAATCGAAACACTAAAACAAAACAATATTGAAGCGGTTATCCATTTTGCGGGTTTGAAAGCAGTTGGCGAGTCTGTAGAGAAGCCACTTGAATATTATGATAACAACGTAAATGGGACACTGGTTCTTGTTGATGCAATGCGTGAAGCAGGCGTGAAAACATTGGTATTCAGCTCTTCAGCGACAGTATATGGTGACCCAGCTAGCGTGCCTATTACCGAAGATTTCCCGACAAGTGCAACTAACCCATACGGCCGCAGTAAGCTAATGGTTGAAGAGTGTCTAACGGACTTCCAAAAAGCGAACCCTGACTGGAGTATTACTTTACTTCGTTACTTTAACCCTGTGGGCTCGCACCCAAGTGGTGAACTAGGCGAAGATCCACAAGGTATTCCAAATAACCTAATGCCGTTTGTTTCTCAGGTTGCTGTAGGTCGTCGCGAGTTTCTTTCTGTGTTTGGTAGTGATTACCCAACAAAAGACGGCACTGGCGTGCGTGACTACATCCACGTAATGGATCTTTCTGACGGTCATATCGCTGCACTAGAAAAAGTGGGTAAAAAGGATGGTCTTCATATCTATAACTTAGGAACGGGTAACGGTTCTAGTGTTCTAGAGATGGTAAAAGCGTTTGAAGAAGCGAGTGGCAAACAAGTTCCTTATAAGCTAGTTGAGCGTCGCCCAGGAGATATTGCTGAGTGTTGGGCTGATCCTGCGAAAGCTGAGCAAGAGCTGGAATGGAAAGCGACACGTACGCTATCCGAAATGACAGCAGACACATGGCGTTGGCAGTCGAACAATCCTAACGGTTTTCCAGGTTGATTTAATAAAATCAGGTCGATTTATTTACCAAAAAGGTGCCTTAGGGCGCCTTTTTTGATCTGAATCGGAATAAAAGTAAATTTCTGGTTAAAAAGTATCTTTACGCATTCATTGTGTTACTATACGCGCAAAATATATCTTTAATGTTAATTTTGTTTGGAGTTAATCATGGAATTAGGCCTAATCGTTACTTTCATCATCGCTGCAGCCGTTATGGTTAAGAAAGAAATGGCAGAAAAGTAATTTCACTTTCCCCTTTTTATTACAATTTTAAGTGAAATATTGAAAAGCCAGCAGATATGCTGGCTTTTTTGTATTTTAAGCTTGGTAAAGCTTATTAGAATTCGTATTTCGCAGTAACAGACCAGTTGCGCCCAGGTTGCGTGTAATCTTTGTCTTCTTGTGAGAAACCACGAACATCATTCCACTCATAGTACTCTTCATCTGTAACATTGAAGATACCAGCACGAAGCGTCAAATCTTTCATTGGCATGTAGTAAGCTGTTAAGTCAACGACAGTAGACGCTGCATTTTCACGAATCGGAGAAGTTAAACCAGTGCTATCGATATCAGATGACTTTTTCTTAGCTGTATAGTTAACGTCAATCGATGTACCCCATGGTGAATTTGGAGCATCATAATTTAGGCTAACAACGGCATTCCAAGGGTTGATGGTGTTAAGAGGATTACCTTTACCATCTTTACCTTCAGTGTATGCAGCAGCTAAACGGCTACTAATACCTTGTACCGGCATGAAACTGTTCCATGAAAGGGTATTTGAAGCCTCAATACCTTTGATTTCTGCTTCATCTATGTTGATGCTTTGGTAAATTGTTGGGTCTGCTGGGCTGCCAGTGCCACTGATAGGTTGGCTATCGATAAAATTCTTGTAATCACTATAGAAAACAGCGACTTCAGACGACGACAAGTCAGTGTTGTGACGCCAACCTAGTTCGTACGAAATGCTCTCTTCAGCTTCTAAATCTGGATTCGGGATATTAATATAACCGTGAGCAGGGTTACCAAACGAGTAATAAAGCTCTTGGAAATCAGGAGCACGGAAACCTTGACTGATTTGCGCAAAAATCTTGTTTTCGTCATTTAGGGTATATGTTGTCCCTAGACGTCCAGTAACAGCAGAATCTGAGTATTTAGCGTAATCACTTGCTGGATTGCCACTTGGGTTTTGACTTGTGTCACCTGGGTTAGTTTCGAAGCCGTCGAATCGTACACCAGGAGTAACTAACCAGTTACCAATCGTCATCTCGTCTTGTACAAACAAACCAAATTTCTTCTCTGATGCTGCCGGGATATAAAAGATCGTTTGATCAGCACTGATCGAGTTATACTCTTTATTGACGTTTTTGATGTCTTTATCTGAGTACGCTGCACCATAAATGAAGTAGTGCTCTACATTACCTGTAGTGAAGAACTTGTCGAGTTGAACATCAAATTGATAGCCTTCATCAGAATAGATGTAGTCTTTTTTCTGAACGTTACCTGCTGGTGGTAAATAAGGGCTACCACCATTCGACGTACGATGAGTAACACCATTTTCTTCTTTAGCTAGCCAATCTAATTGCCAAGTAATCTCATCAGCAAACGCTAGGTTAGCATTCCAGATGTGTTTGATGCCAACCTGTTGCTGGCTTGTCGAATCTTCACCGTAGTAATTGCTATAGCTCGCGCTTTGTAAATCTGTATCACCGGAGTTTTCAATGAAGTTCCCTGTAAACTCTAAACGATGATTGTCAGTTAATTGGTACTGTAGCTTTACGAGAAGGTTGTTATTTTGGCTCTCTTGTTCGTCAGGTGAACCAAAGTTATCGACTTGCTCTCCGTCACGTCGTGTATAAGCCACAAGCGTTTCTAGATCACCGATCTGATTTGCAAGAGCAACTGATTCACTAAAAGTGTTGTCTGCTGAAGAGTAGTTAAACTTAGCGTGTCCACCAAAATCCCGACCTTTTAAGAAATCACTTGGATCTTTGGTTTCAAATGCGGCAATACCACCGATAGCGTCAGAGCCGTAAAGTGACGATGCAGCACCTTTTACAACCTCTACAGATTTCAGCATGTCAACATCGACATCAACACGTGAAGAATTAATAAAGTTATATTGCTGGGTACCACTCGGAGTAAATTGGTTAGTTTGTGATACACCGTCTACGATAACTTTTACGCGATTACCTTCCATGCCACGGATGTTAATCCCTTGAATCCCTTGACGAGAGTTTGTTGTTACCGTAACCCCAGGGGTGTAACGGAATAAATCTTCAACGCTGTTCATCATCTTAGATTCGATGTCTTTGTCGTTGATTACAGCAACCGACGCAGCAACATCTTCTAATTGTTGGTTCGTACGAGTAGAAGAAACAACAACTTCGTCAAAAAGTGAGTATTCTTCAGCGTGAAGAGCAGGGGAAACAGCTAGTATAATGGAAGCTGACAATAGTGATTTTTTATACATTTTTTTGAAACCTTAAAATCCATAGTAGGTTGCTTGGGCGCATGCCATTCTATTGGATCCAAATGAGAATTACTATTGTTATCATTGCGATTTATTGAGCTTTTTAATGTTTACATATCTATGCTCCTTGACTAAAATTCTTTTCTATCAATAATTTAAGCTCATTTTTGAACTTGAAATTAGTTCAATGAAAGTGCGATTGATGTGATTTTCATCACAAAATACATGAGGAAGTAGCTTGTGCAGAGTCCAATTACCCTAGAAGCTTTACACATTTTGGATGCGATTAGTCGTCGTGGTAGCTTTGCGGCTGCGGCCAATGAACTTGACAGAGCACCCTCGTCGTTGAGCTATCAAATTCAAAAGCTTGAACAAGATCTCGATATCATGATCTTCGACCGTTCCGGGCATCGAGCGAATTTTACAGAGGCAGGGCAGCTCATATTAGAGCAAGGGCGTTTGATTTTGGGCGCAACCGAGAGGCTAGTGAATGAAGCCAGTATCTTAGCTAATGGGTGGGAGCTTGATCTAACAATCGCGTTTGATGGAATTCTTCCTGTTGCTAACTTTTTTTCACTGATAGATGAACTTGGAAAGATCAGCAAGACTCGAGTGAAACTCCAAGAGGAGATTCTGGCAGGGTGTTGGGAGTCGTTAATTGACGATAGAGCCGATTTGTTGGTTTGCCCTAAGATGGAAACTATTCCTAGTGATATGAAAAGTGAAGTCATTGGTAAGCTTGAAATGATGTGGGTCGCTGCCAGCGATCATTATGTACATAAACGTGCTGGAGAGTTCGATCAGAAGGCTCGAGAAAGTTACAGGGTAATTGCTATTGCCGATACGGCACGTGATAAGCCTGCTATTAGTGTTAACATCCTTGAGCGCCAACCAAGGATGACGGTGACTAATTTTGCAGCGAAGGTGGAAGCCATCACGGCAGGGTTAGGAATCGGAACGTTACCGACAGTTGTCGCACAACCTCTGATCGATAGTGGCTTGATTAAGCAAATTGCAGATACAGAAAAACAGAGCGTCGACATTGTTATAGCTTGGCGCCGTAATAAGATGGGCGATGCCAAGTCTTGGTGTATCCAACACCTTAAAAAGACTTGGCCGCTCAAATAAACTGGTTAATCGTCGATTAAGGCTGAAGTGGTAATACCATATCAGCCGTACCATCTTCAAAACTGATATCGAGTTTGAATCCCATCTTCTGTGCAAGCATCAACATGCCTCGGTTGGTCGGCATAGTCATCCCTGATATCTGTTTTGTATTTTTAGACTGACAATAATCGATGATTTTTTTCATTAAGACTTTGCCTAACCCAACGCCTTTTAAGTCTGAGCGTATTAATATGGCGAACTCTGCATCGGTATTTTCTGGGTTTATTAATGCTCTTGATACACCAATGATTGATTGAGCGTCTTGTTCTTCTTTAATCACGACAAAGGCGATCTCTCTGTCGAAATCAATCTGTGTTAGATTCGCGAGCGCTTCGTGGTTAAATTCCCCAACATCGCTAAAGAAACGTTTATAAAGATCTTCTTTCGATACTCTACTGATAAAGTCAGCATGGATAGGCTCATCTTCAGGCAGTATTGGCCGTAAAAGAGCAGTAGAACCATCTTTTAGTACAATGGTTTCTTCAAGTTCTACAGGGTAAGGGCGAATCGCCAACCTTTCCTGCGCATCACCTTTGTAGCGTTCCAGCGTGATATCTGCATCTAGAATGGTAAATTTGTCTCCATTAGCCAATACTGGATGTATATCCAGCTCCTTTATTTCGGGGCAGTCTACAACCATTTGGGATATTCGAACTAAGAGTTCAGACAATCCTTCAATATCGATAGGGTTAGGGAGTTTCTGTAAACGAATCTTTTCGCTCTTGATAGCACGGATAATCAAATAGCGAGCAAGCGTCATGTTGAGTGGCGGAAATGCAGCTGCCGCATCTAACGATTCATCCCATTCAGAACCACCCTGACCCAATAGGATGATAGGGCCGAATGTTTCATCAGTAGTGACTTTAATTCTAAGTTCTTGTCCACCGGCAAGTTTTGCCATTCCTTGGATCAACAAACCATGAATGTTGGCAGTTGGGTAGGAGAGTTGTGTTCGATCTAAAATAGCTTGTGCTGCATTAGCAACTTCATTGCTATTTCTTAGGTTCAACATAACGCCTTGTACATCTGACTTATGTGGAATGTCTGGTGAACGAAGTTTTACGGCGACTGGGTAGCCGATTGTTTCGGCGATATGTACTGCTTCACTCGGGTCAGATGCAATCCAAGTCGGCAGTACATCTAAGTTAAAGTGCTTAAAATATTGGCTATTTTGGTGTGTATCAAGAACTACTGTGTTTTTATCCAGTAGTTGTGTGTCTATCCAATTTTTAGCATCAGCCAGATCATCGATATGAACTTTCTCTGCTGTTGTTGGAGTTTCCATTAGCTGTCTTTGATTTCGTCTGTACTCAACTAAGTGCATGAATGCGACGATTGAACTCTCTGGTGTGCGGTAGGTAGGAATCCCCGCATCGGTAAAGAGTTTTCGTGCAGGTTTGGCTGTAAGTTCACCAGACCAGTTCGTCAATATATTGAAGTGCTTGTGCCTTGGGTGCTTTTTAATCGCTTCAATGATCTTCTCGGCAGTACGAGCCGAATGCGCAATGGCTGATGGACTATGCATAATTAAAATAGCGTCGGCTTCATCTCCATCGAGTAGTGTGTTTATGGTATCGATGTAGCGTTGTTCTCCTGCATCGCCCACAATATCAATTGGGTTACTGTGAGACCAACTTTCAGGCAGTCGCTGATTCAGTTTTTGATAAGTACTTTCTGAAAGTTCGGCTAATTTGCCTCCACGCTCAAATAAGGTATCAACCGCCATGATTGCTGGGCCTCCACCATTCGTAACAATCGCTAGCCGCTCACCTCTAAGCGGCACTGAATGCGTCAATGTTTCCACAGCTGCAAACAATTCGTGCATGTTCTTTACGCGTAACATCCCACTACGCCTAATCGCAGAATCATAAATAATGTCGAGTGTGTCGGCACCGCCAGTGTGAGCGATTGCGGCTGCTCTTCCTCGTTCTGTACGGCCACCTTTTAAAACCAATATTCTTCGGTTTCGTGATGCTGCTCGTGCGGCAGAGATAAATCGACGCGCGTCTTTAATGGTGTCTATATAAAGAAGTATTGCTTCAGTATGAGTGTCCGTACTTAGATAATCGAGTAGTTCACAGAAGTCGATATCACTACCGTTACCGATTGAAATAAAAGCAGAAAAGCCGATCTCTTTGTCATTAGCCCAATCTAAAATTGTGGTACACACAGCTGCAGATTGTGAAACAAAAGCGATTTTTCCTGGTAATGCAGATACAGGAGAAAATGAGGCGTTAAGGTTTATCCAAGGAAGTATGATCCCCAAGCTGTTGGGGCCTAAAACCCGAATATTATGCTCTTTGGCGATACGCAAACATTCAAACTCAATCGTTGTGCCTTCAGAGGTAACTTGGTGCATGTCGGATGAAAGTACAATCACCGAGCGAATTCCTTTGTCTGCAATATCTTTAAAAATTTGTATATTGCGTGACGCGTGGGTACATAGGATAGCGAGATCTGGTGTAATAGGGAGCTGAGAAACATTTTTGTAGGACAGAACCCCCGCGACCGAATCATACTTTGGAGTGACTGGCATGACAGCACCTTTAAAGTCACCATGAAGTAGGTTGTTCATTACGATATAGCCGGCTCTAGACTCTCGCTTTGATGCTCCAATGACGGCGATTGAACGAGGTTTAAGTAACGAGTCGAGTGGGGTCATAATACTTCCTTCAAATAAACACCTCATCATCCTAGCGTACTTTTAATAACCAGGTTGATGGGAATTTCATCGAAATTAGATCATGTATGCGATATGCGATTAAGTTTGTGAAATAGGTCACCCACAAATTGTGTATAATATCAAAGTTAACTTGATTCTATACCGAGCTATCGGCATGATTTATAGTAGTTATTTATTAAGGACGTTGAGCTTTCCATGAAAAAAATTGCAATTGCGACTCTGCCACTTCTGCTGGCTGCATGTGTATCAGAAAACTACATTACGGATGTGACTTCAGAGAGTTATCAAGAAGAGTACAAAACTGCGCAAGTTGAAGCTCCGGTTGTGTCAAAATCAGACCAAATGGGCTCAGGCGTCAGCGAAGAAAATGTAACTGTGAACGTTGTTAAAACTGAACCTGTGAAACAGGAAGTAACTCAAACGACAACAGTAAAACCTGTTGCAACTGTGAAAGGTCCTTCGAAGAAGCAACAAATGAACCAGCGCTTTGGTTACACCGTTCAAGTTGTCGCTGTAGGCAGTCAAAGCAAAGTGGACTCTTTTGTAAATCAGCTTCCAACAACGTCTCAACCTGTTTGGGAAAACTACAAAGTAGTGAACGGTACTAAATGGTTCACGGTACTTTACGGTGATTACGCAACGAAAGCTGAAGCAAAACAAGCGATCTCAACTCTTCCGAAAACATTCCAGAACTTGAAGCCGTTTGTTAAGAGCATCGACGAGATCAAGAACTCAGCATACCCAACTTTGAATAAGCTGAACTAACCATAGAAAGAGGGAGCCTAGGGCTCCTTCTTTTTCTCTTATCGTTGTATTCGAGCAATAGTTGAACGCTTAAGCCTGATATCAACACTTTCATCTTCTAAATACTGAAACTCTCTCTCTATTTGTTTATCATTGAGTGAAATGAACCGAGTTCTCAAGGACCGAAAGAAATAATGAACACCACAAATATTCTTCTTTTATGCGGCGGCGGCTCATCTGAGCATGAAGTATCGTTAGTATCAGCTGGCTATCTTTTCGAACAACTAAATCGAATTGAAGATTTCAATGTCGTACGTGTTGAGATTAAAAGTGAAGGGTGGTGTCTTGATTCTGGTGAACTGGTCTACTTAGACATCAACAATCAAATACTGTTCGGTGAGAAAGATCAAACTAAAATCGATTTCATTGCTCCATGTATCCATGGTTTTCCAGGTGAAACTGGGGATATCCAGTCTTTGTTTGAAATGGCAAAGATTCCGTACTTAGGCTGTGGTTCAGAAGCAAGTAATAACAGCTTCAATAAAATCACATCTAAACTTTGGTACGACGCTCTAGGCATCGCAAACACACCATACCTTTTCCTATCGGACAATAACGAGCAAAGCCATACTGCTGCAAAAGAAGCATTCGAAAAGTGGGGCAAAGTATTTGTCAAAGCGGCAAGACAAGGCTCTTCAGT
The DNA here is from genome assembly GCF_024347475.1 of Vibrio fortis. Taxonomy (NCBI): domain Bacteria; kingdom Pseudomonadati; phylum Pseudomonadota; class Gammaproteobacteria; order Vibrionales; family Vibrionaceae; genus Vibrio; species Vibrio fortis. Next base: position 1,135,678 of record NZ_AP025488.1, read on the forward strand.
CGGTTGTTACCAAGTAACCGAAAGTGAGCAGCTAGAGGAAGCCGTCAACAAAGCATTCACTTTCTCTGATCAAGTGTTAGTAGAAAAAGCCGTTGTACCTCGTGAATTAGAAGTCGCTGCATATGAGATGGACGGTGAACTTTACATCAGTAAACCTGGTGAAGTTATCGCGCCAAATGGGGCGTTTTATACGTATGAAGAGAAATATGGTGCAGATAGCCATTCGACAACGGAAGTTGAAGCATCGAATCTGACTCAAGAACAACTCGATCAGATTGATAACGATGCACGTAAAGTGTTTACTCAGATGAAACTACGCCATCTCTCGCGCATTGATTTCTTCCTAACAGAAGATAATGAAATTTACCTAAACGAGGTGAATACCTTCCCGGGAATGACACCTATCTCTATGTTCCCTAAGATGGTAGAACATAATGGCCACTCCTTCAGCTCATTCCTCGAAAACTGTGTTCGTACTAGCCTAAAATAGACTTACGTTTTCCGTGGTAGTGCTCATGACTACCACGGAATAATCTCCTTAAATATAATTTTCCCTTCTTCTGACTTTGCGAAATGGCCAAGATATTGAGCAGGCATGACTGGGCTCATCCATCGACCAAAATCCTGTATTTCTCGTATGTTCATCCCTTGTTTTGCAAGTTCTTGTGTAGCCCCAACGCGAATAGAATTACCTGAAAAACTTAAGCTTCCTGATAATTCAAGTAAATCACTAGCACGCCTAACAATCCTATAAATAGAAGAGTCATCAAGAGGCTCACTGTGCACATGGCCATGACGATCAATAGAACGGAATAAAGGTTGTTCTTCAAAAGAGCCACTCATCTCAATCCAACGTTGAACATATTTAGTCGCAATGTCAGATAGTTGATAAGTTGAATCAGACAAGACAACGCAAGCAGAGCCTTCATTGATTGAAATTTGATTGGACTTTAATCCCTTTAGCTCTGAGCGTTTAAGCGCGCATTCAAACATGACATTGTAGATTGCAATATCACGAGCATCTTTAAATGATGCATTGGGTCTATCGAGTATTTTGTTGAGTTGAGTTAAATGATGGTAAGTCATCGCGTTGGTTTGTTTAGCATCACCCGATTTTGAGATCTGCAATTGAACCAAGGTCAACCGAATCTGTTTGTGTTTAATTGGGTTAGGGAAGCCCAATATTGTATGTAGAAGTGACAACGTTGCAGTGTAACGTTTGAGTGAGGCAAATTTTCTGTCCTGCGCCTCGATCTCCAAAAAACGACGAATAGCGGTGACTGACGCTGGCAACGTATTTATATGATGTTTGAGACAAAACGCTAAGTAACGGTTCCAATCTGAAAATATACCTAGCAGAGAGTTTCTAGAATATTGATTGTCGGTCAACTCATCTATAACATCTAGTGAAACCTCGTTATTTAGCTTATCAACAAAGAAATTAACTTGTGAAGGGTCGGTCAAAACCGGAACTTTTTTTCTCAAATTACCGTACCTGATCAGGTGTTTTTATCATATTATGCTTGATATCATTAATAGTACACTTATGATTAGTGTAGTGAAAACAGAAAGATGATTCATAGATATGGCTAATTCGATTTATCGAGGAGTTCATCTGCAATCAACAGATGCGACGAATACTATTTGGCGTGCAAAATTAAAAAACCACGCAATTCAAGGTAACTTGACCGCTTTGAAGAAGAGCATCGATTGGTGGATTGACACTGCATCTATCATTGATCCAAAAGAGTTCACTTCATTAAACAAACCTCGTGCAGGTTCTGGTGGCCTAGCAGAAAACTTTAATGGCTATCAAATCAAGAACGATACCGGCGAACCTAATGCCTGGTACTGTATGTTTAACGGTCGCCTTATTAAAGGGTCAAAAACCGCAATACAGCGCCACATCGAAGCTTATTTGGTGGCAAAGCAAAAAGCCCAGCAACAACAAAAGAAGTAAATAACTATGAGCTTAGTGTATTCCACAGAAACGGGTCGTATTAAACCTGAGGAAGAAAAAGTCGAGCGTCCTAAAGGCGACGGCATCGTTCGAATTCAACGAGAAACTAAAGGTCGTAAAGGCAAAGGCGTTTCTGTTGTAACGGGTTTAGACCTAGATGACGCGCCACTGAAGTTAATGGCGGCGGAACTTAAAAAAGTTTGCGGTTGTGGCGGCTCTGTAAAAGACGGCAACATCGAAATTCAAGGTGATGCTCGCGATAAAATCAAAGCGCATCTTGAAAAGAAAGGTCTTAAAGTTAAATTAGCCGGTGGTTAATCTTGCTAATATTAAAGTTAAGAATCGAAGATTATTATCATTAGATATTAGCTATTTTATGGTAAATAAGCACTTTGGTTAAATAACATCAATATCACGCAGTAAGACCAAGATTGAAGTAAGGCAGGGTATCTAGGTAGAGCTCTGCCTTATTCATAACACCAATCATTTAACATAATATACATAATGCGCAGTCAAGATGTAAGAGCAATATAGCAATGTCCGGTTTGAGCAACTTTAAAATGTCCTTCTAAGCTTAAAACATTGTTTGGCTTTGAGGACTAAATTGATGTTAATTACTATGAGTGATCACGAGATAAATCGATTCAAAGTTCTAACGGATGTTCAAGAAAAACGCTTACGACAAGTTGACGCTGCGGACATTTTAAATGTCTCAACTCGACATGTCAGACGACTGCTGAGCCAGTTAGCAACTTATGGTGCGCAAAGCTTGGTACATGCAGCCCGCGGTCGCCCAAGCAACCGACGCTATGATGATAACTTTCGAGCTGAAGTATTAAGGATTGTACGTGAACACTATTTCGATTTTTTACCCACGTTTGCGCTAGTAAATCTCTGTGAGCACCATAATCTGATTGCTTCAAAAGAAACTTTTCGCCAATGGATGATCGCTGATGGGATTTGGGTCCCATACTTGAAGCGAAAGCCTAGAATCTACCAGTCTCTCTATTGCCTTAAGCTCGTTCAAATTGATGGCTCACACCATGATTGGTTTGAAGGCCGTAGCGATAAGTGTTGCCTTCTGGTCTTCATCAATCATGCAACTGGCCAGTTGATGAACCTGCGATTCAGTGAGTCCGAATCCCATTTGTAATGAGTGTTTATCGGACTTCTCACAAGCATTCGCTCTGGTGAAACTGACTCAATTAGATAATGCAAACGACTCCGCCAACTATCATTAAGTTACGTTGTAATGAAATGTATCATCCCATGCATTGACCTGTTGTATTTGTTTTTTGCAAAATCGTTCTAGTAAGGCTTATAACGTTTAGTCTAGCTCTGAATAAATGCTTTGAATTTGAGACTTTCATTACGCTGTAACTTATTTTGTATTAGTCATCTTTCGATGAAGTTGTAAGAAGCTCAACCGTTTACTTGAAAGATAATTCGCTACACTGTCACAGAACAATAGAACGACAACTGAGAGTGGCTCTTTCCGAGTCGATAGATACGTTCGATATAACGAATCCTAAAGCTGATTCCCAAACTCAATGTACATACATACTGAGTTTAGAAGGTTCCTGCCATTCACCTAATTAACGCTTCTATACAACAACACGATCTAATTAATCTCCACCTTTTGCCTCTGGCTTAAGGAGTAGGAACTGGAACCTATTTGAAAACAGCTTATTAAAAGCAATGAGTTAAACACAATAATCTTACTAAAATTCAATAACTTGAAATTACTGTCAATATTCATGACACTAGATTTTATGCAAACACCTCTTGTGATTGCCATTACGTAATTTTATTACACGCAATGCCGCGTTGATTTTTAGCTAGCAGAGTATGCTTAACTAAAATGTTGATTAAAGAGGCTTTTATCTAGTCGAGTGCGGATTGACGGCGATATGTGGAGGTTAATGCGTTCGCTAGGTAGAAAGGATTTTTTAGTTATAGTGCGTTAGTGTGATAAAAAAGAAGGGCTGATGCCCTACTCTTTAGTTTCTGATTCTTCACGGATTTGTTGAGCCACGATCTTGATGGCTTCTGCTGTGCTGACACCTTGAGTCATTAATTCTTGAATTCTCTCTACAGCTGCTTGCTGTTCTTCATGTGTCAGTGTTGGCAAATCGTTTAGCATGTTCAGCTCCTTTTACTTAGGAGCTGAACTATATAGAGACTATTAGTAACTAGCAAGGAAATTGATTGAAGCGCCCATCGCGTTTTCGTTAGTGTAGTTTGCACTAATATCGAGTTGGAATAGGTTTAGAGGAGATAGTCCAACACCGGCTGTAATCGTCCCTTCTGAATCAGAGTAAGCAAGGTTCTTATAGTACCCTCCTCTCAGTTTCAGTTGACGTAAGATATCTACTTCAGTACCAACGCGAATCATCTGCTCGTTGTCATCAAAACTCGTGAACTTTTCAGCCTCGTTAATATCGTAGTCAACGCTAAGCGTAAAGTAGTCTGCAACAATACCAGCACCTACAGTATAAACTGGCTCAAGTTTGTACGAGTACTTGCCACCAATATAGTGGCCTGAACCTGCAACAGACTCTCTTGTTGTGTCTTTAGTTTCAATGTCACGAGCTAACAAGTTTGTCGCAGAAAATCCAACTCTAAACGGGCCAAAAAACCACAATGCGCCCGCGTCGATATTAAACTCTGTATTTCCATCATCATTCTCACGCACATCTGATAGATCGTAGTCACTAATCGTCGCTACATAATTATAAGTGTAGATACGTTGGATTTTTGGAGTTACACCAAATGACAGGTGTTGTCCCATAAATGTTTGGTACTTTGCTAAAGATATACCGATTTCCGTAACACCTACCGATACGGCTTCAACAGCTGAGCGTTGAAGGTTGTCGCTATCACTCCCGCTCGTATATACATCAGGAGTAACATAACTTTCTGTGTACGCCTTAGCAAACGCGTTTGCAGCAACAAATTGGTTTGGAATTGCAAATGCGACGACACCGCCTAAATCAAAATTGGCTTGATTTCCATCGAGTTTATTTAGAGCCGTTGTAATATCTGAACCTGACGCATCTAACACAGCATCAATGTTCGATTTCATATCATCTGGGTCATTGTAGCTACCACCAAAACTAGGTGTGATCATACCTAAGTCGTCGTTACGACGATAAATAGCAACTAAAGCGGGGTTATAAAATGGAGCTGTTAAGAAGTTAGCTGATACAACACCAACACCACCCATAGCGTCTCCGCGCGCTTCGATGGCATAGTTTGCTGCTGTAGCAGGAAGGCTAGCTAAGGCTATTGACGTTGCGAGTAGTTTTATCGTTTTGTTCATGCTGATAGTTCTTTGTTAAGTCCTTTACATTGTTATCGGCATGATTGTAATTTACTTTAACTCCTCCTCGCTAGAAATATCATACGTTTTACTTATCGTTTGTGTCTGTTCGATGGTTATATCACCTTGCCAACGCGCGTGAGCCATAGAAACGGCAAGAACATAGCGATCACTTGGAATGTCTTCGCCTTTGAGTTGCATTGGGTAGTCAGACTCGTAGCTCTTACCCCAAACGCGTTCGTATTTCTCGTTCACATAGTCGTAAAGTCCAACTTCCAAACGCGGTAATGGGCAATACGGGTTTAACAGCTCTTTTTTATCGATACGCCAAGAATCTTTCGAAGCCCAACGAACTTGCTGTTTGAGTTTCACTTCACCAAAGATCACCCAAGTGCTCCAAGTCGCACCGTCTTCCACTTTTACGCTTAAACGATACAAACCAGATTGAAGCGGAGAGGATAAGTTGTAACGTTTGTTATAGAGAAAAGCGTCACTATTCTCGACTTTCTTGGTACTCTTGGTCATTTGACTGTCGGAAGATAGCGCTTTATCTACCCACTTATCGAGCGATATATTTTGAATATTCTCACTCGACTCTAAGTCAATAACCAAACGGAACGTATCTCGACCCGGGCTTTGAATCATGTGTCGCTTAATCACGACAGAACTGATCCAATCAGGTAAGGTATTTTTGGTTAGGGTTTTACCACAGTCTTTATTTAACGCCTGATTGAATAGTTCGTTAAGGTGCTGCTCTCGCACCTTAGACGTATTGCTTTGCCACACTTCCACTAACGAATCAAACATCGACGCTAGGTCATCATTTAAGATATGTTTGTGTACCTGTGTTAATGCATTACTACCCGTAAACCACTCACTTGCCGAGCTTGGTAAACTGGTCATTGCCATCAATAACAGTGGAAGTGCTTTTCGTTTCATTATTACGCTTTCATCTTGTAGCCGACGCCACGTAGAGTTTCAATTTCTAAGCCAGGCAGTTTTTGTCGAAGCTGCAGTACATGTGTATCTACCGTTCGAGTTGTTGGGAAGTGATTGTATCCCCAAACGTGGTCAAGCAGTTCATCACGTGTGAATACACGACCTAGATTACTTGCTAAAAACAGCAATAAATCAAACTCAGTACGAGTAAGCGTTACTTCTTGATCTTTAAAAAAGACTTCACGTGTTGCTTTATCAATAACAAGGTCTTGAGCGATGACTTTAGACGTATCTTGGTCTTCTGCATCAGGTAAGCGCAATTGAGCACGAATACGCGCAAACAACTCAGCTTCAGCAAACGGTTTTGTTAGATAATCGTTAGCGCCAGAATCCAAGCCAGCAACCTTGTCTTTTACTGTCACTAACGCCGTTAATAAAATAACTGGAATATCTTTTTTCTTTTTCCAACCAGGCAGCGAATCAACTGAGTCGCCATCTGGAAGTTGACGGTCTAGGATGACTAGGTCTGCCTGTTCCCAGTAACCTTCAACTTCAGAGATGAGTTCTGCATGCAAACATTCATATCCAGCTTGCTCTAGGCTAACTAAAAGACCATCAGCTAAGTTTTTATCATCTTCAACGAGAAGCAATGTCTGTTTCACAAGGTATCTCCAAAATAAATGTTGTTGGGGGCCCGATGAGAGTCATGTGTCCACCCATTTTCCCAACCATAGATTCAACTATCGTTAGGCCTAAACCAAGACCGCTTTTACTTACAAACGGTTTGCGTAACTGCCCCCAGTCTTTGCGGGTCAAGTCTCCATTATCTATCACTTTGAATGTCAGCTTCTTGTCAGAAGTCGTGAGATCGAGTGTAACTGGTGGAACTCCGTACTTAACCGCGTTTCTTATTAAGTTATCAATACAAGTTCCTAACCAATAAACGTTTACTTTTGCAGCGATATCTTGGTTGATAACAAGTTTGATGTCAGGGCCAAACTCTTCTTCAATTTTAAATTCCAACCATTCCTGAACACTTGGTACCCACTCTGTGGCTAATGGTTGGTTGTCGGATTGCAGATAATCTTTACTCGCTTCTGCAAGTTGTCTCAAACGACGAGTGTCCTCACAAAGCCTTCTAAACTCGTCATAAACCGTTTCAGGAAGGTGTTCAAACTCTCTCCTAAAACCTTCTACCGTTAACGATAAACTTGCAATTGGAGTACGGAGTTCGTGCGTTAGAATTTGCAAAACCAACATACGACTCTTCATCTCTTGTTTACGTACATTCCAACGATAGATGGACCAACCAATCACCAAAAGAATGTTCGCGACGACAAGAATGATCATCGCAATTTGCAGTAACTCTGAGTGATCTTCAATTTCCCAACAGATATTACCGCGCTGCACAAAACAGCTTTTGTCATCGTCTGATAGACGGTACGAAAGGCCCGCTAACTGAGCATTCTCCGTCCAAACCGGCTCTTGATACAAATAGTAACGGTCGCCACGTTTTAGCCAGAGTTCATCGAGTTCGACAAACATGCTTGCACCGGCCAGCAACGCGGTAATCGCTTCACTGTTCATGTGTTTTAAGCGAGTTAGAAGTTCATCATGATCTTCATTTGGTCGCTCTTGAATGTGCATGAATCGCTTTAACGACTCGAACTTTTCTGGGTATTGCTCAACGTAACGCGCCGCGTATGAACCGCCACCGGGGTGAATCAATCCACTGCGACTAAACCAACGATCAGATAAGACCGTTCCTTTACACATGGCTCTCGTAAATACCAAAGGCTCTGTAATTAAAGGACTTAGAGGCAGTTTACCGCTACATGTTTTCGATAATTGATACAGTCTTTGAATGTCCTTCAGAGGATACTTTGCCGTTTGAGGAAGCATGGCTGAAGGCATAATTAAGCTGGTTGGATAGTCGGCCTGTAGAACTCGAATATCATAGGACTCTACCGCTGTTTCATGATCAAACAACTTGGTGAAATGGTCGATACGCTCAGGCAACGAATCAGCGAAAGCAGTTGCTGAAGCGAAAAAGCTTAATGTAATAATTGATAGTGTTTGTTTAATCGTCACAAGCCAAGCGTTAATTCATACAGATAAATCAAATATATACCATTCGCTATCAAAGATAAATTTTTAACCGTCCTATTCCGATAACTGATATCAATTCTTCGGTGAAGATTAATATTAATGGAAAAGTCATTACCAAAAAAAGGGACTCAATTGAGTCCCTTTTGTGCAGTACTGGTTCTTATAAGTGCTCTAAAATGCTTAAGCAGCTTTCTTTCGCATCACCAAACAACATTTGTGTGTTGTCTTTGAAGAACAGTGGGTTCTGTACACCCGCATAACCCGTATTCATTGAACGCTTGAATACGATAACATTTTGCGCATTCCAAACCTCAAGTACAGGCATGCCTGCAATTGGACTGTTTGGATCTTCTAATGCTGCAGGGTTAACTGTGTCATTCGCACCAATAACCAAAACAGTATCGGTTTCAGTAAAGTCGTCATTGATTTCATCCATCTCTAGAACGATATCGTACGGTACTTTAGCTTCTGCAAGGAGTACGTTCATGTGACCCGGTAACCTACCCGCTACTGGGTGAATACCAAATCGAACTTCTACACCTTGAGCACGAAGTTTTTCAGTGATTTCATGTACTGGGTATTGCGCTTGCGCTACCGCCATGCCGTATCCAGGAGTGATGATTACAGACTTAGAGCCTTTCAACATCTCTGCGACTTCTTCAGCAGATGCTTCTCTGTGTTCACCCTGCTCTTCAGCATCGCCAGAAACTGTTACTTCTTGACCAAAGCCACCAGCGATAACACTCACAAATGAGCGGTTCATCGCCTTACACATGATGTAAGACAGAATTGCACCTGATGAACCTACTAGTGCACCCGTTACGATCAGTAGGTCGTTTGCTAGCATGAAGCCAGCCGCCGCCGCTGCCCAACCAGAGTATGAGTTAAGCATTGAAACCACTACCGGCATATCTGCACCGCCGATAGACGCAACAAGGTGGTAACCAAATGCAAAAGCGATCAACGTCATAACGATCAGAGCAAACATACTGCCGTCTGCTTTAACGAACATGATCATCAGCAATGTTGAAACCACAATCGCAGCAAGGTTCCACTTATGCTTGTGAGGAATGTTCAACGCTGATGATGAAATAACACCACGCAGTTTACCAAATGCGACAATTGAACCAGTGAAGGTCACAGCACCAATGAACACACCGAGGAAAACTTCCACAAGGTGAATCACATGCTCTGCGTGCGTCGCCGCTTCTGGCGCATCAATGTAGCTATTGTAACCAACCAGTACCGCTGCCATACCTACAAAGCTGTGTAGAATTGCAACCAGTTCTGGCATCTCTGTCATTTCCACTTTCTTCGCGTAGTGGATACCGATACCGCCACCGATCACCATGGCAATAATGATCCACACTAGGCCTTCTGAATAAGGACCAAAGATCGTTGCAAACAGAGCGATTGCCATACCAGTAATACCGTAATAGTTACCAGCACGTGCAGATTCTTGCTTTGAAAGCCCAGCAAGACTCATGATAAAGAATACAGCAGCGACAATGTATGCTGCTTGTACTAATCCTTCAGACATCCGTTATACTCCTTAGTCTTTACGGAACATTTCAAGCATACGTTTGGTAACGGTAAAGCCACCGAATATGTTGATGCTTGCAATTAACACGGCGATAAATGACAAGAAGGTAACAACCCCACTGCCTTGACCGATTTGAAGTAACGCACCAACAACAATGATGCCTGAGATAGCATTAGTCACCGACATAAGTGGTGTATGTAGAGAATGGCTCACGTTCCAAACTACGTAGTAACCAACAATACAAGCCAGTACAAATACCGTGAAGTGCGACAGGAACGCAGCAGGCGCGACAGACGCGATCCATGCAAATGCACCAACCGCTATTGCCATACCCGCAATCTTCTTAGCTGGAGATTTTGGTTCTTCAACTTTAGGTTCAACGGGAGCCGCTTGAGGCTTCGCCTGCTGAGGTTGTGCTGAAACTTGAATCGGTGGTGCAGGCCATGTTACTTCACCCTCTTTCACTACTGTTACGCCACGAAGAACAACGTCATCAAAGTCGATATTGATGTTGCCATCTTTCTCTTTGCAAAGAAGTTTAAGTAGGTTCACAAGGTTCGTTGCGTATAGCTGAGAAGACTGGGTTGGAAGGCGACCTACCATATCGGTATAACCCACAACCTTAACGCCATTTGCCGTTGTGATGACTTGGTCAGCAACCGTATATTCACAGTTACCACCGTTAGCCGCAGCAAGGTCAACAATCACGCTACCCGGCTTCATGCTATCTACCATCTCTTTCGTGATCAGCTTCGGTGCAGGACGACCAGGAATCAGTGCGGTTGTGATTATGATATCAACGTCTTTTGCTTGCGCTGCGTAGAGTTCTTCTGCTTTCTTATTGAATTCATCAGACATCTCTTTGGCATAGCCATCACCTGCGCCTGTATCTTCTTGGAAGTCGACTTCTAAGAATTCAGCGCCCATTGATTCGACTTGTTCTTTTACTTCTGGACGAACGTCAAATGAGCGAACAATCGCACCTAGGCTACCAGCTGCTCCGATTGCAGCTAGACCTGCAACACCCGCACCCGCAACCAATACTTTAGCCGGTGGCACTTTACCAGCAGCTGTGATTTGGCCAGTAAAGAAACGTCCAAACTCATGGGCTGCTTCAACGACAGCACGATAACCGGCAATATTGGCCATTGAACTCAATGCATCCAATGCTTGGGCACGCGAAATACGTGGCACCGAGTCCATTGCCATTACATTAATGTTCTTACTAGACAACTGCTCCATTAATTCAGGGTTTTGAGCTGGCCAGATAAAACTGATCAGGCTTGCCCCTTCTTTAATAAGCGCAATTTCATCGAGATTTTCGTCAACAATAGGAGCGTTGACTTTAAGAATGATATCGGACTCCCAAGCTTGTTCCGCAGAGACTACTTTAGCGCCAGCTTCTTCATAAGCTGAGTCATCAAAACTTGCTAAAGCACCTGCTTGCGTCTCAACACAAACTTCAAATCCTAGTTTTAAAAGCTGTTCTACCGACTTTGGAGAAGCAGCGACTCGCGTTTCACCTGCGAGGGTTTCTTTTGGTACACCAATTTGCATAGCTATTCCTTGACTATTGGCACAATGACTTATTCGTTTGTATCTAACGACAACTAATACTTCAAGCGTTTTATTCAAAGAACAGAAAAAGTTATTACATATAACGGATTGGACGTAAATCCATCGATTTTGAGAGACTAAAAGACAACCAATTCAGGCTAAGAGGTCAAACCACTTAAAATTAATCCCTTAAATAACAACCATCTAGCTGTTCTTTTTCCTTAAAAACTAAAAAGAGCCTTCAGCATATACACTGAAGGCTCTTAAAATTATGACCAACATCAAGTCTAACCCTAATTGGCTAGCTAAAAATGTTATCGCCCATTTGATCGATAAACATTTGAGATTTTTTCAGCATTAGTTCGTCGGCGTCATTTTTGTTTGAAACAACATCAGAACGAATGAAACGATGAGATTTTACTTCTCCATCAATTTCCTTCTCGATACGCCCAGCGACTCTATATTGACCGGACTCGGCCAATGCTTCTTGATAGATATTGAAACCTTTATACTCTACTGGTTCCACAACAGCGGCTTGTTCGGTTTTTTCTTTAGTTCCAAATAGCTTTGAAAAAAATCCCACGTTTTTATACTCCTAATTGAACAACCAAGGACTCTCTTAACGTATCACGACTAGGTGTTCTTCAACAGTGGCTTTTCATACCAATCCAGTTCAACATCATCGTCAAAATTGTGATGTGAGAAGATAACTGGAATATCTTGAGAGCGATTTTTTCGTCGATCATCTAAGATCATCGCTTCTGCATTTTTGACGGCGATCTCACTATTTCTTTTATACAGTACGAGCTTTTCTTCAGGTAACGCGGCTAAAAAATCAATATCGTAACGGATATAGATAGGTTTCAATTGTCCAAGAGCCAAGCACGCAAGATCAGCTAACTGCTCTTGAGAATAACTTGAGACATACTCTTCTGTCGTCAGCACCTGACCGACAAGTGTTTCCATATAGTTATGAACGTCAACACTGATCTGCATATTTTATCTCTCCATGATTCACATTAGTGACTGAGTCAGTTCTACTTAACTTTTAGTTGTTTATACCAATAATATCAACAATAAACATACTCACTTTGTTGCATTATTCACAATCCATCACTATGTTTTTATCTAAAAATAGGTAAAAAGCTTGGCAATTGGAATTTAAGCCGTATCCTACATTACTAGTATTAGTTATAGAATCATCAGTTTAGATAGGCACTCTACATAAATGTCATCTTCGTTTGTCACGTCTAGTTTATTCCGTTTTTGTTTTCCGCTTCTCCTACTCAGCATACTGCTTGTTGGTATGAACAACGTCATCTTAATTACGGAATCAAACCATGGCTTCGCCAACAATCTCCCTTACATTCTTTTGTCTGTAGCGGGGATCTTGTGCTTTACCTTTAAACAAGGTCGTATGGCGATGGTCTCTATCGCGATGCTTATTGCGTATATTGTGATACAAACACGTCTTCAAAGCCCTCTAAACACAGGTACAACACTTTTAGAGCTTTCTCTGTTAGCAGCTTTGCTTCCTGTTTCTTGTTTGTTGGTCTATGCATTTCCCGATACAGCCTTATCAGTAAGAACAACTGGGTTCTACCTGCTCGCCATTGGGCTTTTTATCGCGTGGTCCCAACTGATTATTACTCACTTTTATGCTGGGGGTTTTGAATCATGGAGTGAGGGCATCCTGTTTAGCTTTACTTCTTTATCTAAACTGCCGTTTGTACTGTTAATGTACAGCATTGGGTTATCTGGTTTAACGGCCATCTTAGTATTGATGTACAACCGCCCTATTGACGTTGTTGTATACAGCTCTATTGTTATGGCGAGCTCAACGTTTATTTTCTTTGACGTACAATACATCTCCAGCACACTCTTCTCTTTGTCAGGCGTGTTGATCATCATCTACATGATGTCTGCAAGCCATGCGCTGGCATTTAATGACCAATTAACCAATATCCCTGGCCGTCATGCGCTAGAGAGTGACATGAAGCATCTAGGTCGTAAGTACGCTTTAGCCATGCTCGATATTGATCATTTCAAATCGTTTAATGATACATACGGTCACGATATCGGCGATGAAGTTCTCAAACTGGTTGCCAGTCGAATGAAGTTAGCATCAGGCCGCCCTCGTATTTATCGTTATGGTGGCGAAGAGTTTACGATCATCTACCGACGCAAACAGGCTAAGCAGGTGGTTGGACACCTCAACGAATTAATTAAAGACATTGAAGCCTACGACATCGTAATACGCGACAATCATGCGCGCCCTAACTGCGATGATACGGGAAGTAAAAACCGTGGTCGTGGGCCTGTAGCTTCAAAAATCGTTAATGTGACAGTAAGTATCGGTTTAGCGGACAGTAAGACGACTAAGAAGCCAGAAGAAGTGATGAAACTTGCGGACAACGCCTTGTACAAGGCAAAGAAAGCGGGTCGTAACCGATTATCTATTAGTAAAGATTAGATAATCGGTATCTAACATTGTTTAATCTTGATTGAAAAATACCACTAGGCTACCGCCCTTAAGGGTGCTCCCGTAGTTTATGGTGAACCCTATTCCAACGTTATCGACCCAATCATTGAGTAAATCTGGGTCTAATAACCACCCTAAGCTTGCTTCATAATATGAGTGTGTACCAAGGGGAGCTGAAGTATCTCCTCCTACATCAATTCTTTTTACACTGGAGTACATCGATGTGACATTGTCACGCCACGACACCAGATCATAAAAGACTTTGATTTCATTGGCGAGATACCAACCTTCTGGGTTCCCTACATCGCCGTTATTGGCTTCACCCCAACCATACCCATAAAAGTAATGCCAGCTTGAGCTTAATTTTATTCGCCCCCACTTGTGCAGATCTTGATAAGTCAGTTTGATGTTAGGTTCTACTATGTAAGCCCAAGCATCAGTGTTAACGATAAAACCATCAAGTATGCTGCGATAAGGCTCCAATACGCCGCTACGGTATGTATAGTCGTTATTGTAGTAAGAAATATGGTTACCAATCGCCGTGCTTACGCTCCAGTTTTCATCGAGCTCATTAACGTTTGCAAACTCAAAATAACCGGATATAACATACTCACTCAAGGCATCTGGGGCTTTGCCTGACGCTAAGTCGATGTCTTGATCTATACTCAGCGCAGATAAACGTAGTGTAAGCTCTTGTCGATTATCTTCGATATAAGATGGCAAAGCGATAGTGTAAGGCAAACTAAGCGCAGCAATGTTTTTACGCCGACTAAGGGACTCGGTTGTACCTATATTTTCATTGTCGATTTTAAAGACTTTGTTAGGATCAAAATTATGAAAACCAAAGGTAAATACGTCTGAGTCGCTTAGCAAAACACTAGTAGCGAAGTTTTGCTCAAGCTCCTTTCTCGTAGCGTCATTTAAACTCGTTGCACAAGCCATGGCTGGAACGAACAAAACGAGAGATAAATACCGAAGATCCAAAAATAAAATCCTTAATTAATAATCAATAAAAACAGCAACAACCAATAAAAATGGCGGCCGACTTTATCACTAGACTATCATTGACCTCCACTGTTTTTATTTATCGAAAACATAATTTTCAGAACATATACAGCTTGGTATTAAGGAGTCATAAGGTGTGTTATCGATTCACTTCTGCGATATCACGCATTACGTATGTATTTCGACCGCCTTCTTTAGCCAAGTAAAGCGCATTATCAACCGCCTGATAGCTTCCTTCGATTGATTCATCCCCTGTTGGGACAAACGTCAACACACCCTGTGACACTGTCACCCTATCTGACACGGTTGAATGTTCATGTTTCAGGTTTATCTTCTCAAGTGCTTCTTGAATACGCTGAGCTTGTTGTTCTGCAAAGTTTCTGTCCGTATCGCCCAATATCAGGATGAATTCTTCCCCTCCGTAGCGGCCAACATACTCACCAGCCCGTACAAAGAGCTTTTTCAGGGCTCCTGCCAAGGCTTGCAGGCAGTTGTCTCCTTGGATATGGCCGTAGTTGTCGTTGTATGGTTTAAAGAAGTCGACATCAAGAAGAATAATGGTCATGTACGCTTTTCTACGCCCATGCCACGCAATACTCTCTTCAAGTTTAGTATCCATATAACGGCGATTATAGAGCTTGGTTAGTCCATCTTCGTTGGCTTGTTGTTTCAACAGCAGATTAAGCTCTTCCAGTTTAGCGGTGCTTTGCTTCAACTCTCGTCTCATCGCGGCAATACGCTGCATGGCAATAAGTTTTGAATTCAATACCACTTTGTTTACGGGCTTGATCAGATAGTCATCCCCGCCAGCATCAATCGCCTTAGCGATCATTTCTGGTTCATCGTGACCACTTAAAAAGATAATTGGGATCCAGTCAGGAAACTGGCGACGGATTTCTCTCGCGACTTCAAAGCCGTCCATATCTGGCATACTAATATCGAGCAGTACCAATTCGGGATCACACTGGGAATAGATTTCTAAGGCCTCTTTACCGCTGCCTACCGCTTCAACTTCATGACCTATCTGCTTTAGGCGTATAGCAAGCTGCATTCGATCTAATTGCACGTCATCTACGAGCAATATACGCATTGATGATCCCATTTCTGCCATTACGTCACCTTTATATTGTGTTGAACTATGAAAATAGCCTAAAACTGGCGCTAATTCATGCGGTCGTCTCTATATTATATTGACTTTTTTACAGATCTTTTTAGCATTGTTTCTTTTTGAAGAGAAATACTATGTCAGACGCTACAAACAACGAGCAACAAGAAATCGATTTAACCACTATCTCTCCAGAGCTACGTCAAGTTATCGAATTTGATGAAGTGCCAAAAGAGATGCACAACATGGTTACTTCTATTCACGAAGTGTCTGAAGAAGCAGTACGCGAAGCGTGGGATAGTCTTCCAGCAAGCGCACAGAACGTTCTAGACAACTTCGAACAATTCCACGCTCTAATCTCTGTAAGCCAGTCATTTGCTGGTATTAACGTTATGGAAGAGTTCCCAACTCTTAAACTGCCAGAAGGCATGACTGACGAAGAGAAAGAAGAGTACCGCGCTCAACTTCTTGACCAAGTTCTTCACAACTGTGTGAAAGACATGGTTAAACAGATCAAGAAAGCTCGTCGTGATGCAATCTTGAAGCGTGACTTTAAAGAAGTTTTCACTAAATAGTGAGTTCAAGGTTATCTATTAGTAACCTTTTGTTCTTTATAAGAAAATAAAAAGCCGCTTCTATTGAGCGGCTTTTTGCTATCCATCGCAAATGATATGTGAATATATGGTACTAGTGTCACAAGTTTCTGTGCCACTAGAGACCACTCAACGGTTAATGTGTCACGGCTATATCACGTTGCGCCACACTTACCCCTTTAATTTGGGCAAACACACGTTGTCCAATTGTTAGGCTCAACTCATCCAGCGCCCATAAAGTGATGGTCGCCCACAAATAACACCCCGCTTCTAACTCAAGCTCTACAGCGACACTCTGCTTGTTGTGGCCATGCTGCTGTGTTTCTACTCTACGAATAACCGCGGGCAATATATTACGTATGGATGTACTTTGTGGTTGCTCTAATGACAACGATACATCATTGGCGCGAATCTGAAGCCTGACTGATGCGTCAATCGGATTATCAACTTGTTGAACCCAAAGTGACGTGGTTGCACCTAACGCAAGCTTAGACAGCGCATAGTCATCGTTATGTTCAACAATTTTCGCTTCAAACAGCGAGCTTTGCTCAGAGAATGATTGCCAAGGTCGCATTGCTCGTGACGCCCATACTTGTTCCGTTTGCCCTGAAGAGAGCACTTTCCCTTGGTCCAATATCACCAAATAGTTAGAGAGCCTTAGAATTTCATTGAGACTGTGCGTGACATAAACGATAGGGATTTTGACGCTCTCCGAGAGGTTTTCTAAAAAAGGCATCACTTCACGCTTACGTGGCAAATCTAACGAAGCTAATGGTTCATCCATTAATAAAATACTTGGCTTCGACAATAGCGCTCGACCGATTGCGACTCGCTGCTTCTCGCCTCCTGACAACTTAGCAGGATAACGATCCAGTAACGCACGTAGTGAAAGAAGATCGACAACTTGATCAAAATGTAACTGGTCAGGCGTTTTAACACCATATTTTAAGTTGCTCGACACTTTCATATGTGGAAACAGACGAGATTCTTGAAACACATAGCCCACTTTGCGCTGGTGGACCGGCAAGTTAATCCCTTTACTACTATCGAAGAGGGTTTTACCCGATACCTCAATCAGACCACTATCAGGGTTCTTAAGCCCACTTATGGCGTTAATCAAAGAGGTTTTACCTGCACCAGAGCGCCCAAATATCGCTGTAATACCTTGGCTAGGTAGAGTCAGATCAACATCAAACTCAGTTTCGCCAAGCTTTTGCTGATATTTCAGTATCAATTGACTCACTGGTTCCCCCCTAATTTATTGGCCGTCTTGCGATTTAACCACTCAGACAACATGAGAGAACCTAGAGCAATAGCGATAGAGATTGCACACAGGCGCGCCGCTTCCATTTCTGCCCCAGGGGTTTCGATAAATGTGTACATAGCTAAAGGGATCGTTTGGGTTTCACCAGGGATGTTAGATACGAAGCTAATTGTTGCGCCAAACTCACCTAAACTGCGAGCAAATGACAGCATGGTACCAGTGATAATGCCAGGAACCATAAGTGGAAGGGTTATGGTAAAAAAGACCTTGAGAGGTGAAGCACCCAGCGTTGCCGCCGCTTCTTCTAATTTGCTGTCGACATTCTCTAGACTTAAGCGAATAGATCGCACCATCAGCGGTAGCGCAACGACGATACAAGCAAGCGACGCGCCTTTCCAACTGAAACTAAACACCAATCCAAATACATCATTAAGCCAAGAACCAATCACACCTTGTCTGCCCATCATTACCAATAGGAGATAACCAATCACAACGGGTGGTAGTACTAAAGGGAGATGGACAAGACTTTCCAGTAAGCCTTTGCCTATAAACTGTTTCTTCGCGAGCAACCAAGCTAAGGCTATCCCAATTGGGACCAACCAAAGAATGGCAAAGCCCGCAACCTTAAGGCTTAACAGTAAAGCTTGATATTCGTAATCAGATAAATAAAACATTAATGCGTATTAAAACCATAGCGTTCGAGAACTGACTTAGAAAAGTCGCCTTGCATGAAGGTATAAAAAGCTTGTGTCGAGGCGTTGTCACTCATTTTTGCTACAGGGTAACGTATTGGTGAATGCGACGACTCGGGAAACGTGTCGATAATGGAAACGTCTTTAGATAGCATTGCATCGGTTTTATAGACGATGCCTAGTCTGGCTTCCTGTCTCTCGACCAACGCAAGTGCCATTCGTACGTTGTTGCTAGGAGCTAAGCGACGGCGCACGTCCTCCCATACCCCTAGCGTCTCTAAAGACTCTTTAGCATAGATGCCTGCAGGTACCGACATTGTGTTGCCAACCGCTAGACGTTCATTTACGAGCGCTTCCTGCCATACTTTTGCATCATCCAGTTTAAATGAAGCATAGTCCGTTTCATGTGAGTTAGGTTGAATCAAAACCAACTCATTTCCTGCCCAATTAGTGACATTGTCACTTGAAACGTGGCCTCTGTCGATTAAATGTGTCATCCATTTTTGGTTGGCCGCGATAAACACGTCTGCAGGCGCGCCTCTCTCGATCTGGCGAACCAATGACGATGTGCTCGCGTACACTGGCGTCACATCAATATCATTGTTCTTTTCAAACTCAGAAATCAGTTCATTGACCACATTGGTCATTGAAGATGCGGCATAAACCTTAATCGAATCTTGTGCCGATACCTGAAAAGCCAAAAAAGTTAATGCTAACGTCAGCAATCGTTTTTTCATCACTCTCTCTTTCACGTGATTATTCGTTCATTTTATTTTTGATAGTACTGAATTCAGGCCACAGTAAATCGAGCTTCATGTACTCTTCAATGGCATCAGCGATACGATCAATGCCTTCTTCTTTTAATGCATGGTGATCAATCGTTGCTACCGTACTTGCACCCGCCCACTCACAGATCGATGATAAAGCGTCACTATTATCAAACAAACCGTGAAGATAAGTACCGAAGATAGTGTTTTCACTATTTACTGCACCATCAATAGCGCCAGAGTCTAACTGTATAGGCACATCTTTTTCTTTGATTTGAGTCTTACCTACATGAATCTCATACCCTTTTACTACAGATGTGGAGCCGTTCAAGGTCAATCGTCCGCTCACATTGGTCAACGTCTTCTGCTGAGTCAAAACCGTTGTGGTATCCAGTAAGCCCAAACCTGTTGAAGAGCCTGGTTGACCTTCAACGCCGTCTGGATCATCAATAGACTGTCCAAGCATTTGATATCCGCCACAGATACCAACGACCTTGCCACCAAGACGCAAGTGACGCTGAAGGTCCTTATCCCAGCCCTGCTCTCGCATGTACTCGAGGTCGGCACGAACTGATTTTGTTCCGGGCAATATAATTAGGTCGGCTTTATCTAAGCGTTCACCCTTACCTACATAGCGCAAGTCGATGTCTGGGTTTAAACGCAAGGTATCAAAATCGGTATGATTACTAATTCTTGTAAATACTGGCACTACAACCTTTAACTTGGCATCACCATCCGACTCTTGCGCTGTTGTAATTGCGTCTTCAGCTTCTAAGTTAAAGCCATGTAGATACGGCAAAACGCCAATCACAGGTTTTCCTGTTTTCTCTTCTAACCAATCTAGTCCAGACTCGAGTAGCTTGATGTCACCACGAAATCGGTTGATCACAAATCCAACAACACGTTTTTGTTCAGATTCTGACAATAGTGCCAAGGTTCCGTACAGATGAGCAAATACACCACCTCGATCAATATCAGCAATAATAATGACAGGAACGTCCGCTTCTTCAGCAAAACCCATATTAGCGATGTCATTTTCACGCAGGTTGATTTCTGCCGGACTGCCCGCACCTTCAATCATCACACTCTCATAGTCTGACTGAAGTCGACCGAATGAATCGATCACCGTATTCATAGCGACTTTTTTGTAGTCGTGATAACCGGTGGCTTCCATGTTAGTCAATGCGCGCCCTTGGAGAATAACCTGTGCACCAGTATCGGAGTTAGGTTTAAGCAATACCGGATTCATGTGAACAGTAGGTTTAACATTACACGCTTGAGCTTGAACCGCTTGAGCTCGTCCAATCTCGCCACCATCTTCAGTTACTGCGCTATTGAGTGCCATATTTTGCGGTTTAAATGGCGCAACCTTAACGCCGCGTCGAGCCAATACGCGGCATAAACCTGCCACCAATACACTTTTACCGGCATCTGAAGTTGTACCCTGAACCATCAGGGCCTTAAGTGGTGTTAACATTGAAACTGATTTCCTTGATTCTTAGACGCAAAATAACCACGCTTTTATCTCTATAGTAGCGTTATTGATAATAAGATGCTCATGAAAATGAATGGAAAATGAATACGTTACTCACGCTGAATTCAAACCCAGTATTGTTTAATAGCCTCATCGAAACAAAACGTTTCAACCAAACATAACCAATGAGGTATTTATTATGAAAAAAGCAGTCCTAGCAATCGCAGCATCAGTTATTCTTACTCCAGCTATCGCTCTAGCAGATGGCCACAAAGACAACAACGGCGGTATCTCTTACACAGGTCCTGTTGAATCTACGACTATTGCAACACTGCTTGAAAATACAAGCATGTTCTCTGAACAAGAAGCGATTGTAGATGGCAAAATTGTTCGTCAAGTTCGTAACGACAAGTTCATCTTTTCAGACGGCCAAAGCGAAATTCAAATTGAGCTAGATGATGATATCAAGTTAGCTCAACCACTGACGGCTGAAACTCAAGTACGTATCTTTGGTGAGTATGAAGGTGGTAACACACCTGAGATCGAAGTTGACCATATCCAAATTCTATAATCTCGATCGACTCTAATTAAAATGGCCTGCATATTGCAGGCTTTTTTGTATATACTGCCCTAAATACAAAAAATTGGAGTCACCATGCAGGGTTACGCAAAAAAAACGCTACTTATCGGATTAACTTCGCTGTGTTCATTTGCCGCATCAGCGAACAATTTCAACTACAACACTTTTGAAATCCGTATGGGAGCAAGCCCAAGTACATTTGGTGGTGAGTTCACGACACTATTTACCCAAAATGCACACTTTATTGGTCGCGTAGATACTGGTTTCGAAAGTGACTGGGATGCGGCAGGCGGCATCGGCTTCAATGGCCCTATCGGTCAGTTTGCTGACATCTACGGTCAGATGCTGCTACACAACATTGAGCGCAATGACGACAACAGCTTTAAAACTGAAGTGAACGTCGGCGTGAAAGCTTGGCTAATGGCAAACATTGAAGTTAACGCTCGTCTTGGTCAACTGATCGACAATGATGCCACTAACTCTATTGTTGGCTTCGGTGCGCGTTTCCATTCCACTGACCAGCTATCTGTTGGTGTCGACATGCGTAACAACGGTACTTACGGCCATCAGGTATTAATGTCAGCGCGATTTGGTTTCTAATCACTGCCACACCGCACTATGTTTAACTCATTAATTTATTTAGATTTTTGTCACTAAGTTACGAGAAAAACATAGACGATATAAATATTTAACGCCCAATAGATAAAATTGCTTTACCGCAACATGGCGTACTGCTAATCTCTCACAAATTTTGCTGATAGATGGAGTACCGTAATGGGTGGTAACAGCATGTCGATAAAAAACAAACTGACTCTGATATTTGTTGTCATCATTTTTGCAATGACAATGATTCAAACATACGTCACAGGTAAACAACTGTTAAATGAGACGTACCGTTCAGTGCAACAATATTCGAATACACTAACGACTTCTAATGTATCGGGTATTGAGAAGTGGATTGAAGGCCGAATTAACGTAGTGAATGCTGCGAAAGACGCCTTCAAATACACAAGCTCACCAGAGAGCTACTTTACTCAAAGTACTAATGCTGGTCGTTTCCAAATCGCCTATGCAGGTCTTTCTGACGGCCGCTTTTTGCAAGGTGTTGATCTACCAGTTCCAGAAGGCTATGACCCACGCACTCGAGACTGGTATAAAACCCCTATGGCTCAAGGTCGCACTGTCGTGACAGAACCATACTTAGACGTTGCAACTAATGAATTGGTTGTGACAATCGCCTCTCCCTTTAATACCAATGGATACTCGGGCGTTATTGGCGCTGACTTAAACCTGACTGCGTTGGTCAACGACATTGTTAACGTTGAACAACCTGGTGTTTATGCATTCCTTGTAGATGGTTCAGGAAAAATTGTTGCTCATAAAGATCGTTCACTGACTCTAAAATCGGTCTCAAACATCTCTAACAACCTGTCTGCACAAAAGATCAAAGCGATCGCAAGTAGCCCTGAGTTTGAAGAACTGCTTATCGGCGGATCAGAATCTTTCCTTTCTGCACAAAAAGTTCCTCACACTGATTGGTATTTCACGATAGTGATTGATAAAACCAAATCTTTCGCATCTTACCGCTCACTACTACGCCAATCTGCAATCTTTGGCATGTTGCAATTGGTCGTGATCGCCTTCGTCGCAATGTTTGTGATTAAGAAAGCCCTAGCACCGCTAACCACCCTAAGTACAGCAATGGAAGCGCTGTCAAAAGGCAACGGTGACCTTACACAACGTATTTCTGTGAACAGTAAAGATGAGATTGGAACGCTGGCGCTACACGTTAATGCCTTTATTGCCAAGCTCCAAGAAATTGTTCGTGACATCGCCCATTCGTCTAGTCAACTTAATGAGCAATCTGAGGTAAGTACCAATGTTGCTCGCCAGACGAGCGACGGCTTAGCGGTTCAGCTTCATGAGATTTCACAAATCGCGACAGCCGTTCATGAGATGTCTGCAACAGCAGAAGAAGTGGCGAACAATGCTCAGATGACTGCAGATTCAGCAATCAGCTCAACGGAGAACTGCGAACAAGGTAAGCGCGTTATCATCCGCAACCAAGACTCAATCACGAGCTTGGCGGAGCAAGTGGAGAATGCATCAGGCATTATTCAGGAACTGGAGAAGAACGCGTTAGATATTAATGCGATTCTATCGACCATTTCAGACATTGCAGAACAAACTAACCTGCTCGCACTTAACGCGGCAATTGAAGCAGCTCGCGCTGGCGAACAAGGCCGTGGATTCGCCGTTGTTGCTGATGAGGTCCGTGTACTTTCTCAACGTACTCACAGTTCGACAGATGAGATCCGTGAAATGATCGAAACATTGCAGAAAAACAGTGTTTCTGCAGTTGAATCGATGGAACGCAGTCAGAACCTAGCACAATCGAGTGTCGATGATGCAAATAATGCGACAGAAGCGCTAGAGCAAATTGCTGCGTCAATCCAACAAATCTCGGATATGGCCTCTCACATATCGAATGCGGCCTCCGAACAACGCACAGTAACAGGCGAAGTGAGTAAGAATATCCAGCTGGTTAATGATGTATCTGACAAGATGTCGACGGAAGCGGATAATTCGCGTCATTTATCTGAAGAACTACGTGGCATCGCGCAGCAGTTAAATACTCAAGTCCAGCTATTTAAGTACTAATCTAAGTACTAGTTATTTAAGTGCTAACCTAAGTACAAACTGCTATAACGAAAAAATCCCGATAAGTTCGACACTTATCGGGATTTTTGTTTGTATCAATGTTTAGAAGAACTCGTTCAGGCTCAGCTATTATTTCACTTTAGCTTGAACGTATTTCTTGCTTACATCAACAACCGCAACATCTCTGAAGAAGCTACGGCCTAGCAATAATGGGTATTTTAGGTGCGTACGATCAGCTAATGTGAATTCCGTTTTATCTTTAAGATCACCAATTTGAATATTGGCAACGATCACAGCACGACGTTGTGTACCTTCCGCACTAGACTGCTTGATCTTAACCCAGCGCTCTACAGGCAGGCTCACTTCTTTGCTCTTGATGCCATCGTGTTCAATTTTGAACTTAACCCAGTCTTTTCCATCACGCTCGAATGGGACAATATCAATTGCGCTGATTGAAGAAGTTGTCGCGCCTGTATCAACACGTGCTCTAAATGACTCTTCTAACCCAGGAACGTATACCCACTCTTCTTCCCCAAGAATCAATTTACCATCAGCGGTTTTGATCATCTTTTCAGGTTCTTTAGGTGGTACTGGTTTCTTTTCTGGCTCGGCTGGCTTTACAACTTCTTCTGGCTCTTTTTCAGGTTCAGTTGCCGGCTCTTTAGAAGCCTCACCGTCTTTTTCATCCGCTTTGCTTGAATCGTCAACAACAGGTTGTTCGATTTGTGGTTTCTGCTCTGGCTCGACAGGAACTTGACTCGTCGTAGAACAAGCAACAAGGCCACCACTTAACATCAGGGTTATAATTGCTTTCCAATTGTACATTCAGTCACCATTTTATTTTGATACATTAGCGATTGCGTTAGCTACATAAGGAATATGAGACTCTGAAAGACCTGCAATGTTGATGCGACCATCACCAACACCATAAATGCCATACTCTTCACGTAGTTGATTCATTTGAGTTTCTTTAAAGCCTAGTACAGTAAACATACCTTTATGGCTTTCAATGAAGTCAAAGTGTGACGTGTTATGAGTATTTCGCAATTCATTGCATAATGTTTGGCGAAGATTTAACAAACGGCCTTGCATCTCACTCAATTCTTGTTTCCAAATACGTGTTAGCTCTTGATTTTGAAGAATAGTTTTAACTAATGCTGCACCGTGATCTGGCGGCATAGTGTAAGTAGAGCGAGCAAGAGTAAGAAGTTTACCTTTGGCATTACCAACATCTTGGCTATTTTTGCCGACAACAATCGCCGCGCCCGTTCTCTCACGGTACAAACCGAAGTTTTTCGAGCATGATGTTGTAATTAGCATCTCTTCAACATTGTCAGCCATGAATTGAAGACCTTTCGCATCTTCTTCAAGACCATCACCAAAACCTTGATAAGCGATATCAACAAATGGAAGGAAACCATTCTTCTGTGAAAGCGCTGTGATTTCTTGCCAAGCTGCAAAATCGATGTCTGCACCTGTTGGGTTATGACAACATCCATGTAGAAGGACGACATCATTAGGGCCCGCGTGCGACAGCTCTTCAAGCATTCTTGCTGTATCAACCTGTTTTGTCTCAGGACTAAAGTAAGAGTAGTGTTTAACTTTAAGTCCTGCCGCTTCCATCACTGGTTGATGGTTAACGTAACTTGGATTAGAGATCCAAACCGTAGTGTCTGGCTGTGCTACCTTCATCAGGTCGCCCAACATACGCAATGCACCACTCGCACCAGGTGTTTGAATTGCGGCTACGCGATCCATTGCTGACGTTCCTTTCAACAATAGGTCAATCATACTTTGATTAAACTCTTCGCAACCCGCTAGGCCAACGTAAGCTTTGGTTTTTTGATTTTCAACGACAATATCTTGGGCCATTGAAACCGCCTTCATAATCGGCGTTTCACCTTGGTTATTGCGGTAAACGCCAATACCTAGGTCGACTTTATTTGGGCGTTCATCGCCACGATAAGCCACAGAAAGAGAGAGAATAGGATCTAAAGTTGGTTTTGGTAGATGTGAAAACATGAAAGTCACAACCCTTTGAAATTCAAGTAATGAGTTTTACGTTAACATTATCATAGTCAAATCAGAAACATTTTTTATTAGAAGCGCTTAGTTAGCATAAGTAATCTGATAGTCGTCGATTTATCGCGCAGTTTAGATGTTCAAATAATGTGCATACTGTGCGGTTCGACTTCAAATGACTTCTTATCTATTGCGGTATATTTTGTTTAAACTGCCTTGGGGTCATTCCTGACCATGCCTTAAACCGAGTACTAAAGTTTGCCGCATTCGGATAGCCGACGATCTCGCCAATGTGCTGTATTGACCAGTCACTTGAGCGCAGCAACCGCGCCGCATATTCCATTCTCATGCGCATAAGGTGTGTCATAGGGCTGTGAGAGTAGTAACGCCGACACAACCTATGAAAGTGCGGTTCAGAGCATGGAAATAGGTTCGCCAAATCCTGAATGCTCCACTCTTTATGCAATTGCTTTTGCGCATTGTCGAAGACTCGCTTTAATCGGATTTCATTGCGAGATTGCGGTTGAGGAATGGGAGCGTTAATCAATGCTTCAATTTGCGCGACACTATGAATAGCGATCGCACCACCAAGATCAATCGGTAGTGAGATACTTCTCAGCAAGGTGTGTATACAAGAAGCAACAACCTCTGCCGCAGGCGTTAATGTATAAAGAATTTCATTGTCGATGTTTAACCACTGTTTATCTGGAGATAGGAAAATCCAAGCTATCTGCCAGGTTTCTTCCTCAATACCGAAACCATTTTCGATACCTGCAGGCACAGTGATGCATGAGCCTGGTTCGAGAATGTATCGACATGCGCCACTCTCTAACCACCCTTTACCGCGCACGGTAAATAACAGCATATGTTTCTGTTGGTTTTTGCGATAGACGGAAAAGAATTCGCGACAAGAAGCCGTGCCACACTGAACAATTCCAAGCTGCTCAAACGCTAATACATGGCTTTGGTCGACAAATTCTTGATGAGTACTCTCAGATATCTCATAACACTCTTGCTTTTCACTCATCGCTTACTATTCGCCGGTTGTTGCCACTTCCCTTCAATTACCAGTTCCCTTCAAATAATGAACTGACTCAATGCCATATGTTCAGTTTTATTGGAACCAAGCATTTGGAGAGTTTGGCAAAAGTTAATGATTCAACCGAAAAATACAGTGAAACCAAATACCGATAAACTTCTCGCATACAAACAACTTAGGAAATGCGATGCGTTCTACATATCGTCATTTAGACAAAGAGTTCTGGCAAAAACTGATCCAGATAGGATTACCGGTATCACTGCAGACTATGATGTTTTCCCTGCTTGGCGTGGTTGATATATTCATGGTCAATCAACTTGGCGATGCAGCAACGGCCGCGGTGGGTGTTGGAAACCGAATTTTTTTCTTCAACCTAATAATGGTTTCTGGAATTAGTGGTGCAGTAAGTGTGCTAGCTTCGCAATATTTTGGGGCGGGTGATTTTAATGGTATTCGCCGCACACTAGCTCAATCGTGGGCGCTGTCTGTTTTAGCCATTATTCCGTTCGTTGGTATCTATATCTTGGCTCCTGAATCTGTTGTGTCTGTTGTGGCCTCAGACCCAGATTACGTTCAATTGGCAACGGATTACCTTTGGATAACAGGAGCCAGCCTAATTGGTACTGCTGTCGTCGTGCCACTCGAAAGCGCGTTGCGATCGGTGGGTGAAGCCAAATTACCAACTAAGATCAGTATCTTGGCTATTTTGGTCAACGTTGTGCTTAATGCACTGCTTATTTTTGGTTTATTGGGTTTCCCAGAGCTTGGCGTCGTCGGCGCTGCCATCGGCACCACTGTATCTAGGTTTGTACAGACTATTGCTTTGCTCTTTATAGCTAAAAAACATTACGCAAATTTATTCCCAACCATAGATAATTGGCGCGACGCACTCCTTGCGAAACACAGGAAGAAATACCTGACTATCGCGATGCCGATGCTGATTCACGACACGGCTTGGGCTGGCGGGCTATTAATCTACAATGTCATCGTTGGTCAAATGGGCGTGGGTGAGCTAGCGATCATCTCTTTGCTATCCCCCGTAGAAAGCATTTTGATCTCAGCGTTTATGGGATTTGCTGTTGCAGCCTCTATCGTTCTGGGTAACGAAATAGGCGCTAAGAATTACCAAAGAGTCGAGAATACAGCTTGGGGTTATGTGTTAGTGAGTTGTGGGCTCGCAATGTTACTTGCACTGCTCTGTTTCATCGCAAAACCTATCATCGTCTACTTAGTCGATTTAACTCACTTGGAGCTAAAAGAAACCGCGGTAAATGTCACTTTGGTTATCGCTCTGGGTATGGTTCTAAGGGTATTCAATATGGTTGGGATTGGCGGCGTACTAAAAAGCGGCGGCGATATTAACTACAGCATTTTTATTGACCTGTTTGGCCAATGGGCGATTGGTATACCACTCGCCTACTACACTGCGCTTGTTTTAGGCTGGCCACTAGAATGGGTTATGTTGATCGTATTGGCTGAAGAGCTAATCAAAATTGCGCTAACAAGCCAAAGAATTAACTCGAAGAAATGGATTAATAATCTCATCGAAGAACAACCAAGCACGACCACGTAATTTGAGATGTGCTTTAGAACTCACACCTAAGGGCTTCATTTGCAGTTTAGGCTGCAGATAAGCCCTTCTTTCTTTAGTATGAGGAAGCAATTAGATATCTGTAAAACGATGGATGATTTGGTTAGAGCTACCGCGCCAATCTAAACTTGGGTCCGCCTTCTCTTGTTCGAAACGACCATCAATTAAAGTATCGATATAGTTCAACACCTCTTTCTGTTTCTCATCGAGTTCATCTAACTCATAGCCCGTCCACATCCAGATATCTTTACCTTGGCATTCGCTTTTTACGCGCTTTACCAACTTTAAGACATCCGCAACATTGGCTGGATGCAATGGGTCACCACCAGACAAAGACAAACCACGACGCTTGATCCTCTCATCATTCAGATCAGCAATAATGTGGTCTTCAAGCGCCTGTGTAAACAAGTGCCCAGAGTCCAATCGCTGCGTCGACTGATTGTAACAACCACGGCACTGATGAACACACCCAGAAACAAACAAGGTGCAGCGTGTGCCAGGGCCATTAACCACGTCGATTGGATGATATTGATGGTAATTCATAAAATTGTCGCTATTGAGGATAAGAGAGCTTGATTTAAACAACT
The DNA here is from genome assembly GCF_024347475.1 of Vibrio fortis. NCBI lineage: Bacteria > Pseudomonadati > Pseudomonadota > Gammaproteobacteria > Vibrionales > Vibrionaceae > Vibrio > Vibrio fortis. Next base: position 1,164,970 of record NZ_AP025488.1, read on the forward strand.
AAACTCCCTCTTTCTGTGAGAGGGAGTTTATTGCTTAACAGATAAGAAAGAGCGTTGAGTTACAGGTGCTTAACGCGACGCTTTACTTCTTCCTGCTTGCCAAAGTTGAATGGACGCGCATCAGGGCTTCCTAAGTAACCACACACTCGGCGTGTTACTGACACTTTGGTTGAGTCGTGGTTGCCACATTTAGGACAAGTAAAGCCTTTACTTGTACAATCAAACTCACCGTTGTAACCACACTCGTAACACTCATCAATTGGAGTGTTAGTACCATAGTAAGGTACACGTGTGTAGCTGTAGTCCCAGACATTTTCGAGCGCTTCGATGTTCTTCTGCATGTTCGGGAATTCACCGTAACAGATAAAACCACCACTCGAGATCTCTGGGTAAGGCATCTCAAAATCGATTTTATCGTAAGGGTTAACCTTCTTCTGAACATCAAGGTGGAAACTGTTAGTGTAGTAACCGCGGTCGGTAACACCTTCAATCACACCAAACTCTTTGGTATCGATGCTACAGAAACGACTACATAGGTTTTCACTCGGTGTACCGTATAGACTAAACGCGTAACCTGTCTCTTTCGTCCAAGATTCCACTTCGCGCTTCATGTATTGAACGAGTTCAAGCGCCTTGTTACGCATTTCAGTATCATCGTATAGGTGCGTTTCTGTACCGAAAAGTGCAGTCATCGCTTCGTGAATACCGATGTAACCAAGAGAAACTGATGCACGACCGTTTTTGAAGATATCTGCAATAGAGTCATCTGCTTTTAGACGAACGCCACATGCGCCTTCCATGTACAGGATTGGTGCTACGCGAGCTTTCACGTTCTCAAGTCGGCTAATACGCGTCTCTAGCGCACGACGAGCCAGTTTCAGCTTTTCGTCCAGTAGCGCGTAGAACTTCGCCATATCACCTTTCGCGTTAATAGCAATACGCGGTAGGTTCAAACTCACCACACCAAGGTTGTTACGCCCTTCGTGGATAAGCTCGCCGTTCTCTTCGTAAGTATTTAAGAAGCTGCGACAGCCCATCGGTGTTTTGAATGAACCGGTAACCTCAACCACTTTGTCGTAGTTAAGAATGTCTGGATACATGCGCTTAGAAGCACACTCAAGTGCAAGCTGCTTAATGTCGTAGTTTGGATCGTCTGATTTGTGGTTCAGACCATCTTTGATTGCAAATACCAGTTTAGGGAATACTGCCGTCTTACGGTTCTTACCTAGACCTGCAATACGGTTTTTCAAAATCGATTGTTGGATCAATTTCGATCCCCAGCTTTCACCCAAGCCAAAACCAAAGGTTACGAACGGAGTTTGGCCGTTAGCGGTATGCAACGTATTTACTTCATACTCTAGCGATTGGAATGCGTCGTAACACTCTTTTTCTGTACGAGCGACAGCAAAGGCTTCTGGGTTATGAATATCCCACTCTTTAGCTAACTGTAGATGCTTTTCGTAACTCGCCATTACATACGGCTCTAGTACTTCGTCAATGCGATTAATCGTTGTACCGCCGTAAATGTGGCTCGCGACTTGTGCAATGATCTGTGCTGTTACCGCTGTTGCTGTCGAGATAGATTTAGGTGTATCAATCTCCGCATTGCCCATTTTGAAGCCGTGCGTCAACATACCTTTAAGATCGATCAGCATGCAGTTAAACATTGGGAAAAATGGTGCGTAATCTAGATCGTGGTAGTGAATATCACCGCTTTCGTGCGCTTGAACGATGTCACGTGGCAAAATGTGTGTTTTCGCATAGTGTTTAGCCACGATACCAGCAAGAAGATCGCGCTGAGTCGGGATCACTTTACCGTCTTTATTCGCGTTTTCGTTGATAAGATCAACGTTGCTCTCTTCGATAAGACCTTCAATTTCACGCGTTAGGGCACTCTGCTTTTCACGTGCGATATCGCGATCATGGCGGTATTCAATGTATGCACGTGCAAGAGACTTGTACGGCCCCTGCATTAGCTCATTTTCAACCATGGTCTGAATCTCGGAGATATGAACTTCATCGTACTCTTCGAGCTTTAACTCAACGGCTAATGCCACATTCAATGCGTAAATGGCAATTTCCTTATCGGATTTTTCTGATGCTGCTTCCACTGCAGCTTGGATACGATCTCTGCTGAATGGAGCTCTTGAGCCATCACGCTTGATTACGATTGATTTCACCACTTCTCCTTACTCTCTAGGTATTCACAGACTTATCCACAAACACACTATATAGAGCGATTTATCGTTTAACTAACACTAGATATTGTGGCGTATTTAACGAGAACCACCAAACGCGAGTATTGATTTGGATCAATAAAAGCAGAGTGCTGACTAAGATCAATTCAATCTTATGACGTTATCTCTCAAGTCGAAAAGAAACAATGTAACAAATAAAAAAAGCCTAAAAACCCTTGAATTTTTGCCAAGTGTTGTAGGATAACGGCTCAGGGAAAATCAACATAAAATTCAGAGAAAAACACCGTGAATAGACTTCAAAAGTGGCTTATCACCAGTTGCTTGTTTAGTGGCTCCGTTTTAAGTGCACCTCTAAGCATATCAAGTTGGAATATTGAATGGTTATCAACCAATGAGGCTGTGAATAAAATGAGCGTCCTGCGTGATGAACAAGATTTTGATCAACTTGCTCACCACTTTGAACAACTCAATAGCGACATTATGGCATTTCAAGAGGTCGATGATATCGATGCGATTAGACGAGTCGTAGGTCCCGACTATCGTATTGTCATGTCAGATCGAGCATCGAGTCGATATAAAGCGAATCAATTCCAAGGTGTAAACCAATACACAGGCTTTGTAGTCCGACAAAATGTCGAAGTTATTAATAAACCCGACATCAAGTTAGAGACACGCTCTGGTAGCAAACTGAGGTTTGCAAGCTACATTGTTGCAGAGTACCAAGATAAACCCGTTCACCTACTCTCTGTTCACTTAAAAGCCGGGTGCAGCGGTGCCTACAAGCGCAACAACAATTGTGACCGACTTAAGCAACAAGCCAAGTTATTAAACGACTGGATAGTAGAGCGAGAAGAGAAACAACAAGCCTATGCGGTATTGGGAGACTTCAATCATAATCTATCTTACCGTGGTGATTGGCTTTGGAGTGTACTGAGTGATAACAACCAAGCTCAGTTAGCAACACGCTCGACGCCTGCTGAGTGTAAAGTGCGTTCAAATCGAAACAAGAACAAAACCCACCAATTCCGTTCGTTGATTGATCACATCATTGTTAGTGGCGATCTCAACACCTCTTCAACAAAGCAGTACGTATTCCCATCACAAGACGTTCTTAAGTACTTCTTAAGTGACCACTGCCCTGTATCGACACGTTTAACTCACTAATGCATTCGACCGATACAAAAACGCCCGTATAGAGACTATCGATACGGGCGTTTTATTGCTTTTAAGCTGTCCAAAATAGAAATTACAGCCGCTTAAATACGCTGGCCTACATTTCTCGCAATCATCAGCACTTCATCGGCTGAATACAGATTAGAGATGGTTGTCTCTACCTCTGCACCAAGAGTCGACTTATACAGTTGCTGTGCGAAATTATCCGCTCTGGTGGTGACGAGTACGTGTTTAAGCGTTGAGCCTTGCTCTGCTAAAACCTCTTTAACTACTTTTAAAGAGTCAAGAATCAGTGTTCTACCAAGCCCTTTTCCTTGCTGCTCACTAGAAACAGCCAACTGTTCAAGCTCTAAGACAGCTTCTGGACGAAAGCCACTCTTTTGTGCCCAGACAATGTAGCCATGAACTTCACCATCAAGCTCTAATACAAAATTGATGAATCGAGGCGATGCCATCAAGTTACACTGTAACCACTCTTTAGACTTAGTCTGACGTACAAACGCTTGTTGGTGCACTCTAGCCGCACCATCGAGGTCTGCACTTTGCATGAGCCTTACATTCATTAGATTACGCCTGTGCGTTAGGGCGCGTTTTACAGTGTAAAATTGCGTTTTCTAATAACTCCAGAGCAGACTTATCACTTTCAGGCAGGCAAGCATCTGATGTCGCAAGAGGCTCTACGCGATCACCCCATGTTATGTGTCCTGCACCCCAAGTTAAACCAGCACCAAATGCAGCCACAAGTATGTTCGCACCCGGTTTAACCGCACCTTGCTCAAGGGCTTCACACATTGCAATTGGAACCGTAGCAGCAGAAGTATTGCCGTAGTTTTGAATATTGACGAACGCCTTCTCGCGCTCAATACCCGCCATATCACACAATGTTTGAATGATTCGAATGTTCGCTTGGTGTGGAATGACCACATCAATGTTGTCTGTTGAGATGCCCGTGCGGCTCAGAACCGTATGAGCGGCGGCACCCATCCCCTTAACAGCACGCTTAAAGATCTCTTTGCCAACAAAATCAAAGTCCCAGTAACCGTTGTCTGCAGCGAAACGATCCATTGAAGTACCGAACTTAGGTACAGCAAGAATGTCGCGCCCTTCAGCGTCACAGCCGATTTGAGCTTGTTGTAGACCAACTGGTTTTTCAGTGCGTGACAAAACAGCTGCACCTGCACCATCACCAAACAGAACTGCGGTGTCTCGCTTAGTCCAGTCGATAAAGAATGAAAGTCGTTCTGCGCCAATTACAATCGCGTTTCGGTAATTGCCCGCTTGAATTAAGCGAGTTGCGGTTTCTAAACCATAGATAAAACCAGTACACGCTGCGTTCAAATCAAATGCTGCGGCACTTTTAATGCCTAGATTTTGTTGAACCTTAGAAGCGGTATTTGGGATAAGAGAGTCTGGAGAGCAAGTTGCGACAATAACAATGTCGATATCTTCTGCTGTTAGGCCAGCACACGCCATCGCATGTTGAGCGGCAACAGTCGCTAAATCCGATGTATTTACATGGCTGATTCTTCTGTTTTCAATCCCTGTTCTTGTACGAATCCACTCGTCAGACGTATCGATAAAAGTACTGAGGTCATCATTGGAGAGCGTCGCTGGCGGTAGACACTTTCCCCACCCGGTAATTTCAGCGTAAAACTTTGTCATCATTTACCTATTTATTGTTTGTTTTTATTTGAGTATCGTAGTGTTGTTTCAAACAGTATAAGCACACAGTGGCTAGTTCGTAAATCGTGTTAGGCAAAGTGGAGCAATAAAAAGAGAAAGTTATGTCTACATTCAATACTCGTTGTCCTGCTTGTCAGGGTGTTAACCGTGTCCCTTCTGAGCGTGTTTCAGAAAGCCCGACTTGTGGTAAATGTAAAAGCCCATTATTAGATGGCGCGCCAGTGGAAGGGACAAGCGTGAACTTCTCAACGCTACTTAATAGTGATCAACCTGTCGTGGTCGACTTTTGGGCGACGTGGTGTAACCCATGTGTCGGATTTGCGCCGGTATTTAGTGATGTTGCCGCTGAACGAAACGGCAATGTGCGTTTTGTGAAAATCAACACCGAAGAGCAACAACAGCTTGCGGCTCAATTTGCGATCCGCAGCATTCCAACCATCATGGTATTCAAGCAAGGTAAAGTGGTCGATACGATCAACGGTGCTCTACCGAAAGGTCAATTTGATCAGTGGCTTAATCAAGCTCTAACCAAATAAACACTAAGAGTCAGAACAGCCTCCACTGTTCTGACTCTTTTGCTTCTACTCTCTGTTCTATGCCCTATTCCCCATCCATTCTTTTAGCTAACGAGTATTCATCTAAAACGATTTTTAATATAGAGATATAACAATCGTTAAGTTGCCGTTTGGCTCTCTTATGCAGTCGACACAGCCTCAGCTCGCTCATCAGAATCTTGGGCACATAAACCATGATCCTTTTTGATCCGCTCTGAGATCTTCTCCGCAATCATAATGGTTGGTGCATTCGTGTTAGCCCCGACGAGTGTGGGCATAATTGAAGCGTCAACTACTCTTAAGCGCTCCAAACCATAGACTTTTAGATTCTCATCCACAACAGCATTTGAATCAGAAGCTATGCCCATTTTGCATGTGCCTACTGGATGATATTGAGTGTCTGCGCGATTTCTAATGTCCTGCTCTATCGCTTTGTCATCTGTCTCATCCACGGGATAGAAGTTTGCCCCACGAACATCATCAAATGCTGCGCTTTCCATCATTTGATGTTGTTTCTTCCATCCTTTGATCATCACTTTCATATCATCAGGATGACTAAAGAATGCTGGGTCTATCTCTGGTGGATCGTAAGGGTTAGCACTTTTCAATGTAACTGAGCCCCGAGTCTTAGGTCTTAACAAGGTTACATGTGAGCTAAAACCATGACTCATATGAATTTTTCTTGCGTGATCGTCAACAACCGCCACTACAAACACAAATTCTAAATCAGGAACCGTCACGTCATCGTCTGAACAGAAAAAGCCAATACCTTCGGCGAAGTTGCTGGTCATCTTGCCAGTTCGCTGTTTCAGCCATAAGGGCAGCGCTTTGGTCATCTCTGCGCTCATCTGAAGTGATACACCAAAAGTTTCATGTTTGTCGCTGCACTTATAGCTATGAATAAGGTCAATGTGATCTTGTAAGTTTTGCCCAACGCCCACCAATTCATGCACAACAGGCAAGCCGTGCTTTATTAGTTCTTCACGTGAGCCAACGCCTGACAGCATAAGAATCTGCGGCGAGCCAAACGCACCAGCCGATAGGATCACCTCTTTGCGAGCACCAATCTGAAATGCATGTCCTTTCGACCCATATTCAATGCCTACTGCTGTTTTTCCTTCAAACAGTATTTTATGAACGGTCGCATTCGTAACCACAGTTAGGTTGGGTCTGGCTAAGTTGGGCGTTAAGTATGCTTTTGCGGCACTACAACGCTCACCATTGAGTTGCGTTACTTGTGTCGCCATCGCACCCAACTGTTCTGCCCCGTTAATATCAGGATTGCGTGGTACGCCGATGGATTCACAAGCGTCTAAATAACGCTCAATCATACGGCTCGGACTACGGAGGTTCGCTACGTTTAATGGTCCTCCTTGCCCATGGTAGTCGTCTTTATGCTGTTCGTTATTCTCAGCTTTCTTAAAGTACGGGAGGCATTCTTTATAGCTCCAACCTGAATTGCCCATTTCTTGCCATAAGTCATAATCATATTTATGACCTCGTGCATACATCATGGCATTGATCGAGCTTGAGCCACCTAAGGTTTTTCCACGAGGTTGATAACCTTTACGCCCATTCAAGCCTTGTTGCGGCACTGTTTCAAAACCCCAGTTATGGATTTTTGTCGGCATAATAGCGGCAACGCCAACCGGAGTATGAATTAATGGGCTATTATCTTTTCCACCAGCCTCTAACAGGCACACTTCAACATTGGGATCTTCAGAGAGACGTGATGCTAAGACACAGCCTGCAGAGCCGCCACCGACGATAACAAAATCATACTGCGTCATGTATGAACTCCTTCCCTTGAGTTGGGCTCAATTCGCGTTTGAGAATCTTACCCGTTGCAGTCATTGGTAATGCTGTACGTATGTACACATGGCGTGGATACTTATAATCAGCAAGCTGGCTACGACACCAAGCTTGAATCTCTTTGGCATTAACGGAGGCTAGCTCTCGAACCACCACATGCGCATGGACCTCTTCTCCAAGCTTATCATCTGGTGACCCGACGACGGCTGCCATCTCTACATCTGGGTGACAGATCAGCACTTCTTCAATCTCCCGTGGGTAAACGTTGTAGCCACCACGTATGATCATGTCTTTCACACGATCAATAATAAACAGGTTGCCGTGATCATCCAGCTTGCCAATATCACCTGTCAAAAACCACCCATCACGAATACTCTCTTGCGTTTCCTGTGGCCTCTTGTAATAGCCCTTTATAACACTTGGGCTTTTAATGCAAATCTCACCCAACTCACCAGTAGCAACTCTGTTTCCTTCAATATCCGTTATCTTAATGAGGTGACCACACAAGGGTTGTCCGACACTACCCGCTACTCTATCGCCATCTATGTGATTAAAGGTCGCAACAGGTGCAGTTTCTGATAATCCGTAGCCTTCTAAAATGGGTAATTCAAACTGTTTTTCAAATTGGCGAATGATCTCAATGGGCATTGATGCGCCACCAGAGACACCAAGCCTTAGGCTATGTTTGACTTTATCGGATCGCTCCTGGCACGCCTGTCCTGCTTTAAGGATAGCCATATACATGGTTGGCACACCTGCAAAGATACTCACTTTATGATCAATGATCTGTTCAATGACATCGGAAGGGTCAAAACGTTGAATCAACACAATCGTTGCACCCGTTAAAATGCTCGCATTCATCATCACGGTCTGTCCAAAACTATGAAACAGCGGCAGTGTTGCAAGCGTAGTGTCGCTGTATTCCAATCTCATTAGGTACTGTGAAGACATCGCATTAGTCTGCATATTGGTGTGCGACAGTTCTGCTCCTTTCGGTTGACCCGTTGTTCCAGAGGTATAAAGAATTACCGCCGTATCGTCGCCAGCGTGCACCTGTGTCTCTTCGATACACGCATTAACATCGTTATCTAACCACTGTTGGAAAAGTGTGTCAGCCCCTGAAGCGATGTCGTTCATCAGTACAAAATGTTCACATCCCTCAACTCGGTCAAAACCCGCCCTACCGAATTCAGCGATAGGGAGAGTTTGGTCGCCTTTATGGCATAGAAATACCTTGGCATCCGAGTCTTTGAGATGGTACTCAACTTCACGAGCCTTAAATAAGATATTAAGAGGAACGACAACACCACCAGCTTTGAGAATACCGTAGTAAGCAATGACAAATTCCGCAGTGTTTGGACAAGACAACGCCACTTTATCGCCGTGAGTTATTCCAATCTGCTTTAAGTTGAATGCGATTCTGCCCGCCATCCTATTAAGCTCTTGATAACTCATTTGTTTGTCTTGCCATCGTAGGGCTGGCTTGGTTGGAAATATCGTTGCGCTTCGCTCTAGATTTACCGCTAAGTTGTGCATCATGCTCTCCTTGTTTTAGGTGACAATGTAACTATTTAAGCTCTAAATACATCACCACCAGCAAGATCCATTTCAAATTTAATCACCGTTATAGAATGTTTTTAGGACTCCATGTCTCCTTTGGCACTCATCTAACTTTTATGATTACAACATTTTGTTAACATCCAACACAGGTTGCATAAAGACAAAAATCGGTGATATTCGGACACAATGAGCTCGAATGTGGCCGTGGTAAGGTGAAACTTGGAGGATGAAGATGGAGCAATGCGCAGTTTATGAACCTGACATGCAAGCATTTGGTATCTTAGATATTCATCTGTTATTGCGCTATCTAGACACTCGAGTAGCTATACCTGAGTTGCTGGAAGGTAGCCATATTGATCCACTACAACTCACTGCGCCCGATGCTCACGTCTCCTTAGCTCAGAAACTTGCCGTCTACAGCAATGCTCTCGCGATCACTGAAGAGAAAGATCTTGGCCTTAATGTCGGACTGCAGGCACGTTTTAGTGACTTTGGCGTATTAGGTTATGCCGTGTTCAGTAGCAACACCTTGTTAGACTCTCTTGTAATGGGGTTTAAATACCTAAAGTTGGCAGGGCCTGTTTTGAAAAAGACGATGTCCGTAAACGAAAAGATTGGTTACTTTCGAGCAGAGCAACTGGTAGATATCGAAGGTCTATTGCCATTTTGTTGTGAGTATTGGTTCGCTGCCATTCAGAGCTTATGTGAAGAAGTGATGCAACGTCCCTTTCCGTCCAAAGTGATCCGTTTTCCCTATCCCGAACCAGAATACGGCCACCGTTATCAAGAGGTATTTCATTGTAAAGTCGAGTTCAACAGCCCCCAACTCGAATGGGAGTTTGACTCTGAGTGTCTATACGCCCCTTTACCTACCGCCAATCCAATCACACTAAAAATGTGTCTGAATTCCTGTGACGATCTATTAAAGAAGATCAGTTCACCGAGTAACCTTCGTGAACAAGTGACTCAACGTTTCTTAGAAAACCCAGGCAACTACCCTTCAATTGAAGTTTTATCTAAGCAGTTAGGAATGTCGTCACGAACATTACGACGTCATTTAAAAACGAGCGGTACTAGCTATCAAGAAATCCTCGATCACGTGCGATTCCACTTAGCAAAACACTATTTAAACTCAACCCAGTTCTCCATTGAGGAGATCTCTGAACGTATTGGTTTTTCCGACAGTGCCAATTTTCGACATGCATTTCGTAAATGGAGTGGCGTTGCACCTCGCGCTTATCGCAAGAGTATAATCAGTGAACCACCTATCGAGTAATCGTTCTATATAGTCCCATTCGTTCGAGGTTATCTTTAATGATGTTGCGTTCATTAATTTGGAATAATCACAAAGATTTAGTCTTGAATAACTGACAAAAACCCTCTTTTCCCACTCTATTTAACAAGGTTCTTTTGACCAAATAGTTCGACAAAAATCTTTTATCTTTACGGTCATTATTATTCGTTTTACCTAAAACTGTTTGTGCCCCATAGTCGCGGAAAATTCACTGTTCCACGACTATCTAGAGGCTCCTACATTGGACGACATCCAAACCAACACTCGCATTACCGTTCCGGTTATTGCACTCTCTTTCTACGCGATTGCATCAGGTTACTTGATGAGCTCTTTGCCATTAATGCTATCTGAATACGGTCTAGAGAGCTCATTGTCGAGTTGGTTGGCAAGTGCGTTTTATGCAGGTTTATTAGCGGGGACGTTATTGATTGAACGTGCGATAGCAAAAGTCGGTCATCAGAGAGCATTCGTACTCTGTCTAAGTGTGTTTATCGCAACTATACTGGTACTGCCTTTACTGCCAAATGCAGCGGTCTGGCTAGCGGCTCGATTTGTTGCTGGTATCTCTGTTGCTGGTATTTTTGTGATCGTCGAGTCTTGGCTCATGAGCGGAGAAGAGTCTCAACGAGCAAAGCGTTTAGCTATCTACATGTGTTCGCTATACGGCGGCTCTGCAGTTGGTCAGCTAGGCATCGGTTACTTAGGTATTACAGGTGGTGTACCTTTCATCGCGATGTTCACACTACTGTTCGGTGCCATCATTGTATTGCAATACGGACAAGCAACCGCGCCACAAATGCACGACGCTCAAACGCTGTCACTAAAACAGATCAGCAAACTGAGCCACAGCGCGCTGATCGGTTGTATTGTGTCTGGCCTCACTTTAGGTGCTATCTACGGTCTAATGCCAGTAGAGCTTGAGCAGCGTAACATTGCGCATGAAGACATTGGCGGTTTGATGGCATTGGTCATCATTGGCGGCATGGCTGTACAACCTGTTGTGACTTGGCTATCCAAATACGTTGGTCAAGTGTTACTAATGGCACTGTTCAGCTTAATGGGCGTGGCAAGCATCGCAATGCTGACACTTAACTCTGGTATTTACGTGCTAGGTATAAGCCTTTTTGCGTTGGGGATGGCGACATTTGCTCTTTACCCGATTGCGATTAACCTAGGCTGCCGCAACCTAGATCCGAGCTACTTAGTTTCAGTCACTCAAGTGATGTTACTTTGCTACAGCGTAGGTTCAGTTGCCGGCCCGATCATTGCTGACAGCTTTATGGATTCTCAAGCAGGTTTGTTTACTTACTTGTTTGCTTCTTTGCTAGCAACAACGATCTACATGTTGATTGCAAGCCTTAAACGGTCTCACCTACAGATTGCTGGCGAGTAAGCTTCTTCCAACATAACGGGTGAATAAAGCAACGTTATCTGGCGCTGTACCTTAGTGGTCTCCACACACAAGGTATAGCGCCTTTTTCATATTTGAGCTTTTTTCATATTCAAGCTTGGAAGTTACGTTTTGCTGATGACCAGTCATTTACTATGATTGGTGTTAGCTCACCATATATTCACTGACAGGAACCGTGTCTTTAACGCGAATAACAACCACCGATGTTGATACGTCTTCTGCACTGACTTCTGAGTCTATTGGCTGCACAATCACATCCGACGGATAAATATAAGTTTTGCTGATAATGTTGACCAGTTCAGCACGACACATTAACCGCTTCTTTTTGACATTACAGGTATAAAGCCAAGTCGCGACATCCGGTGTCTCATGGTTAATGTTACTTGTAAACAGTTCAAGTGGCTGACCAATAAGCAATTTATCTTCAACTCCAAACCACTCACGCGCCGCTGGGTTTGCATAACAGATTTGCCCATCCTTATCGACGGTAATGATGATGTCACCGATCGCGCCTACCAGTACCTGACTGAACTGATTTTGGCGAGCCATATTGATATACACTTTTTTGAAACGCGAATAGATAAGCTTCATCTCTTCTGGGAGCTCTTCCATGCTCAATTTATCATCTTGCTCTCGAGCGTAAGTTGACTCGTCAGTGATGTAGTCGATGAGATGACTCACAGGCTTAACCACTTTTCGGCTAAACACGATCCACAATAAAAGACTCACGATTGGAATACCAAAGACAAGCCCAAGTAGCACGTATCGCGGATCGATAAAGTCATAGCTTCGAGCGTCAAATGTAATCACAAAGTTTGCCGGCTGTACTCTTCCATCCGCCATGGTTACTCGATATTCAGCGCGAAACCCAGTACCTTGCTCTTGTATCACCTTATCGACTGCGACATGGTAACCTTGGTCGTAACTCACCTGCGTTAACCGCATTCCAGCAGCGGTATAATGAAAACTGAATGACCGTCCTATGCTCTTACTCATTCGTTTAAGCATATCCGCGTTGACTTCTTGGAGCACAGTAACCAGCCCAACCGGACGTCGTTGATGCTCATCAAGCACGGACACAGACGCAAACATAAAGATGCGACCATCGACAAAATCAATTCCTAACTTACTTGATGACGAAAAGATCATCTGTTGATCCGGTTCATGCAGTTCACGAAATGCTTTGATGAACGAAGCATTCATTTCGCTATCTAGATGAGTGATTCGTCCCATACGATCTTGAACAATAATCGAACTTGCTAAACTGGATTTTAGAAACTGCTCACTGATCGCAAATGTACGCTTTCGTTGTTCTTGAGATTGCACAAATCGTTGTAGAGATTCATTTTCTAATAATCGCTCAGTCGACGATTTCAATAGCCCAAATTCATTCGAGATATGCGTCATCGCTAAGTCTTGGTATTGGCTAACTAAGCCAGTTTTCCAATACTCTCTCTCAAGCTCCAACGTAATAGTCGCGATAATGCACGCCACCCACGTGACAACTAAGCAATTAACGACAACGGTAAATCGCAGTGAATGTCTGATGGAGGTAATTGAATTCACGTCAAACTGCGCTCTTGGCAATAGGTTTCTATCTCACGCCCTAACACAGTAAGCCCTTTGCTAATAAAGGCAATTCTCTGTTCACTATGAGTCATATCCCCTTGCGCAGCACTTTTCTCTAGCTCTTTAGCAACGCTGGAAAGTGGATTGTTACCAAGATATAACGCACTTCCTTTAATACGATGCGCAGTGTCTTTGACAAAATCTGCATCTTGTATAGCGCCAGCTGACTCTAACTCTGCAATATCCATTGGGTAGTTTTTAACAAACGTGGTCAGTATGTCCGTTGCAATATCATGATCATCGCCACTCATCGCTAATACGTGGGAGATATCGAATTCTTGATGGTCTGGAAGAATAAACGCGTTAGACGCATCTATAGGCTGTTCAGAAGCTAATCCTAGCTTTTGGAGAAAATCTTCATCATCAAATTCAACCTTGTTGTGTTGTGGGCTGTCATTCTCGGGTGGTGTCTCTTGCCAGAAAGGTTCATCAAAAGAGTGCTCATCACTGTCGACCCCAAACATCTCGAAGTCTGACGCTTCAAATTCACCTGAGTTTTGCTGTGTTTGCTGTACGGCCAACTCAAACTGAGCCATTTCTCGCTCAAACCTTTCAATGTCAATCAGGTCCTCGTTAAGACTTTGAGGCACTGATTTTGATGGCATCCTTAGTTGATCTGACTCGTTTGATTGCTCAGGTTGTTCTGAGAAATTTTGTAACTCAAATGTCTCAAACCTTCCCTTCTCAGTAGGTTCTCGCTCTCGTTGCTTAAGCGTAAAACGAGGAGCATCATCATCTAACGAGGAATCAGTCTCTTCGACATCAGTCCATGAAATACAATCGCTTTCAATCGATGGCGTATTTAAACTCGTCGCTAGTGAAAAGTCCGGCTCAGATGACAACACATTAGCTTCGGATTCAATAGAATTGTCAGAATCAGAAGAACTATGACCAGAAAAGTTATGATCAGAAGACTCAAGTTCGTCAATCCATGAAAAATCAGATTCGATTGATGATTCTTGAATTAACGATGACGCAGAGTCTAAAGCCATATCCTCGTTATGGAAGCTGTCTAATTCGTCGTCATCATCCTGGTTGTCAGGTTCAAAGCTGTTGGCGTCTAGCCATGCCACCAGCGAGTTATCTACTTCAGAGAAGTCAGACTCAGCGATTGGCTGCTTAGTGGAAACCAACATGAGTTTACTTTCAAGTACGTCCAATGGGCACGGCTTAGAGATATAGTCATCAAAGCCCGCGGACATACAGCGTTTTGCAGCACCACTTAAAGCATCCGCGGTTATCGCAATCAAATGGGGTTTATTATCAACAAACTCTGTCGATATTTTCGATGCCAAGGTAAAGCCGTCCATTTCAGGCATATGGCAATCAGAAAGAATGACGTCGAAAGTTGGATCATCAATGAACTTGTTATAAGCAATCAAGCCATTCTCAGCAGTCTCAAAATTCACGCCCAAACGCTTTAATTGACCGCCAATTACCTTACGGTTCACTTCATTATCTTCCGCAAATAGCACTCGAAGATGCTCTAGTCGCATGTCAGTTGGCAAATCACCAAACGACACTTCTTGATCAACGACTTCAACTGAGCGGTCGACTTGCATCGGTAAGGTCATACTAAACAAGCTGCCATGACCTATGACTGACGAGACTCGTATCTCACCGCCCATTTCAGAGACAATCTCATTACAAATACTCAAGCCTAAACCCGTACCGCCAAAGCGACGTGTAATGTCACCATCGGCTTGTACAAACGGGTCAAACAAGGTGTCGAGCTTCTCTTTGGCGATACCAATGCCGCTATCTCGGACCTGAAAGCCAATTAAGTCGTATGACGCGCCATTGTCATCCTGTTTGTAATCTGCGGCGATCAACTGAGCACTCAACTCAACAAAGCCCTGCTGCGTGAACTTTACAGAGTTAGAGACAAGGTTGTTTAACACCTGCATAAGGCGAGTTGAGTCACACTGGTAAGCTGCACCAATTTGCGAATCGACGCGACTATTGATTGAAAGATCCTTTGCCGTCGCTTTGTGCTTGAAGTTACCGACAACGCTGGTCATGAGAGAGTTAAGTTCGCAGTTAACGCTTTCTAATGTCAGCTTCCCAGCATCCATTTTCGAAAAATCGAGCACATCATTAAGCAGAGCCATTAAGTTGCGGGCTGACCCATTCAGAGTGTAAAGAAGATCTTCTTGCTCTTTATCGAGTTTGGTAAACGATAAGGCTTCTGCCATACCCAATACCCCATTCATTGGAGTTCGAATTTCATGACTCATTCGTGCAAGGAAATCCGATTTTGCGAGTGTCAGCTCTTCCGCTTCTCGCTTGGCTTGCTCTGCATCTTTAAGTGCTTGTTCTAACGTTGCCTGAATCTCCTTTCGACGGCCTAGCTGATGTCGATAGAACATGAAGCACATTAGTAAGAACACAATCATCAAGCCACTGGCAATCACCACTTGTTGATAAAGCGCTTTTACCCTTTCCGACTCCTGACTAAAGACAATGTGCTCTTTCCATTTCTTTTGCAGATTTTGTTGGAAGCTCTCACCTAAGCTGTAGATACCTAGATTAAGAAGGCTGACCCACTCACGCTCCATTTTAGGTAAAGCAATACGTGGCCAAAACTCAGTATCAATATCTTCTGCTTTGTGAAGGTTTAGAGTGAACAGCTTGTGCTTGTTCACGAGATAGGCACTGTTAAGCAGTTTACCGACATAGGCATCTGCCCGACCTTCTGCGACCGCGCGCATCGCCTCTTCGGCAGTATCCAGATAGATGATTGGATTAACTGGCAGTAACTCAGCCAGCAGTTCATTCTCGTGTAGACCTCTCACCAACGCCAATCGCTTTCCCTTAAGTTGGTTAATGGCATAGAAATCCCCTTCACTTGCGATGGCTAAGTGGGTACGGTCAATATCGCTTGTGAAATCTAAACTCTTCGAGCGTTGGTCGGTTTTGTAGACACCGGGAAACATGTCGATCTCTCTGTTTCGAACGGCATCCATCGCTTCTTGAAATGAGTGATATGGCTTGGCAACAAAAGAGACGCCAATACTCTGACTGATGTTTCTCATTACATCGACGATGTAACCCTCAATAAAAAACTCTTCCGCAATAAAGTAAGGCTCTTCACCATCAACAATATAGGCATATTCCAGCACTGGACGTTCCACCAACTTGCGCTCTTGGTCTTCATTGACATCTTCAAGGTAAGAACCGACCAATACATCAAATGACTGATTAGCATTGCCCGTAATTTGGAACCACAATTCATGAACACTTTCTGCAGTCAGATGACGGATCCCTTGGTTAACGAGCAACATCAATTCACTGTCCTCAAAACGAGTCATTGAGCGAATTGGGATACTGTTGTGCGTATCTTGTCTTGAGAACTGACCATTTAAGCCACGCTCGTTCAGTGCGGCTTCAACCTCATTGGGAATCCAGCTGTAGATGTAATTCAGTGAATCAGCTCTTGCGATAACATTGTCGGTCGAATTGGTGTGGATCTCGACGCCATAACCAGCGTTAAAGTCGATTGGTGTGATTGAATTAGGGAGAATAAACCCGACCTTACCATGTTCTCTCATCTCACCGACACGCTTCCACAACGCTGTTTTGGTTTCAATATACGGAAGACTGTATTTGACCCATTTAGTGAGATTCGGGTTATACGTTGTCGTCGTTAATATATCGACCTGACCATCAAGTAAGTTTGAATATAGGGTTTGGTATGGCGCGTATTTAAATTCGATCGAGTAGCCAAATTCCTCTCCCCACATTTCCCAATACAATTTCATAAAATCATGAAGTTGCGCGACATCATTTCTTTCCCGGTGGTAAGCCTCCGTGGCATCAACTTTCGGAATACCGATGGTAATAAGTGTGTCTAAATGCGTTGTACCTCTTATTGCACGAGCGCTTTGAGCCAAGAAATCATCATCTGCTTTTAAGGGCATCGAGATACAGAGCAGCGCGGCAACTAAGGACAGCAACCATTGACTTGAGCCAAAAATGAAACAGTTTTTCAGCATTTATTAGACACAACCTTATCAAATTGGAATTGCGTACAGTATAAATGCAACTTTTAATGAGTTCTGTTCTTTAGGGAACAGACTTCCGTATAAAAATTATAAATAATAAAGAGGATGTAATTACCAGTGATCTCGCTATGCCATTCAACGTCTTAAATCACGCTCGCCCTGTACTCATTGTCGATGATAGCTCCATGTATCGAACTGCTGCGAAAGGCATGTTGCAAAAACTTGGCTATCAATCAGATCAGCTCCACTTTGCACAAGATGCAGCCGAAGCCATTCAGCGCTGTAAAGCTAACCACTATGGTTTGATCTTCTTCGATTACAACTTGGGTGACAAAGCCAACGGGTTTCAACTCATTGATGAGCTGCAAACCAAAGGCTTATTGGCTGCCGATTGTGTGAATATCATAGTGACGGGCGACGCTACTGCAGAGGTCGTGCGAGGTTTTATGGAGCTTAATCCGGATGGTTACTTACTCAAGCCTTTAAACTACGACACGCTGAAAGAGCGTCTGCCTGGCTTTGTGCGTAAGAAGCACGAACTCTCCGAGCCAATGATTGAGTTTAATAAAGGCAATTACGACAACGTGATTACAATGGTAGATGAAACTTTCTACCAAGATGACGATATCATCGTGCTTTCTCAGCAATTAAAAGCAGAAGCTCTGCTCGCTAAGGCTATGTATGACGATGCTCGCAATGTACTCATCAACCTGCAAGGCAGCGGTGAAAATGGAAAAGTCGTTCTTAACTTAGCCGAAATTGCGCTTAAACAGCGTCAATACAAGCAAGGTTTGTTTCTGCTTAAGCCTCTACAAAAAGACCCATTCCACGCTGCCGCTGCGGCTCAACTAAGTGCAGAATTAAACGTTGCTCAAATACAGTTCGAAGCAGCAAGAGAAGATATTGACCGCGCAATTGCAATCTCGCCTAAAGTGATAGAGCGTCATCGCATTCGTGTTCACCTAGATATGGCCATGTTCAATTTGTCTGGTGCCATTTCTAGTACCAAAACCATGCTGTTAGAATCGCGTCACTCTTTCAGAGAATCCATAGAAATGTACCAACTCGGTGCACAACTCATTCTAGACCAAGCTCAGTTCTCACCACGCGATAAACGATTGGCGCACTTGAGTTCATTAGGGAAATGGGCTGAAGGATGGCGCGCTAAATTTCCTCGATTAGTTTATAAACCAATGGAGTTGCTGCTGTTTGCTCGAGGCAATGTATTAAAAAGCGATACAATGAAGGCGCGTCAGCTATTGGCTGAATATCATGAATATCTCAAAGAGAATGAAGATCACACGCCTTCATTGATTGAAAGAATTGAGCTATCTCGAGTTCATCTATTGGTTGGCAATGTGAAAACCTACCAGCAGTTAAGCGAACAAATCAACATTGAGTTGAAGAGTGATCCGTTTACGACAATAGACAAAACTCTACTCGCTTACTTGTCGCAATGGCGAAGCAAAGTACAGCGTATGCGCGACGCCTCTTTCAAGTTAAAACGTGACGCCGTCACCCTCATTGAACAAAAGAGTTATGAAAAAGCCTCTACGCTCCTCACTCGTGCGCTCGACACTCAGTTTACCGATCACGAAGTTCCGCAGCTTTTATTTGGCGTTTTGACGCGCGCGTGGCCACATAATTGGAGCAAGAATGACGTCATACATCTTGCCATTCGATGCCGAGATCAATTGCACGACACCCCATTCATCAAAAGCAAAGAGTTTGTAGCGCAGAGCCGCGTGCTTGCACAGCAACTCGATTACAAGGACTTAGCTACACCAGCTACAGAAACGGCATAATGGATATATGTAACATACTCATCATTGAAGATGACGCTTTTCAGTGCAAAATTCTCAACACCATGCTCTCTTCAATGTCGAATGCCAAAGTGGTCAACGCGAGTAACGGCAAAGAGGGCCTAGCGGCAATCGAAAAACAGAAACCGGATGTTATCTTCTGCGATCTTTATATGCCAGAAATGGACGGTGTGGAGTTTGTACGTGTCATGTCAGAAATGGACATTCAAACCACGGTTGTCTTCACGAGTAGCGCAGCTAGCGATGTACAAGCGGCTGTGATTGAGATGTCTCGCTCATATGGGCTTAAAAAGGTCGCGAACCTAATCAAACCGCTTAAGCGAGAGCAAGTATCGCAACTTCTTGACTGGGTGGCGAAAGACACTCTGCCAACGCACTCAAAGCAGCGCCCAACATTCAACATTAGTGAGAACGATCTCAAACTAGCGCTACGTGGCGATCAATTTGAACCCTATTACCAAGCGCACTTTGAGGCCAAAACAGGCAAATTGATTGGCGCTGAGGCCTTAATCCGCTGGAATCATCCACAATTCGGCCTACTGACACCGATTCATTTTCTCGATCAGCTATTTAGCATGGGACTGAGCTATCAACTGACTTGCCACATGCTAAGAAAATCCGTTGAAACTGCAATGACTTGGCACAATCGTGGTTGGCCACTCAATATATCCGTGAATGTCACACCTACGGACTTAGTGCAGCCCGATTTTGCAAATCGCATCCTTCAAATCGTTGATGAAGTTCGCTTTCCACCACACCGGTTAACACTAGAGGTGACAGAAACCGAGCTTGCGTCTGACTTAGCAAAATCACTTGAGAACACCAGTCGATTGCGAATTCGAGGCGTAAACATTTCGATTGATGATTTTGGTACCGGGCACTCATCGTTGAGCCAACTAATATCTAGCCCATTTACCGAGCTGAAGATTGATCAAACCTTTGTTAGCCAGATGATGGAAAACAACAAGCATTTAGCTGCCGTAAGGTGTGTCATTTCGTTAAGCAAAAGCTTAGATCTACGAGTGGTAGCTGAAGGCGTTGAAAACCAATCTCAAGCACGAAGATTGGCTCAGTTAGGCTGTGATGTCTTACAGGGTTACTATCTGGCTAAGCCCAAAAGCAGCAATCACTTCGCCCAGTTTTGCTCGAAGCACTTTAGTAAAGCGCGACACATTCAGACTGACCAAGCCGTCACCTAGAAAGGAAAAGAAGGTAACGCATCACAAAATTCATCACCAAGCCTGATTGATGGGACAGACAAGCAACATATATCACCTTGTCGTATGTACCGTGATGAACAGTCAGGCTAGACTGAATACATTCATTCCGTTGACACCGTTTATTTAGAGTACTGATTTGAAACACTTCCCTCTACAGATCGACTGGCCCTGCTCCTTGAGTGATTCTTTAAAACAAGCACTACTTTCTAGCGCAACCATCATGAGCGGCTTGAGTGAATACAGCCAATATTCACGAACTAACGAAGGCGGTGTTTACTATGTCAGCCAAGGGATTCTATCGATCAGTTTTACGTCGGAAAATACCAACTCGATGAACGCGACACTGATTAGCAGTAATACTTGGATGGGTGGAGGCATCATGAACAGCGGTCTGCTACTCAAGGCTACCATTGATGAGATTTATCCAACGATAATTATCTGCTTCCCAAAAGAAAAGATCGATCGCCTGGCAGCGACCAATGATGAAGTCTATAAATGGCTATACCACTGTACGTTAGACGTTCAGAAATGTTGGTTACAAGCACAGCTCTGCTCGTTGTACGACAGAGAGTGCCGCATCGTCTTTTCCTTACTCGATATCTCTAAGCGTCTGCCATCGGTGAAAGGCAGCTTATTGAAAATAGATATCTCTCAGAAGCAGCTAAGTCAAATCACGGGGATCTCTCGCCCTAGGCTTAATGAAGTGCTTAAACAGTTAGAAACCGTCGGAGAGATTAGCTTAGAACGTGGCAGTATTCACCTTATCGATATACCAGCCCTCTCTTTACGCACCCACAAACTTGATAATGCCTTTAAAAATTTAGCTTAGTTGCTTTCCCCTATCGGTAGCTAACCCTTCACTTTATCGTTAAGGCTTTTTCGATACTGACTCGGTGACAGGCCAAAGTGCTTTTTAAAGCGATGTGAGAAGTTATACGGGTCTTTGTAGCCCAAACGATGAGAAATCATCGTGATTGACCACTCTCGATACTTCAATAGACTTGCCGCTTTTTCCATTCTCAGTTGGATGAGCTTACTACGTGGTGACATGTGAAATAGTGCTTTGGTCACCCTATTGAGTTGCTCTTCGCTCACAAAGACTTGTTCAGCCATACCCGCTACGGTCCAAGGCAAATGCAAACTGCTTTCGATTTCATTATAGAGAGCTTGAACTCGCGCCGTTGTGCTGGTGGACTTGGGCTCAAATCCGGTCAACATTCTCACAATTTCACTGACCATTAGTTTTCTGTAACTTGCTCGTCCGCCGATCTCGAAATAAATCAAATTCATTACCGACCAGATCTGTTCACACTCACTGAACGGAACAATCGACGGACCTAAATCCGCGATGTGTTGCCACTGTTCGGTATCTGGCAACAACATCCAAGCCATTTTCCAGTAGTTTTGTTGCGGGTCTAGCTCAAATCTAAACGCACTACCGGCAGGAAGAACGACCAAGGTATAGGGAGAGATCTCTTGAACATAATCAGACGTCGTTAAGATACCTCCTCCTTCCTGAGTAAAGATCAAGGTATGCACATTCACTCGTTCTCGTTCAACCCAGTATTGATCGTATAGCTTGGCCATTCCCCCCATAAATACGCCACTGCGTTTCATTTCGGGAATATCTTCAACGGTCAAAAATCGCTCTTTACAGGTTTCCGCAAGAAACACATCATCTTGCCAAACAGTTTTAGGCTTCATTTTATCAATGACGGATTTGCACAGGTTTTGTTGTTTTTTGAACATGTTTTTATTTCTCTCAAATCACTATAGTTCTGCCATCAATTGGAGAGCCTATGACCACAAACATTAACCCTAACTCAAATATCAACCACAAGCCAGAGCACCTTTTATCTCGTATAATCAAGCTCGGTTTGCCTGTCGCCTTACAAAGCGCCTTGGTTGCAATACTTGCTCTAGCCGATGTGCTAATGGTGAGTGATTTTGGTATGGAAGCCGCTGCCGCTGTGGGAATCGCATCAAAATGGCATTTTGTCGCTATTATGATTATGGCAGGTTTAGCGTCAGCAAACGGTACGCTAGTTGCTCAATATTGGGGCAAAGATGACCGTAAGAGCGCACGTACAGTGACATCTATTGCGATGACGTTTGGTCTTAAAGTATTGCTGCCTGTGACGCTCATTATCACCTTAGGTGCCAAGTTACTGATGACGTTGCAAACCAGCGATCAATCGGTGATCGACTTGGGCGCGACCTATCTTTGGTATGGGTTCCCTGTCCTTTTGCTGACTCACATCGTGATTGTGACAGAAGCAAGCATGCGCTCGTCCGGTGACACAGTGACGCCATTGATTCTTGGTGCAGTTACAATCGCTTTAAACATCGCGTTAAACTTCGTTCTGATTCAAGGTGCGTTTGGCTTACCGGCGATGGGCGTTGCGGGTGCAGCTTTGGCAACGACGTTAGCGCGTTTGATTCAAGTAGGCATGATGTACGCATACATGAGATACAAACAACATTGGCTCTTAACTACAGAAAGCTCTTTGCATCGCCCATCATTGTGGCTCTCATATCGACGCTTAGCATTGCCATTAACACTTAATGCGGTTCTTTGGGCAGTAGGTACAATGGCATATCAAATGATCTTTGGTCATATGGGAACTACAGAGCTCGCGGTTTTCTCAATGCTCGCGCCATTTGAGTCACTTTGTTACTCGGTGTTCTTCGGTATATCGGTTGCGTGCTCGGTGTTGCTTGGTCATTCGCTTGGTCGTGACGAATTCGACCAAGCGATGCGCATGGGGCTGACCTTCATTAAAGCTGTAATCGGTTTTGGTGTGCTCGTAGGAGCAGGTTTGTTCATGGGTAAGGAACATGTTCTTTCTTGGTTAAACCTAGACGAAGCTTCGCTATACCCTCTAGCATCGCCAGCAATTACGATCATGTGTTTTGCTGTGGTCATTCGTATGCTGAACATGGTGATCATCAACGGTATCATTCGCGCGGGTGGAGACAATCCTTTCTGTTTACGAATGGACTTTATCGCGATGTGGATGGTTGGTATTCCAGTCTGCTTTTACGGTGCGTTCATTGCAGGGTGGGACTTCAAGTACATTTACGGTTTGATGCTAGTAGAAGAAGTCGTGAAACTCGCGATCTGTTCACATCGCTACATGAGCCGCCGCTGGATCAACAACCTGACTATCACGACAAAAGAGCCACAAGCAGCTTAATGTGATTCGAACAAGATAAGCGAAAACAAAACGCTAGCACCAACATTAAGGGCCTGATTATCAGGCCCTTTATTATTTGTTCTTGTTCATTCTGATATGACGATTAGATGCATTGGCTTCTGGTTTAACCGGAGCAACACGCTTTTCGTGCAACAAATGGCGGATTGCCAATATCGGGTGCTTTAACAACATACGCGGACCAGAGTAACGCATTACTAATCGCATCTGCTCTTTTGGTTCAGGCTTATAGCAGTGTATTGGGCATTTATTGCAGGTTGGTTTCGCTTCTCCATAAGGGCATCGGTCAAGGCGTGTCTCTGCATATTCAAGCAGCTCGGTACATTCCTGACACAAGTCCTTGGTTTTATGATGATCTTTACAGAAGATCTCGACCATGGCGACGACCGTTTTGAACTCCGTTGCCAGCCCACCTTTTAGAATATCTTTGCTTTGGTACATGAACTCTCACTTGCCAATCACTGAGCGACAAAGCCACACTCCACTGTGTCGAGAAATAAACAGATCTATTTCTCACTCATGTCCTTATCTCATTGCGTTAAATCGCCACTCAAGCATTGAGTTATTTATCTAAAATGATTATCCTCCAACGCCTTAACAAATTACAAGGTTATGCAGCCATGAATCGCAAGAAAAAGATCAACGATATTTTAAAAAAGAAACAGAAGAAGGCTAACGCTAAGCTGCATAAGAGCAACAAACCGCGCTACATCTCAAAAGCTGAGCGTGCGAAAATGGAAGAAGAAGAGAAAGCACAGCAAGCTGCAGCTGCTGCGGAAGAAAACACGACGGCTTCTGATGTAAACAGCGATAGCGAAACGGTCTCAGAGTAAAACTGAGATAGTGTCTCGAATCATAAAGATGAAAAAGCAGCCCTCATGGCTGCTTTTTTGTTTGTGCTTGCGCTCGTGTAGCGTGCGCGATTTTTAGATTTAGCTTTTGAGCGGCTTTAACTCCCAACGTTTTAATGGCGCGTTTGAGTCAATCCCTGCTCTGCCCCAACGATCCAGAGAATCCACCACTAAAATGCGCTCTACTGGTACCAGAGACTTAAGTAGCGCTGTTGGTTTTCTTGAAGTCACTAGCCACAAAGACTCATCATCTTCAAACAGAGTTTTAAGCGCTTGCTTGTCTTGCTCTGACCATTCAAGCTCAGCTTTAAACTGTCTCTCTTCTACGAACAGCTGACTGCCAGAGGCAAAGTCTTCTAGGCTTTCAGTCAGTAAAACCACAGAATCCACTTCATTATCCAGCAATACCGCTTGTTGCTGATTAATCAGCTCTCGTACTTCCAACATGATACGTTGCAAATTACCATCTATTTTGTCTGCACGTTGTGGCCAAAGCTTTTTAAAATCATCAGCAACGATCGCCGCCATTCGCGTTAAGTTTGTTGGGTTCAACCACGCGTACTTAGATACTTGTCCATTCGACAATGTAAGCGCGGCGACACCTTGTGCACGAGGTGTAATCGCTTGGGCAGCGTCTACTTCCACCAAACGGATGTTCGCTTGCCTTGCATGCACAAACGTCGGATCCTCTGGCCACACAGAGCTTAGCGTCACCACCACGGTTGCGTCAGCTCCGGATTTCATCACTTTCGTTTGGCCTTTAGTCGAAAACCAATTTGGTAGTCGCTCGATACCATAACGCTTAGGTGGAAGGTACTCGGTTGTTAGATCGGTTCCTTTTGTCAGTTCCGTCGCCAGTGCATAGGTCACTGGCGTACTTACCAGAATGTCCTTAGCGTAACTTGCTGCAGAGAAAAGGCTAATAGCGACTAGACTAGACACTAAACCTGCGTTATTTAAAGTTCGATTAATCATTATGCTTTTCTCACTATTCGATACAGTGTCGCCATCAAGAAGAAACTCGCAGACACAATGATGATGGAAGCCCCAGAAGGCACCGGCAGTTTAAGTTCCATAGGTAATATGGTTCCAATTAGACACGCGATCGTCGCTAGCAATGCTGATAGCAGAACAAAGCTGCCCATACGTTTAGTAAGCAAACGCGCAGTTGCACCTGGGATCAGCAACAAGGCACCCACTAATACTGCACCGACAATTTTTACAGCCGCAATGGTCACCAACGTAATCATCATGACAAACAAATAGTCATAGAAACCGGTGTTGTAGCCGCGTACTTTCGCAATATCTGGGCTTATGCATGTCAGCAGAATACGATTAAAGGTTGGGATAAGGAGTATGATAATTAATGCGCAACTTGCCGCTAAGATCGCTAAATCACGATCAGTCACAGTTAAGATCGATCCAAACAGTACATTCTCTAACATGTGGATATTGATCTTACGTGCGACGTACATCAGAAGCGCCGCGCCTACAGCTAGTGCCAGAGCAAGAAATACACCGACTAACGTATCGTAGGGAACGTTGGTTCGATTGCGCACAAAGTGCAACAGCAATGCGAATATCATGCAGAAGCTGAACAACCCAATAAACGGATTTTCAGGTGGCTCGCCAAGTAAAACCCCGATAGCGATACCTGTTAATGCCGCGTGCCCCACCGCCTCAGAGAAAAACGCCAAGCGCTTGGCAATGACTAAAGTCCCTAAGCCGCCAAGTAGAGGCCCCAGCAACAAAGCCGCTACTAGCGCGTTCACCATGAAAGCATACATAAAGCTCTCAGATAACAGCCCCGCTTCTACGCCGGATACCGCTAATTCACGTAACCAATCCATTACGCTACCTCCGACTGTTTAGTGTGATTTGCACCACTGCTGTAGTGCTGGAACAAGCTTTCAATCTTATTAGGGTGCAGCACCTCTTGATGCGCGCCACTATCAACCAAGCAGCGATTAACCACATGAACGTTCGCTTCTAACCTGCGAACCGCAGTGACATCATGGTGAACCGCAAGAATTGTTCTCCCTTCACCTACACATTCACGTATCAATGATTCCAAGTAACGAACGCCTTGTTCATCCATACCAGTGGTCGGTTCATCCAATACCAGTAGGCTTGGGTCATCCAATAACGCTTGAGCGAACAGAACACGCTGTTGTTCTCCACCCGATAGCTGCCCCATTCGACGGTCACTGCGCGTGGCCATTCCGACGCGATCCAATTGCGCTAGTGCCGTTTTAAGTTGTTTGGATTTACGACGCCAAAACAAAGGTGTTCGGCTTTGGTTAAGCAGAACAAAGTCCATTACCGTTAGAGGAAGACTCGCCTCGAAAGCCGCTTTCTGGGGCACGTAACCAATGCTCGGCTTCTCTGGCCAATAGATATCAATATCACCACTAAATGGCGTTAAACCTAGAACAGAGCGCAATAGAGAAGTTTTACCGCCACCGTTCGGACCCATGATCACATGACATTCACCTGCACCCAGTTCAAGTGAGATATCTTCGAGAATGACATTGTTATCGTACTCAAGCCCAAGTCGATTGATAGAAATTGAAGGGCCCTGCATTATGCATTCCCTTTTTGTGTTTGATTTTTCGCAGCAAACTTCATCGCTTCGATCAAGGTTTCTAAGTTCTGTTTCATTTCGATTTCGACTTTGTCATCTTCATACTCGCCATGAGTCATGTGTGAGAAGCGGTACAGCTGAACACCGGTTTCGGC
Source organism: Vibrio fortis (assembly GCF_024347475.1). Classification (NCBI taxonomy): domain Bacteria; kingdom Pseudomonadati; phylum Pseudomonadota; class Gammaproteobacteria; order Vibrionales; family Vibrionaceae; genus Vibrio; species Vibrio fortis. The sequence continues at coordinate 1,192,136 of NZ_AP025488.1, forward strand.
TTCGATAGTATCGACAAAGCGATTGGGCATATTCAGTTCGTAGAAAAGCACATCGATGCCTGATTGACGGATCTTCTCAATCGTTTCTTGAAGCTGGCTAGCGCTTGGCTCTACCCCGTGTGCTGGCTCAATCACCGCTGCAACATCGACGCCAAACTCTTGCAAGATGTAACCATAAGCATTGTGGGTTGTTGCTACTTTCATTCCAGACGTATCTAGTTCACCTAATGAGATCATCGCGTCACGCTTCATATAGCGAAACTGCTTCGCGTATTTACGAGCATTCTTGCGATAAAACTTGGCATTTTCCGGATCAAGCTTAGATAGTTCACTCGCGATGGTGTAAACCTTTTGAATGGTTGTAGAAAGCCCAACGAAGGTATGAGGATTTACAGCGCCTTGGCCTACTGATTGACCGAGAGCTGGCAATAGCGGCACCTCTTTGTTCGCTTCTATTACCACTAAGTCGTTACGTTGTGACGCAGAAATTACTTTGAGAGCAAAGTCGTCGTGACCAATACCATTCACGACAATCGCATCCATTTGGCTTAGGCGTTTGAGATCATTGGGTTGCGGTAGATAGTTGTGAGGGTTAAAGCCTGCATCGACCAAAGGAAGGATATTGACCTTGTCACCGACTACCGCTTTTACGTAACTGTAGTAAGGTTGAAGCGTAATACCGACCGTCAGCTTATTTTCATCAATCTTGTAGTCTGCCGCGTGAGCAAACATAGAGCTTAAGGACGCCCAAAGCAGGACAAACAGTGTAATAATTCGCATGCGCTCTCTCATATTTTAGTGTGCACCATCTTTGTGGTGTTGATTTGCTATTACTTCAGATTCTGTCACTACTTGTTTCCAACCCGCGTTTGCTAATGACTCAACATCAAACTCAATAGGGGCTGAAACTTTACCGTGTAAGTTGACCCAGATTTCCGGGGAGATGGCATTGGCATTCATTAAGAAAGAGTCCGCAAAGCCCTTTTGCTCCGGAGCAGAAAAATAGTATCCAGATTCAAGAAGTAACCAGTTATGCTCACCTTTTCTTTTCCAGCTCTGATCTTGTGTAAAAGGAGCTACCCACTCTTCTTGAAGAAACTCAATATTTGGCCATTGCTCATCATTATCTAAATAAAGATCTCTGATCTCTTCATGTGCAAGCCTAAGTTCGGCGAGCATCGCGAGGTTTTCTTGTTCTACATCGGTAACAAGAATTTGGTGTTCAAATGCCGTCGTCACGTGCACTTCCGCTTGATGGTAAGGAATAGCTAGTGCCGCAAAGCCCAAGATAGTGGCAATGATAAGCGCTACCCATTTACCTTCCCTGCCACCAGTATCGGCTCTAATAGACTGAATGATCATTTCTCGTTGATCTCGACAACATCGACTTCAACAGGGAACTCATGACCTGAATCGAACACAATGTAAAAATCTGATTGTGGTTTTTTAAACTCAGCGATTGAACGCTTATCTGTCATCACTTTAGCGATCAGATTGTCTTCATAATCAAACATTTCTACTGAGTAATCGATCGCCTTGCTACCGTCAGAGTAACCGGCTTCGCACGCCACCATTTCGCTCTCAAACCAGCAGTTCATCAATGGAAAATGGGCTTGTACTGGTAACGCAGCAGCAGCCACAATCAGAGCCAAGCATGGCTTAGCTAAACCGCTCAATTTTGTTTTTATTCTCATAACTCACTACCTAGCAAGGAAAACCCAGTGTCTTAACTGAGCGACAAAGGGCTCAAGTGAGCCCTAAATTAAAATCTGTGTTCTATATAACGATTATTGAAGCAGCGCTTCGAATGTTAGGTGGACATTTGAGCTTGCTTTGTCCGCTAATGGATTGTCTTTCAGCTCACCTTTGTAGTTCGCTTTCATTACGTAACGACCCGCTACATCTGGTGTAAATGTGATTTCGCCATTTTCGTCGCTCACCACATCAATCTGCTCTTGGTGGTTGCGATAAAGTGTACCTTCACGTGTAATTTCCGCAGTTACGCCTTGCTGAATCTCTCCGTTGTAAAAGAATTGGAAAGTTACTGGTTCGCCTTCGATGATATCTGCAGGGTGAGTAATTGGTTTCATCTCTAGCAGCTTGCCTTCAATCTCGAACGCTTTGTCAGTTGGCTTACCAACAGTAATGTAGCTTTCAGCACGGGTGTAGCTGATTTGCGTTACTACATCACGCGCCTTTTCAGGAAGCAATGAATCACGCTCGGCTTTGTTTGCGCGCATCCATTTAACCGTATCGCGACGACCTGCTTTATATTGCGTGTAGTAAGACGGTACGTTATTAACCGCTACTTTATGTGTGCCTTCTTCCTCGAAGTAAAAATCGAAGATTGAACGACGCTTACCACGAATAACAAAATTAGGACGCTCTTTACGTCCATCTGGCATGGTTACTTGTGCACTTTCACTACCAGCAGGCTTATCGAATACAAATGTGCCGTGAGATGCAGTCACATCAAAAGTTAGCCAATCACCGCCCTCTTTAGAAACCGTAAAATGAGAAGGAAGGATCCAGCGTGGGTGTGCTTGAGCAGTTGTGGTAGCAGCAAGACCGAATGCCATTACGCCAGCGAGTGCTAACGCTTTGATCTTTGTTTGTTTCATCATGAATAAGTCCATTCTTTCTGTATAAATCGTTTGTATATCCGAGTGTTAAATCTAATTAACGGTGTACTTAATTAACCAGGTAATCGAGAGTAATTACGCCCGTTTCTTCGGTAGGCGTTAATTGGTAGCTCGCGTTTTCGTTACCCAATGTCACTTTTTGACGGAGGTAGTTACGTCCACCATGCTCACGAACCACTTCGATGTGAATCGTGTACTCGCCTTGCTCTAACCTTTCACCATTGTCGCTTGTACCGTCCCAAACAAAACGATACTTACCAGCAGGGCGCGTTGCTGACGTCACCGCATCAACTAACTCACGATCGTAACGGCCTACTTTTCGCCACCAGCTACGAAGGTCTTTTAGCCATTCATCTTTACCAACCCATAGTTCAATGGTCTTGACTGGCTTACGAGAGCTATCCTCTACCCACATCGCAACGTAAGGTCTTGCGTACATAGTGGTATCGATTTTTGGCAACTCGAACTGAACATCGAGTTTGGCGGCGTCAGGTAGCGACTCGGCCATGCTGAAAGTTGGAATAAGAGAAAGCGCAATAAGAGCTTTGCTCAAGGTGATTTTTTTCATTATTTAACCTTAAAAAGTCCGTTTAACTTGTTCGTGGCACTACGAAATAACACTACGGAACAGCAACAAAATAGATAAACCAAGACAAGATAGATCCAAACAGCATCCACTTAATCGATGTATTGAGCGTCTTCTTTTTGGGAAGTAATAAACACACACCGGTGATAACAAAGAAGATCATTAGAAGTGCTGTGATATCGATAAACCACTTCCATACCTCACCGCTGTTACGCCCTTTGTGAAGATCATTGAGTAAGGCGATGATGCCGTAATCTGTGGTTTCGACTTCAACGGTCGCCATCACTAAGTCAGCAAACACTGAAGCGTTGTAGCCAGGGCCTTTGAAGTCCATAGAGACTTCACCCACGACCAACTCACCATCTTCAATTTCTGCATAGACGTCTAATCCAGAAGGAGTTCCAGACACGCCAGCTTGTTCAACTAAAAATGTCTGGAAGGCAGAAGTATTGGGTTCAAGTCGATCGTTTTGAATAGAAAACAGATGGCTTGGTAAGGTTAGATTGTGAGTTTGAATGTTTGGCTTGGACGCTTCAAAAAGCTCAGGTCTATTGAGCGTGATACCTGTGACAGAAAAAAACAAAACAACCAATAACAATGCCATTGAGATATACACATGAAGGCGGCGAGCCCACATTTGAACCGCCCTACTTTTTAACCACATACCAAACTTACCTATAATATTTATGGGCGACAATTTAGTTGATAATCATTCTTATTGGCATTCAATTTACATTGTTTACGTTTGTAAGTGTTTTAATGCGTGAGTTGAGTAAATTTGAGACGGAAAATGACAAAAAGCGCCACCAACCGAAGTTGATGGCGCTTAATCGTAAACTAGAAAGTTACACTATGAAGTGTTAGAGCTAGATAGTGATATCGTTAGGCAGCGTCGTTACTGCTCACTCTACGAAGCTGAGACAAGTACTTAATCCACCCTTTAGCTGTTGTCGAGGACTCCAAATTCTCAGCTCTTTTGGCATGAATCAAAGCTTTTTCGAGGTCTTTAAGCTTGTACCAAGAACGAACTTTAGCCAGTGCCACATCCGCTTGTTTGTCCTTCTCTTTGACCTTATCCAATTCCACTAGTGCTTTGCTGTAATAGCCTTGTTGAACCATGAGTTGAGCAACGTTCCAGTGGTATTTTGGCTTCTGTTTCGCCGCTAGAGTCCAGATCTCGATAGCTTGATCCCATTCACGAGCTAACTGCCAATACGTCGCTTGCTCAGCCAACAATTGCGGATCGGTAGTAGCATTGCTTAATTTACTGATCTCTTTTGCTGCGCGTTCTGGGATACCACGCTTAGCATAAAGTTGCGCCATTAAACGTCGATCAGAGTCTGTGATTTCTACACCTTGCAGCTCGGCAAGCGCTAATGTGTTAAGCGCAGCACGATTACGATCGAGTCTAAGTTGAATACCTACCAGCTGACGCCACCAGTTGGTTTTGTCAGGTTGTAATGCAATCAAACTTTCTAGGGTTGGAATAGACTGCTTCCACTGTTTGAGCTGCAACTGAGCACCAAGCTTTAGAGACAAAGGTGCCAACTCCGATTTTTTGTTGAATTTGTCATGCTCCGCAATCGCTGGTAGCACTTTCTTCCAGTTCTGAAGTTGATATTCTGCTTGAGCAATGCGCAGCCAAAGCTGATCTTTCTTTTCAGTCTCGGGTGCAGTTTTCACTAACTTGTAGTAATGAGGTAGCGCTTTTTTAAACTCTTGCTCATTCAACAGCAGATCAGCCAACATTCGCTGCGTGATCCAAGCTTGTTCATCCAACAATAGGCCAGTATCAACCGCATAAGCTAGCTGCTTTATCGCTGCTGACGGCTTACTATCTTGCCAATAAAACACCCCAAGCATTCGTGCAACATAGGCTTTGTCATAAGCTCGCTCAGACTCAATCGACTCTAATGCTTCTATAGCTTCTTTCACCTTCTCTTCTTGAGAGAGTTGGTGCGCTTTCTGTACACGAATTGCGGTGTACTGACTCAGCTCTTTTGCTTGCATCATGAAGGGCATTAATATTAGCCCGACTAATATCCATACTTTTTTCATCATTTAGCCAATTTGAATTCAAGCTTCACGGTTTGCCCAACTTGAGCTATCGCTTTGCCATCAATCACCTTAGGTTGATATTTCCATTTTTTAAGTGCACGCATCGCTTCACGTTCAAACATACGACGGGGATTAGCATCTGTTACTTGGATGTCAATCGGTCGCCCGGTTTCGTCTATGGTAAAACTCATAACAACAAAGCCTTCAGCCCCACGCTTGAGTGCTTTGGCTGGGTAACGAGGTTCAACACGATACAGAGGCATCGCTTGCTGATTACTACCGAAGTCAGAAAATGTCGGCGCATTAATCGCTAGCCCATCGATTGATGTGTTTAAGTCCAAAGCAGGTAGCGAAGACATAGTATTCAAAGGCGTTACATCAGCTTGCGATTGCGACGCCTGTGCTTCTGGTGGGGGTTCTGGCATCTCTGGCTGCTCAGGAACCGCGCGCTGTCTTCTTTGAACTTCTTGTTCCTGCTCCATCATTACCATATTAAAGGTTAACCCTTCCCCCTTTTCTGGTGCTCGTTGGTGGCCGTTATCGACCATCCAAGCCATAAAAGAGAAAAGCACTAAACCCAAAGCACCAGCAATAGGTAGAGCAAGCAATAGGCGAATCATCTGCAAACTCCCTTGCTTTATCGCTGTTCAGCGGCAAGCGCGATGTTTTTGATACCGGCACCTTTCGCTGCATCCATCACTTTTACTACCGTGCCATTGTAAGCATGCTCATCAGCTTGGATCACCAATGATGCTTCAGGCTGTTCTAGCAACAAGTGTTCAAGAGTTGCTTGCACACGTTCCACATCAATCAGACGTTTATCAATGTAGATATCGTTCGCTGAGGTAATCGCAACAAAGATACCCGCGTCTTTTTGACTAACAACGTTGGACGCTTGAGGGCGATTCACTTCTACCCCCGACTCACGCACAAATGAGCTCGTTACGATAAAGAAGATAAGCATGATAAATACAATATCAAGCATCGAAGTCAGGTCGATTTGAGCCTCTTCGTTTTTAGAATGACGTCTTCCGAGTCTCATCGTTGACTCCTTAATGATTTTTCTAATTTTATTTCTAAGCGACTGCAGACTTTTGCCAAACGCGCATGAACAAACATACCCGCCAACGCAGCAACCATGCCCGCCATTGTCGGCAATGTGGCTAAGGAGATACCAGAAGCCATAAGCTTAGGATCGCTACTGCCTTGTGTCGCCATTACATCAAACACCGAGATCATACCCGTTACTGTGCCAAGAAGGCCTAACATTGGGCAGATCGCAACTAAGAGTTTAATGAAGTTTAAATTCTGATTAAGTAATAGGCTTGCTTGACCCAACCAACCTTCTCGAATCGCTTTCGCGTGCCAAGAAGATTGATCATGTCGCTCATTCCATTGTTCAATCCAGGCTTTACGCTGTTTTGGAAAATAAAACGCCAAGTAAAGAACGCGCTCAACTACCAGTACCCAATAAACAAGCACTACAGCAGCCAGCCACCACAGGACGAAACCGCCCTGCTCCATGAAATCAGACAAGGATAGCAGCCAGTCACTAGAGAATAGTGAACTAGACAACAAGATATCCATTACGCCGCCGTCCCCATTGGCTTAACATCTGCCTCTGAGTGAGTCGCTTTTTCAGCTTGCTCTGCTACCAAACCAATCCCTTGTTTTTCAAGAATATTGCGGATGTTCTCTGCTTGAGTGCTCAATAAATTATGAGCCAGCAACAACGGCATTGCTGCGACAAGGCCAAGGACGGTCGTTACCAATGCCATAGAGATACCACCAGCCATCACCTTAGGATCGCCGTTACCAAACTGAGTAATCACTTGGAAAGTCTCGATCATGCCCGTCACCGTGCCTAATAGACCAAGCATAGGGGCCAGTGCTGCAAGCAGCTTAAGCATCGATAAACCTTTTTCTAGATGCGTTTGTTCATCAACAACCGCTTCAAGCAGACGCAGCTCTAATGCTTCAACAGATTGAGCTTGCTCTTTGTTGTACACAGCCAGTACACGACCTAGGGGGTTATTACCTGGTTGTTCTGGTTTTTTAAGCTGAGAACGAATTTTTTGGCGTGCAACTGCAAGTGCAATACCACGAACAAGTGCAATAATAAGACCAATCGCGAGTAAGCCAAGAATAACTTTACCTACTACACCACCCGCTTCTAGGCGGTCTTGAAGGCTAGGTGTTAGGGCTAGTTGCTCTAACATGAAACCACGAGATGGATCGACAACAATGTTTAACGGTGTACCCGATGCTAGTGTGCTCAGTGACGAAAACGTAGGGCCATTATCCGGTTGCTTAAAGTAGGCAATGGCATCACCACGTTGTGTGTTCCAGCTAACGTACCCTTGCTCGGTTACAAGACCAAGGGAGCCAATACGATAAGCGTCAACCTGATTAGTTGAACCTTCACCGTCGATGAATGAGATTTTGTTCTTCGTCAGTTCGCTGCTTGCCTGAATTTGTTCAGACATGCTTAACCACAATGCAGTGAGTTGCGGCATAGAAGGAAGAGATTTCGCGTCGATGATTTCATCAACCGTTGAAGTGTATTCTGCACGATCAAC